>JAHJYA010000114.1 GCA_018826895.1 Gammaproteobacteria bacterium
CGGGCGTCTTTGGTTATTTCAATACTAAAATTATTTTAATAATTTCAATGGGTTAAACAGACAAGCAAAACCTCGATGGCCTGGCATGCATCCTGCTCCCTGTCACGGCAGGAATGCGATAGCTCTTCCAGGCCAGCGGCCTAGGAGCCTGTCGAACTTGACGCTGTTCTACTGCGGAAAAGCCGGACTTGGCCATTTTTGCTGCTCTTTCTCGTTAAATAGCTCGCTATTCGCCTCGAAAGACCAACAAAACTGGCTCAACCCATGCTTCCCCTCGCGACGAACGGTCAAGCCCGACAGGCTCCTGCCGCCCAAATAAGAACAACATCGAGGAACCGATTCATGCGTTTTATCCCCCGCATACTGAGCACCGCCATTGCCGCCGCGCTGATCTGCAGCCCGGCCTTCGCCGCCGAGCTGACCGGCACCCTGAAAAAAATCAAAGACTCCGGCACCATCACCCTGGGCCACCGCGACGCCTCCATCCCCTTCTCCTATTTCGGCGACAACCCGCAGCAGCCGGTGGGCTACTCCCACGATCTGCAACTGAAAGTGGTTGAGGCGATCAAGCAAGAGCTGGGCATGCCGGACCTCAAGGTGCGCTACAACCTGGTGACCTCGCAGACCCGCATCCCGCTGGTACAGAACGGTACCGTTGACCTGGAGTGCGGCTCCACCACCAACAACATCGAGCGTCAGCGCCAAGTAGATTTCTCCGTCGGCATCTTTGAAGTCGGCACCCGCCTGCTGGCCAAGAAGACCTCCGGCGTCAGCGACTTCGCTGACCTCAAGGGCAAGAACGTGGTGACCACCGCCGGCACCACCTCCGAGCGCCTGCTGAAAATCATGAACGCCGACAAACAGATGGGCATGAACATCATCTCGGCCAAGGACCACGGCGAGTCCTTCCTGATGCTCGAATCCGGCCGCGCCCTGGCCTTCATGATGGACGACGCCCTGCTCTACGGTGAAATGGCCAAAGCCAAGCAGCCGGCTGAATGGACTGTGGTGGGCACGCCGCAATCCTTCGAGATCTACGGCTGCATGATGCGCAAGGGGGACGAAGGCTTTAAACAAGTGGTCGACCAGGCCATCAGCTCCACCTTCGCCTCGGGCGAGATCAACGCCATCTACGACAAGTGGTTCATGCAACCGATCCCGCCGAAAAACCTCAACCTGAACTTCCCCATGAGCGATGAGCTGAAAAAGCTGATCGCCAACCCCACCGACAAATCTGCCGAGCAGATCTGACGGTACACCTGGCGCCGCTTCACAAGAGCAGCGCCAGACGGGGAACCGGAAGCGGCCGTGCGCCGCTTCCTCTTTCAACCTGAATGGACCCGCGGACGGGGCAGGCACACGCGTGCCCGGCCCCCTCCAACCCACGGCCTATTCGCACCACCCGAGGGGCAACCCGTATGAATTACAACTGGGACTGGGCCATCTTCTTCAAGCCCACCGGTATTGGCAGTGAAATCTACCTGGACTGGTTTATCACCGGCCTGGGCTGGACCATCGCCATCCCCATCGTTGGCTGGATCATCGCCTTGGCACTGGGCTCGCTGCTCGGTGTCATGCGTACCGTGCCGAACCGCTGGATCGCCGGCGCGGCCACAGCCTACGTAGAGATTTTCCGCAATGTACCGCTGCTGGTGCAGCTGTTTCTCTGGTACTTCCTGGTGCCTGACCTGCTGCCCGAGCCGCTGCAAATCTGGTTCAAGCAAGACCTCAACCCCGCCACCTCGGCCTACCTGAGTGTGGTCGTGTGCCTGGGCCTGTTCACCGCCGCCCGGGTGTGCGAACAAGTGCGTACCGGCATCCAGGCGCTGCCTGCAGGGCAGACTGCTGCCGCCTATGCCATGGGTTTCAGACTGCCGCAGATCTACAGCAATGTACTGCTGCCCCAGGCCTACCGGATCATCATTCCGCCCTTGACCAGCGAGTTTCTCAACATCTTCAAAAACTCCTCGGTGGCCTCGTTGATCGGCCTGATGGAGCTGCTGGCGCAAACCAAGCAAACCGCCGAATTCAGCGCCAACCTGTTTGAGGCCTTTACCCTGGCCACGCTGATCTACTTCACGCTGAACATGGGCTTGATGCTGCTGATGCGCGCGGTCGAGAAGAAAGTCGCCGTGCCGGGGCTGATTGCCGTGGGGGGTAAATGATGGATTTCAGTGCAATCGTGCCGGCCCTGCCAGGGCTGTGGGACGGCCTGCTGATGACCCTGCAACTGATGGTCATGGGCGTGCTCGGTGGCGTGGTACTGGGCACCCTGCTGGCCTTGATGCGTCTGTCGCACAACCGCCTGCTGGCCACTATCGCCGCCACCTACGTCAACTACTTCCGCTCGATCCCGCTGCTGCTGGTGATCACCTGGTTCTACTTTGCGGTGCCGTTCATCCTGCGCTGGATCACCGGCGAAGACACCCCGGTAGGCGCCTTTGCCTCCTGCCTGGTGGCCTTTGTGATGTTCGAGGCGGCGTACTTTTGCGAGATCGTGCGCGCCGGCATCCAGGCCATTCCCCGAGGCCAGATGGGCGCCGCCCAGGCGCTGGGGATGAACTACGGGCAGACCATGCGCCTGATCATCCTGCCGCAGGCGTTCCGTAAGATGACCCCGCTGCTGCTGCAGCAAAGCATCATCCTGTTTCAAGACACCTCGCTGGTGTACACCGTGGGCCTGATGGACTTCCTCAACGCCGCCCGCTCGCGCGGCGACATCATCGGTCAGCCCCACGAGTTCCTGATCTTCGCCGGCCTCGTCTACTTCACGATCAGCTTCGCCGCTGCGCAAGTGGTGAAACTTCTGCAAAAAAGGTTAGCCCTATGATTTCCATCAAAAACGTCAACAAGTGGTACGGAAGCTTCCAGGTACTGACCGACTGCAGCACCGAAGTGAAGAAAGGTGAAGTGGTGGTGGTGTGCGGCCCGTCCGGCTCCGGCAAGTCCACCCTGATCAAGTGCGTCAACGCCCTGGAGCCGTTCCAGCAGGGCGACATCGTGGTCGATAACACCTCCATCGCCGATCCCAGGACCAACCTGCCGAAACTGCGCTCGCGGGTTGGCATGGTGTTCCAGCACTTCGAGCTGTTCCCGCACCTGTCGATCACCGAAAACCTGACCATCGCACAGGTCAAAGTGCTGGGCCGCAGCAAGGATGAAGCCATCGAAAAGGGCCTCAAACTGCTCGACCGTGTCGGCCTGCAGGCCCACGCCAACAAACACCCCGGCCAACTCTCCGGTGGCCAGCAGCAGCGCGTGGCGATTGCCCGCGCGCTGGCCATGGACCCGGTGGTGATGCTGTTTGACGAACCGACCTCGGCGCTTGACCCGGAAATGGTCAACGAAGTGCTCGACGTCATGGTGCAGTTGGCCCAGGAGGGCATGACCATGATGTGCGTCACCCACGAAATGGGCTTTGCCCGCAAGGTGGCCGACCGGGTGATCTTCATGGACGCCGGACAAATCGTCGAGGACTGTCCCAAGCAAGCGTTCTTTGGCGATGTCAGCCAGCGCTCCGAGCGCGCCCAGCAGTTCCTCGCCAAGATCCTCCAGCACTGATCAGAACTGTGGGAGGCGCTTGTCGCGGCTCAAGCCCCTCCCACAGATCCCCGGCAGCTACCCAGCCACGGATGACTGTGATGCAATGCCCCGTCATACGCCTACGCCACCTGCCGCCAGCCCTGACCGTGAAGCCACGCCTTGCTCGCCTGCTCCTGCTGATCCTCTTGCTGCTCCTGCTGGTGCTTGGCTGCGGTTATGCCGGCTATTACCTCAGCGAACGCAGCGGCATCCGAGACCTGGCCGAGAACGGCGAACGCCAGCTTGAGCTGAACGCCCGCGCGGTAGAAAGCGAGATCACCAAATACACCTACCTGCCCAGCCTGCTGGAGCTGGATTACAACGTCACGCGCCTGCTGCAAACCCCTACCCCCTATCGTCGCCAGTTGGTCAACGACTTCCTCGAGGGCCTCAACCAGCGCAGCGGCAGCCTGGCGATCTACGTGCTCGACCGCAGCGGCCGGGTGCTGGCCACCAGCAACTGGCGCCAGGCGAGCAGCTACCTCGGTGAGGACCTGTCGTTTCGCGCCTACTTTCAAGATGCCGTGCAGGGTAAACCGGGGCGCTTCTACGGCATCGGCAGCACCACCGGCGAGCCCGGCTATTACCTGGCCCACGGCCTGAGGAGCGGCGAGCAGATCATCGGCGTAGCGGTGGTCAAAGTGCGCCTGGACAGCCTCGAACAACGCTGGCAACGCGCCCGCCTGGAGGCCTACGTCAGTGACGAAAACGGCATCATCATCCTGTCCAGCAACCCCAGCCGGCTGCTCAAGGCCATCCACCCCCTGGGGCCGAACACCCGCGAGCGCCTGGCGCGCAGCCTGCAGTACCACTGGTGGGCGCTGGAAGAATTGCAACCACTGAGCCGCCGCTCCCTGGGCAACGGCCTGGAGCAGGTCAGCTTTGCCGCCAACCCCCAGGCTCAGCCCCTGAGCGGGCCGAGCACCTATCTGGAGCAAACCCGCCCGCTCGACGACACCCCCTGGCACCTGACCCTGCTCACCCCGCTGCACGACCAACAGCGCGCCACATTCAGCCACGCACTGCTGGCCGCCGGCGCCTGCACCCTACTGATCGTCCTCAGCCTGGCACTCAACCAACGGCGCAAAGTCATTGCCACCCGCCTGGCGGCTCGCGAAGCGCTGGAAAAAGCCAACAACGAACTGGAACAACGCATCGCTGAGCGCACCGCCGACCTGCAGGCCAGCAACCAGCGCCTGCAAGCCGAAGTCCGCGAGCGCCAACAGGCCGAAACCACCCTGCGCCAGGCCCAGGACGAACTGGTGCAAGCCGGCAAACTGGCGGTGATCGGGCAAATGTCGACCAGCATCGCCCACGAACTCAACCAGCCCCTGGCTGCGCTGCGCACCCTGTCGGGCAACACCGTGCGCTTCCTCGCACGCGGCGCCCTGGATGTGGCCAGCAGCAACCTGCACACCATCGGCGAACTGGTCGACCGCATGGGCAGAATCACTGCCAGCCTGCGCGCCTTTGCCCGCCGCGGCGGCGACCAGGGCGAAGCCAGCCTGGAACAAGCGGTGGACGCCGCCCTGCTGCTGGTCCAGGGCCACCCGGGCTTCAACACCCTCACCCTGCACCGCGACTACCCCCAAGGGCCGGCAGACGTGCGCCTGGCCATTGAGCAAACGCGCCTGGAGCAGATCCTGGTCAACCTGATCGCCAACGCCCTGGATGCCATGAGCGCACAACCCGAACGCCAGCTCTGGCTCAGCGGCCGCGACGACGACAGCCGCTACCTGCTCTGCGTGCGCGACAACGGTCCTGGCATCCCCGCGCCGGTGCGTGAGCACCTATTCGAGCCATTCTTCACCACCAAACCCGGCGAAAAAGGCCTGGGGCTGGGCCTGACGCTGTCCGCCAGCCTCGCCGCCGCCGCCTCCGGCAGCCTGACCGTGCACCACCCACCTGAGGGCGGCACAGCCTTTGAGCTCAACCTGCCGAAAACCGTCATCCGCCCGGAGAGCAGCCCCCATGCATGAACCGCTGAGCGTTCTGATCGTCGAAGACGACCCCCTGGTCCTGCTCGGTTGCCAGCAAGCCCTGGCTCTGGAAGATATCCACAGCATCGGCGTCGGCAGCGCCGAAGAAGCCCTGCAACGCATCGACGCGAACTTCGCCGGTATCGTCGTCAGCGATATCCGCCTACCCGGCATCGATGGCCTGGAGCTGCTCGCCCGCCTGAAACAGCGTGACGCCGGCCTGCCCGTGGTACTGATCACCGGCCACGGCGACATCAGCATGGCGGTCAATGCCATGCGCGACGGCGCCTACGACTTCATGGAAAAACCCTTCTCCCCCGAGCGCCTGGTCGACGCCGTGCGCCGCGCCCTGGAGCAGCGCAGCCTGGCCCGCGAAGTAACCGCCCTGCGCCGCCAACTGGCCGGCCGCCAAACCTTGGAGCAACGCCTGATAGGCCGCTCGCCCGCCATGCACAAACTGCGCGAACTCATCGCCAATGTCGGTGATACCTCAGCCAACGTGCTGATCGAAGGTGAAACCGGCACCGGCAAGGAAATGGTCGCACGCTGCCTGCACGACTTCAGCCGCCGCCAGGCCAAACCCTTCGTTGCACTCAACTGCGGCGGCCTGCCGGAAAACCTGTTCGAGAGCGAAATCTTCGGCCACGAGGCCCATGCCTTCACCGGGGCCGGCAAACGGCGCATCGGCAAGATCGAACACGCCAACGGCGGCACCCTGTTTCTCGACGAGGTCGAGAGCATGCCGCTCAACCTGCAGATCAAACTGCTGCGCGTGCTGCAAGAGCACAGCCTGGAACGCCTCGGCTCGAACCAGAGCGTAGCGGTGGACTGCCGGATCATCGCCGCCACCAAATCCGATCTGGAGCAGCAAGGCAAGGCCGGGCAATTTCGCAGCGACCTGTACTACCGCCTCAATGTGGTCACCCTGGCCCTGCCCCCGCTGCGCGAACGACGCGAAGACATCGCCCTGCTGTTCGAGCACTTCCTGCAACTGGCCGCCCTGCGCTTCGACCGCCCGGCGCCAACCCTCGACCGCCGGACCCTGACCCGCCTGATGGCGTATGACTGGCCCGGCAATGTACGCGAGCTGCGTAATGTCGCCGAACGCTTCGCCCTCGGCCTGCCCGCGTTCAAAGACAGCGATCTGGGCAACGCCAGCAGCCCCAGCTTCGCCGAAGCGGTGGAGGCCTTCGAGCGCAACCTGCTTACCGACGCCATCGACCGCAACGCCGGCAACCTCAGCCAAGCGGCCCTGGCCCTGGGCATGGCCAAGACCACGCTGTTCGACAAGGTGAAGAAGTACGGGCTTTAACCGCTCGGCTGCACATCCGCCAGGCACTGCTGCATGGCCTCGAGGTCGTCGAACAGCAGGCGCATGATCGCGACCAGTTGCGGGTCGAAATGCTGGCCGGCCTGCTCGAGGATATAGGCCTGGGCATTTTCGGCAGTCCAGGCCGGCTTGTAGGGTCTGCTCGAGCGTAAGGCATCGTAGACATCACAGAGCGCCACGATGCGCGCCGAGAGCGGAATCTCTTCACCACGCAGGCCCTGTGGATAACCGCTGCCATCCCATTTCTCATGGTGGTTCAGGGCGATTTCGGCGGCCAGCTCCAGCAACGGTGAATACTGCTCGTCGCGCAGGATGTCGTGGCCGATGCGTGCATGCCGGCTCATCAGCGTGCGCTCTTCATCCGTCAGCCGCCCAGGCTTGAGCAGGATGGCATCGGGGATACCGATCTTGCCAACATCGTGCATGGGCGCGGCCTGGCGCAACAGCTCGACCCACTCGGGCTCCAGGCCCAGGGCACGGCCGATCAGCGCGGCCGATTCGCCGATGCGCATGATGTGGTTGCCGGTTTCGTTGTCCTTGTAATCCGCCGCCCGGGCCAGGCTGCGAATCACCGACTGAAAGCTCTGGTCGAGCGCCTGGGTGCGCTCACGTACTTTCTCCTCCAGGCTGTCGCGCTCGTGCTGCAGCGCCTTGCTGGCCTGGCTCAGCTCAAGGTTGTTGCACACCCGCAGGAGCAACTCCGGCAGGTCGAGGGGCTTGCTGACGTAATCGTTGGCGCCCAGCTCCAGGCCGCGCCGGCGATTCTCGGCATCGCTCAGGGCAGTGACCAGGATGACCGGCGATGAGCAGCGCTTGCGCCCCCCCAGTTGCCGAAGAATCTCGAAACCATCCGGGGCCGGCATGTCCAGGTCGAGCAGCAGTAAATCCCAGGGATTGTTCAGCAACCAGTCGAGGCCCGCCGCCGAGTCGCTGAAGGCGCGTACCTGGCGCAGGCCCAGCGCACGCAGGCTGGATTCGAGCAGACGCAGGTTGGCGGCCACATCATCGATGACCACCACACTGGCAAAACGTAAGGACTCACACAACATGGCCGGTTACCTCCTGCAGCAGTGCGCTGACCAGGCGCCGCAGCTCGTCGATATCAATAGGTTTGCCCAACAGGCCCTGACAGTTAAGCGCCATGGCCCGGGCGATGTCGTCTGCCGCTGCGGCGCTGAGCACCACCACCGGTAGGTGCTGAGTTGCCGGGTTCTGCCGCAAGCGCGCCAACAGCTCGCCACCACTCAGGCCTGGCAGGTTGAGGTCGAGCAGCAGCAGGTCCGGGGGCTCGGCGAGCACGCGTTCGAGGGCAGTACTGCCGTTGCTGGCGAGGCTGACCCGCGCGATGTCTTCAAGGGCCTGACGCACCAGAAACTGGCTGGCCGGGTTGTCCTCAACGTAAAACACATGGGGCTGCGTGTGCGCACCCTGCGTAACCACGCTGTCGTTGCCCACCAGCGGCAGCTCGATCCAGAAGCAGCTACCCACTCCGGGCTCGCTGCGCAGGCCCATGCGCCCGCGCATCTGCGTGGCGAACTCGCGGCACAGCGCCAGGCCGATGCCCGTGCCCTGAATGGTGGTGTTTTCCCGACCCAGGCGCTGGAAGGGCTCGAAGAGTTTCTCCTGCTGAGCCTCGCTCAGACCCAGGCCGGTGTCCTCGACCAGCAAGCGCACCTGGCCAGCCACCCGCTGATAACCGAGGCTGATGCGCCCGGCCGGGCTGTTGTACTTGGTGGCATTGGACAGCAGATTGAGCAGCACCTGGCGCAAGCGGCGCGGGTCAGCCTGAACCTGCAGGGGGTGTTCAGGCGTATGCAGCACCAGGTTCAGGCCGCGTTCGGCGACCTCCACGCGAACCAATTCGGCGCACTCGGTCAGGATGTCGCCAACGTCCACCCATTGCAGCTCCAGCCGCGCGGAATCGGCCTGAATGCTCGACCAGTCGAGGATGTCACTGACCAGATGATTGAGGTGCCGGCTGGCGCTGAGGATTTCCTCGACATACTCCGGTGCGCCGTCGCGCCCCTCGCCTTGATGCTCCATGCGCATCAGCTGCGCGAAGCCCTGGATGGCATTGAGCGGGGTACGCAGCTCGTGGCTCATGCTGGAGATAAAACGCGCCTTGGCCTTATCCGCCGCCTGGGCCTGCTCGCTGGCATCGCGCAACGCCGCCTCACTGCACTTGAGGGCATTGATGTCGACCAGGGTACCGGCCAGCAGAACCGGCTGACCGTTGTCCGGGTCATGCTCGAGGACGCGCCCACGCCCCAGCAGCCAGTGATAAGTCGCGCTCGCATCACGCAGGCGGAGCTCCACCTCGTAGCGCTCGCTGAGGCCGTCGCGCACACGCTGCACGGCAGTCCGCAGGGCGGGCACATCATCGGGGTGAACATGGGCGAGAAAGGTTTTTTCATCCAGCGTTTCGCTTGCCAGGCCAAAGCGGCTGCTCAGGCGCCCGCGCAGATGGATCTGCGCCGTATCGAGGCGGTGTTCCCACAGGCTCTCGGTGGCACTTTCCAGCACCAGTTCCAGGCGCTGCTGCGAGGCCGAACGCTGCACCTCGCTGGTTTCCAGCTGCACACCCATATCGGCGGTCTTGTCTGCCATGACGTGCAGTTCATGAATATCCGAGTGGACCGCCGCTGGGCGCCAGCGGCCGTTGCCAATCTCCCGCATCATCGCGGAGATGCCATCGATGGGGCCGAGCAGATGCTGACTCAACTGGCGGGCACGCACCCACATAAAGGCGAAAAACAGCAGGTAGAAACCGAATAACCCGGCGATCAGCAGGTAGCCGATCTGCTGGTAACGGCTGGCCAGGGCTTCGGTCTGGCTGAACACGGCGGCTTCGTCCACCACGGTCAGCAGGTGCCAGCCGGTTTGGGCGATGGTGGTCCAGGCCACCAGATGCGGGCGATCGCCAAGCATCAGCGCATGCACGCCCTGCGGGGCCGCGGCGATGGCGCTGGCCAGGGACTGGGTTTCGCTGCGCCTGGCGAGGTTGAAGTCGGCCGGTTTGAAGGTTTCCTGGCGGATCGCTTCCTCGTAGGAATGCGAGGTCAGTTCGTCCAGGCCGAAATCGTCTTCGCCCGGCTCCGGCAGCGCCATGATATCCAGGGTACTGCTGACCAGCATGGCGTAGCCGTCCCAAGGCACTTCGAGCTGGCCGATCTGCGCAAGAATGCCGCCCACGGTGATGTCGACGCCGATCACCCCTTCGAGAAACTGTTCGCGGTACACCGGGGCGATGGCCGACATCATCCAGCCCTGCCCTGCCGGGTCCAGGTACACGTCGGTCCAGACCACTTTGCGCTCGGGGTTGTGCGTCGCATCCGCGAGGTAATAGAAGTTGTAGTCGGGGATGACCATGTCGTGCGGGTACTGGTCCGGGGTCAGGAACCAGGGGTAGATATGGTTGTAGCTGTCCCAGCTGTTGAAGTAGAGGCTGGCAATCAGCGGGTTGCTGCCCTTGAGCTCCTTCATCACCGGATCGAGGCTGGCCAGACGCGCGACTTTGCTCAGATCCTGGCGTGCGGCTGGCGTGGTGTTGGAGTAGAAGGAAGCAGCGCCACCGTTATCGCGCGGGCTGTGGCGCACCCCGGAGTCGGTCAACGCCAGTTCGACAGCCTGCTCAGGCTGCGCGCCCAGCAGGGCGCCCGTGGTGAGGTTGCGATAAGCGTCGGCCAGGCGGCTGACCGCCAGTAACTGCTCGTCGACCACGCGAGTTTCCAGGGCCGCGGCAGCTTTCAAGTCAGCGAGTGCGGTCTGGCGCAGGTAATCGATCTGCGCATCGCGGATGGCACTGTTGCTCAGCAGGTAGATGGCGACCAGGCCAGCCTCCACCAACACCAAGGGGATCAGGGCGCTGCGGACGAAGGCTCGCCAGATCCATTGGCGCAAGCCGTGAGCAGGGGTGGGGGGCATGATGACAACTCTCCAGTGTGTATTGGAGCAGGACCAGGCCGCGCCAATGTGATATCAAAATAATATCACCCAACCATCTTCCCGTATCTTCACCCTTGGTAGGGGCCAGCCCTCAAGCCTTGCCAACCCCACTTTCCAGCTTTTTCCAGAGCTGCTTGACGGAAGCCTTGCGCACCAGTGCGCAGCGGTACAGGCGGATTTCCAGCGGCACCTGCCACTGCTCACCGCCACAGATCGCCAGCTCGCCACGGGCCAGTTCGGCGGTCACCGACAAGCGCGGCACCCAGGCCACACCCATGCCCTGCAGCGCCATGCTCTTGAGGCTGTCGGCCATGGCGGTTTCATACACCGTACTTGAGCGTAGCCCACGCTGGCGCAACAGCAGGTTGACCGAGCGGCCGAGAAAAGCCCCGGCGCTGTAGGCCAGCAAGGGCAAGCTGTGGCTGCCTTCCAGCTCGAACATCGGCCGGCCGCTCTCATCCACCGCACACACCGGGAGCATTTCGGTGCGCCCCAGGTGCAGCGAGGGGAACAGCTCGGGGTCCATTTGCAGGGAGGCGTCGGGGTCGTAATAGGCCAGCATCAGGTCGCAGGCACCGTCGCGCAGGGCATGCACCGCTTCACCGACGTTGGTCGCCACCAGCCGGGTGGTCAGCGGCAGGCCTTCGTGGCGCAGGCGGGCGATCCACTCCGGGAAGAAGCCCAGGGTCAGCGAATGCGCGGCGGCAATCTGCAGCACCTCGCCCTGCTGGCCTTCGAGGTTATGCAGGTGGCGCACCACCTCACCCAACTGGTCAACCAGGCTGCGCGCGGTCACCAGAAACAACTGGCCCGACTCGGTCAGCTCGATCGGCGTGTGGGTGCGGTTGACCAGGATCAGCCCCAGCGCGCTTTCCAAGCTGCGGATGCGTCGGCTGAAGGCCGGCTGGGTGACGAAGCGCTTTTGCGCCGCCTGGGAAAAACTGCGGGTGGCGGCCAGGGTGACAAAGTCTTCCAGCCATTTGGTTTCCAGGTTCATCTCTTCTCCGCAACGCTGATATCGAGGCAAGGCACTGTGGGGGTGCTTCAGCGGCGATGGTCGCGGCTAAACCCCCTCCCACCCCACTACGCTCACAAGGACGCTGTACGCCCGAACAACAGGCGACGTCACGCCAACATTATGCCGATTGTGCATGACCCAGCAAGCAACGGCATTGGCCGCAAAGCCCGCCGACCCCATATTCTATGGGCATCGCGGCGTTTGCCGTATTTCCCAAGAGCCCTTGCCATCATGTCCGCTGCTGCATCCACTCGCCTCGAAAAAGACCTGCTCGGTACCCTGGAAGTCCCCGCTGATGCCTATTACGGCATCCAGACCCTGCGCGCCGTGCAGAACTTCCGCCTGTCCGGCGTGCCCCTGTCGCACTACCCGAAACTGGTAATCGGCCTGGCGATGGTCAAGCAGGCCTCGGCTGATGCCAACCGCGAGTTGGGCCACCTGAGCGCGGCCAAGCACACGGCGATCAGCACCGCCTGTGCGCGCATCATCCAGGGCGAGTTTCATGAGCAGTTCGTGGTCGACATGATCCAGGGCGGCGCCGGCACTTCGACCAACATGAACGCCAACGAGGTGATCGCCAATATCGCGCTGGAGGCCATGGGCTTCGAGAAAGGTGACTACAAGCACCTGCACCCGAACAACGACGTGAACATGGCGCAGTCGACCAACGACGCCTACCCGACCGCCATCCGCCTCGGCCTGCTGCTCGGCCACGAAAGCCTGCTGACCGCCCTGGACAAGCTGATCCAGTCGCTGGCGGCCAAGGGCCTGGCGTTCGGCCACGTCCTGAAGATGGGCCGCACCCAACTGCAGGACGCCGTGCCCATGACCCTGGGTCAGGAATTTCGCGCCTTCGCCGTGACGCTGGGCGAAGACCTGCAGCACCTGAAGAAATTTGCCCCGACCCTGCTCACCGAGGTCAACCTGGGCGGCACCGCGATTGGCACCGGGATCAACGCCGACCCGGCTTACCAATACCTGGCGGTCAAGCGTCTGGCGATCATCAGCGGCCACCCGCTGACCCCGGCCGCCGACCTGATCGAAGCCACCAGCGACATGGGCGCCTTCGTGCTGTTCTCCGGCATGCTCAAGCGCACCGCGGTCAAGTTGTCGAAGATCTGCAACGACCTGCGCCTGCTCTCCAGCGGCCCGCGTACCGGGATCAACGAAATTAACCTGCCGGCGCGCCAGCCGGGCAGCTCGATCATGCCCGGCAAGGTCAACCCGGTGATCCCGGAAGCGGTCAACCAGGTGGCCTTCGAGGTGATCGGCAACGACCTGGCGCTGACCATGGCGGCCGAAGGTGGCCAGCTGCAGTTGAACGTGATGGAGCCGCTGATCGCCTACAAGATCTTCGACTCGATCCGCCTGCTGACCCGCGCCATGGATATGCTGCGCGAGCTGTGCATCGACGGCATCACTGCCAACGAAGCCCATTGCCGCGCCCTGATGGAAAACTCCATCGGCCTGATCACCGCGCTCAACCCCTACATCGGCTACGAGAACGCCACGCGCATCGCCAAGATCGCCCTGGACACGGGCCGCGGTGTACTGGAGCTGGTGCGCGAGGAGCAACTGCTTGACGAAGCCACGCTGGCCGATATCCTGCGCCCCGAAAATATGATCGCGCCACGTCTGGTGCCGCTGCAGGACTGATCCACCGAGCACTATCCGCGCCGCCTCTCTGAGAGCGGCGCATTTATTTGTGCCCTCGCCTGCCGGGCACCACCCGAAAAGGCCGCCACCGCGGTCATCACAAAAACGACAATCCAGGTGAAATTCATGAGTCAGAGCACCACCGCTTCCCGCCGCTTTCTAGGGGGCATGCCCCTCTGGCAGCAGATCCTTATCGGCCTCGCCCTCGGCGTACTGGTCGGCCTGCTGTTCAAGGACGGGGCGCAACTTCTGGCACCGCTGGGCGCGCTGTTTCTCAACGCGATCAAAATGCTCATCGTGCCCCTGGTGTTTGTGTCCTTGGTGGCCGGTATCACCTGCATGCAGGACACCGCCAAGCTGGGCCGTATCAGCGCCAAGACCATCGCCATCTATCTGGTCACTACCGCGTTTGCCGTGAGCATCGGCCTGCTGTTCGGCGCCCTGTTCACTCCGGGCGAAGGCATGAACATGGTCGCCAGCGCCGCCACCGAGGCCAAGCAGGCACCGTCGCTGGTGCAGATCCTCGTCGGCCTGGTGCCGGCCAACCCGGTCGCTGCGTTCGCCGAAGGCAACATCCTGCAGATCATCGTGTTCGCCATTGCCCTGGGCGTGAGCATGAACCTGGTCGGGGAAAAAGCCGCGCCGGCGGTCAAGCTGTTCAACAGCCTGGCCGAGGTGTTCTACAAGCTCACCGACCTGGTGATGCGCTTCGCGCCAATCGGCGTATTCGCGCTGATCGCAGGCGTGGTCGCGGCCCACGGTATTGAAGTGCTGCTGCCGCTGGCCGGAGTTATCGGCGTCATCTACCTGGCCAGCATCGCCCATCTGCTACTGGTCTACGGCGGCCTGCTCGGTCTGTTTGCCCGGCTCAGCCCGCTGCGCTTCTTCCAGGGCATCGCCCCGGCGCTGGCTGTGGCCTTCAGCACCTCAAGCAGCTCGGGCACCCTGCCGGTGTCGATCGAATGCGCGCGCAAAAACCTGGGCGTGTCCGAAGGCGTGGCTGGCTTTGTGCTGCCGGTGGGCGCAACCATCAACATGGACGGCACCGCGATCTACCAGGGCGTGCTGGCGTTGTTTATTGCCCAGGCGTTCGGTATTGACCTCACCGCCGGCCAGTACCTGATGATCATCCTCACCGCCACCCTGGCCTCGATCGGCACCGCTGGCGTGCCCGGCGCTGGCCTGATCATGCTCGGCCTGGTGCTAACCTCGGTCGGCCTGCCGCTGGAAGGCGTGGCGCTGATCGCCGGTATCGACCGCATCCTCGACATGGCCCGCACCACGGTCAACGTGGCGGGCGACCTGATGACCACCACCCTGGTCGGCAGCAGCGAGAACGAGCTGGACCGCGACATCTACAACAGCAGCAACAAAGAGTAAGCCCGCCTCAGCGGTACCCAAAGGGATGGCCAGGGCCATCCCTTCTTATTCCGGCCGGACCGTAGGGTGCGCCGTGCGCACCACCCAAAAAACCACCGCGAAACGCCCGGTGCGCGCAGCGCACCCTACAGTTTCCAGGCGCGGCGCAGTGTGGCGACGGCCTCGACGATCTGCCACTCGGGCACCGCGGCAAAGCCCAGCACCAGGCCGGCGCGGGCATCTTCCGGCTCGCGGCTGTCTGCCAGCCAGTAGTCACTCAGGCCGTTCATCTCCACACCAGCCGCCCGTGCCGCGGCGATCAACTCGCGCTCACGGGCCAGGCTGTCGACCCGCACGCTCAGGTGCAAGCCGGCCTCCACCATCGGCAGCGGCGCACAACCGGGGATCACTGCAGGCCAGGCCTGCAGCAGGGCGTCGCGGCGCGCGCGGGCGGCCGTGCGCATGCGCCGGATATGCCGTTGGAAGTGCCCGGCGGCGATAAATTCAGCCATCACCGCCTGGGTGCCGATCTCGGAGTGGCGCATGTCCAGGGCGCGGCGCTGGGCGAAGGCCTCGGCCAGGGCCGGCGGTAACACCAGGTAGCCGAGGCGCAACGCCGGGAAGGTGATCTTGCAGAAGGTGCCGACGTAGATCACCCGCTGCTGCCGATCCAGCGCCGCCAAGGGCGCCAGGGGCGTGCCGCTGTAGCGGTACTCGCCGTCGTAGTCGTCCTCGATGATCCAGCCATCGTGGCGCTTGGCCCACGCCAGCAGTTCCAGGCGCCGCGGCAGCGACAGGGTGACGCCGGTGGGGTACTGGTGCGAAGGCGTGAGGTAGACCAGCCGACAATCCTCCAGGCGCTCAAGGGCGGCGGTCTGCAACCCCTCAGCATCCACCGGTACGCCATACAGACGCGCGCCGGCCACGGCAAACGCGTGAGCGGCGGCGCGGTAACCGGGGTTTTCCACCGCCACCCGGTCGCCGGGTTGCACCAGCAATTGGGCACAGAGGCTGATCGCCTGCTGGGCACCACAGGTGATCACCACCTGGCGCGGGTCACAGTCCAGCCCGCGACCGTTACGCAGGTACGCCGCGACCAGCTCGCGCAGCTGCAGATCGCCCGCCGGGTCGCCATAGCCCAGGCGTGCCGGTGCGGGCTTGCGCCAGAAACGCGCCTGCAGCCGCGCCCAGGTCTCGAACGGAAACAGATCGAACGCCGGTACGCCGATGCGAAAGGCGCGCGGTGCGCCGCTGGGCGGCAACGGCAAGTGGTGCGCCTGCAAGCGTTGCAACGCCAGGCCGGGCTCTGGGCCGCTGGCTGCGGGTGGCGGCACGGGCCGCATACGCGCCAGCTCGGCGATATAGGTGCCATCGCCCACGCGACCGGCGACATAGCCCTCGGCATACAACTGGTCGAGGGCGCGGGTCACGGTATTGCGCGAGATGCCGAGCAGCGCCGCCAGCTCGCGGCTGGCCGGCAGGCGCGTGCCGCTGGCCAGGCGCCCATCGAGAATGCGCTCGCGCAGCGCCTGATAGAGCTGGCGCGCCAGGCCTTGGCCCGGCTGCAGGTAAATGCCGGAAAGGTCGAATGGCAGAGAGGGTAGACGGCTCATGGCGGCTATTGGCTCTATAAAAGTCGCATGAAATGGATCTTACGTCAGACCAATATCCTGCCTAGCATGGGCTCATCCCGCCAGGAGAAGTTGCCATGTACCGCCCCGCTGCCTTCCGCCAGGACGACCTGGCCACTCTCCACGCGCAGATCCACGCCTGCGGCCTGGCCCTGCTCAGCAGCGCCGGGGAACAGGGCCTGCAAGCCAGCCATCTGCCGCTGCTGCTGGCCCACGACGAAGGCGAGTTCGGCACTCTGTACGGCCACTTCGCCCGCGCCAACCCGCATTGGCGCGACCTGGCCAGCGGTGCCGAGGCGCTGGTGGTGTTCAGCGGCGCGGATGCCTACGTGCACCCAGGCTGGTACCCGAGCAAGGCCGAGCACGGCAAGGCGGTGCCGACCTGGAACTACATCGCCGTGCACGCCTGGGGCCAGACCGAGGTGTTCGACGAGCCCGAGCGCCTGCTGCAACTGGTCAGCCGCCTCAGCGAGCGCCACGAGCAGGGCCGCGCACAACCCTGGGCGGTAAGCGAGGCGCCGCGCGAGTACATCGACAGCATGCTGCGCGCCATCGTCGGCTTCGCGCTGCCGATCCGCCGCATCGAGGGCAAATGGAAACTCGGGCAGAACCGCTCTGCCGCCGACCAGGCGAGCGTACGCGCCGGCCTCGCAGCCTCGGCTAGCCCACGCGATCACGCCCTGGTTGCACACCTGCACACAGCCGACTGACTTCACAGAGTAGACCCCTCATGCTCGACATCCGCCCGATAACCGCCGCCGATCACACCGCCTGGCTGCCGCTTTGGCAGGCTTACCAGCGCTTCTACCAGGCCGATATTCCAGCCGAGACCAGCGCCCTCACCTGGCAGCGCTTCCTCGACCCTGATGAGCCGATGCACGCCGCGCTGGCCTGGCAAGCTGGGCAAGCGGTCGGCCTGGTGCACTTCATCTATCACCGCAGCTGCTGGACCACGGGCGACTACTGCTACCTGCAAGACCTGTTCGTTGCCGAACACATTCGCGGTGGCGGTATCGGCCGCGCGCTGATCGAGCATGTCTACGCCGAGGCACGCGCTGCCGGTGCCAGTCGCGTGCATTGGCTGACCCAGGAAAGCAACTACCAGGGGCGTATGCTCTACGACCGTATCGGCGACCGCTCCGGCTTTATCCAGTACAGGAAGCTCTTCTGATGACGCGTGATCTCACTCACTGGCAACCCCGTCCAACGCCGGATCAGCGCACGCTGCAAGGCCGTTTCGTTCAGCTCGAAGCCCTGGATGCCGAGCGCCACGGCGATGACCTGTGGGGTGCCCTGCAGGGGCCGGACCCGGCCCTGTGGGACTACCTGCCCTACGGCCCCTTCACCGAGCGGAGCGCCTTTGATGCCTGGCTGGCCGGTAATGCCGAGAGCCACGACCCGCTGTTCTACGCGGTGCTCGACAATGCCAGCGGCCGCGCCCTTGGGCTGTTCAGCTACCTGCGCATCACCCCGCAGGACGGCAGCATCGAGATCGGCCATGTCGCCTTCGGCGCGCCCATCCAACGCACCCCAGGCGCCACCGAGGCGGTCTACCTGCTCGCTCGGCACGCCTTCGACGACCTCGGCTACCGCCGCCTGGAGTGGAAGTGCGACGCCGCCAATGCCCGCTCGATGCGCGCCGCCGAGCGCTTCGGTTTCACTGCCGAAGGGCTGTTCCGGCAACACATGGTGCGCAAAGGCCGCAACCGCGACACTGCCTGGTTCGCGATCATCGACGGAGACTGGCCGGCACTACGCGATGGTTTCCAGCGCTGGCTGGCAGCGGACAACTTCGACGCCGAAGGCCGACAGAAGCAGCGCCTGGAAGCGCTGCGCGGCTAGTGTCTCACTCGATCTCGAACAAGCCATCACGCAGCTGCGCACCGCTCAGGCGTTGGCGGATGTCATCGTCGATGCGTGGGTCGTCCGGTGGGTAGAGCATCACCTGGCGAAAGGCGTTGACCCGGTTGATCTCCGCGCCCAGGTACTGCCAGACCACGCGGGTGCAGGCCGGGGTACGCCGGTCGCCGCTGGAGACCCCGGTTTTCAGGCCGTTAAGGCGGGTGATGCGGCTTTTGAAGCTGGGGATGAGGATGGTCTGGCTCATCTCATTGCCGGTCAGCGACTCGTAGTCGATGAGAAACAGCCGGTCCTGCAGGTAGAACGCCGCGCCCAGATAACGGCAGCGCACCCAGTCCTCGGCGCCGCCGCCACGGGCGCGCTCCTGCCGTTCCTGGCGCTCGAACACATAGCTGCCGCGGTCTTCGCGCAGGTGCACCAGCGACAGCAATACCTGCCCCGGCACCGACATGCAGTTGGAGTACTCGAAGTAGTAGCCACAGTAGCGCGACAGCGAGCTGGCGTGCTCGCGCAGCGGGGCGAACAGCTCGAGCAGCGGGTCACCCGCGGCAACTGCCTGCTGGTCGTTACCGCGGGCGCCGACCAGGCGCGCAAAGGCATCGGCCGGCAATGCCAACTCATGGGCCTCGACCCCGAAAAAATCGCAGATGCGCTTGAGGTTGTGCACCGTCGGCCGGCTCTGCCCGGCCAGGTAGCGGTTGAATTGCGCGCGGTTGAGGCCGAGCTTGCGGCAGACCTCGGCAATCGAGCGGTAGTGGCTGCACAGCAGTTTCAGGTTGGTGCCGAGGGAATCGGACATACGACCGCTCCAGGTGATGCGCGTGACGCGATTCTAGCATCAACTCGCACCAAAACGATGCGACCTGCGAAATTGCCCCGCGAGGCCTGATCGCGAACCATTCGCCAACCGCACGACGGTCCGCTTTCCAACCAAAACAACAAGAGAGAGACGCCCTCCCATGCTCGACCTCCTTAACGACCTTATCTGGAGCAAGTTGCTGATCGTCATGCTGATCGGCCTTGGTCTGTACTTCACCATCGCCTCACGCTTCGTGCAGTTCCGTTACTTCGGCAGCATGTTCCGCATCTTCAGCGAAGCCTTCCAGCGCCAGCCCGGCCAGCTCAGCTCGTTCCAGGCCTTGATGCTCTCGGTCGCCGGCCGCGTCGGCGCCGGCAACATCGCCGGGGTTTCGGTAGCGATCATGCTCGGTGGCCCGGGCGCGATCTTCTGGATGTGGGTCGTGGCCCTGGTCGGCATGGCCACCAGCTACTTCGAGTGCTCCCTGGCCCAGCTGTACAAGCGCCGTGAGCCCGATGGCAGCTACCGTGGCGGCCCGGCGTTCTACATTCAGCATGGTCTCGGCCAGCGCTGGCTGGGCATCGTCGTGTCAATCCTGCTGCTGGTGACCTTCGGCTTTGGCTTCAACGCCGTGCAGTCCTACACCGTGGCCAGTTCGCTGCACGACACCTTCGGCCTGCCGACCTACGCCAGCGGCCTGATCCTGGCCGTGGTCATCGGCCTGATCATCTTCGGCGGCATCAAGCGCATCGCCAAGTTCGCCGATGTACTGGTACCGGTCATGGCGTTCTCCTACATCGCCATGGCGCTGGTTGTAATCGGCCTGAACCTGGGCGAAGTCCCGGCCGTGTTTGCGCTGATCTTCAAGAGCGCCTTCGGTCTGGAACCGGCGTTTGCCGGTGGCATTGGCGCGGCCATCATCATGGGCGTGAAGCGCGGCCTGTTCTCCAACGAAGCCGGCCTGGGCAGTGCGCCGAACGTCGCCGCCGTGGCTGAGGTCAAGCACCCGGCCGCCCAGGGCATTGTGCAGTCGCTCAGCGTGTTCATCGACACCCTGATCCTGTGCAGCTGCACCGCGCTGATCATCCTGCTCTCGGGCGTGTACCAGCCGGGCAGCGAAATGGCCGGCGTGGTGCTGACCCAGACCGCTGTAGCCGCTGTCGTCGGCGAGTGGGGCCGGGTGTTCGTCAGCGTGGCGCTGCTGCTGTTCGTCTTCACAACGCTGATCTACAACTACTACCTGGGTGAAAACGCCCTTGGCTTCTTCAGTGAAAAGCGCGGCCCGGTGATGGTCTACCGCGTGCTGGTGGTCGGCCTGGTGCTGTGGGGCTCGATGCAGGACCTGGGCACGGTATTCGCCTTCGCTGACGTCACCATGGGCCTGCTGGCGATCTGCAACCTGATCGCCCTGGCGCTGCTGTTCAAGATCGGCCTGCGCCTGATGCGCGACTACGATGCGCAGATCAAAGCTGGCGTCGAGTCGCCGGTGTTCGACGCGCGCCAGTTCGCCGACCTCGACCTGGATGCCAAGGCCTGGGCCTCGACCGATCGCCCTAGCGCTGCGAGCCATGACACGCCGCACACCGTCACCAGCCAGCGCTGAGTGATGCCGCGCCGGGGCACACCCGGCGCGTAACCCCCTTCTGCCCTCACCCACCCGCTGGCGCCTAGTTGCCGGCGTGCCTGGGTGCGCCTGGGCAACAGATCGGCACGGGATGACAGTCAGGCGCCGAGCCGGCACCATGCCCCTACTTGTTTCTGGAGACCTGCCCATGTCGGCAATCGCAAAACTGCTGGTGCTCTACACCGGCGGCACCATCGGCATGCAAGCCACCGCCGAAGGCCTGGCCCCGGCTTCTGGCTTCGAGGCCCGGCTGCGCGCGCAACAGGCCTTGGAGAACCCGCCGCGCCTACCGCAGTGGACCTTCCGTGAGCTGCTGCCGCCGCTCGACAGCGCCAACATGAACCAGAGCCACTGGCTGGCCATGGCCGCCAGCATCCGCGCCGCAGTCGAAGAGGACGGCTGCGATGCCGTGCTGGTGCTGCACGGCACCGACACCCTGGCTTACAGCGCTGCGGCCTTGAGTTTTCTGCTGCTCGGCCTGCCGGTACCGGTGGTACTCAGCGGTTCGATGCAGCCGGCCGGCGTGCCGGGCAGCGATGCCTGGAGCAACCTGTTCGGCGCCATGCAGGCGTTGCATGACGGCGTGAGCAACGGCGTGCACCTGTTCTTCAACGGTGCGCTGATGCACGGTGCGCGCGTCAGCAAGCTGCGCAGCGACGCCGCCGACGCCTTCGCCGTACTGCCCCGCCCGCGCGAAGGTGAACGAGCCACGGCGATTCCCGCCGCGCTGGACTATCGCCAGCCACGTCAGCCTGTGAACCTGGCCGTGCTGCCGTTCTACCCTGGCATCCAGTCCACCCACGTCAGCGCGTTGCTGGCCAGCGGCGTGCAGGGCCTGCTATTGGAATGCTATGGCAGCGGCACCGGGCCGGCCGACGATGAGGCACTGATGGCCGCCCTCGAAGGCGCCCATGCCCAGGGCGTAGTGCTCGCCGCCATCAGCCAGTGCCCCCACGGCGCGGTATCCTTTGGCGTCTACGCGGCCGGCAGCCGGCTCAGCCAGGCGGGCCTGGTCTCGGCGGGCGGCATGACCCGCGAAGCCGCCCTGGGCAAGCTGTTCGCCCTGCTCGGTGCCGGCCTGGACCAGGCTGCCGTGGAGCACTGGCTGGCCCTTGATCTGTGTGGCGAGCGGGCCGACTGACAGCCCTTGCAGCTCCGCGCTGTGCGCTACAGGCTGAAGCCTGTAATTTAAGGCTATGTCCCACGTTGGCTGTTGCCCCCACGCGCAGGCCATAACGCAATGCCACGTAGGAGCCCCGCCTCGGGGCGAAGCGATTGTAGCCATTGCGCAAAATCGGTGGCGCCCATGGCATTCGCCGCGGGGCGCGGCTCCTACGAGAAGCATCGACGCCGTGCAACACAGCACTGGGACAGTGCCTACTTTAAGGAGTGACCGCCATGCCCGTACGCATCTCCGTCGAGATCCGCCCACTCGAAGCCGCCGACCAGGCCGCCTGGCTGCCGCTGTGGCAGGGCTACCAGCGCTTCTATATGACCGAGATCCCGGCCGAGGTCAGCGCCGTGACCTGGCAACGCCTGCTGGATGCCGACGAGCCGATCCACGGCGCCCTGGCCTGGCACGAGGGCAAGGCGATTGGTCTGGTGCACTGCCTCTATCACCGCTCGACCTGGACGGTTGGCGACTACTGCTACCTGCAGGACCTGTTTATCGACAAGGCGGTACGCAGCGGCGGTGTGGGTCGTCGGTTGATCGAGCATGTCTATGCCGAGGCACGCGCCGCCGACTGCGCGCGGGTGTATTGGCTGACCCACGAGAGCAACAGCCGGGCCATGCTGCTCTATGAACGCATCGCCGAACGCTCGGGCTTCGTGCAGTACCGCAAGCTGTTCTAGGAGCCTGTCGGGCTTGACCGTTCGTAGCGAGGGAAAGTCCGGCTTGAGTCAGTTTTGTTGCTCTTTCGAGGCGAATAGCGAGCTATTTAACGAGAAAGAGCGGCAAAAATGGCCAAGTCCGGCTTTTCCGCAGTAGAACAGTGTTAAGTCCGACAGGCTCCTAGGGTCGCGACACGAATAAAATGTCGGTCAATGTCATGTCGCGTGGGAGTGGCCGGGCGGCGTTCCGCTGGGCGGCATCCCGATTTAGCCGCGATGCTTTCAGCGCTTTCAAGGATTATCGCGAATAAATTCGCTCCTACAGATAGCGACCAATTATCTGTGTCGCGACACTATGCGCCCCCTTCGCTCCTACAACGCATGAAGTGAACGTCTAGGGCCTGTTACCGCTTTGTTCGCGACTGCGGCGCCGGAGCCCCCTCCCACGAACCTGCATTCCAGCGCAGCCCCAGCGCTTGGCATGCAACCCGCATCCCTGGCGGCATCTTCCTCTGCGAAAACTGCCGCCATGAACAAGCTCGACCACGCCCTGCTGAATATCCTGATCAAGGACTCACGCACCTCCTTCGCCGATATCGCCCGCCAACTCGATATTTCCCGCGCCCATGCGCGCACCCGTGTGCAGGCGCTGGTCGACAGTGGCGTGATCGAGAAATTTACCGCGGTGGTCAACCCGGAAAAGCTCGGCAAAGGCATCTCCACCTTCGTCGATCTGACGGTCGCGCCCCATGCCATCGAAGCCGTGGCCGAGCGCCTGGCCTCGACCATGGAGGTGGTCAGCCTGTACATCATGAGCGACCTGAAAAGCCTGCACATCCACACCCTGACCGACAGCTACGAGACCTTCGACGCCTTCGTGCGTGAGCACATCTTCAACCACCCCGAGATCCTTACGGTCGACTGCAAGGCACTGATGACCCGGGTCAAACACAGGCGCGGCGGCGCGCGTCTGTAGCTGCGCACCTGGGTGGAGGGTGCCTTAAAACAGCGCCCTGCGCGTCCTCATGGTGCACAGCTGACATTCGTCAGCTGAGAGCAAGCTCAGCGGACCGATCGTATGCAAATGGTTTGGCACTGCTGACAAATGTATTCATTACCCCGCGCTGATTGACGATTCGTCGCCAGCAAAACCCTGGAAGCGCTTAATTTTTGTGCAACTCGGTCACTGACGGAAATTCGGCAATTAAAAATAAATTCATATAAATCATTAAGTTAAATATAAATTTTGCCTGGCACGCGTGTTGCTCTAGGGCTTCCACACCACTTTACATCCGATAGGCCATCTCGCCGATTGGAGCCACTGTGTAACTGGAGACCGCCCCATGAGCCTTAACCGTCGTAAATTCCTCGGTGCTGGAGCCATTGCCGCAGGTGCAGGCCTGACCCTGGGTGCCTCGGGCATCGCCGCCGCCAGCGAGAAAACCTTCAACTGGAAAATGACCAACGCCTACGCGCCCGGCTCGCCGTTCTATGTGCAGGGGCCAGGCAGCCCGACCGACTTCTGCAAACGTGTCGAGGCCATGTCCAATGGCCGCCTGAAGATCCAGCACTTCGCGGCCGGCGAGCTGATCCCAGCGCTCGAAGGCTTCGATGCGGTGTCCAGCGGCATGGTTGAAATGAACGCCGCCAACGCCTTCTTCTGGGCCGGCAAGATCCCCGCTGCGCAGTTCTTCACCGCCGTACCGTTCGGCATGAACACCCAGGGCATGAACGCCTGGCTGTACAACGGCGGCGCACTGCAACTCTGGGAAGAACTCTACGAGCCCCACGGTCTGGTGCCGATGCCCATGGGCAACACCGGCACGCAGATGACCGGCTGGTTCCGCCAACCACTGGAAAACGTCGACAGCCTCAAAGGCCTGAAAATGCGTGTGCCTGGCCTGGCTGGCAAGGTCTACAGCGAGCTGGGCGTGGCGGTACGTTTGCTACCCGGTGGCGAGATTTTCCCGGCGCTGGAGCGTGGGGTGATCGATGCGGCCGAGTTCGTCGGCCCGTTCCAGGACCGCCGCATGGGCCTGCATAAAGCCGCGAAGAACTACTACACCACTGGCTGGCACGAGCCGACCAACGTCACCGAACTGATCATCAACAAGAAGGCCTGGGAAACCCTGCCAGCCGACCTGCAAGCCATCGTGCGCATCTGCGCCCAGGCCTGCAATGCCGAGAGCCTGGCCTGGTCCGACGCGGTCAACGCCGATGCTCTGGAAGACCTGGTGACCAATGAAGGCGTGATCGCCAAGCCGCTGCCGGGCGATATCGTCACCCGCCTGCGCGAAGTGACCAACGACACCCTGGCCAGCATGGCCGCCGCCGACCCGGCGACACGCAAGGTGCACGACCACTTCATGGCGTTCCGCAAGAAGTACAGCACCTGGTCGGCGACCGGCGAGAAAGGCTTTATGGACCTGGGGGTTTGAGGCGATGTCTGCTGTGATCAACCGCCTCGAGCAGTTGGTCGAGACCCTGGGCGGCCTGGCACGCGGATGCGTGCTGGTGCTGGTCCTGTTGGTGTCGGCCAACGTGCTGATCCGCTACGGCTTTTCCGTGAGCCCGGTGGCTTTGCAGGAGCTGGAGTGGTTCCTGATTTCGCCCATCGCCATGCTCGGTATTTCCTACGTGCTGAAACACCGCGCCGATGTGCGGGTGGACTTTATCTACGAGAAATTCCAGCCGCGCACCCAAGCGGCGGTGGACCTGTTCAGCGCCCTGGCGACCTGCCTGATCGGCGCGTTCCTGGCCTGGGTCTGCTGGCATTACATGATGCAGTCCTACGCCATCGGCGAAGGCTCACCGGACCCCGGCGGCCTGCCCCATCGCTTTCTGGTCAAAGCCTTCTTGCCGCTGGGCTTCGCCCTGTTTGCCTTGCAAGGTATTGCAGACACCCTGCGCGCCATCAAGGGCTTGCGCGCATCCAACCCCACACCTGAGGAGGTCTTGCCATGAGCCCCAATGAATGGCTGGCGATCCTGATGGTGTTCGCCTTTTTCTCGATGATGATGGTCGGTGTACCGGTGGCCATCTCCCTGGCTGTATCCGGTTTCGCTGCCGGCCTGATCGGCTTCGGCCCGATGCTGTTCAGCCTGCTGCCGGCGCGCATGTTCGGTGTGGTCAGCAACTACACGCTGTTGGCGATACCGCTGTTTACCTTTATGGGGGTGATGCTGGAGAAATCCAAAGTCGCCGAGGACATGCTGGAGACGGTCGGCCAGGCCATGGGCGGTCTGAACGGCGGCATGGGCCTGGCCATCGTGCTGGTCGGCGTGTTGCTCGGTGCCTCCACCGGTATCGTCGGCGCCACCGTGGTGACCATCGGCCTGCTGACCCTGCCGGTGCTGCTGCGCCGCGGCTACAAACCCAGCGTGGCCTGCGGCACCATCTGCGCGTCGGGTACCCTGGGGCAGATAATTCCGCCGAGTCTGGTGCTGATCCTACTGGCCGATATCCTCGGCGAATCGGTCGGTTCGATCTTCGCCGCGGCCTTTATCCCCAGCCTGATGCTCGCCGGCGTCTACGTTGCCTACATGCTGCTGCTCGGCTGGCTGCGCCCGCAGTGGGTACCGGCGATTCCAGCAGAAGAGCGTGCCCTGCTGAGCCGCAAACAACTGTGGAAGAACATCGCCAAATCAGTACTGCCGCCGCTGCTGCTGGTGGTCTGTGTGCTCGGCTCGATCATCGGCGGCCTGGCCGCACCGACCGAAGCGGCCTCAATTGGTGCGCTGGGCGCACTGCTTATCGCCGGCTGCGCCGGGCGCCTGAACCGCGACACGCTCAAGCAGACCCTGCATGGCACCCTGAGCATCAGCGCGATGATCTTCCTCATCCTGCTTTGCTCGCAGCCGTTCTCCCTGGCCTTTCGCGGCCTGGGCGGCGAAGCCCTGGTGCATGACCTGTTCAGCCTGCTGCCGGGCGGTGAGTTGGGGGCAATCCTGTTCCTGATGGTGCTGCTGTTCGTGCTCGGCTTCTTCCTGGAGTGGATCGAGATTTCCTACATCGCCCTGCCGATGTTTCTGCCGGTGTTTATGGGCTATGGCACCGACATGGTCTGGCTGGCGATTCTGGTCGCGCTGAACCTGCAGATGTCGTTCCTCACGCCGCCATTCGGCTGGGCGCTGTTCTTCCTCAAGGGCGTCGCGCCGCCAGGCATCAGCACACGGGACATCTACGTCGGCGCACTGCCCTTCGTCGGCCTGCAAATGCTCGCGGTGGCCCTGGTATTCGCCTTCCCCACCCTCGCCACCTGGCTGCCCAACGCCATCGGCTGGTAACCCTCACATAAGAGAACACTTATGGAATTTTTCTCTGCCTACAGCCCGCTGTGGCTGGCCGGGCTGGTCTGCGCCCTGCTGCTGACCGGCGCGGTGGCTGGCATCCTTGCCGGTCTGCTCGGTGTCGGTGGCGGTATCGTCATCGTGCCGGTGCTGTATCACCTGTTCACCCTGCTCGGTATCGACCCCGAGGTGCGCATGCACGTCGCCGTCGGCACCTCGCTGGCGGCCATCGTACCGACCTCGATCATCTCCGCCAGGGCGCACTACAAACGCGGCGGGCTCAAGCCCGAACTGCTCAAGCCGCTGATCCCCGGCACCCTAGTCGGCGTGCTGATCGGCGCGCTGCTCAGCGGCTACCTGAGCGGTCAGGTGCTGGCGGCGATCTTCGCCGTGATCGCCCTATTGGTGGCGCTGAACATGGCGGTCGAACGCAACCTGAGCCTGCGTGACGGCCTGCCCGGTAAAGCCGGCACCGGTGTGCTCGGGGTGTTTATCGGCAGCCTGTCGACCCTGATGGGCATTGGCGGCGGCACCCTTAGCGTGCCGATACTCAATGCCTGCCGCACGCCCATGCACATCGCCGTGGGCACCGGTGCCGCGCTGGGCGTGGTGATCAGCCTGCCGGGCGCCCTGGCCTACCTGATCAATGGCCTGGGCGCGGACAACCTACCACCGGCCACCCTGGGCTACGTCAACCTGCTCGGCCTGGCCATGATCGTGCCGGTGACCATGCTCACCGCACCCTGGGGCGCACGCATCGCCCACGCCATCAACGCGCGCCTGCTGCGCCGCCTGTTCGCCCTGTTTCTGGCCCTTACAGCAATCCGCATGCTATTTGGCGCCTTTGCCCTCTGAGGATCGACCATGCTGAAAAGTACCCACGCCACCCGCGGCATGTTCGTCGCCCCCCATCATCTGGCCGCCCAGGCCGGCCGTGACGTGCTCAAGGCCGGTGGTAACGCCGTCGAGGCCATGGTCGCGGCCGCCGCCAGCATCGCCGTGGTCTACCCGCACATGAACGCGATTGGCGGTGACGGCTTCTGGCTGATCCACGAGCCGGGCAAGGCACCGGTGGCCATCGACGCCTGCGGCAGCAGCGCGGCCCTGGCTGATCGCACGTTCTACGCAGGCCTGGAGACAATCCCCAGCCGTGGCCCGACGGCAGCGCTGACCGTCGCCGGGACCATCGGCGGCTGGGCCAAGGCCCTGGAAGTGGCGTCCGCCTGGGGCACGCCGCTGCCGCTGCGCGACCTGCTCGCCGAAGCCATCGGCCAGGCGCGCAACGGCATCGTGGTCAGCCGCAGCCAGGCGCACCTGACGCGGGTCAAGTTCGATGAGCTCAAGGACGTGCCGGGCTTTGCCGACGTTTACCTGAGCGACGGCCAAGTGCCCGCCGAAGGCAGCCTGATGAAGCAGACCGCCCTAGGCGACACCCTTGCGCACCTGGCGGAAGCAGGTCTGGATGACTTCTATCGCGGCGAACTGGCCACGCGCATGGCCGCCGAGCTGGAGCAACTGGGCAGCCCGCTGCGCCTGGCCGACCTGCAGGCCTACCAGGCCCAAGTGGTCACCCCGCTGCAGGTTCGCCTGGGCGACGCCACCCTGTACAACATGCCACCGCCGACCCAGGGCCTGGCCTCGCTGCTGATCCTCGGCGTGTTCGAGCGCCTAAAGGTCGCCGAAGCCGAAGGCTTCGCCCATGTGCATGGCCTGGTCGAATCGACCAAGCAGGCATTCATGATCCGCGATCGTGTGGTCACCGACCCACGCCGCGTGCCGGCCGACCCGCAAGGCTTCCTCGCCCCGGACAACCTCGACGCCCTGGCGGCGGCGGTCGACCGCGACAGCGCCCTGGAATGGCCGCGCCCGACTTCGCCCGGCGACACCATCTGGATGGGCTGTATCGACAACGAGGGCCGCGCGGTGAGCTTTATCCAAAGCGTGTACTGGGAGTTCGGCTCCGGTGTGGTACTGCCGTCCAGCGGCGTGGCCTGGCAGAACCGTGGCATCAGCTTCTCCCTCGACCCGACCGCGCTGCAGGCGCTGGAGCCTGGGCGCAAACCGTTCCACACCCTCAATCCGGCGCTGGCGCTATTCGACGACGGCCGCGTGCTGAGCTACGGCACCATGGGCGGCGAAGGCCAGCCGCAAACCCAGGCCGCAGTGTTCAGCCGTTATCGCCTGGGCAGCGACCTGCAGGCCGCCATCACCGCACCGCGCTGGCTGCTTGGGCGCACCTGGGGCGACGTCAGCACCAGCCTCAAGCTGGAGAATCGCTTCCCCGCCGAACTGGTCGAGCAACTGCGCGCCGCCGGCCATGTGATCGAGGTGCTCGACGAAGCCTTCAGCGACACCATGGGCCATGCCGGCGCGTTGCTGCGCCACCCCAGCGGCGTGCTCGAAGGCGCGGCCGACCCGCGCAGCGATGGCAGCGTCTGCGGCCTGTAAAAGGTTGTTGCAACCCTGTGCAGGCCATAACGCACATCTGTAGGAGCCCCGCCTCGGGGCGAAGCGATTGCAGCCATTCAGTGAAACCGATGGTGTACAGCGCATTCGTCGCGGGGCGCGACTCCTACAACAGGCCCTATGGCCGGCGCGCGATAAAGTCGATTTCCACCAGAGCATGCCGCGCCAGCCCGGTGGTGCCGATGCAGGTCCGCGCCGGACGCTTACCTTCGGGGAAATAGCTGGCGTAGACCGCATTAAAGCGCTCGTAGTCGCCATAGAAATCGGTGAGAAACGCCCGCGCCGAGACCACGTTTTCCAAACCCAGACCGAGACCTTTCAAGACCACCAGCAGGTTGTCGAAGGTCTTGTGGGTTTGCGCCTCGATACCCTCGGGCAAAGGCGCGGACTCGTTACCCGGATCGATGGGCAACTGCCCGGTGACGAACACCCAGCCGTCCGCTTCGCAGGCGTGGGAAAAGGGTGCAACCGGCGCTGGGGCACCGGCGAACATGTGGTATTCAGGCAACGACATAAGCACTCCAGGGCTGATCAACGGGCACCGGCGCAGCACTGCACCGGCCCCTGTGACCATACCTCAGAATACCGACCAGCCAATGCGCTCACTGAGCAATTCCAGTGCCTTGATTCCAGCCAGGGAGTTGCCCGCTGCGTTCAGCTCCGGCGACCAGACGCAGACGCTGAACTGCCCCGGCACCACCGCGATAATCCCGCCGCCCACGCCACTCTTGCCCGGCAGGCCGACGCGGTAGGCGAAGTTACCGGCCTCGTCGTACAGCCCGCTGGTGGCCATGATCGCGTTGACTTGCTTGCTCTGCCGCGCGCTGAGGATCTGCTGGCCGCTGTGCTTGCAGAAGCCGTCGTTGGCCAGAAAGCAGAACGCCCGCGCCAGATCGGCGCAGCTCATGCGCAGCGCGCAGTAGCTGAAGTAACTGCGCAGCACCGCTTCCACATCGTTATGGAAATTGCCGAACGACTGCATCAGGTAGGCCGCCGCGGCATTGCGCGCGCGGTGCTGGTATTCCGACTCGGCCACGTGCCGGTCCACCACGATCTGTGGGTTACCGGCCAGGCGTCGGACAAAATCGCGCATCGACAACACCGGCGCGGCAAAGCGCGACTGGTTGATGTCGCAGATCACCAGGGCACCAGCATTGATAAACGGATTGCGCGGCTTGCCACGCTCGAACTCCAGCTGCACCAGGGAGTTGAACGGCTGACCGGAAGGCTCATGCCCCAGGCGCTGCCAGATGTCTTCCCCGGAATGCTCGATGGCCTGCACCAGGCTGAACACCTTGGAAATGCTCTGCACAGAAAACGGCGTGTGCGCATCACCGGCGCAGTACAACTCGCCATCGTTGCTGTACACCGCAATGCCCAGCTGGTTGGCCGGCACGTCGGCCAGCGCCGGGATGTAATCAGCGACCTTGCCCTGCCCGATCAACGGGCGGACCTGGTCAAGAATTTCAGTCAACAGTGCTTGCATGTTCAGGCTCGCGAGCAACCCCGGACGGCGTCCGGGCACTGCCTGCTAGACGCGCGGCGCGGGCGACAAAGCACAGCGCCGGGCACTGCTTAACGCAAGCGCTCAGCCAACACCGCAATATGCTCCGGGCCAATGCCACAGCAGCCGCCCAGGTGGCTGGCGCCGCGCGCACGCCAGTCGGCGGCCCACTGCAGATAGCCCGGCGGATCGAGGTCGTCGCGCAGCGGGTCGAGACCGTCGTTGGCAGTGGCTTCTTTGGGCTGCGGCGGGAAGGCATTGGCGTAAGCGCCGATGGCGATCTGCACGCCCAGGCGCGCGAAGGTCTCACGCGCAGCATCAATGGCCCCGCCGATCACTTCCGGTTGGCTGCAGTTGAACAGCAGCACCTCGACACCCAGCTCAGCAGCCACAGCCGCCGCCTCGGCTACCGGCTCGCCGGAGCGCAGGCGCGGCACCTCGTCGGTGTCTTCATCCTGCAGGGTGAACGACAGCCAGAACGGTTTGCCATCGGCCGGCAAGCCGGCGCGTATGGCCCGCGCCTCGGCCGTGGCGCTCTGGGTTTCCGCCAGCCACAGGTCGACGTGGGGCGCCAGGCCGGCCACCAGCGGGGCCAACACTTGGTTAACTCGGCTCGCCTCGAACAGGTCCGGACGGTAGGAGCCGAACAGCGGCGGCAGCGAGCCGGCCACCAGTGTTTTGCCACCCGAAGCCACGACGGCCTCGCGTGCCAAACGTCCTGCGGTATCGGCCAAGGTCAGCCCTTCGGCAGCAAAGCGCGCCTCACCAATGTGAAACGGCACCACCGCATAACTGTTGCTGGTGATCACCTGGGCACCCGCTGCGATGTAGGCCGCATGCACCGCCACCACCTGCTCAGGGGCCTCGCTCAGGGCCAGAGCCGACCACTCGGGCTGGCGAAAGGGCGCCCCGCGCCGTTGCAGTTCACGGCCCATGCCGCCATCGAGAATGACTACCGAATTTGCGCTCATATACTGCCTGCTTATATGTTTATGAAAAAAACTCACTACCAGAGCGTTCTCTATAACTATTTAATACGCCCGCCTCGGCGCTCCACAACCACTTTCGTACCAGGGGATTCCCGTGAAACTGCACACGCTACTGGCCTTGGGCCTCACCGTACTGGCTGCATCCACCCAGGCCCTGGCCGGCGACACCCTGGATCGCGTCGAGAAAAACCAAGAAGTGGTCAGCGTGCTGATGGAGAGCTACCCGCCGTTTTCCTTCCTCAACGAGCAGAACCAGCTCGATGGCTTCGACGTTGACGTGGCCAAGGCCTTCGCCGAGAAGCTGGGCGTGAAGGTGCGCTTCGAGACACCGTCCTGGGACGTGATCGCCGCCGGCCGCTGGGGTGGCCGTTATGACATCTGCATCTGCTCGATGACCCCGAGCAAGGCCCGCGCTGAAGTCTTCGACTTCCCGGTGCAGTATTACGCCTCGCCGGCCGTGATCGTGGTGCACAAGGACCAACAGGCCATCAACTCGGCCAAAGACTTGAGCGGCAAGAAGGTCGGCCTTGTCAGCGCCTCCAGCTACGAAAGCTACGTGAACAAGAACCTGATCATCGAAGGCGCTGAAGACACCCAGCTGGAATTCCCCTTCGACAACGTCCAGGCCGCGCCTTACGACTCCGACAACGTGGCCTTCCAGGACTTGGCTCTGGGCGCTGGCGTGCGCCTGGACGCGATGATCACCAACCTGGTCAGCGCCCAACCGCGCCTGGATCAGGACGGCCGCTTCAAACTGGCCGGCGCACCGCTGTACGCCGAGCCCAACTCGGTGGCCATCGAGAAAGGCGATGCCGAGTGGGACGCCAAGGTCCGTGCAGTATTCGCTGAGCTGAAAGCCGACGGCACGCTCAGCGCCCTGTCGCAAAAATGGATCGGCGCTGACATTACCCAATGAGCCCCACCCCACAGTCGCCTCGCCCGGCCGAACCGCGCGAGGCCCCACTGGCCCGCTTGTTCGGCTTTCGCACCCGCCTGTACCTGACCTGGGCGCTGATGCTCGCGCTGTGTGTGGCGTTCTTCCTGACCTTCGACCTGAAGTTCTCGATCATTCAGGAGAAGCTGCCGCTCCTGCTTGGCCTGCAACTGGCGCCCAACGGCTTCCTGCAGGGTGCGGCGCTGACCCTGTTCGTCTGCGTCTGCTCGATCTTCGCCTCCCTGGCCCTGGGCTTTGCCACCGCCCTGGCGCGACTGTCGAGCAGCGCGGTGGCTTTTGGCATCGCCAGTTTCTACGCCTCGTTCTTTCGCGGCACGCCGCTGCTGATCCAGATCATGCTGATCTACCTCGGCCTGCCGCAGTTGGGCGTGGTGCCGGGCGCGATTACCGCTGGGGTGATTGCCCTGTCGCTGAACTACGGCGCTTACCTGAGCGAGATCTTCCGCGCCGGCATCATCGGCGTGCCCAAGGGCCAGCACGAAGCCTCCCTGGCGTTGGGCCTGAAACCGGCGGTGATCTTCTGGCGGGTGACCCTGCCGCAAGCCATGCGCACCATCATCCCGCCGTCGGCCAACCAGTTCATCTCGATGCTCAAGGACTCTTCGCTGATCTCGGTGATGGGCGTTTGGGAAGTGATGTTCCTGGCGCAGTCCTACGGCCGCTCCTCGTACCGCTATATCGAAATGCTGACCACCGCGGCGGTGATCTACTGGCTGCTGTCGATTGGCTTGGAACTGCTCCAGGCCCGCCTCGAACGGCACTACGGCAAGGCTTACCTGAACGCGCGCTAACTGCCCACATTCGCAGCCCTAGCGCGCCCCCTGTAGGAGCGAATTTATTCGCGATGCTTTTGCTGTGTAGGCATAAACGGGCAATTGCAGGTATGTAGGCGCTAAAAAGGTGTCCAGCCTTATGCCCGCGAAATGCGTGACAGCATCGCGAATAAATTCGCTCCTACACCAAACGATGTGGCGCGCGACCCCTCACCCGCTAAAACTTCTCCGGGCGCAGCACTTCCACCTGCGACAGGTAGCAGACCATCGCGTAATCCGCGTAATACTGCGCCTGCAGATGGCTGGCGATACGCTCGGCCAGCTCGCGGTTGCAGATGATCTCCAGGCGGATATTGCCCTCGGCCTCCCAGCCGGCGCTGCGCACGCCACGACCGCCGCGGCCACGGGCGTCAGAAATAGTCCAGCCGGGTGCGCCGAGCTGTTCCAGGTCGGTGACCAGCTTCTTCTCCAGCGCCGCTTCGGCGATCACGGTCAACAGGCTGCGGGTGTGTGCGTTCATCTCAAAGCCCCCAGGCGATCAGGCGCTCGCTGAGCGCCAGGTACAGCGGAATGCCGACCAGAATGTTGAAGGGAAAGGTAATGCCCAAGGAAGCCGTCAGCGACAGTGACGGGTTGGCCTGGGGCAGCGCCAGGCGCATGGCCGCCGGCACGGCGATATAGGAGGCGCTGGCCGCGAGGGTGGCGAGCACCGCCGTGCCGCCCAGGGACAGGCCGATAAAGCGCCCCAGCAGCGCACCAATCAACGCGCCCAGCAGCGGCATCAGCAGAGCGAAGCCGAGCAGGCGCAGGCCAAACTGGCGCAGCGCGCCGAGCTGGCCGGAGGCGATCAGGCCCATCTCCAGCAGAAACAGCGCCAGCACCGGTTTGAACATGCTGGTGTAGAACGGCTCCAGGGGTTTGATCGCCTCCTTGCCGGCCACCGCGCCGATGATCAAACCGCCGAGCAGCAGCATGATGCTCTTGCCCAGGAAGATCTCACGGCCCAGCTCGCCCCAGTGGGTGTCGCGGGCAATGCCCTTGGCCAGGAGGATGCCGACCAGAATCGCCGGGATTTCCAGAATCGCCACAAACAGCGGCATGTAGCTCTCGAAGGTGATGCCCTTGGCCAGCATATAGGCCACCACCACGGCGAAGGTCCCGGCGCTCACCGAACCGTAGTGCGCGGCCACCGCAGCAGCGTTGACCCGGTCGAAGCGCAACAGGCGCAACACGGCGAAGGCCAGCACCGGCAAGCTGATACCCAGGGCCAACACCCAGGCTGCCTGGCCGAGCAATTGCAGGCTGGCTTGAGCGGCCAGCTCCACCCCGCCGTGCAGGCCGATGGCGAGCAGGAGGATGATCGACAGGGTTTCATAGAGTGCCGGCGGCAGCTTCAGCTCGCTTTTCAGCAGCCCGGCACACACGCCGAAGACAAAGAACAGCACAACCGGATCCAGGCCCATCTAACTCTCCGCAGCGTTAAGCGTTGACCTTGGAAACCCAAATTCGCAGCGCAGTCACAGGTCATCACCCCGTGATTGATGACCGGTTGTTGCAAACCATCAGGTACAGGGCGGAGCACCGCTCACCGGCCGACACCGGAGCAGAGCCAACCCTGGGCAATAAAAAAGAGGCGCCAACACAGGCCATAAGCCGGGCCGACGCCCCATGAGGTTAACCTTCGATTTCGACCAGCACCTCGCCCGGATTGACCCGGTCGCCCTTGGCCACGTGCACCGCTTTGACCGTACCGGCAATCGGCGCCTGGACTTCGGTTTCCATCTTCATCGCTTCGCTAATCAGCACCGCCTGGCCGGCCTTGACCGAGTCGCCGACCTTGACCAGCACGTCGACGATATTGCCCGGCATGCTGGTGCTGACGTCGCCCGGCGCGCTGGCGCTCTTGCGTTTGCTGCTGCCAGCGCCGCCGACGTAGTCGTTGAGCGCCTCGAACACCACCTCTTCAGGCATGCCGTCGATCGACAGGTAGAAGTGACGCTTGCCGTTGCCTTTGACACCGACGCCGGTGATGTCCACGCGATAGCTCTCGCCGTGCACGTCGATGACGAACTCGGTCGGCACGCCCTCGCCGCCCACTGGCGCCACACCGCCGGCTTCGGGGATCGGCAACAGCGCTTCAGGGGTCAGGGTGCCGGCGGCGCGTTCCTCGAGGAACTTGCGACCGATATCCGGAAACATGGCATAGGTCAGCACATCTTCTTCGCTGGTGGCCAGCGCCCCGACTTCGGCACGCAGGCGCGCAAGCTCCGGCTTGAGCAGGTCGGCGGGGCGCACATCGATGACCTCTTCGCTGCCAATCGCCTGTTTGCGCAGCTCGGCGTTGATCTTGCCCGGCGCCAGGCCATAGCGGCCCTGCAGGTAGAGCTTCACCTCGTTGGTGATGGTCTTGTAGCGCTCGCCGGCGAGTACGTTGAACACCGCCTGGGTACCGACGATCTGCGAGGTTGGCGTGACCAGCGGCGGGTAGCCGAGGTCGGCTCGGACCTTGGGAATCTCGGCAAAAACTTCGTTGATGCGGTTCAGCGCGCCCTGCTCCTTGAGCTGGTTGGCCAGGTTGGAAATCATTCCGCCCGGCACCTGGTTGACCTGCACGCGAGTGTCGACACCGGTGAACTCACTCTCGAACTGGTGGTACTTCTTGCGCACGGCATAGAAGTACACGCCGATTTCCTGCAACAGCTCCAGGTCCAGGCCGGTGTCATAGGGCGTGCCGCGCAGGGCCGCGACCATCGACTCGGTACCCGGGTGGCTGGTGCCCCAGGCCAGGCTGGAGATGGCGGTGTCGATATGCTCGGCGCCGTTTTCGATGGCCTTGAGCTGGCACATGCTGGCCACGCCGGCGGTGTCGTGGCTGTGGATAAACACCGGCAGCTTGATCTCGGCCTTGAGCGCCTTGACCAGCTCGGCAGTGGCATAGGGCGTAAGCAACCCGGCCATGTCCTTGATCGCGATGGAGTCCACGCCGAGCGCGGCCATGGCTTTGCCCTGGGCGACGAAGGCGTCGGTGGTGTGCACCGGGCTGGTGGTGTAGGCGATGGTGCCCTGGGCGTGCTTGCCGGATTTCTTCACCGCGCGGATGGCGGTTTCCAGGTTACGCACATCGTTCATCGCATCGAAAATACGGAACACATCAATGCCGTTGGCCGCCGCCTTGGCGACGAAGGCTTCGACCACGTCATCGCTGTAATGGCGATAACCGAGCAGGTTCTGCCCGCGCAGGAGCATCTGCAGGCGGGTGTTGGGCAGCGCCGCCTTGAGCTGGCGCAGGCGCTCCCAAGGGTCTTCCTTGAGGAAGCGCACGCAGGCGTCGAAGGTCGCCCCGCCCCAGACTTCCAGGGACCAGTAGCCCACACGGTCGAGCTTGTCGCAGATCGGCAGCATGTCTTCGGTGCGCATGCGCGTGGCCAGCAGCGATTGGTGGGCATCGCGCAGGATGGTGTCGGTGACGTGAATCTTCTGGCTCATCTGTTGTTCTCCTGACCCGGTGTCAATCCGGGGCGCACGGTGCACGATTCGTCAAAGGTTGGCGTAGGCGGCAATGGCCGTGGCGATGGCGATGGCCAAATGCGACGGGTTGCGCTTGATCGAGTACTGGGTCAGTTCCGGGTGGCTTTCCACGAAGCTGGTGTTGAAGCGGCCACTGCGAAATTCCGGGTCGCGCAGAATTTCCTGGTAATAGGCGGCCGTGGTCTTCACCCCCTGCACGCGCATGTCGTCCAGCGCGCGCAGGCCACGGTCCATCGCCTCCTCCCAGGTCAGCGCCCAGACGATCAGTTTCAGACACATGGAGTCGTAATACGGCGGAATGGTGTAGCCGGTGTAGATCGCCGTGTCGGTGCGCACACCAGGCCCGCCGGGAGCGTAGTAGCGGGTGATCTTGCCGAATGAGGGCAGGAAGTTGTTCTTCGGGTCCTCGGCGTTGATCCGGAATTGCAGGGCGAAACCGCGATACTGGATGTCTTCCTGCTTGACCGACAGCGGCAGGCCGCTGGCGATGCGGATCTGCTCGCGAACGATGTCGATACCGGTGATTTCCTCGGTGATGGTGTGTTCCACCTGCACCCGGGTGTTCATCTCCATAAAGTACAGCTCGCCATCCTCGGCCAGCAGAAACTCCACGGTACCGGCGTTCTCGTAGCCCACCGCTTTGGCGGCGCGCACCGCCAGGTCGCCGATATAGGCGCGCTGCTCGGGGGTCAGCTGCGGGCTGGGGGCAATCTCGATGAGCTTCTGGTTACGCCGCTGGATTGAGCAGTCACGCTCGTACAGGTGCACGGTGTTGCCGAAGCTGTCGGCAAGAATCTGCGCCTCGATATGCTTGGGGTTGACGATGCACTTCTCGAGAAAGACTTCGGCACTGCCAAAGGCCTTGGTCGCCTCGGAGATCACCCGTGGGAAATTCTGCTCCAGTTCCTCGCGCGAGTTGCAGCGGCGAATGCCGCGCCCGCCACCGCCACTGGTGGCCTTGAGCATCACCGGGTAACCGATGCGGTCGCCCTCGGCCAGCGCCTCGGTAATGTCCGCAACATTGCCTTCAGTGCCTGGGGTAACCGGCACGCCGGCCTTGATCATGCTGCGCCGCGCTTCGGTCTTGTCGCCCATGCGGCGGATCACCTCGGCCGACGGGCCGATGAACTTGATCCCGCGCTCGGCGCAGATATCCGCCAGCTCGGCGTTCTCCGAGAGAAAGCCATAACCGGGGTGCAAGGCATCGCAACCGGTCTCGACGGCCAGGTTCACCAGCTTGCGCGGGTTGAGGTAGCCGGCCAGTGGGTCATCACCCAGGCCGTAGGCTTCGTCGGCACGCTTGACGTGCAGGGCATGGCGGTCGGCATCGGCGTACACCGCCACCGAGCGCACGCCCATCTCGGCACAGGCACGCACGATGCGCACTGCAATCTCGCCGCGGTTGGCGATCAGGATTTTCTTGATCACGAGCCTAAAGTCCTTGATCACATGAACAGGCGGCCGAACCCTCCGGCCAGTCGCGCCCCGCTGCAGTGCCGGGGCGTGGGGCTTACCCTACGCCGGGGCATGGATTAACCAAAATCAATATTTATTGGGTTAGCCATAAGCAAAGACTTATAGTTGTGCGTAAACCTCCCCGGCGAGATTCCAGGAAATGCGCAAGTCGTTGTTACGCATGACATTTCGACAGCTGCAGATTTTTCGCGCGGTGTGCGATAACCGCTCGTACAGCCGCGCAGCCGAGGAAATGGCCCTGACCCAGCCGGCCGTAAGCCTGCAGATTCGTCAGCTCGAAGAGCTGGTGGGCCAACCGCTGTTCGACTATGTCGGCAAGAAGCTCTACCTCACCGATGCCGCCGAGGTGCTGCAACGGGCCAGCGCCGATATCTTCGGCCGCATGGAGAGTCTGGACATGCAGTTGACCGACCTGCAGGGCTCGCTGCAGGGCCAGCTGAGCCTGGCCGTGGAGTCCAGCGCCAAGTATTTCGTGCCGCACCTGTTCGCCGCCTTCCGCCGCGAGTACCCGGAAGTCAGCCTGCAACTGACGGTGGTCAACCACACCCAGGCGATCAGGCGCTTGAGCGCCAACCGCGACGACCTGCTGATCATCTCCCAGGTGCCGTCCGACATGGACCTGGAGTTTTTGCCCTTTCTCAACAACCCGATCATTGCCGTGGCGCCTGCCGACCACCCCCTGTGCAGCCAGCCAAGCCTGCACCTGCAGGACCTGACCGCCTGGCCGTTACTGGTCCGCGAACCCGGTTCCGGTACACGCCGGGCCTGCGAAGAGTACTGCCACCAAAAACGCGCGCACTTCGCCCAGACCCAGGAAGTCGGCTCCATGGAAGGGCTCTGCGAAGGCGTGATCGCCGGCCTGGGCCTGGCCCTGCTGCCCCGTCATGCGGTGCGCCGCGAGCTGCAGACGGGGGTATTGCGCGAGCTGCCGGTGGTCGAGCTGCCCCTGCTGCGCAGCTGGTGCGTGGTGCACCCGCGCGGCAAGTACCTGTCGCCCGTGGCCCAGGCGTTTTTTACCTTCGTGCGTAACCAGCGCACGCAGATTGGCGCGCTTGCCGAGCATTTCGGCGGAGCAGGAAATTCGCCGCAATAATTTCGTATAAGATATCCAAAACCTGTCCTGACTCGGTACACCCGCGTGCCCTTACCTCGATTCAATGCGCCCAACCTGGGCATCGCACCCTCTGCCTCGGAGGTCATCACCAAGCATTTGCGTGAGGCCATCGTCGCCGGCCACTTCGCCGAAGACGAGCCAATTCGCCAGGACGACATCGCCAAGCTGTTCAACGTCAGCAAGATCCCGGTGCGCGAGGCCCTGAAACGCCTGGAGGCCGAAGGCCTAGTGATGTTCCAACGCAACAAGGGCGCGGTGGTCACGCGGATTTCCGAACCGGAACTGGCGCAGATGTTTGAGGTGCGCATCCTCCTCGAGGACAAAGTACTGCGCCTGGCTATCCCCAACATGAGCGAAGCAACCTTCACCCGTGCCGAACGCATCTGCGACGAGTTCATCGGCGAAACCAATATCGGCCGCTGGGCCGAGCTCAACTGGGAACTGCATGCCTGCCTTTACGAGCCGGCGCAGCGGCCGTTTCTGGTCGGGCTGATTCGTTCCATCCACGACAAGCTGGAGCGCTACCTGCGCCTGCAGATGAGCCTGTCGGAGGGCAAGGACCGCGCCGACCACGAGCACCGCGAGATCATCGCCGCCTGCCGCGCGCGCGACGTCGAACGCGCCGTGACGCTGCTCGACGAGCACATCATCGGCGTCTGTCGCACCCTCTACGAGCACCTGCCGGAACACCGCTAGCTAGGTGCTGTTGTAGGGTGCGCCGTGCGGCGCTCCGCTTTAGCCGCGAGCTTTTCAGCACTCGTACACAGCCAGTCGCGGCTAAAGCCCCTCCCACAAAAGCGCGTCCGCTGAAGACTCGCGCCCATACACCTAAATCCGGTTCGCCGCCTCGAATGCCTTGAGCAGGCGCGCGTCATGACCGTAGATATCCGGGCGAAACTGCACCTGACCATCAGCGCCGACCTGGGCGGTCCAGTAGGCCATCAGGATCGGCACCGGCCGCGGCAGGTTCGCCCGCAGGGTGCGACCGCTCTCCCATTGCCGGGCGATACGCGCGCGCTCACCCGGCGTGGCCTCGGCAAGCAGGTGCTCGACCAGCTCGGAGACGCGCTCGATGCGCACGCAACCGGAGCTGAATAGCCGCGGCAGGTTGTCGAACAGGCGCTGGCTGGGGGTGTCATGCAGGTACACCGAGAACGGGTTGGGGAAGCGGATTGCCACCTTGCCCAGCGGGCTGTGGGCACCCGCATCCTGGCGGATCATCACCCGACCGGGGCGTTCCCAGTCGACGCTGAGCGGGTCGACCGGGTTGCCGTCGTAGTCGATCACCCGCATATGGTTGGCCGCCAGGTAGCCGACCGCATCACGGCGCAGTTCCGGCAGTTTGTCTTCGCGCAGGATGGTCGGCGGAATCGTCCAGGTCGGGTTAAGAGTCAGGTGGGTAATCGATGAGCGCAGCAGCGGTGTCGGCCGGGCTGGGCGACCGACCTGGGTGCGCGCCTGCCAGACCGCCACGCCGTCGCGCAGAAAAATCACCTCGGCCCCCGCCACATCGATCAGCACGCTGGTGGGTTCGAGCGTCCGCGCCAGCCAGCGCATGCGCTCGAGGTTGATGCGGATCTGCTGCATACGCTCGCTTGCCGAGTGGTTCAACTCCGCCAGGGTGGCCGGGCCGACCACGCCATCGGGCTTGAGCAGGTGATCGCGCTGGAAGGCCTTGACCGCCTCCACCAAAGCCGTGCCGTACACCGGGCCGTCCTCGCCGAGGAACAGCGCCGAGCCCTGGGACAGATCACCGCGCACCTGCAGACGCTGCTCCAGCAGCGGCACCCGAGCATCCACCGCACCGGGGCGCAACAAGCTGCCACTGGGTATCGCCAGCCATTGCGGCAGCGGCTGGCGGCGCAACGCGGCATAGCGCTGGCGCAGCTCGCGATAAGGCGCGAAGGTCGGGCGCGCCTGCTCGAAGGCGTCTGCCGGCGCGGCCAGCCCGGCATGGGCGATAGCCAGCAAGGGCGCGTGATTCGGCGCCTCGACACTGTCTTGCGGCTGCCACAGAGGCTCGACACGGCCCTGCTCCAGACGGCCATAGGCCAGGTCGCGCAAGGCCTGCAAATACGCCGTGGAAGCCAATACCTCAATGCAAGCCGACAAAGTGGCCGAGGGCTGCTCGACCGCCGCCAGCGTTCGCAGCGGCTCCAGGTGATAGGCGCGCGGCTCCAGCCCGTCGTCTGCCAGGTCCTCGAGCTGCACCAGCAGTGCCTGCAGGCTGAGCTCGTTCCATGCCGGTTGAGCGCCGCGCAGCAAATAAAAGGGCTGCAACCACTCCAGGTCGCTCGCCGACAGACTCAACGCAGGCGACACACAGGCCAGGCTGGGCGCGGCAAGCTGTTGCTCAAGGGGGCTGGGCGGCTGGTCTTCAGCCAGCGCCAGAGGTGCAATCAAGGCCAGCGCCCAGACAATGGATGAGTCGCGATAAAACAAAGCACTGCTCCAGATATAAGACCGACTAGATGACAGCCTGTCGGATTCGTCCATGGCTCAGGGGAATCGGCCAGATGGGCTGCTAGACTCGCAGGCTTTACTACGCATTGCCTGGCGTCAGTGTGAGGCTTGCTGGCCGCTCCCCAGAGACTGAATGATGACAATGATCCAGCGGATTTGCTTCGCCATTTTTTGCCTGGCACTGCCAACCCCTTCGTTGTTGGCCGCCAACCTGGCGCCTGATGCACTGCTGGAGAACCTCGCCGCCGAAGCGCCGGCACTGCAACGCAAGGTGCTCGGCCATGCCATCAGCGCCATGCGCTGCGCGATCAACAACGGCGCCCAGCCAGCAAAACGGCTGGCGGTCATCGACTTCTCCAAGCCTTCCAGCGAACGCCGCCTGTGGATCTTCGACCTGACCAGCCAGCGTCTGCTGCTGCACGACCTGGTCGCCCACGGCCAACAATCCGGCGAGAACTTCGCCACGCAGTTCTCCAACCGCGAAGGGAGCCATCAATCCAGCCTGGGGCTGTTTCGCACCCAGGAAAGCTATACCGGCAAGCATGGCTACTCGCTGCGCATGGACGGCCTGGAGCCCGGGATTAACGACCGCGCCCGGGAACGCGCCATCGTCATTCACCCAGCCGATTACGTAGACCCGGCGTGGATCACCGCCCAGGGTCGTATCGGCCGCAGCCAGGGTTGCCCGGCCGTACGCCCGGAGGTTGCCCGCATGGTGGTGGACAGCCTCAAGGGCGGGCAATTCATGTTTTCCTACTACCCGGACCCACGCTGGCTGCAATCATCGCTGTATATCAATTGCCAGCCACGCCTGGTCGCCAGCCTGGTCTCCGCGCACGGCAGTTAGGGCGCGCAGGGCCTAACTCCGTAGGGTGGGCTGCGCGCACCGAAACCCGGCCATCCGCCTCCCCTCAAGCATTGTGCTGATTTCGGCATCACCACCGAGCAAATCCCTCAAGCCGGGCAGGCCGCACGCGCGGCACTCTGTCAGCCACTCCAACGGTTTACAGGCGCAGCCCCTATGAAACGCATCGAGGTTATCGACTCCCACACCGGCGGTGAGCCGACCCGCCTGGTGATCAGCGGCTTTCCTGACCTGGGCAACGGCAGCATGACCGAGCGTCGGCAACACCTGGCCTACGCCCATGACGCCTGGCGTGCCGCCTGCATTCTCGAGCCACGCGGCAACGACGTGCTGGTCGGTGCCCTGCTCTGCGAGCCGGTCGACCCCAGCGCCTGTGCCGGGGTGATCTTCTTCAATAACACCGGCTACCTCGGCATGTGTGGCCACGGCACCATCGGCCTGGTGGTCTCACTGGCGCACATGGGCCGCATCGGCGCCGGCGTGCACAAGATCGAAACCCCGGTGGGCACGGTCGAGGCGACCTTGCATGAAGATCGCTCGGTCAGCGTGCGCAACGTGCCGTCCTATCGTTACCGCAAGGCTGTCGAACTGCAGGTGCCGGGCTATGGCCCGGTGCTGGGCGATATCGCCTGGGGCGGCAACTGGTTCTTCCTGATCGCCGACCACGGCCAACGCATCGCCGGCGACAATGTCGAGGCTCTCACCGCTTACACCTACGCGGTGCAGAAAGCGCTGGAGGAGCAAGGCATTCGCGGTGAGGACGGCGGCCTGATCGACCATATCGAGCTGTTTGCAGAACATGAACAGCCGGGAGGCTCGCAGCCAAGCGTCGCGAGCGAAGAGGAGGCAAGGCGGGAGCTGGCGAAAAAGCGCAGTTTACTGGCTGTAAATGA
>JAHJYA010000115.1 GCA_018826895.1 Gammaproteobacteria bacterium
GGATGGAGCAGTCTGGTAGCTCGTCGGGCTCATAACCCGAAGGTCGTCGGTTCAAATCCGGCTCCCGCAACCAGATTCAAACAATCAAGGCTACTCGAAAGAGTGGCCTTTTTTGTGCCTGGAATTTGTCGATCATCCAGACAGCCCCCACTTCCCGAGAACCCAGCGCCCCACTATGCTGAGCCGCACTGCCCACGAGGTATCCGATGCGCGCCCGCTCTGCTGAAACCCCTCCCCCTGCTGCGCCCCTCACACCGCTGCCCACTTCCACACGCTGGCGAGACATCCTCAGCCGCTACCGACAGCCGCTCGGCGTGGCGGTCGCTTTACTGCTGTTCGCCATCGCCTTGCTGGCCTGTCGGCATTTACTCGATGAACTGGACCCGGCGGCATTACGTAGCGCACTGATATCCATTGCACCAAGCAATCTGCTGGCAGCTATCGGCATGACTGCCGTGGGCTTCGCCGCTCTGCTGACTTACGAATGGTCTGCCAGTCGCTACGCCGCTGTTCAGCTCCCCAGGCCAACCCTGGCGCTCGGCGGTTTCTGCGCATTCGCCATCGGCAATGCGGTCGGCCTGTCGATGCTCTCCGGTGGCTCGGTGCGCTATCGCCTGTACAGCCGCCACGGCCTGGGCGCGGGCGATATTACCCGGATGACCCTGTTCGCCAGCCTGTCCCTGGGTTGCAGCCTGCCGCTGCTGGCCGCCATCGCAGCCTTGGTCGACTTGCCGGATGCGGCCGCCGCTCTGCGCCTGCCCGAGCCGCTGTTGGCTGGCGTGGCGGTGGCCATTCTGCTGGCGGCTAGCGGAATGCTCGCCTGGCTTTATCATGGCCGCCTGACTGAACAGCCGTTTCCCCATAGCCTGCTGATGCGCCTGCGCGGACGCCTGCTGCGCCTGCCCAGTACGCGCCTGAGCGCTTTGCAATTGCTGATCAGCGCCATTGATGTCAGCGCCGCCGCCGCCGTACTGTACCTGCTACTGCCAGAAGCCCCGCCGTTTGGCGCCTTCCTGGTGGTCTATCTGCTGGCCTTGGCCGCCGGCGTGCTCAGCCATGTCCCCGGCGGGGTCGGCGTGTTCGAGGCGGTGCTGCTGGCCGCCTTCGCCGGGCAACTGGGCACCGCGCCCCTGGCGGCGGCATTGCTGCTGTACCGCCTGATTTATATCGTTGCCCCCTTGCTGCTGGCGTGCCTGTTGCTACTCGCCATCGAACTGCGCCGCGTGCTTGCCACTCACCAGGCCGTGCGTGCCGCCTCGGGGCTCGCAGCACCCGTGCTGGCGCTGCTGGTGTTTATCTCCGGCATGGTGCTGCTGTTTTCCGGCACCACCCCGAGCGCCGACAGCCGCCTGGCCGAGCTGGGTTTTCTGATCCCCCACCGCCTGATTGATGCCTCGCACTTCGGCGCCAGCCTGGTCGGCATGCTCTGCCTGCTGCTGGCCCAGGGCCTGCGTCGGCGCCTCTCAGCAGCCTGGGCGCTGACCCTGGCCTTGCTGCTGGCCGGCAGCCTGCTCTCCCTGCTCAAGGGCTTCGACTGGGAAGAAGCCAGCCTGCTGGCAATCACCGCGGCGCTGCTAGCGCTGTTCCGGCCGTATTTCTATCGCCCCAGCCGCCTGACCGAGCTGCCCTTCTCGCCCTGGCACCTGGCCGCCAGTGCCAGCGTCCTCGCGGCGTCGGTCTGGCTGCTGCTATTCGCTTACCAGGACGTACCCTACGGCCACGAACTCTGGTGGCAGTTCGCCCTGGACGCTGATGCACCCCGCGGCTTACGCGCCGCTCTGGGCAGTGCCCTGTTGCTGATTATCGTGGTGCTGTCCTGGCTGCTGCGCGCCGCGCCGCCGGCCATCACCTTGCCCGACACCGCCGCCCTGGACCAGGCCGCGCAGATCCTCCGCGCCTCGAGTCAGCCCGATGGCGGCCTGGCCCTGACCGGTGACAAGGCGCTGCTGTTCCACAGTACGGGCGAGGCCTTCCTGATGTACGCCCGCCACGGTCGCAGCATGATCGCTCTGTTCGACCCCATCGGCCCCACCCTACAGCGCGCCGAACTGATCTGGCAGTTCCGCGACCTCTGCGACCGCCACCACACCCGTCCGGTGTTCTATCAGGTACGCGCGGAAAACCTGCCGTACTACATGGACATCGGCCTGACTGCCCTCAAGCTCGGCGAAGAGGCGCGGGTAGACCTGCAACGCTTCGACCTGGACAGCACTGGCAAGGCCATGAAGGACCTGCGCTATACCTGGAACCGCGGCCAACGCGACGGCCTGCAGCTGGATGTGCACACCCCCGGCGAAGCCCCGCTGGAGGAGCTGCGCGGTATCTCCGATGCGTGGCTGGAAGGCAAGAATGTGCGCGAAAAAGGCTTCTCCCTCGGCCGCTTCGACAGCGCTTACCTGGCCCGCTTCTCGATTGCGGTGATTCGCTTCCAGGGACGTGCGGTGGCCTTCGCCAACCTGCTGGAGACCGACAGCCTGGAGCTGGCCAGCCTGGACCTGATGCGCGTGCTACCGGACGCGCCCAAGCTGACCATGGAGTTCCTTATGCTCGGCCTGCTGCAGCATTACAAAGCCCGCGGCGTGGCGCGCTTCAGCCTGGGCATGGTGCCCTTGTCCGGCCTGCAACCGCGGCGCGGCGCACCCATGACTCAGCGCCTGGGCGCGATGCTGTTCCAGCGCGGCGAAAGCTTCTACAACTTCCAGGGCCTGCGCCGCTTCAAGGACAAGTTCCAGCCAGACTGGGAGCCGCGCTACATGGCCGTACCGGCCGGCCTTGATCCGCTGGTGGCACTGGCCGATACCGCCGCACTGATTGCCGGTGGCTATACCGGCCTGGTCAAACGCTGAGGTTTTCCATGCCGATACGCACACTGCGCCCCGCTCTATTACTGCTGATCGCCCTCCTGCTAGGCGGCGCCCTGGTGGCCTGGCTACTAACCCGCGGCCCCGCGCAGTCCGAGCTGCACAGCCTACGGCTAGCCGATGGCAGCCAGTTGACTGTCGCCGAACCGGCCGGCACGCCCCGCCAGCGTGTACTGATCGCCCTCACCGACGAGCAGGTAATGGCACCCGCGGATCTTTTGGCGTTGGCCGAAACCAGCGGGGCGCGCCTGGCGCAACTGCAGTTGCCAGTCAACGACTGCGCCCTGCAAGCCCAACGCCTGCAACAGGCCAGCACAGCCCTGGATGGCGACGTAGATCTGGTCGCCGGCATCGGCCCTGGCGCCGCGTTGGCCTGGCGCTGGCTGGCCGAGCAACACAGCGACCAGGCCCAGGCGCTGTCCATCGGCTTTAGCCTGCAGCAGCCGGACTGCGCCACGCCACTGCCCGAGCAGGCCGCGCATGGCCGCTGGCATGTGGCCTGGAACAACAACCCGGACGACGCCAGCGCCCGTTTCGCCCGCGAACAGGCGCACGCCGACACGCAGATCAGCGATTACAGCAACAGCCTCGAACAACTGCTGCACAGCCAGCTGCAGCGCCTGCTGAACGGCCAAGCCGCCGACTTACCCGTGGTCGAAGTCGTCGCAAAACCCGCATCGGCCGACGTCGCCCTGTTCTATTCCGGCGACGGCGGCTGGCGCGACCTGGACCGCGACCTGGCAGCCGAACTGGCCAAACGCGGCCAGTCGGTGGTCGGCATCGACTCGCTGCGCTACTTCTGGCAACACAAGAGCCCTGAGCAAGGTGCCCAGGACCTCAGCCGCTTGATGCGCGACTATCAAGCCAAATGGGGCGCCGCACGCTTTACCCTGATTGGCTTCTCGTTTGGCGCCGATGCCCTGCCGGCCTTCTATAACCGCCTGCCCGCCGAGGACCAGCAACGCGTCGAACACATCATTCTGATCGCAGCGGCACGCAGCGGCAGTTTCGAGATAGAGGTGCAAGGTTGGCTGGGCAAGGCAGGCAGCGAAGCCGCCACCGGCCCCGAACTGCTCAAGCTGCCGGCCAGCAAACTGCTGTGCATCTATGGCAGCGAAGAGGCCCCGCAAAGCGGCTGCACCCTGCCCAACCTGCCCGGCGAACAACTGCAGATCAGCGGCGGACACCACCTTGACGGCAACTACGCGGCCCTGGCCGAGCGCCTGCTCAGCCTGCCATAAACCAGACGACTGGGCGCTGCACAGGCGATTGCAACGCTGGGTAACGGTAAAGCTGGAAAAGGTGCAGGTACGCCGCTAGAATTGCGCACTTTTTGATCAGAGGCGTCCCAGCGCCCGCTCCGTCTTAGCCCTGAGGTTCGCCCGCATGACCACCGCCACCACGCCGAAAGTCGGCTTTGTCTCCCTTGGCTGCCCAAAGGCCTTGGTCGATTCCGAACGCATCCTGACCCAGCTGCGCATGGAGGGCTACGACGTAGTCTCCAGCTACCAGGACGCTGACGTAGTGGTGGTCAATACCTGTGGCTTTATCGACAGTGCCAAGGCCGAGTCGCTGGAAGTGATCGGTGAAGCAATCAAGGAAAACGGCAAGGTGATCGTCACCGGTTGCATGGGCGTCGAAGAAGGCACTATCCGTGATGTGCACCCCAGCGTGCTCTCGGTCACCGGCCCGCAGCAGTATGAGCAGGTGGTTAATGCCGTACACGAGGTGGTGCCGCCACGCCAGGACCACAACCCGCTGATCGATCTGGTGCCGCCCCAGGGCATCAAGCTGACCCCGCGTCACTACGCCTACCTGAAGATTTCCGAAGGCTGCAACCACAGCTGCAGCTTCTGCATCATCCCCTCGATGCGCGGAAAACTGGTCAGCCGCCCAGTGGGTGAAGTGCTGAATGAGGCCGAGCGCCTGGTCAAGTCCGGCGTCAAAGAGCTGCTGGTAATCAGCCAGGACACCAGCGCCTACGGCGTGGACATGAAGTACAAGACCGACTTCTGGAACGGCCAGCCGGTGAAAACCCGCATGACCGAACTCTGCCAGGCGCTCTCGACCCTGGGCGTGTGGGTGCGCCTGCACTACGTCTACCCCTACCCGCACGTCGACGAGCTGATTCCGCTGATGGCCGCCGGCAAGATCCTGCCGTACCTGGATATTCCCTTCCAGCACGCCAGCCCGAAAGTGCTCAAGGCCATGAAACGCCCAGCCTTCGACGACAAGACCCTGGCACGGATCAAGAACTGGCGCGAGATCTGCCCCGAGCTGACCATCCGCTCGACCTTTATTGTCGGCTTCCCCGGCGAGACCGAGGAAGACTTCCAGTACCTGCTCAACTGGCTGACCGAAGCCCAGCTCGACCGCGTCGGCTGCTTCCAGTACAGCCCGGTCGAAGGTGCCCCGGCCAATGATCTGGATCTGGACGTAGTGCCGGACGACGTCAAACAGGACCGCTGGGACCGCTTTATGGCTCACCAGCAAGCCATCAGCACCGCCCGCCTGCAGCTCAAGGTCGGCAAGGAGATGGAGGTACTGATCGACGAAGTTGACGACCAGGGCGCCGTGGCCCGCTGCTACGCTGATGCGCCGGAAATCGACGGCAGTGTGTTTATCGCCAGCACCGCCGTCAGCCCCGGCGACAAGGTGCGCGTGCGCATCGTCGATGCTGACGAATACGACATGTGGGCCGAGCTGGTGTAAACGCCAGGACTTGGCCCCAGCTGAATGCAAAACGCCCCGCACTGCGGGGCGTTTTGCATAGCGGCCCCGCGCGTTACAGGCGGAAGCGGCTAACCATCGCCTGCAATTGACTACCCAGGCGCGCCAGCTCGACCGTGGCGCGAGCAGTTTCGTCGCTGGCATTGGCGGTCTGCTCGGAAACATCGCGTACGCTGAGGATGCTGCGGCTAATTTCTTCAGCCACTGCGCTCTGCTGCTCAGCGGCGGCAGCGATCTGCTGGTTCATCGGCTGGATGTTGGAGACGGTGCGGGTGATGCTTTCCAGCGAGCCACCGGCACGCCGGGTCAGCTCGACGCTGCTTTCGGTCAGGGTACGGCTGTTATTGAGAATACCGGCCACCTGCTGGGTGCCACTCTGCAAGCCTGCCACCAGGCCTTCGATCTCCTCGGTGGATTTCTGCGTACGCTGGGCCAACCCGCGCACTTCATCGGCCACCACGGCAAAACCGCGCCCTGCCTCACCGGCACGAGCGGCCTCAATGGCGGCGTTGAGCGCCAACAGGTTGGTCTGCTCGGCCACCGCCTTGATCACGTCCATGACACTGCCGATCTTGTTGCTTTCCTTCTGCAACGCACCCATGGCCTCGGTGGAGCGGCCAACTTCAGCGGCCAGCCGTTCGATCTGCGCGATGGCTTCGGCCACTACCTTGTCGCCATTACGAGCCTCACCGTCGGCATCGGTAGCTGCGCGGGAGGCCTCTTCGGCATTGCGCGCCACTTCCTGCACGGTGGCCGACATTTCATGCATGGCCGTGGCGACCTGATCGGTTTCGCTCTTCTGGTTATTGGCACCGGCGCTGGTTTGCGCGGTGACGGCCGACAACTCCTCGGCAGCGCTGCTGATCTGGCTCACGCCATCACGAATACCGCCAATCAGCTCGCGCAAGGTGCTGCCCATACGCTGCACACCCTGCTGCAGCACGCCCAGCTCATCGCGCCGGGTCACGGGCACACCGGCGGTCAGATCGCCTGCGGCAATACGTTCGACTTCCGCCAGGGTCGCCTGCAAAGGGCGAGTGATCTGCCGGGTGATCAGCCAAGCCGCAAGTACGCCCAGCAATAGCGCCAACAAGGTGGCGCCGAGTTGCAAGGTGCGCGCATTGGCACTTTCAATGGCCAGACGATCAGTCTGAAAGCTGTACAGCTGCTCGCTGATCTTGACGATATCAGTGCCCTGCACCGTCATTTCCTGGCGGGCTCGAGCAATGGCCTGGGTCGCATCACGCAGCGCCACGACCGCGTCGCGGTATTGAGCGAGTGTGCGTTCGATCTGCGCAACCGCACTTTGCTGGGCGCCGCTGAAGGCGCGATCCAGATCAGCCATGCCATCAATGATGGCAGTGGCCCCCTGCATCATGGCCCGTTCATTATCGGCACTGGCATTGTCGTTATAGACACTCACCAGGTGCTGCAACTCCAACAGGTCAGCCCGGCTGGCGCTAATTGCCTGATATTGAGCGAAGCGCTGCGGGTCGAACTCGGGCAACTGAACCACCGCTGCGGAGATCTGGCGAATTTGCGCAGCACCGTCGACAGCGCTCTGCTCCAGTGTGGCCTCAGCGGCGTTGGCCGCCTTGTAAGCCTCACGCATAGCATTGAGAGACACCTGGTAGGCATCATTGATCGCGCCCTGCTGCTTGAGCAGAGCTACGTTGACCGGATTCTTGAAGGAAGCCTGCAACGCCTCCTGCCGAGCGATATAGGTATCCAGCGTCGACTGCAAACGCTCGGCACTGGGCAGGTCGCCATCGGCAATCATGTACTGCAAGCGCGCCACGCGCAGGTTGGTCAGACTGCTGTTGAGGTGGGTGATCTCAGTCATCCAGGTGGCCCGCTGGATCAGGCTGCCGAGGCTGTTCCAGCCGGTCCAGGCCATCACTATAGTGAGCGCGAGGACAACGCCAAAGCCCAACAGAAGCTTGCGGGTAACACTGATATTGCCAAACCAGGTATTCATGAACCTACATCTCCAACTTACTTTTTAGGGCCAATTCAGCAGCTGGAGTTGTTGTTGTAACAGCGCGTCTGGGCAAGGCTGCCGAGTGCTCGGCAGAGGTGCAATAGCTAGGTCGGTACTACCCAATGGGTCGTTCCAACTTGTAACGCTTGCAGTGTAAACGATGAATCGTTTCACCTGAATGCTCCGGCGCAGCAATGCGCCATATTTCAAGCGCCAAATTACCACCTCCCGACAGACGGACTGCTGCGGCTCACGTGATGGAACGAGCTTGTGATCGGCCTGACAGCTGGTTAACGTGGCCGGCTTAGCTAGGAGATACCCCATGCGCTTGTACCGCCCCATGCTGTTTGCCCTGCTGCCCTTGTTCGCCAGTTGCCAGGTGTTTACCGAGCGCAGCGTCGACCCAGGCGCTCACCACACACGCCTGCAGGGCGAGATCAGCCACCAGGGTGATCAGTTGCTGCTGCGGCCTTGTCAGGAGCAACGTCGCTTCGTTATCGAGGGCACCCAGAGCGACCTGGCCCGCGAGGCCGCGCCGCTGTTCGCCGCGGGTGCCACGCAGTTGTTTGCCGACGTGCGCGGGCAACTCGGCGGCACGCCCCAGGCTGGGGTGGACGGCTCGCTTGACGTCAGTCGTGTGTACCAACTGAACCATGAAGGACCGGGCTGCGAAGACCCCAACTTCAAGCGCCTGCTGATCCAGGCCAGCGGCCATGAGCCAGACTGGCAGCTGAACGCCAGCGGCCGTGGCCTGGTCCTCAATCGTCCCGGCCAAGCCCCCCTGGCCCTGCCCTATCTGGAAGAACAGCTGCCGGACGGTCGCCTCAATCTCACCAGCGAAGCCAACGGCCAGCGCCTGGAGCTCTGGGCCGCCCCCGGCCGCTGCGTCGACAGCATGAGTGGCAACGTCCAGCACCTGACGGCCGAACTGCGCCTGGACGGCCAGGTAATGCGCGGTTGCGCGCATTTTGGCGGCGCCCGCAACGACTGAAGCTGACGGTTCGATTGGCCAGTGATCGCAGGTATAATCGCCGGCTATCACCTTGCCGGGTTGCCTCCGGCCCATTCAGGACCGTCACCATGTTGCGCATCACCGAACTCAAGCTGCCCCTCGACCACCCCGAGGAGGCGCTGCGTCCTGCCATTGTCCAGCGTCTGGGGATTGCCGAGCACGAGCTGCTGGCCTTTACCCTGTTCAAGCGCAGCTACGATGCCCGGAAGAAATCCAGCGAGATCCTGTTTATCTACAGCGTCGACTGCGAAGTAGTCGACGAAGCCGGTGTGCTCGCACGCCTGGCCGCTGACGTGCATGTCGGCCCCGCCCCGGATATCACCTACAAGCCCGTTGCACAGGCTCCGGCCGACCTGGCCGAGCGCCCATTGGTGGTAGGATTTGGCCCTTGCGGCATCTTCGCCGCACTGATCCTCGCCCAGGCCGGCCTCAAGCCCATCGTGCTCGAACGCGGCACCGATGTCCGCCAGCGCACCAAAGACACCTGGGGCCTGTGGCGCAAGAATGTGCTCAACCCCGAATCCAACGTGCAGTTCGGTGAAGGCGGTGCCGGCACCTTCTCCGACGGCAAGCTGTACAGCCAGATCAAGGACCCCAAGCACTACGGTCGCAAGGTCCTGCAGGAATTCGTCAAAGCCGGTGCGCCCGAAGAAATCCTCTACGTCAGCAAGCCGCATATCGGCACCTTCCGCCTGACCGGCGTGGTCGCCACCATGCGCGAGGAGATCAAGGCGCTGGGCGGCGAGGTGCGTTTCCAGCAGCGCGTCAGCGATGTGCTGATCAACGACGGACAGGTGCAAGGCGTGGTCCTGGAAAGCGGCGAAACCCTGCACAGCCGCCACGTCGTGCTGGCCCTGGGGCACAGCGCGCGGGACACCTTCCGCATGCTCCACGCCCGTGACGTATTCATGGAAGCCAAACCCTTCTCGGTGGGCTTTCGCATCGAGCACCCCCAGGGCCTGATCGACCGGGCGCGTCTGGGCAAGTACGCCGGCCACCCGAAACTTGGCGCCGCCGATTACAAACTGGTGCACCACGCCAAGAATGGCCGTTCGGTCTACAGCTTCTGCATGTGTCCGGGTGGCACCGTGGTAGCGGCCACCTCCGAAACGGGGCGTGTAGTAACCAACGGCATGAGCCAATACTCGCGCAACGAGCGCAATGCCAATGCCGGCATCGTCGTTGGCATCACCCCGGAGCAGGATTACCCCGGCGGCCCGCTGGCCGGCGTGGAGCTGCAGGAGCGCCTGGAATCCCAGGCCTACCTGCTCGGCGGCAGCACCTACGAGGCCCCGGCGCAACTGGTCGGCGACTTTATCGCCGGCACCGCGTCCAGCGCCCTGGGCAGTGTCGAGCCATCCTACAAGCCGGGGGTGAAACTCGGCGACCTGGCGCCAGCGCTGCCGGCATTCGCCATTGAGGCGATCCGCGAAGCGCTGCCGGCATTCGGCAAACAGATCAAGGGCTTCGACCTGCACGATGCGGTGCTGACCGGCATCGAAACGCGCACTTCCTCGCCCCTGCGCATCACCCGCGGCGATGACATGCAGAGCCTCAACGTCAAAGGCCTGTACCCGGCCGGCGAAGGCGCAGGCTATGCCGGCGGCATTCTCTCGGCAGGCGTCGACGGTATCCGCGTGGCCGAGGCCGTGGCTCTCAGCCTGCTGCAGAGCTGAGCGCTCAATTAGACCAGGCGCAGGCAACAGAGCGTGGTACGCCCCGATCCCTGGGGCCGCCGCGCCGGGTCGGCGTAGCTCAGCAACTCGCTGAAACCGGCTTTGCGCATCATCCCCGCCGAGGCCGCATTTTCCTCATGGCGCTCGATATAGATATCCTGCACGCCCTGCTCCGCCAGTGTGGCAATCACCTGTTTCAGCAGCCTGGAGCCAAGCCCGCGCCCAGCCATTGCCCGGTGAGTGACGGCCTCACAGATGTAAGCGTGCTCCACGTCTCGGCGGGCGGACGGCTGATAAGCGGCGAACGAGCCCGTGCGGATATAACTGACAAAGCCGACCACCTCACCATCACTGTCGGCCAGCAAGGCGGCGACCTCACTGCTGGCAATGCCATTGAGGTGCGCAACCACCTCGTCGTACGGCAGGTGATTCCAGGGGTTGGGGCCGTGCTCGAAGAGCAGCGCGCACAAGGTCGCGATATCCTCAGCAGCGGCCGGCCTGATCAGCACATCCATCATCGCATCCCCTCCCGATCAGTCGAGCACACCCGCCGGCAACGGCGTGCGGCTACGCCACTGGCTCAGCGCCAACCCGGCGAATACCAGCGCCACAGCGAGCAACTGCTCACCCACCAGCCGCTCGCCCAGCATCACAGCCGCGAACACCAGGGTGAACACCGGGATTAGGTTGATAAACCCGGATGCCTGGCTGGCCGGCAAGCGGCTGACGCCCCAGTTGTACAGCCCGTAGGCCAGCACCGTGACCAGGGCACCCAGATAAACCACCGCCCCCAGACCACGCGCACTCACCGTTTCGGGCACTGGCGCGGAGACGAGTGCCAGCGGCAGGAAGAACAGGCTGCCGGCGAAGGCCACCAGGGCCGTGAGAAAGAACGCCGAATAGCGTGACGACAGGTGCTTGAGCAACAGCGTGTAGCCCATGGCGCAGAGCATCGCGAGAAACTCGTAGAAGTTGCCCAGCAACGCATTGCTCGCATGGGCGTCGCTGTCACCGACCAGGCTCAGCCAGACGGCGCCGACCACGGCCAGGAGAAACCCGGCCAGGGTGGTACGGCTGATGCGCTCACGCAGAAACACAAAGGCGCCCATGGCCACCAGCAGCGGCAACAAGGCGGTGACCATGCCTGCCTGGGAGGCACTGGTGTGCTGCAGCGCCAGGGCTTCAAAGATGAAGTACAAACAGGGCTCGCAGGCGGTCATGCCCAGCAGGTATTTCCAGTCACCGGCGCGGTACTGGATGTGCCCCCGCCAGCGCCAGGCCAGCAGGAACACCAGGCTGCCGCAAAGCATGCGGCCGAAGATCACCCACATCGCCGGTAGTTCGGCAAAGGCCACCTTCAGGGCAATAAACGAACTGCCCCACAGCGCCATCGCCACCACCAGGCACACTACCGCGCCTACCCTGCCCCCGAACGCCATACCCAGCTCCTTTTATAGGTCGCCAGTGTAAGGGCGGCCCAAAAAGGTGCATAGATACAGCCAGGCTGCAGAAGTGTTTAGCAGGCCGTTGAAAAACTACCTGCGTTGGCAATACTGCGTTAAAAACGGCCTCGGAATGCTCATTTACAACTCGTAAACTCCGCTTCCTCGGCCGTTTTTGCCTTGTCTTGCCTGCCTCGCCTACGTTTTTCAACAGCCTGTTAGCCGGCGATCACTGCTCCCAGGGGCGACCGCGGGTGCGCTCGCTCAAGCGTAGTTTCTGCTGCAAGGCCGCCTTGGCCAGCATATGGGCACTGACCGGCGCGGTGATAAACAGGAACAGGGTGATCAGCAACTCATGCAGGCTCAGGGTACCGTCGCCCGCGCCGAAGTAGATCAGCGAGGCGATGACCATGCCACCCACACCGAGCGTGGTCGCCTTAGTCGGCCCATGCAGGCGCATAAAGAAGTCCGGCAGGCGATACAAACCAATCGCCCCCACCAGGGCGAACAGGCTGCCCAACAGCAGAAACAGCGCCACCAGCGCTTCGATCCAGAAATTCATAGGGCATTCCTCATTCGATGATGTCGCCGCGCAACAAATACTTGGCCACCGCCACGGTACCGACGAAGCCCATCACCGCGATCAGCAATGCAGCCTCGAAGTACAAATCCGACCCAAGCCAGATACCCAGCAGCACCAGCAAAGCGATGGCGTTGATATACAGGGTATCCAGCGCCAGGATACGGTCCGGCACATCCGGGCCTTTGATCAGCCGTGCCAGGGTCAGCACCAGGGCCAGACCGATAATCATCGAGCACAGCGGAATTACGTAGACGAGCATGTGAATACCTCCAGCAACGGGGCTTCGTAGCGCTGTTTGATTGCGGCCACGGCAGCCGCCTCATCAACCACATTGAGCCCGTGCACGAGTAGGGTCTTGCGGTCATCACTAAGATCCGCCGAGACCGTGCCTGGGGTTAGCGAGATAACGCTGGCGAGCATGGTCAGGGCCAGCTCGTCCTCCAGCAGCATGGGCACCTCGAAGAACGCCGGCTGCAGTTTGTCCGGCGAACCCAGGATCAATTTCGCCACTTCCAGGTTGGCGATGACGATGTCACCCAACACCCGCAGAAAGAACAGGCACAGCTTCACCGGCTTGTGGATCCGCGGCGGGTGATCCCAGAACACCTGGGTGACCAGGGGAATCAGCACACCGAGCAGCGCACCGAGCAACCAATGACCCAGGCTGAAGTCGTTCATCAACAGCAGCCAGACCACCAGCAACAGCAGGCTCAGCATCGGCTGGGGCAACCAGCGACGAGCATTCATTGCGCACCTCCGCCGAGTGTCTGGCGATACTGCGCCAGGTCATGAACCTGCAGGGCAGCGGCATCGACAAACTCGATGATGGGGGCTGCAAAGACCACCAACAGCGGACTGAGCAGCAACAGACCGATACAGGCCAGCAGGCGCCCGCGGTCGAGCTCGGCACTGTCCAACTGGTCACGCCCTACCCGCCAGAACAGCGTGCTGCCCGCGCGGCTCAGCGCAATCAGTATGCCCAGGCCGCCCACCAGCACCACCGGCCAGAGGAACAGCGCCTGCACCCCCGGTTCCAGCGCGCGCAGCAGCAGCAACTTGCCGATAAACCCGGACATCGGTGGCAACCCGGCCACGGCAATGGCGCCGAGGAAAAACAGCGCGCCCAGCACATGGGGGTTCTGCAACGCCGGCCCCTGGACCAGATCACCACGTTTTTCGCCACGCTGCCGACTGATCAGGTCCGCCAGCAGAAACAGCCCGCCCGCCACCCAGGTGCTGTGCACCAGGTAGAACAGCGCCGCGGCCAACGCCTGGGGCGTACCGATGGCTACGCCCGCGAGCAAGGTGCCGACCGACACCACCATCAGGTAGGCAACCAGGCCTTGTAGCGTCACCGCCGCCAGCGCGCCGATCACCCCCAGCCCCAGCGTCAACAGAGCCAGCGGCCACAGCCAATCCTGCACCATATTGGCCAGAGAACCGGCCTCATCGCCAAAGATCAGCGTATAGACGCGGATGATCGAATACAGGCCGACCTTGGTCATGATCGCGAACAGCGCTGCCACCGGCGCCGTCGACGCCGCGTAGGCCCGCGGCAGCCAGAAGTACAGCGGCAACACCGCCGCTTTAAGGCCAAATACCACCAGCAGCAGTAAACCTGCAGCGCCCAGCAGCGGCGCCTGGTCAGCATTGGCAGCGGCAACCCGCTGGGCCATATCGGCCATGTTCAGGGTACCGGTAATGCCATACAGCACGCCGACCGCAATCAGGAAGAAGGCCGACCCGACCAGATTGAGCACCACATAATGCAGGCCCGCCCGCACCCGCTGTGCCCCACCACCGTGAACCAGTAGCGAGTAGGAGGCGATCAGCAGGATCTCGAAGAACACGAACAGGTTAAACAGATCGCCGGTGAGGAAGGCACCGTTGATGCCCATCAGCTGGAACTGGAACAGGGCATGGAAGTTATGACCGCGCTCATCGTCACCGCGCACCGCATAGGCCAAGGCAAAAAAGCCGAGCACCGCAGTTACCACCAGCATCAGCGCGCTGAGGCGGTCGAGCAGCAGGACGATACCGAACGGCGCCTGCCAGTTACCCAGTGCATAGCTCTGCAGCATGCCTTGGTCGGCCTGCAGCAGCAGCCACAGGCTCAGCGGCACCAGCAAGCCGGCGCTGACCAGCGACAGCAGGCGTTTGAACTTCAGCCGCAGGTGCGCGCCACACAGTAACAAGCTGCCGACGAACATCGGCAACAGAATCGGCAGAATCAACGCATGGTTCATCAAGCGGACTCCCGGCCATCGACGTGGTCGGTCTGGGTTTCACCAATACTGCGCAGGGCCAGCACCACCAGGAAGGCGGTCATGGCAAAGCCGATGACGATCGCGGTCAGCACCAGGGCTTGCGGCAATGGATCGCCATACACGTCGCTGCGCCCGATCACCGAAGCGGCGCCCGTCTGCAGGCGGCCCATGGCGAAGAGGAACAGGTTGACGGCGTAGGAGATCAGCGTGAGCCCCATGACCACCGGAAAGGTCCTCGCGCGCAGCAGCAGGTAAACGCCGCTGGCGGTGAGGATACCCAGGGTTACGGCAAACAATGCTTCCATTTCAGACTACCTCGTGTCCGGCCTTTTCCTGGGTCAACTTGCCCAGGTTGGCGAGAATCAGCAGGGTCGCACCGACAACCGTCAGGTACACGCCCAGGTCAAACAGCATGGCGCTGGCCAGTTCGATCTCGCCGATCAGCGGGATATTGAAATGCCCGAAGGTCGAGGTCAGGAACGGCCGCTCGAAGACGAAGCTGGCCAGGCCGGTGACCCCGGCGACCACAACCCCGGCGCCCGCCATGCGGTGGTAGTTCATCGGCAGACGCTGCTGGGTCCAGACGATACCGCTGGCCACGTACTGCAGGATCAGCGCTACAGCTGTCACCAATCCGGCAATGAAGCCGCCACCTGGCAGGTTGTGCCCGCGCAGGAAAATGAATACCGAGATCAGCAGCGCCATCGGTAGCAGCACCCGCGACAGGGTTTCGAGGATCAGCGGATGGCGATCCCGCGCCCAACTGCGGCCTTGAGCATCGGTGCTCGGGTGGACCAGGCGCAGGCCGTCGAGCATGGCGTAAATACCTACCCCGGCAATGGCCAGCACGCTGATCTCGCCGAGGGTATCGAAGCCGCGGAAGTCCACGAGGATCACGTTGACCACGTTGGTACCGCCACCGCCACTGACACTGTTGGCCAGGAAGAACGCCGAGATACTCTCGTAAGGCCGCGTCAGCACAGCGAAGACCAGCATCGCCACCATCACCCCACAACCGATGGCCAGGATGAAATCGCGCAGGCCTCGAATGCTGCTCGACTCGCCGCGGGTCTGTGCCGGCAGGAAGAACAGCGCCAGCATCAGCAGCACGATGGTCACCACCTCGACCGACAACTGGGTCAGCGCCAGATCCGGTGCCGAGTAGCGGGCAAAGGCCAGGGCCACCAGCAGGCCGACCACGCTGAGCATCAGCAAGGCAACCAGGCGCTGACGGTGAAAAATCACCGTGACCACCGCCGACAGAGCCAGCATCACCATGCCCAGGCCGGTAATGGGATCAATAGGCGAGAGGGCTACCGAGCCTGACATCTGCGGCAACGGCGCCAGGCCAACGGCCACCACCACCAGCGCCGAGCCCAGCAAAAATGCCAGGTAACGCTGCAATGAACCGTCTTCCAGCCAACTGGTGAGTCGTGCACAACAGCGCACCAGGCCGAGCATGGCGCGCTCGAACAGCAAGCTCGCATCCAACGTCGGCAGGCCCGCGTACCAGCGGAACAGCGGCTGGCGAAAGAGGTAAACCAGGATACCGCCCAGCAACGCGATCACGCTCATCAGCAACGGCAGGTTGAGGCCATGCCAGATCGACAGGCTGTACTCCGGCAAGTTACCGCCCAGGCTCGCCGACGCGGCGGCGGCCAGCAGCGGGGCCACGGTATAAGCCGGCACAACCCCCACCAGCAGGCAGAGGAACACCAGTATCTCCACCGGCACCTTCATATAGCGCGGCGGCTCATGGGGCGGGTACTTGGGCAGGTTGATCGGCTCGCCGTTGAAGAACACGTCGTGGATAAAGCGCAGCGAATAGGCCACCGAGAACACCCCAGCCAGGGTCGCGGCCGCCGGAATCACCCAGTTGAAGCTGCCCAGCAGGTGCTGGTTGAGGGTTTCGGTAAAGAACATTTCCTTGCTCAGGAAGCCATTGAGCAAGGGCACCCCGGCCATGGCCGAGGCGGCGACCATGGCCAGTAACGCGGTGTGCGGCATGTACTTCCACATGCCGTTTATTCGCCGCATGTCGCGGCTACCGGTTTCGTGGTCGATGATCCCCGCCGCCATGAACAACGAGGCCTTGAAGGTCGCGTGGTTGATGATGTGAAACACCGCAGCCACTGCAGCCAGGCGGGTATCCAAACCAAACAGCAGGGTGATCAGACCAAGGTGGCTGATAGTCGAGTAGGCCAGCAGCCCCTTGAGATCATGCTGGAACAGCGCCATACCGGCGCCCACCAGCAAGGTAATCAGACCCGTGATGCTGACCAGGTAGAACCACCACTCCGAACCCGCCAGCGCCGGATAAAGCCGCGCCAGCAAAAACACCCCGGCCTTGACCATGGTCGCCGAGTGCAGATACGCCGACACCGGTGTCGGCGCCGCCATGGCGTGGGGCAACCAGAAGTGGAACGGGAACTGCGCGGACTTGGTGAACACGCCCAATAGCACCAGCACCAGCACCACCGGATAGAGCTCATGGGCACGAATCGCATATCCGGCAGCCAGCACCTGGGAGAGCTCGAAACTGCCAGCGATATGGCCGAGCAGCAGCACCCCGGCCAGCAGCGCCAGGCCACCGCCGCCGGTGATCGCCAGGGCCATACGCGCACCCTTGCGCGCATCTGAGCGGGCGCTCCAGAAACCGATCAACAGGAACGACGACAGACTCGTCAGCTCCCAGAACATCAGCATCAGCAGCAGGTTTTCCGACAACACCACGCCGAGCATCGCGCCCATGAACAACAACAGGAAGGCATAGAAACGCCCCGCTGCCTCCTGCTTGGACAGGTAATAACGCGCGTAGATGATGACCAGAATGCCGATACCCAGAATCAGCAAGGCAAACAGAAAGCCCAGGCCATCGAGGCGCAGGCTGAGATTGAGCCCCAGCGCCGGCAACCACTCGAGCTTGACCCGCGTCACTTCACCGGCGAACACACCGCCCTGTTGCGACAGCAGCAGGATCAGCGCAGCCAGCGGGGCTATCCCAGCGGCCACGGAACAGGCCGAACGCCCCAGCCGCTCGGTGAGCAGCGGCAGAATCACGCCCAGAAACGGCAAGGCGATAATCAGCGCAAGCACCATAAAAGAACCCCTTGTGCAAGCCAGCCGCGCAATATGCAGCCGTCAATAGCGTCCAGAATATACAAGGCCGCGTAACGTTGTACGCGGCCAGTGGGACCTCAAATTAGGCAGGTCTGCGCCTGCTGTGTGGCCTAGGGTCTGTTCCCGTTTCGTCGCGAGCCGCGTTGCCGCGAAAAATCTCGCCAGGCTAGGCGGAGGACGCAGGGAATGGTGTTCCCTTGCCAAGTCCTCCAACAACGCATGGCGAGATTTTGCGCGCA
>JAHJYA010000116.1 GCA_018826895.1 Gammaproteobacteria bacterium
ACGGATCCACCAGGTGGCATAGGTCGAGAACTTGTAGCCGCGACGGTATTCGAACTTGTCCACCGCCTTCATCAGGCCGATGTTGCCTTCCTGGATCAGATCGAGGAACTGCAGGCCGCGGTTGGTGTACTTCTTGGCGATGGAGATGACGAGACGCAGGTTGGCCTCGACCATTTCCTTCTTGGCGCGGCGGGCTTTCGCTTCGCCGATCGACATGCGACGGTTGATGTCCTTGATTTCTGCCAGGGTCAGGTCGCACTCCGCCTCGAGGGCAGTGAGCTTCTGCTGGCAGCGCTGGATATCAGCCTGCAGGTTGCCAATCGCTTCGGCGTACTTACCTTTGCCCTTGGCCAGTCCCTCGGCCCAGGTCGGGTCGGTTTCGTTGCCAGGGAACAGACGCAGGAAGTCGGCACGCGGCATGCGGGCATCACGCACGCACAGCTGCATGATGGCGCGTTCCTGAGCACGCAGACGCTCCAGAGCACCACGGACGCGAACCACCAGGGCGTCGTACTGCTTGGGCACCAGCTTGATCGGCATGAAGAGTTCAGCCAGGCCGACCAGTGCTTCGGTGGCCTGCTTGCTGCCACGACCATGCTTTTTCAGGGCTTTCTTGGCCAGTTCGAGGGCGTCGCCAATCGCGGTGAAGCGGCGCAGGGCCTCTTCAGGGTCCGGACCGCCGTCGCCTTCTTCTTCCTCGTCGTCGCTGTCGTCGCCGTCTTCTTCATCGTCCTTGTCGTCGGCCGCGTTACCGTCCTTTGCCGGGACCGGGGCAGCCGCTTCGGCTGGCACGATGCCGTCATCGGGATCGATGTAACCGCTGAGCACTTCGACCAGACGACCACCTTCGGTGGTGACGCGGGTGTACTCGCCGAGGATGCTGTCGACGGTGCCGGGGAAATGGGCGATAGCACCCATGACTTCACGGATACCTTCTTCGATACGTTTGGCGATTTCGATCTCGCCTTCACGTGTCAGCAGCTCGACCGTACCCATTTCACGCATGTACATGCGCACTGGGTCGGTAGTACGACCAATATCGGTCTCAACGGCGGCGAGGGCAGCGGCAGCTTCTTCAGCAGCCGCTTCGTCGGTGTCGGCCTCGGCCAACAGCAAGGCGTCGGCATCCGGCGCACTCTCGAATACGTTGATCCCCATGTCGTTGATCATGCGGATGATGTCTTCCACCTGTTCCGGGTCGGAAATATCCTCCGGCAGGTGGTCATTGACCTCCGCGTAAGTCAGGTAACCCTGCTCACGACCACGGCTGATCAATTCTTTCAAACGAGACTGTTGTTGCGCTTTTCCGGACATAACACCCTATCCACTGAAGGTCTTGGCGGGCTAAAAACAAGCCGCGGATTATACCCGAGTAAGACCCTTAGGCGCCAGTTGGGCTCGGGATTACTGGTGAAGTATTACGATTGAGCAGGTTACGCAGCTGGTCTTTGTCCTCTGCGCTCAGCTCACTTTGACGCGCTTTGCGCAGCAGATGTTCCAGGCTGCGCTCACGTTGGCGGGCGACAAGACTAGTTATAGTGTCGAAAAACTGTTGTTCAAGGTTATCGGCTGAAATCAGCCATTCCTTTTCCGCCAGCGCCCGTAACAAGCGGCCCTGCTCGGTGCCGTGCCAGCGTGCAATCAGCTGCAATGAACGCAGCTTGGGGTTTTTCTGCAGGGCGCCGAGCAGGGCGACCAGCAATTGGGCGTAGGTGTCGTCTTCGGCAGCGAAGTGGCTGACGTCCTCGACATTCTGCGCCAATTCCGGGTGGTGCAGCAGGGTGCGCAGGGCGCTCAGGTGTGGCGATTCGACGCTCACGGCGGTGCGCGGTGCGCGCGGAGCGAATTCGCCCTGGCCCTGGCGGCTCCATTTGCCACCGTCTTTTTTCCAGTTGCCCTTGCCTTTGCCGGCGCTGCGCTCGAAGACTGGCGGCGGGCTGGGATTTTCGTATTCGTTATTGCTGGGGACGGCGTCGTAATAGGCGCTGTCCGGTATGTCCGGGTAGCTGGGTGGGCTGTCGTGTCCGGTGCTAGGCGCTGTGGTGCTTGGCGTGCGTGGCGCGGCGGACAGTTGGCTAAGGGCTTCGCCATTGAGGCCGGTGATTTCGCTCAGGCGCTGGCGCATCAGGGTGCGCAGGTTGTTGCCGGGGATCTTGTCGATCAGCGGCGCGGCCAGGGTCACCAGGTGCGCCTTGCCTTCCAGGGAGCGCGGGTCGGCTTCTTCACTGAGTTGCTGGAAGAAGTAGTCGGCCAGTGGCTGGGCGTGCTGGTTGATACGGGCGCGGAAGGCGTCGGTGCCTTCGCTGCGCACCAGGGTGTCCGGGTCTTCGCCGTCGGGCAGGAACAAAAAGCGCGCGCGGCGGCCGTCCTGCAGGCTCGGTAGGGTTGCCTCCAGGGCGCGCCAGGCGGCGTTGCGCCCGGCGGCGTCGCCGTCGAAGCAGAACAGCACGCTGGGTACCAGTCGGAACAGGCGGCGCAGGTGCTCTTCGCTGGTGGCGGTGCCGAGGGTGGCGACGGCATTGCGCAGGCCTTGCTGGGCCAGGGCGATGACGTCCATGTAGCCTTCGACCACCATGATTTCATCGAGGTCGCGGTTGCTTTTGCGTGCCTCGTACAGGCCGTAGAGTTCCTGGCCCTTGTGGAACACCGGGGTTTCCGGGGAGTTCAGGTACTTGGGTTTGTCGTCGCCCAACACCCGTCCGCCAAAGGCGATGACCCGGCCGCGGCTGTCGCGAATGGGGAAGATCACCCGGTCGCGGAAGCGGTCGTAGCGTTTGCCGCTGTCGGCGTTTTCCACCAGCAGGCCGGCGTCGATCATGGCTTTTTGCTGCAGGGTATCGCTGGACAGGTGCTTGAGCAGGTTGTCCCAGCCGGGCGGGGCGAAGCCCAGGCCGAAGTCGCGGGCGATCTCGCCAGACAGGCCGCGGCCCTTGAGGTAGTCGACGGCGGCGCGGCGCTGCGGGTGGCTCTTGAGCGCCTGGCGGTAGTAGTCGGCGGCGGCGCTGAGCAGTGGGTAGAGCGGTGAGTCGGTGGGCTGGCGCGGCTTGCTGGGGCGGCCGTTCTCTTCGCGTGGTATTTCCATGCCGGCGCGCTTGGCCAGGTCCTCGACGGCCTGGGGGAAGTCCAGTTGGTCGTGGTCCATGACGAACCCCAGGGCGTTGCCGCCGGCGCCACAACCAAAGCAGTAATAGAACTGCTTGTCCGGGCTGACGCTGAACGAGGGGGTCTTTTCTTTGTGGAACGGGCAGCAGGCGGTGTAGTTCTTGCCAGCTTTTTTCAGCTGGATACGCGAAGACACCACATCGACGATATCGGTGCGGTTGAGCAGGTCATCGATAAAGGATTGTGGGATCAGGCCGGCCATAGGTGCTCAGAATACTGCCGTGCGAGGCGGCTGGACAGGTCGGGCAGAAACTAAAAGACTCCGATCGTCACCCGAGGGTGGCGCGGAGTCCTTGAGCGACGCCCGGACAAGCCGGGCGCAGGGCGTTACGCGTGTACGGTATTAGTACAGGCGGACGCTGCGACGCTGCTCGCGTTGTACTTTTTTAGCGTGACGCTTTACAGCGGCAGCAGCCTTGCGCTTACGCTCTGCGGTCGGCTTTTCATAAAATTCGCGGCTACGAACTTCAGCCAGAACACCGGCTTTTTCGCAGGAGCGCTTGAAACGACGCAGAGCTACGTCGAAGGGTTCGTTCTCTTTAACTTTGACGGCTGGCATCCAGGGCGTACCTTCTTTATTACCGGGGGTAACGTTGCTCCTGGCAAATGGCGCTGGAGAACGTAGGTTTTTAAGGGTTGCGGATGTTACCGTCTCATCGCCCGGAATGCAAAGCCTCTGATCGAAAACCGCTAGGCGGCGTGCGGGGCTGGCCATTATCATGCGCGGCTTGCGTGATTACGCCCCCCTTTTGAATGAAGGCGACCGCCATGTTGGTACTGGGACTGGAAACCTCCTGCGATGAAACCGGTGTCGCGCTCTACGACAGCGAGCGCGGCCTGCTGGCCGATGCCCTGTTCAGCCAGATCGACCTGCACCGCGTCTATGGCGGCGTGGTGCCTGAGTTGGCTTCGCGTGACCACGTCAAACGCATGCTGCCGCTGATCCGCCAGGTGCTCGAGGAGGCCGGCTGCACGGCCGCGCAGATCGACGCCGTGGCCTACACCGCCGGCCCTGGGCTGGTCGGTGCGCTGCTGGTTGGTGCCTCCTGCGCCCAGGCGATGGCATTTGCCTGGGGCGTGCCGGCGCTCGGTGTTCACCATATGGAAGGCCATTTGTTGGCGCCGATGCTGGAGGCCACGCCGCCGGCGTTTCCCTTCGTTGCCTTGCTGGTTTCCGGCGGCCATACCCAACTGGTTCGCGTCGATGGCATCGGCCTGTACCAACTGCTCGGCGAGTCCCTGGACGATGCGGCTGGGGAGGCGTTCGACAAGACTGCCAAGCTGATGGGCCTGCCGTATCCCGGCGGCCCCGAGATCGCCCGCATGGCCGAGGCTGGTGTGGCGGGGCGCTTCGTCTTCCCCCGGCCGATGACCGATCGCCCCGGGCTGGACTTCAGCTTCAGCGGCCTCAAAACCTTTACCCTGAACACCTGGCAGCAGTGCCAGGCCAGTGGCGACGACAGCGAGCAGACCCGTAGCGATGTGGCCCATGCGTTCCAGCAGGCGGTGGTCGATACCCTGACCATCAAGTGCCGCCGCGCGCTCAAGCAGACCGGCCTGAACAGCCTGGTGATCGCCGGCGGCGTCAGCGCCAACAAAGCCCTGCGGCAGTCCCTGGAGCAGATGCTCGGCTCGATCAATGGCCGGGTGTTCTATGCACGTCCGGCGTTCTGCACCGACAATGGCGCCATGATCGCGTACGCCGGTTGCCAGCGTCTGCTGGCCGGCCAGCATGAAGATTTGAGCATCAGTGTGCAGGCGCGCTGGCCGATGGAGCAGTTGCCGGCACTGTGAACCGCTGGTTAGAAGTGTCGTTCCCGCCCGGCGAACAGGTCGCGTAGGTTGCTGCGATGACGCCAGACGATCAGCCCGCAGAGCACGCACATCGGCAACAAGGCAGCCGGTTGCTGCCAAGCCAGCAGTGGCAGGGTCAGCGGCGTGGCGATCAGCGCCGCGAGGGAACTGGTGCGAGTCAGGATGAAGGTCAGCAGCCAGGCGGCGATGGCCAGCAGCGCTGCTGGCGGGTAAAGCCCCAGCAACATGCCGGCGGCGGTGGCGACACCCTTGCCGCCACGGAAGCGGAAGTACAGTGGGTAGAGGTGGCCAATCACCGCTGCCAGGCCCAGCCAGGCTTGTTGTTGCAGGCTGAAGCCGAGCAGTTTGGCCAGCAGTACCGGCAGCAGGCCTTTGAGCAGGTCGCCGAGCAGGGTGAGAATCGCCAGCTTGCGACCGGCGACGCGTAGCATGTTGGTCGCGCCGGGGTTGCCCGAACCGCTGATGCGCGGGTCGGCACGCCCGGCCAGGCGACTGAGCAGGATGGCGAAGGACAGGGAGCCGAGCAGGTAGGCGAGGATCGCCAGCAACCAAAACATGGTAACCATTCCGGGCATGGGATGGCCGATTCTAACGAGGTGCGACGCCCTTGTCGTGCCGTGGAGAGCGTGCTTGGACACAGTCTTTATTCAGGGTCTGGAAGTCGATACGGTGATTGGTGCCTACGACTGGGAACGGACCATCCGCCAGTGCCTGAGCCTCGACCTGCAGTTCGCCTGGGACAACCGCGCGGCGGCGGTCGACGATGACCTGAGCAAAGCCCTGGACTACGCCGCGGTGTCTGCGCGAATTCAGGCCTTCGCTACGGATTCGAGCTTTATCCTGGTGGAAACCTTCGCCGAACGCCTGGCGGCGGTGCTGATGAGCGAATTCCAGATTCCCTGGCTGCGGCTGAAACTGACCAAGCCGGGTGCCGTGCCGGCTGCCCGTGGCGGTGTCGGCGTGGAGATCGAGCGCGGATGTCGCTGACCCCGGTTCTGCTCGGGCTCGGCAGCAATATCGAGCGCGAACCCCACTTGTGCGCCGGGCTCGATGCCCTGGCCGAGCTGCTTACCGACATGCGCTGCTCGCCGGTGTTCGAGAGCCAGGCGGTCGGCATCAAGAGTGGGCCTTTCTATAATCTGGTGGTGGCCGGGGAGTGCGCGTTGTCGCTGCGCGACCTGGACCGTCGGCTGAAATTCATCGAGGCCGATAACGGCCGTTACGCACCGGACCGCAAGGGCTTGCCGCTGGATATCGACGTGCTGTTGTACGGCGACCTGGTCGGCAACTTCGATGGGTTGATCCTGCCGCGGGCGGAGATTCTGCGTAATGCCTTTGTCCTGCGCCCGCTGGCGTTATTGGTGCCCGAGCGCTTGCACCCTGGCGAGCAGCGCAGCTTTGCGGATTTGTGGCAGGCGGCGCAGATCGATCAGCAGTTGCAACCGGTGGCCTTCCAGTGGCGGGAGCGAGAGCTGACCCCGGCGGAGCTGTTGCAGGCGCGTTCTTCGTAGCCTGGTGTGGCGGGTGCCATCCGGGCGATTTTGCTTAGATCGTGCAGACGCTATCGCGAATAAATTCGCTCCTACAAAAAACCACCAGCCTGTCGCCCGAATGCAGGCGCAACACAAAACCTGTAGGAGCGAATTTATTCGCGATCCGGCCCAGGCACGTTCTTAAGGGCCTTGTAGGCTTTGAGCGCGGTTAGGCGTTCGCGGTTGAGTGCTTCGCCCAGCTCTGCACCCTTGTAGCCCTTCTCCAGCAAGGGTTTGACTGCCACTTGGCGTGCCACTTCGGCAGCGCCGAGCAGGTAGGCGGCCTGTGGATAGTCGCGCTGTTCGAGGCCGGTGCGGCCGCGGGCATCCATCTCGCAGGCGGCGACGAAGGTCTCGAAGCGCTGCGGGCGGCGGTAGACGTCGAAGCGTTGCAGCAGCTCTAGCAGCGTCGAGGCCTTGAGCTCCAGGGCGCGATGGCCGTGGGTGTGAAACTCGCCCACCAGCAGCGCCAGTTCGGCGCAGTCACGCGGCACCTTGCAGCGCTCGTTGATGGCCTGAATCAGGCGTACGCCCCGGTGTTCGTGGGCGATGTGGCGTGGCCACTCAGCCTCGGGTGTGAGTCCCTTGCCCACGTCATGTAGCAGGCAGGCCCAGCGCACCTCTAGCGGCTGCGCATGCTCGGCGCATTGGCGCAGCACAGCAAGCACATGGGCGCCGGTGTCGATTTCCGGGTGATGGGCTGGCGGTTGCGGCACGCCGAACAGCGCGTCGACTTCCGGCAGCAGGGCCGTCAGGGCGCCGCAGGCGCGCAGCACCTCGATAAACACATCCGGGCGCGGCTCCATAAGGGCGCGGGAGATTTCCTTCCAACTGCGTTCAGGGGTGAGCGCGCTCAGTTCGCCGGATTCGCTTAACTCGCGCATCAGCGCCAGGGTTTCATCCGCAACGCGAAAGCCCAAGGGTGCATAGCGCGCGGCAAAGCGTGCTACGCGCAAGACGCGCAGCGGGTCTTCGGCGAACGCCGGTGAGACATGGCGCAGCAGGCGTGCCTGCAGGTCGCGCTGGCCGCCATGAGGGTCGATGACTTGGCCGTGGTCATCTTCGGCCATGGCATTGACTGTAAGGTCGCGGCGAATCAGGTCGTCTTCCAGGGTGACATCGGGGCTGGCGTAAAAGGTAAAGCCGCCATAGCCGCGGCCGCTCTTGCGCTCGGTGCGTGCCAGGGCATATTCCTCGCCGGTCTGCGGGTGCAGGAACACCGGGAAATCCGCGCCGACCGGGCGATAGCCCAGGGCCTGCATCTGTTCGGCCGTGGCGCCGACCACGACCCAGTCGACCTCAGTGATCGGGCGCTGCAACAGGCGGTCGCGCACGGCGCCGCCCACTCTATAAATCTGCATGGTTACCTCCGTTGGCGCAGAGGATACCGGTTGTGTCGCGCCCAGGTGTAGCGCGGCGGGCTGAGCAGGCCGTTGAAAAAACGTAGGCGAGGCAGGCAAGACAAGGCAAAAACGGCCGAGGAAGCGGAGTTTACTGGCTGTAAATGAGCATTCCGAGGCCGTTTTTAACGCAGTATTGCCAACGCAGGTAGTTTTTCAACGGCCTGTTAGATCGGCGGGATGATCAGGTCCAAGCGCGGGTAGTCGCCGTCTGGGCTGCTGTCGGCGCGCGGCGGGACATGGTGGGTATTGACCAGTTGATCGCCTTGCAGGGTTTCCAGGTGGATGTCGAAGCCCCAGAGGCGATGCAGGTGCTTGAGCACTTCCTCGGTGGAGGCGCCCAAGGGTTTGCGGTCGTGTTGCTGGTGACGCAGGGTCAGCGAGCGGTCGCCGCGACGATCAATGCTCCAGATCTGCACATTGGGTTCGCGGTTGCCCAGGTTGTACTGCGCGGCCAGGGTCTCGCGGATGGCGCGGTAGCCTATTTCGTCATGGATCGCCGGCACGCTCAGTTCGTCCTTCTGGTCGTCGTCGAGCACGCTGAACAGCTTGAGGTCGCGGATCACCTTGGGCGAGAGGTACTGCAGGATAAAGCTTTCGTCCTTGAAGCTGTTCATGGCGAATTTCAGGGTGCTGAGCCAGTCGCTGCCGGCAATGTCCGGGAACCAGTGGCGGTCTTCTTCGGTGGGCGTCTCGCAGATACGGCGGATGTCGCGGTACATGGCAAAGCCCAGGGCGTAGGGGTTGATGCCGCTGTAGTAGGGACTGTCGAAGGCCGGTTGGTAGACCACGCTGGTGTGCGACTGGAGGAACTCCATCATAAAGCCGTCGGTGACCAGGCCTTCGTCGTACAAGTCGTTCATCAGGGTGTAGTGCCAGAAGGTCGCCCAGCCTTCGTTCATCACCTGGGTCTGGCGCTGCGGGTAGAAGTACTGGGCGATCTTGCGCACGATGCGCACGATCTCGCGCTGCCAAGGCTCCAGCAGCGGTGCATGTTTTTCCAGGAAATAGAGGATGTTTTCCTGGGGTTCGGCGGGGAAGCGCTTGTTGTCCTTGTCGCCGCCTTTGCTGGCGCTTTTCGGGATGGTGCGCCACAGGTCGTTGATCTGCTTTTGCAGGTGCTCTTCGCGGTCCTTCATGCGCCGCCGTTCTTCCTCGGCGGAAATCGGGTAGGGGCGTTTGTAGCGGTCCACGCCGTAGTTCATCAGGGCATGGCAGGAGTCGATCAGGTCTTCCACCGCGTCGATGCCGTGGCGCTCTTCGCATTGGGTGATGTACTGCTTGGCGAACACCAGGTAGTCGATGATCGAACTGGCATCGGTCCAGGTGCGGAACAGGTAGTTGCCCTTGAAGAAGCTGTTGTGGCCGTAGCAGGCGTGGGCGATCACCAGGGCCTGCATGCAGATGGTGTTTTCTTCCATCAGGTAGGCGATGCAGGGGTCGGAGTTGATCACGATTTCGTAGGCCAGGCCCATCTGCCCGCGCTTGTAGCCCTTCTCGGTGGCGAGGAATTGCTTGCCGTAGGACCAGTGGTGATAGCCCAGGGGCATGCCGACCGAGGCGTAGGCATCCATCATCTGCTCGGCGGTGATCACCTCGATCTGGTTGGGGTAGGTGTCCAGCGCATAGCGCTCGGCGAGCCGGCCGATTTCCTTGTCGTAGGCGCGGATCAGCTCGAAGGTCCATTCCGAGCCGGTCGACAGGGGTTGGCGCACCTGGGCGCCATCACGCTTGCTCATGTGGCGAGCCTCCGCTGGAAGAGTTCGCGAAACACCGGGTAGATGTCCCCGGCCGACACCAGTTGTTGCTGGGCGAAGGTGTCGGCGAAGGATTCACAGACCTTTTCGTACTCGAACCACAGCGCCTGGTGTTCGCGCGGGGTGATCTCGACATAGGTGAAGTACTGCACGAACGGCATGATCTGCTTGGTGAGGATGTCGCGGCAGATCGGTGAGTCGTCGTTCCAGTTGTCGCCGTCGGAGGCCTGGGCGGCGTAGATGTTCCATTCATTGACCGGGTAGCGCTCGGCCATGATCTCCTGCATCAGCTTGAGGGCGCTGGAGACGATGGTGCCGCCGGTTTCGCGGGAGTAGAAGAACTCTTCCTCGTCGACTTCCTTGGCACTGGTGTGGTGGCGGATAAACACCACGTCGATCTTCTCGTAGCTGCGCTTGAGGAACAGGTAAAGGAGGATGAAGAAGCGCTTGGCGATGTCCTTGGTGGCCTGGGTCATGGAGCCGGAAACGTCCATCAGGCAGAACATCACGGCTTTGGAGCTGGGCTTGGGGTGTTTGACCAGCAGGTTGTATTTGAGGTCGAAGGTGTCGAGGAAAGGTACGCGATGAATGCGCGCGCTGAGGCGTTCGATTTCCGCCTCGATGGTCTGGATATCACCGAAGTTGTCCGGTTCCTCGCGTTTCAGGCGCTCCAGTTCGGCCTGGGCTTCGCGCAGTTTGGCGCGGCTGGAACCGGACAGGGCGATGCGCCGAGCATGGGCCGAGCGCAGGGTGCGGACGATGTTGATGCGCGCGGGGTTGCCTTCATTGCTGATTCCGGCGCGTACGGTCTTGAAGGTTTCGACGCCGGTCAGCTGACGCTTGACCAGGTTGGGCAGCTCGAGGTCCTCGAACATGAAATCGAGAAACTCCTCCTGGGTGATCTGGAAGACGAATTCATCCATGCCTTCGCCGGAGTTGCTCGCTTTACCGGCGCCCTTGCCGCCGCCACCGCCTTGCGGGCGGGGAATGCGATCCCCCGTGGTGAACTCGCGGTTGCCGGGATGCACCGTAGTCTGTCGGCCACCGCGGCCGTGGTGCAGCACCGGCTCGTCGATGTCACGGCCGGGAATACTGATCTGCTCGCCATGCTCCATGTCGGTGATGGAGCGCTTGCTGACCGCGTCTTCCACGGCCTTCTTGATATGGTCACGGTAACGCCGCAAAAAGCGCTGGCGGTTTACCGTGCTCTTGTTCTTGCCGTTCAGGCGCCGGTCGATCACATAGCTCATAAGCCCCTCCGGGGCAGCTATAAGCCTCAAGCTGCACGCTGCAAGTGAAGCGCCGTTGACGCCTGCTTGTCGCGTGAAGCTTGCGGCTTGCCGCTGCTCTTACTGCGATTTACGAACCCGCAGATACCACTCGGACAGCAGGCGCACCTGCTTGTCGGTGTAGCCGCGCTCGACCATGCGTGTGACGAAATCGTTGTGTTTTTGCTGGTCCTCCTTGCTGGCTTTGGCGTTGAAGCTGATGACCGGCAGCAGGTCCTCGGTGTTGGAGAACATCTTCTTCTCGATCACCACGCGCAGCTTCTCGTAGCTGAGCCAGGTGGGGTTCTTGCCGTTGTTGTTGGCGCGGGCGCGCAGCACGAAGTTGACGATCTCGTTGCGGAAATCCTTCGGGTTGCTGATGCCGGCCGGCTTCTCGATTTTCTCCAGCTCCTCGTTGAGGGCCACGCGGTTGAGGATTTCGCCGGTTTCCGGATCGCGGTATTCCTGGTCCTGAATCCAGAAGTCGGCGTACAGCACGTAGCGGTCGAAGATGTTCTGCCCGTACTCGCTGTAGGACTCCAGGTAGGCGGTCTGGATTTCCTTGCCGATAAACTCGATGTAGCGCGGTGCCAGGTATTCCTTGATGAAGCGCAGGTAGCGCTCGCGGGTTTCCGCCGGGAACTGTTCCTGCTCGATCTGCTGTTCCAACACGTACAGCAGGTGCACCGGGTTGGCGGCAATCTCGTGGGGGTCGAAGTTGAACACTTTGGAGAGGATCTTGAAGGCGAAGCGCGTCGACAGGCCATTCATGCCTTCGTCGACGCCGGCGCTGTCGCGGTATTCCTGGATCGACTTGGCTTTGGGGTCGGTGTCCTTGAGGTTCTCGCCGTCGTAGACGCGCATCTTCGAATAGATATTGGAGTTTTCCGGCTCCTTGAGGCGGCTCAGTACACTGAACTGGGCGAGCATCTTCAGGGTGTCAGGCGCGCAATGGGCCTTGGCCAGGGAGCTGCTGATCAGCAGCTTGTCGTAGATGCGGATCTCATCGCTGACGCGCAGGCAATAGGGCACCTTGACGATGTAGATGCGGTCGATGAACGCCTCGTTGTTCTTGTTGTTGCGGAAGTTGTGCCACTCCGACTCGTTGGAGTGGGCCAGCAGAATGCCGCTGTAGGGAATCGCGCCGAGGCCTTCGGTGCTGTTGTAGTTGCCTTCCTGAGTCGCGGTGAGCAACGGGTGGAGGACCTTGATCGGCGCCTTGAACATCTCGACGAATTCCATCAGGCCTTGGTTGGCCCGGCATAGCGCGCCCGAATAGCTGTAGGCGTCGGCGTCGTTCTGCGGGAATTCCTCGAGCTTGCGGATATCCACCTTGCCGACCAGGGCGGAGATGTCCTGGTTGTTCTCGTCACCCGGCTCAGTCTTGGCCACAGCGATCTGGTTGAGGATCGAGGGGTAGAGCTTGACCACCCGGAACTGGCTGATGTCGCCGCCGAATTCGGCCAGGCGCTTGGTCGCCCAGGGTGACATGATGCTGCCCAGGTAGCGCCGCGGAATGCCGTATTCCTCTTCGAGAATGGCTGCATCCTCGGCCGGGTTGAACAGGCCCAAAGGCGACTCGAACACCGGCGAGCCCTTGATGGCGTAGAACGGCACCTTTTCCATCAGTTGCTTGAGCTTTTCCGCGAGCGAGGATTTACCACCGCCGACCGGGCCGAGCAGGTAGAGGATCTGCTTTTTCTCTTCCAGGCCCTGAGCGGCATGGCGGAAGTAAGAGACGATCTGGTCGATGCACTCTTCCATGCCATGGAAGTCGGCAAACGCTGGGTAACGCCGGATCACCTTGTTAGAGAAGATCCGCGACAGCCGCGAGTCGGCGGAGGTGTCGAGCAGTTCGGGCTCGCCGATGGCCTGGAGCAGGCGCTCGGCAGCGGTGGCGTAGGTATGGCGATCCTGTTTGCACAGTTCGAGGTACTCCTGCAGCGAGTACTCCTCCTGGCGGGTCGCTTCGAAACGCTGTTGGAAGTGGCTGAAAATACTCATGACTTCACCTCGCTCGATGCGTAGAGCCGGCTGGGCTTCGGTCACGGGTGCCGGGGCACCGCCCGTGTGGGCAAGCGATGCGGATGAATCCCCCAGAACACCTAAAGGTCGTACCGAATGGCCTGGCTGCCGGTTATCCGACTCTACCTGGTTTTGGATGGCCTGAGCTAAGGATAGTTGCTTCTGGGCAGGGTCAAGGAGGGGATGGCAATAACAGAATATTACTGCGCGCGTTGTGTCCCCTTAGGGCCAGGAATAACGGGGCATCGGGGAATTATTTTTTATTCGTGTTCGCTTTGTGCGGTCTGTTCCGGGAACGTGGCGCGCCAAAGCTCGAAGCCGCCGTCCAGGCTGTACACGTCACTGAAGCCCTGGCCGACCAGGTAGGCGGCCGCGCTTTGGCTGGAGTTGCCGTGGTAGCAGGCGACGATCAGCGGTTGGTCGAGATCGGCCTCGCGGATAAAGGCATGCAGCGACTGATTGTCCAGGTGGCGCGAGCCGCTGATATGGCCGGCGGCGAAGCTGGCCGGGTCGCGGATGTCGACCACGACCGCACCCTGTTCGCGCAGGGCCTGGGCCTGTTGGGGGGCAATGCGTTTGAATTCGCTCATGGGCGCTCCTCATGGCAGTCGCAGGTATGGCGTTCGCCACTGTCTATGTTCATCAGGGTCATGTGGTTGCCCCAGACGCAGCCGCTGTCGAGGGCGTAAATTCCTGGCTCGTCGCACTGGCCTTCCAGGGCAGCCCAGTGGCCGAAGATAATCTTGTTGACCCGGGTACGGCGGCTCAGGTGGCTGAACCAGGGGGCATAGCCGGGTGGCGCGGTGCCGACGCCTTCCTTGCTTTTCAGGTCGAGGGTGCCGTCGGCAGTACAGAAGCGCATGCGCGTGAAGTAGTTGGTGATCACCCGCAGCCGGGTGACGCCACGCAGGCTGCCCTCCCAGCGCGCGGGCTCGTTACCGTACATGCCGTCGAGGAACAGCGGCAGGCGGGCATCATCACGCAGGGCTTCCTCGACTTCCGCCGCACGCCGCAGGGCTTTCTGCAGGCTCCATTGCGGAGGAATGCCGGCGTGCACCATAGCGATGTTGCGCTCGACATCGTAGTGCAGCAGCTTCTGCCGACGTAGCCAGTCGAGCAGGTCGGCGCGATCGGGGGCGTCGAGAATTTCCTGCAGGGTGTCGGTTTTTTTCAAGCGCTCGATGTTATGTGCCGCGGCCAGCAGGTGCAGGTCGTGGTTGCCCAGCACACAGGTCAGGGCATCGCGCATGCGGTACAGGTAACGCAGGGTTTCCAGGGACTGCGGGCCACGGTTGACCAAGTCACCCACCAGCCACAGGCGATCAACCGCCGGGTCGAAGTGCACGCGCTCCAGCAGGCACTTCAGGGGCTCCAGGCAACCCTGCAGGTCGCCGACCGCATAGGTGGCCATTAGGGTCTGATCCCGTTTCGTCGCGAGCCGCGTTGCTGCGAAAAATGGCACCAGTCAAGGCGTGAGGCGCAGGTAATGGTCGTTCCCTTGCCAAGCTTCGCAACGCAGCATGGTGCCATTTTCCGCGCAACCCGAAGGGCCGGGCCAGTTTTTGCGCGGTGCCGCGTTACTCGTCGTTCATTTGGAATAACCAAACTTCTCTCCTCATGCCTTGCCCCGCGCAAAAACTGGCTCCGGCGCGGCCGTGAACGAAACGGGATCAGACCCTAGTGCAGTGAGCCCGGCACTGCCAGGCGAAAGGGGGCGATGGTAGCTTCGAAGTGGGTGCCGTCTTCGGCCAGCATCTGGTAACTGCCCTGCATGGTGCCCACCCGCGTCGCCATTACCGTGCCACTGCTGTAGCTGTGGCAGGCTCCGGGTGCGATCAGTGGCTGTTGGCCGACCACGCCAGCCCCGCGCACTTCCTGAACTCGACCATCGCCATCGGTGATCAGCCAGTGCCGTGACAGCAGTTTGGCGGCCACGTCGCCGAGGTTGGCGATATCGATGCTGTAGGCGAAGGCGAAGCGGTTCTGCTCGGGCTGAGACTGCTCGGGCAGGTAGCGAGTGGTGACGCTGACGTCGATTTGGTAGCGGGGATCAGGCATAGGTTACTCGGTTGGCTGAGGCATCAGGCGCGGGGTTCTCATGCGGGCGTCTGCAGGTCGGCGAGTTGATCGGCCAGGCGCACGAACGCGGCCAGGTCCAACTGTTCGGGGCGCAGGCTGCCGTCCACGTCGGCGGCGGCAATTTGCTCGCTGGTGAGCAGGGCCTTGAGCGTGTTGCGCAGGGTCTTGCGGCGCTGGTTGAAGGCTTCACGTACCACGGTTTCGAGCAGGCGATGATCCTTGGCCGGGTGCGGCAGCACCGCGTGGGGGGTCAGCCGGACGATGGCCGAGTCGACCTTGGGCGGTGGGTTGAAGGCGCCCGGGCCGACATTGAACAGGTGCTCCACGCTGCAGTGGTACTGCACCATGATCGACAGCCGGCCCCAATCACCACCGCCCGGCTCGGCGGCCAGGCGTTCGACCACTTCCTTCTGCAGCATAAAGTGCATGTCGCGGATCAGCCCTGCATTGTTGAGCAGGTGGAAGATCAGCGGGGTGGAGATGTTGTACGGCAGATTGCCGACCACGCGCAGGCTGTGTGGCGCCGGTTGCAGGCTGTTGAAGTCGAACTTCAGGGCGTCGCCCTGGTGCAGGCGAAAGCGTGTTTGCCCGGCGAACTTGTGATTGAGGATGGGCACCAGGTCGCGGTCGAGTTCGATCACGTCCAGCTCGGCGCCGCTGCTCAGCAAGCCTTCGGTCAGGGCGCCCTGGCCTGGGCCGATCTCCAGCATGCGCTCGCCTTCGCGGGCATGGATGGCGCGCAGGATGCGGTGGATCACCCCGGCGTCATGCAGAAAGTTCTGGCCAAAGCGCTTGCGCGCGCGGTGTTGGTACTCGGACATCGAAGGCAGCTCCACGCTTCGCGGCACGGGCCTGAAGCGAATACAAAAGAACGGGAGTTTAGCAGCATTGATAGGGTCTGTTTCCGTTTCGTTCGCGGCCGCGCCGGAGCCAGTTTTAGCGCGAGGCAAGGCACGAGATGCGAAGTTTAGTGAGCTAAATGAGCCATCGAGAAACGCGGCAACGCGGCTCACGACGAAACGGCAACAGACCCTAAGGCACGCCGACCTCGCGGGGTGCCTATTGAGAACCGCGCCGCGCTACCTGCCGCTTCTGGCGATGGTGTTTGCGACTTATCAGGCGGGTTGTTGGCTGGCTGCCATCGCATAGGCGGTGTGCAATGCCACCTTGAGGCTGCCGCTGTCGACGTTGCCGCTGCCGGCCAAGTCGAGCGCGGTACCGTGGTCGACCGAGGTGCGGATAATCGGCAGACCCAGGGTGATGTTCACGGCTGCGCCAAAGCCTTTGTACTTGAGCACCGGCAAGCCCTGGTCGTGGTACATCGCCAGGACTGCATCGCAGTGCTCCAGGTGCTTGGGGGTAAACAGGGTGTCGGCCGGTAGTGGGCCGATCAGGTCGATGCCTTCTTCACGCAGGCGTACCAGGGTTGGCTCGATGATCTCGATCTCTTCGCGGCCCAGGTGACCCCCTTCACCCGCGTGGGGGTTGAGCCCGCACACCAGAATACGCGGCTGGGCGATGCCGAATTTGCTGCGCAGGTCAGCGGCGAGGATGCGCGTAACCCGCAGCAGGCGCTCTTCGGTAATGGCGGCGGCGATGTCCTTGAGCGGCAGGTGGGTGGTCACCAGGGCCACGCGCAGGCCTTCAGTGGCCAGCATCATCACCACTTGTGGTGTCTGGGTAAGGTCAGCGAGGAACTCGGTATGCCCGGAAAACGCGATGCCGGCCTGGTTGATCACGCCCTTGTGCACCGGCGCTGTAATCATCCCAGCGAAGTCGCCCGCCAGGCAGCCTTCGGCCGCCCGGGTCAGGGTCTGCAGCACGTAGCCGGCATTGGCGACATCCAACTGACCAGCGACGACTGGCTCGGCCAGGGGCGTGTCCCAGACGTACAGGCTGCCGGCCGGTGCCGGCTGGCTGGGCCACTGGCCGGGGCCGACGTCGAGCAATTCAATTTGCAGGCCCAATTGCGTGGCGCGCTCAGCCAGCAATGTGCGGCTGGCGATGACCACCAGGGCGGCGGGCTGTGCATCACGCGCCAGCAGCAGGCATAAGTCAGGGCCGATGCCGGCCGGTTCACCAGAGGTTAGGGCAAAAACAGGTGTGCGGCTCATCGCGAGGCTCCGAGAAACTGAGCGGCCATTGTAGCGGTGTTGTGTGGTGAAGGCGGGGGGGTAACCTGCGGCGTGCTCGGTGTGGCGATTGCGCATGCATGGTCTGCGGCAAAATCGCGAATAAATTCGCTCCTACAGGAGGGAGGCAGCCTGTTGGTGTATAGGCATAAAAAAGCCCGGTCCTGAAACAGGTACCGGGCTTGGTTTGCAGCGAGCGATTAGATCCGCGTTTCGACGTAGGCCTCGTCGCGGATCTGGCGCAGCCAGGTCTGCAGTTCTTCGTCGTACTTGCGGTTACGCAGCAGGGTCATGGCCTGTTGCTCGCGGAACTGCGCGCTGCTGTCGGTGGCACGGCGGCCCATGACCTGCAGCACGTGCCAGCCGAACTGGCTCTGGAAAGGCTTGGACACTTCGCCACTCGGGGTGTTGTTCATCACCTCGCGGAATTCCGGTACCAGCGCGTTGGGGTCGATCCAGTTCAGGCTGCCGCCGTTGAGAGCCGAACCCGGGTCTTCGGAGAAGCTCTTCGCCAGCTCGGCGAAGTCTTCGCCGGCTTCGATGCGCTGGTAGATGCGCTCGGCCAGGCGTTGGGTTTCTGCAGCGCTGCGAATTTCGCTGGGCTTGATCAGGATATGGCGCACATTGACTTCGTCACGCACCAGGGTCTCGCCGCCACGCTTTTCCAGGACCTTGAGGATGATAAAACCACCTGGGGTACGGATCGGCTCGGTGACATCGCCGGCTGACAGGCTGCCCAGCAGGGTGTCGAAGGGAGGTGGCAGTTGCGCGGCCTTGCGCCAGCCCATTTCGCCGCCTTCCAGAGCAGTTTCACTGGCCGAGCGGGCAATTGCCAACTGGGCGAAATCGGCGCCCTGTTGCAGTTGCTGGTAGATATCGCGGGCCTGGGTTTCGGCGGCGCGGATGGCATCGGAGGAGGCACCGTCCGGCGTCGGGATCAGGATGTTGGCCAGGCGGAACTCTTCCGACAGCTGCATCTTGCCCAGGTCCGAGGCGAGGAAGTTCTGCACTTCCTGATCAGTGACCTGGATCCGCTCGGCCACACGGCGCTGGCGCACGCGGCTGATGATCATCTCGCGACGCACCTGGTCGCGCGCTTCGATATACGACAGACCGTCCTGGGCCAACGCCGCCTGGAACTGTTCGACGCTCATGCCGTTGCGCTGGGCGATAGTGCCGATGGCCTGGTTGAGCTCTTCATCGGTGATGCGAATGCCCGAACGGTCGCCGATCTGCAACTGAATGTTCTCGACGATCAGGCGTTCGAGCACCTGTTGCGTGAGTACATCCTGCGGCGGCAGTTCAGCGCCGCGCTTGCTGATGGTCTGCTGAACTTCACGCACGCGCGCGTCGAGCTGGCTTTGCATGATCACGTCGTTATCGACGATCGCCACCACGCGGTTGAGTGGCTGTACTTCGGCCATGGCCGAAGTACCCAGTAACAGCGCGCCCAACAGCAGCGGGCGCACGCAATCAGAAAGCTTGGTCTTCACGTTCACGGTAACCTTGAATGCCTTGGTCGAGGAAAGTCTCAGTCTTGTTGCCCACTACACCGCCGAGGCCCTTGAGGACGATCTGCAGGAAGATGCCGCGGTCCGGCTCATCGTTGCGTGACGGGTTGAGGCTGACTTCGTCGTAGTCGATCCAGTAACGGTTGATCAGGCGCAGTTTCCAGCAGCAGCTGTCGTACTCGAAGCCACCAAAGGCTTCCAGGGTACGGTTGCGACCGTAGTCATACTGCCAGCGCGAGATGACGCTCCACTGCGGGACGATCGGCCAAATGACCGAGAAGTCGTGCTGGCTGATCTTGTAGTAGTCCTTGATGTAGTTGGCGCTACCTGGCGTGCCGTAGTCCGAGTCGAACGACCAGTTGCCGGTGCTCTGGTCGTAGCGAAGGGTGTCGTTGCGGTAGCGATAACCGGCGTTGACCACCTTGTTCGGATTGTCTTCAGGCTGGTAATGGAACATCGCGCTACCCGAGCGAGTGCGGTGAGTGTCCGGGTCCCAGTTGAAGTCCGAGCTGAAGCGCCAGTCGCGGTTGAAACGGTACAGGTATTCCAGCGCATAGGGCGACTGCGACGCCGTGGCATCGGAGCGAGTGCGATAGTCGATGCCCGGCATCTGCACGGTGCGGTCTTCGAAATAGAAGGCCTGGCCGATGCTGAAGCGCTGACGCTCGAAGCCATTAGGCTCGATCCAGCGGTTGGTCACGCCGAGTGAGAGTTTGTTCTCGTCACCAATGCGGTCCTTACCGGAGAAGCGGTTTTCACGCCATAGCGAGGAGTAGCCGAAGGTACTTTCGCTGCTATCGAAAATCGGAATGTCGGTCTGATCTTCCTCAGGCACATAGAGGTAGAACAGGCGTGGTTCCAGGGTCTGGCGGTAGTTGTTGCCGAACAGCTGGGTCTCGCGGTCGAAGTACAGACCGCTGTCCAGGCTGAACATGCCAATGCCACGGTTCTGGCTGCTGCTGTAGCTCTGTTCTGCGAGCAGGCTGTCTTGTCCGCGCTGATCGAGGTCCAGATCATAGTTGGTCTGCAGGTACTTGACCTTGGGCGTGATAAAGCCCCAGCTCCAGTTCAGCGGCAGGCTGACCGAGGGCTCGACATGCATACGGGTGCCGTTGGCACGGGCCAGGCCCCGTACGCGCGTGTCGTACCAAGGTTGCTCAAGCACACCGTCTTCGTTGATGAAGTTACCCGAGCGCAGGTCGCGGTCGAAACGCACCAGTTCAGTACCGTAGGCGAAGTTCAGGCCACCCGGCTGGAACGGCAGCTTACCGTCGAGGGTGATCTGCGGCAGACGGTTGTACGGGGTGATATCGGTGATGTTCGCCAGTTCATAGGCGTGGGCATTGAGCCGCGCGGTGTAGCTGTCGCCGCGGTAGGTCAGGGTACCGCGCTGGTTGACGTAGCTGCTGGTCTCGATGCCCAGGTCGGTGTTCAGATCCTGGAAGTAATACGGATCGCTGATGTCGGTGTAGTCGACTTCGGCGAGCAGGCGCTTGTCCAGACCCTGGCGGTGCTGCCAGCTATACATGTAGCGCTGGTCTTTGTAATCGGACTGCAGCTTGCGATCGTCGTTGCTGTCGTCCAGGTACGCGGCGCCCACTTGGCCATCACTGCTCTTGGTCAGGTAGCGGAACTCACCTTCCAGCAGTAGCCCGCGGTCGGCCATATAGGTCGGGTACAGGGTGGCGTCGTAGTTCGGCGCCAGGTTGAAGTAGTAGGGCGTCTGCAGCGTCATGCCGTTGTCGCTGGAGCTACCGATGCTCGGCGGCAGGAAGCCGGACTGGCGACGGTCATCAATCGGGAAGTAGATGTAGGGTGTATAGAACACCGGGAAATCTTTGACCCGCAGGGTGACGTTGGTCGCGGTGCCGAAACCGGTGGCCGGGTTCAGCGTGATGTTGTTGCCCTTCAGGTGCCAGGCGTTGCTGCCCGGTTCGCAGCTGGTATAGGTGCCATCCTTGAGGCGGATGATCGCGGTCTCTTCACGCTTGGCGTACTGCGCGCTGCCACGGATGTGGCTCTTGTGCAGTACGTACTCGGCGTTGTCGATCTGCGCCTCACCGTTGTCCAGTTGCAGTTCGGCGGTGTCGCCGACTACCAGCATGCCCTGATCACGCAGGCGCACGTTGCCTTTGAGCTCGCCGCGATTTTCTGCCTGCAGCAGGTTGGCCTCGTCGGCCTCGACCTGCATGCCGGACTGGCGCACGACGACGTCACCGGCGAGGGTCGCGGTCTGCGATTCCTGGTCATAGCGCGAAGCACGGGCCGATACGAACATCGGCGCTTCGTTCATCGGCGTGGTGTCGTTCATTCCCGGTCGGGTCGGTTCGACATAGGCGCCGGCGCAGTACGGACCGGCTTCTGCCAACTGAGCTGCCGTCAGTTGCTCACGCGGTACCCAGTCGAGGTGACTGTAGTCAGCGCTGCGCGAGGCCAGAGCACGGCCACCCGCTTCGGTGACCAGCCGGGTGGCCGCGGCCTGCTGCGCCGGGGCTGCCGTTGCGCCATCAGTCGAGCTGACCGCCGCGCCGCTGTGCACCGGGCGCGCCGGCACGGCAGCACTGGCCGAGCGAGGCGTACAGGCCCAGCCGCCGCTGGCCGAAGCCTGACAGTCGTACTGCTCTGCAGCACTGGCAAAGTGAGTGGCTAAGGGTTGAAGGGCGAGAAAGCCGCCAGTAACCAAAAGAGGAAATTTTCTGCGGAACGTGGGGTATTTTACTGCCATCTTGTTTTTCCGGGCTTCCTGCGCGCCAATGGCCCAGGGGCCGCACGCCTCTCGATGGGCTGAAAAAGATGCTGGATAATAAAGCATGACCCGCGCAACGGCTAGCGCCGTCGGAGACCCTTGTAATGCCTGATGAAGATGTACGCCTGCAACAGCTAGAAGACTGGCTCGCTGAGCAATTGCCTGTTCTGTTCAATACCCGCGGCTGGGGCGCTGTGCCTGCCGCAACCTTGGTCGCGGCCAGCAGTGACGCGAGCTTCCGCCGTTATTTCCGCTGGCAAGGAGAGGGGCGCAGCTTGATTGTGATGGATGCGCCACCGCCCCAGGAAGACTGCCGGCCCTTCGTCCACATGGCCGAATACCTGGCCTGTGCCGACTTGAATGTGCCGGAAATTCTCGCCGCCGATCTGCCGCGTGGTTTTTTATTGCTCAATGATCTGGGCCGGCAGACCTATCTGGATGTGATCGACGCCGATAACGCCGACCGCCTGTTCGACGATGCGCTCGCCGCGTTGCTGGCTCTGCAGCGCCTGCCCATGGATCGGCCGCTGGGCCACTATGACGATGCCCTGCTGCGCCGCGAGTTGCAGTTGTTTCCCGAGTGGTATGTGGAAAAACACCTGGGTGTGCAGTTCAGTGCTGAGCAGCAAGCGCAGTGGGCACGGGTCAGTCAGTTGTTGATCGACAGCGCGCTGGCCCAGCCTAAGGTGCTGGTGCACCGTGATTACATGCCGCGCAACCTGATGATCAGCACGCCCAATCCTGGGGTGCTGGATTTCCAGGATGCGGTCTATGGCCCGGTGACCTACGACGTTACCTCGCTATTCAAGGATGCCTTCCTCAGTTGGCCCGAGGCACGCATAGAGGATTGGTTACAGCGTTACTGGCAGCAGGCGCGGGAGCTCGGCATTCCGGTACAGGCGACCTTCGCTGCGTTCCAGCAGGCCAGTGATCTGATGGGCGTGCAGCGCCACCTCAAGGTCATCGGCATCTTCGCGCGCATCTGCCACCGTGACGGCAAGCCGCGCTACCTGGGCGATGTGCCGCGTTTCTTCGCTTATATAGAAACTGTTCTGGCGCGCCGGCCGGAGCTGGCCGATCTGGCCGCGCTGTTCGCCAGTCTGCCGCGTGACGCAGCGGTGCCAGCATGAAGGCGATGATTCTGGCCGCGGGTAAAGGCGAGCGCCTGCGCCCGCTGACCCTGCACACGCCCAAGCCGCTGGTGCGCGCTGCGGGTGTGCCCTTGATCGAATACCACGTGCGTGCGCTGGCCGCTGCCGGTTTTGATGAGCTGGTGATCAACCACGCCTGGCTCGGTCAGCAGATCGAGGATTACCTAGGTGATGGCGCGCGCTTTGGCGTGCGCATCGAGTATTCGCCCGAGGGCGAGCCGCTGGAAACCGGCGGCGGCATTCATCGGGCGCTGCCCTTGCTCGGCGATGCGCCCTTCGCCGTGGTGAACGGTGATATTTTCACCGACTACCCCTTTGCGGCGCTGCGTCGACCCTTGTCTGGCCTGGCGCATCTGGTGCTGGTCGATAACCCGGTGCACCACCCGAGTGGTGATTTTCGTCTGGCCGATGGTCAGCTTGCGGCGGCTGAGGGGGATGCGCCTTGCCTGACCTACAGTGGTATCGCGGTTCTGACGCCGGCGCTGTTTGCCGGCTGCACGGTCGGCGCCTTCAAGCTTGCACCTCTGTTGCGCGAGGCCATGCAGCAGGGGCAGGTGAGCGGCGAACACTTTGCCGGTACCTGGATCGACGTAGGCACCCACGAGCGTCTGGCTGACGTCGAGCGCCTGCTCACCCGGAGCCTTTGAGAGTGTTCTGGCCTGTAACGCTGCTCGGTGCGCTCGCGGGTTGGGCGTTGGCGAGTATTCCTGGCGCCCTGCTGGGCGGGCTGCTGGGGCAGGTGCTGGATCGGCGACTGCGGCTGAACAGTTGGGCGGCACTGCGCGCCCGGCTGTGGGGCGCCCCGGCGGATGAGCCGATGCTGCTGTTCGTCATGCTTGGGCGTTTGGCCAAGTGCGAGGGGCGCGTGTTGCCCGAGCATATTCGCCAGGCAAAGGCAGAAATGCAGCGCATGAGCCTGGATGCGGCGGCGCAACAGCAGGCGATTGCCGCGTTTGCCCGCGGCAAGACCGGGCATGACAGCCTGCGCCGGCCGTTGCAGCGCCAGCGCGTTGAAGGTGAGCGGCTGCTGCGTGCCTGCTGGCGCATGGCGTGGGTCGACGGTCAGGTCGGGCAGACCGAGCAGGAGCTGATCCTGCTCTGGGGGCAGTGGCTGGGCGTGTCCGTGACCGTGCAGGAGGGCTGGCGTACGGACTATGCACCGCGCCGCCAAGGGCCACCTGCTTCACCTGCGGGTGGTGCCTACCCAGCGGCCCTGCGTGTGCTCGGGGTGTCGGCTGACACCGATCCAACGCAGATCAAGCGTGCCTACCGGCGTCTGCTGAGCCAGCACCATCCTGACAAACTGACCGGCAGTGGTGCCAGCGCCGAGCGCATCCGCGAGGCCACCGAACGGACCCGCGACCTGCACCAGGCCTATGCCTTGGTGCGTCAGCAGCGTGGCTTTCGCTAAGTTTCGCTGCACACCGCGGGGCGGCGAAAAAGCTTCGCCCCGGGGCGGGGCTCCTACGAGGTGGGTGGTGCTGCGGATTTCTCTGTAGGAGCCGCGCCCGCGGCGAATGGTGGCCATACCGCGAGCCTTAAGGCATCACCTCGAAAAACTGACCCGAGGAACCTCTCGGGATTTTCCGCAGTAGAACAGCGTTAAGTCCGACAGGCCCCACGCTTCACTTCTGTACGTTCTTCTCAAGCCAGCCGCGGATACGCCGTTGTAGTTGCTCGCGCTCCACGGTCGGGTTACCCGGCAGGGCTTTCATGGCTATCTGGGTATAGGTCGTGTGCCCCAGGCGTTTGGCGGCCTGCTGGCGCAGTAGCGCCTGGGTGCGGTCTACGGCCTGGTCTTTGTAGAAAAAGTCGCCGGTGCCGAGTTTGAGCGCCGGCAGCAACTCATCCAGCGGCGGCGCGAAGCCCAGGGGCACTGTGGGTTCGACCACGATCAGATGCTGCACGGTTTCTGGCTTGCGCTCGCTGAGGTAGCGACCTGCCCAATAGGCGCCGCTGCCATCACCGAGGAGTACCAGACGGTTGGCCTGCTGGCTTTGGGCAAAGGCCAGGGCCGCATCGATGCGCGCAAAAATGCGCTCGGCTTGTGCCTGTTGCTGGGCTTCTGGGCTCAAGGCTGGGTCGTCCGCTGCAGGCTCTGCGGCTTCTGGCGGCGCAGCTGTTTCGCTGGGTTCGGCGGGAGGCGCGCTGGGATCAGTGGCGGGGTCAGCCTCAGGCGTAGACGCAGTCTCGGTGGGAGGCAGGGCCTGTAGCGGATCGCTTGGGTCGGGCAGGGTCAGGCTCAGGCTGTGCCAGCCAATATCTGGCAGGCTGGCGCGCAGCGGGCCGGCCAGGCGTGGGTCATCGGCGCTTTGCCCGGCAGCGGGCAGGATGACCACTGCGCCTTTGGGGCTGGGGGTGTTGGCGGCACGCCACAGTGCAAGAAAACGGTCGCTGTCCGGGCCCAGTTGCTGCTGTTGCGCCGCTGGCAGTTGTTCACTGAGGGCCGTGGCGTCGAGCTGGCTGCGCTCAGGCAAGGTGGGCCGTTCACTGGGCACCTCGTCTGTGGCGGGCGGCGTTTCGGCCGGTGGCGTGGCGTCCGCCAGGGCATTGCACAGCCAGGGCAGCAAGGCCAGGGAGAGCAGGGCAAGTGTCGAACGGCGTGGGCGCGGCATCAAAGCAGTCCTGGCTGGCGGGTGATCGCTTGAGACTAATGGCTGCTGGCACTTTTGTCAGGTGCGGCGGTGGCGTAGGGTGCGGGCAATGGGGCGTTCCATGGCAAACGGTGAGTACCAATGAACAGGCGTGCATGGCGATGGCTGCTGCTCGGGCTATGGATCAATATCGCCTGGGCGCAAGCCCCCGCGCCGGTGCCGCTGACGGTGGAGCAGACGACGTGGCTGCGTGACCATGAACCATTACGCGCCGGCGTGGTGCTGCAAACCCCCTACGCGCAGTTCGATCAGCGCCAGCAAAGCCTGAGCGGTGCCAGCATTGATCTGCTCAACCTGCTGGCCGAGCGTCTGGGCAGCCGTCTGAACTGGCGCCACTTCAAAACGCATGCCGAGCTCGAGGCAGCGCTGCGCGCCGGGCAGATCGATCTGGCGCCAGGGCTGCAGCAAACCCCGGCAGGTTTGCGCCGCTGGCTGTTCAGCGACCCTTACCTGCGTATTCCGCATCTGCTGGTAGGCGTGCCCAGCGGGGCCGGCAGCGTCGATCTGGAAAACCTCGGTGGCGAAGCGCCGCTGGCCGTGCCAATGCCCAGCGCCGTGGCCGATTTCTTGCGCGGCAGCTACCCCGGCCTGCAGTTGCGTGAGGCGAACAACGCGCGCCAGGCGCTGCAGCAGGTCATGGCCCAGCAGGCGGCCTATGCGGTGGTCGAGGCGTCCCAGGTGGCGCGCTTGCTGCGTGAGTCGGAGTTCGCCGAGCTGGCGATCGTCGGTGATGCCGGCTTGTCGCAGTTGTTGCGTATTGGCTCGCGGCGCGACTGGCCGCAGCTCGCGGCGATCATCGACAGCGCCCTGCGGGCGATTCCCGCCCAGGAGCTGGATGCCCTGCAGAGCCGCTGGATCGAGCCGGCCGTGCGCGCCTCCAGCACCTCACCGGCGTTTTTTCGCAACCTCAGCGTGCTGCTTGGGGTGCTGTTGCTTAGCAGCCTGGCGCTGATGTTCAGCCTGCGCCGCCAGCGCGATGCCCTGGAGTTTCGCCTGTTGGCCGCGCGCCATGAGATCGAGCTGCGCGAGGCCGCGCGTGATGCCCTGCGCCTGGCGCAGTTCTCCATCGACCACAGCACCGTGGGCATTCTCTGGGTCAACTGGGACAGCCGCGTGCACTACGCCAACCGCGCCACGGAGCAGATGCTCGGCTACGGTTCGGGCGGCATCCTGCAGCGGCCGTTGGCGGATTTTGAGCCGAGCCTGAGCATGGACCGCTGGCTCAACCTGTGGAAACGTGCGCGCCAGGGCGGCCAGGGCCCGCTGAGTTTTGCCAGTGATTGCGTGCGCGCTGATGGCAGCCTGCTGCCGGCCGATGTGTCGCTGAGTTTTATGCGCTACCGCGAGAACGAATACCTGGTGGTGTTTATCACCGACGTCACCGAGCGCCGCCGTGCCCTGGCTGCGCTGCAGGAAAGTGAGGCGCGCCTGCAGGGCATTGCGGCCAACGTGCCAGGGTTGGTGTTTCGCCTGGAACGGCCGCAGCCGGGTGGGGTGGTGGACTTTGCGTTTATCAGCGAGGGCGCCGAGAACCTGGTCGGTTACAGCGCCGGCGAGCTGATGGCGCCGGATCGTGGCCTGCGCAGCCTCGTTCATCCCGATGATCGCCAGGCCTATCACCGCAGTCAGGATGCAGCCCTGGCCAGTGATCAGGATTGGCACTGGCAGGGCCGTATCCTCACCCGCGCAGGTGAGCAGCGCTGGGCCGATATCAAGGCCATTGCCCGGCGCCTGCCCACCGGCCAGGTGCTGTGGGATGGCATCGTCTGGGACATCAGCGACAACAAGCGCATCGAGCTGGCCCTGGCCGATTCGCGGGCGCAACTGCGTGAGCTGTCGGCGCACCTGGAAAGCGTGCGCGAGGAGGAGAAGGCGCGTATCGCCCGCGAGGTGCACGACGAACTGGGCCAGGTGCTCACCGTGCTCAAGCTGGAAACCTCGATGTGCGAGCTGAGCTACGCCGACCTCGACCCCGGCCTGCACGAGCGCCTGGGCAATATGAAGCGCCTGATCGCCCAGCTGTTCCAACTGGTGCGCGATGTCGCCAGCGCCCTGCGCCCGCCAATTCTCGATGCCGGCCTGGCCTCGGCCATCGAGTGGCAGGCTCAGCGTTTCGAGGCGCGTACGCAGATTCCTTGCCTGGTCGAGGTGCCGGACAACCTGCCGGAGTTGGCCGATGGCCAGGCCATCGGCCTGTTCCGGGTGCTGCAGGAGGCGCTGACCAATGTCATTCGGCATGCCGGCGCGCATACTGTCGACGTGCGCCTGGCCGTGCAGGGGGCGACCCTGAACCTGGTGATCAGCGACGATGGTCGCGGTTTCCGCCCGGCCGCCGTAGGCAGCAGCTCGTTTGGCCTGGTTGGCATGCGCGAGCGCGTACTGATGCTCGGTGGCACCCTGGACATCGACAGCCAACCCGGCGAAGGCACCACACTGAGCGTGCGGGTGCCGCTGGACAGCGAGCAGGCATTTATCAGCGAGGAGGAGCAAACGTGATCCGTGTACTGGTTGCCGAAGACCACACCATCGTGCGCGAGGGCATCAAGCAATTGATCGGCCTGGCCAAGGACCTGCAGGTGGTCGGCGAGGCGAGCAACGGCGAGCAACTGCTCGAAGCTTTGCGCCAGACGCCCTGCGAGGTGGTACTGCTGGATATCTCCATGCCCGGTGTCAATGGCCTGGAGGCGATCCCACGGATTCGTGCGCTGAACCAGCCGCCGGCAATTCTGGTGCTGTCGATGCATGACGAGGCGCAGATGGCCGCGCGCGCGTTGAAGATCGGTGCGGCGGGTTATGCGACCAAAGACAGCGATCCGGCATTGCTGCTCACCGCCATCCGCAAGGTTGCGGCAGGCGGGCGTTATATCGACCCGGAGCTGGCCGACCGCATGGTCTTCGAGGTCGGCCTGACCGATGCGCGGCCGTCCCACGCGCTGCTCTCGGAGCGCGAGTTCTCGGTGTTCGAGCGCCTGGCCCAGGGCGCCAACGTCAACGACATCGCCCAGCAATTGGGCCTGAGCAGCAAGACCATCAGCACCCACAAGGCGCGTCTGATGCACAAGCTCAACGCCCATTCGGTGGCCGATCTGGTGCGCTACGCGCTGGAACACAAGCTGCTGTAATACGTCTGTCATGTAGGGCGTTCCCTACACGCGATTGTCCATATGCCTGATGGCATTCTCTCCTGCCGCCCGATTTGCGCGCCGTTGGTGTAGGCCTAGTCTCTGTCTACGGTTTACGAACGAGAAGGTGCGGTATGGACGAGGTGTTGGTCAGCTTCCAGGGTGTGCAGAAGAGCTATGACGGCGAGTCGCTGATCGTCAAAGATCTCAACCTGGACATCCGCAAGGGTGAGTTCCTCACGCTGCTGGGGCCGTCCGGCTCGGGCAAGACCACCAGCCTGATGATGCTTGCCGGCTTCGAGACCCCGACCGCGGGTGTCATCCAGCTTGGTGGCCGGGCGCTGAACAACGTGCCGCCGCACAAGCGCGACATCGGCATGGTGTTCCAGAACTACGCCCTGTTCCCGCACATGACCGTGGCTGAGAACCTGGCGTTCCCGCTCACTGTGCGTGGCATGAGCAAGACCGACGTCAGCGAGCGGGTCAAGCGCGCCCTGTCGATGGTGCAGCTCGATGCCTTCGCCACCCGTTACCCGGCGCAGCTTTCCGGCGGTCAGCAGCAGCGTGTGGCCCTGGCCCGCGCCCTGGTGTTTGAGCCGCAGCTGGTGCTGATGGACGAACCCCTGGGCGCCCTCGACAAGCAGTTGCGTGAGCACATGCAGATGGAGATCAAGCACCTGCACCAGCGCCTGGGCGTCACCGTGGTCTACGTGACCCACGACCAGGGCGAAGCCCTGACCATGTCCGACCGGGTGGCGGTATTCCACCAGGGCGAAATCCAGCAGATCGCTCCGCCACGCACGCTTTATGAAGAGCCGTGCAACACCTTCGTAGCCAACTTTATCGGTGAGAACAACCGCCTCAACGGGCGCCTGCTCAGCCGTGACGGCGAGCAGTGTGTGGTGGCCCTGGAGCGCGGTGAGCAGGTGCGGGCGCTGGCGGTCAACGTCGGTGCCGTCGGCGAGCCGGTGACCCTGTCGATCCGCCCTGAGCGGGTGCGCCTGAACGCCGCCAGCGAGCGTTGCGACAACCGCTTTACCGGCCGTGTGGCCGAATTCATCTACCTGGGCGACCACGTGCGTGTGCGCCTGGAGGTCTGCGGCGCCAGCGATTTCTTCGTCAAGCAGCCGATCGCCGAACTCGATCCCGCCCTTGCGGTGGGCGATGTGGTGCCACTGGGCTGGCAGGTCGAGCACGTTCGTGCGCTCGATCCGCTGCCTGTCGGGCACTGAGCCAACGCGTTACCAACCAGCCACAGTGGAGTCATAAGAATGAACAAATACCTCACATTGCCGGCATTGAGCCTGGCAATCGCCTGCGCCGCCCCGGCCATGGCCGCGGACCTGACCGTGGTGTCCTTCGGAGGCGCCAACAAGGCCGCCCAGGTCAAGGCCTTCTACGCACCTTGGGAAGCCAAGGGCGGCAAGATCATCGCCGGCGAGTACAACGGTGAAATGGCCAAGGTCAAAGCCATGGTCGACACCAACAGCGTGTCCTGGAACCTGGTCGAAGTTGAATCGCCGGAACTGGCGCGCGGCTGCGACGAAGGCCTGTTTGAAGAGCTCGACCCGGCGCAGTTCGGCAATGCCGAAGACTTCGTCGACGGCGCCATCCAGCCGTGCGGCGTAGGTTTCTTCGTATGGTCCACGGTGCTCGCCTACAACGCCGACAAACTCAGCAGCGCGCCGAGCGGCTGGGCGGATTTCTGGGACACCGAGAAATTCCCGGGCAAACGCGGCCTGCGCAAGGGCGCCAAATACACCCTGGAATTCGCCCTGATGGCCGACGGCGTTGCCGCCAAGGACGTCTACGGCGTACTGGCCACCAAAGAAGGCCAGGACCGTGCGTTTGCCAAGCTCGACCAGATCAAGCCGCAGATCCAGTGGTGGGAAGCCGGCGCCCAGCCGCCGCAGTTCCTCGCCTCCGGTGACGTGGTCATGAGCTCGGCGTACAACGGCCGCATCGCGGCTGTGCAGAAAGAAAGCAACCTGCAAGTGGTGTGGGAAGGCGGCATCTACGACTTCGACGCCTGGGCCATCCCGAAAGGTGCCAAGGATCAGGACGCTGCGCGCGAGTTCATCGCCTTCTCGGTACAGCCCGAGCAGCAGAAGATCTACTCGGAAAACATCGCCTACGGCCCGGCCAACAAGCAGGCAGTCGAGCTGCTCGCTCCGGCACTGCTCAAAGACATGCCGACCACCCCGGAAAACATCGCCGGCCAAGTGGCCATGGACGTGACCTTCTGGGCTGACTACGGCGAGCAACTGGAACAGCGCTTCAACGCCTGGGCCGCGCGTAACTGAGTCACCCGGCAGTGCCCCTCTCCCGTACGCGGGGGAGGGGATGGTTTTCCCGTTTCCCGGAGTTCGCTATGGCCCTCGCAGTGTCCCCGACCACGGTCACCGGCCCCACCCTGAAACAGCGTCTGGCCCGTGCCGAGCGCGTCAACCGGCTCAAGGCCCAGGCGTTGATCCTGCCCTTGCTGGTGTTTCTGGTGCTGGTTTTCCTGGTCCCCATCGTCGCCCTGCTCAACAAGAGCGTGAACAACCCCGAGGTGGTCGGCAGCCTGCCGCGCACCGTCGAGCAGATCGCTGATTGGGATGGCAAGGGGCTACCCGCCGAGCCGGTGTACCAGGCCTTGGCGCTGGACCTGGCCGATGCGCGCCGCGATCAGACCCTGGGCGATTTGTCCAAACGCATGAACATGGAACTGGCTGGCTACCGCAGCCTGATGGCCAAGACCGCCCGTGCCTTGCCGTTCAAGGACACGCCGGCGTCCTACAAGGATGCGCTGGAAAGCTTCGATGAACGCTGGGGCGACCCGGCTTACTGGCAGGTGATCCGTCGCAATGCCAGCAGCGTCACCCCCTATTATTTGCTTGCGGCCCTCGATCACCGTATCGACGACCTCGGCGAGCTGACCCAGGCCACGCCCGACCAGGCGATCTACCTGGACATCTTCACCCGCACCTTCTGGATGGGCCTGGTGATCACCGCCATCTGCCTGGTGCTGGCCTATCCGCTGGCTTACCTGCTGGCCAACCTGCCGACCCGGCAGAGCAACCTGCTGATGATTCTGGTGCTGCTGCCGTTCTGGACCTCGATCCTGGTGCGGGTGGCGGCGTGGATCGTGCTGCTGCAGTCCAGCGGCCTGATCAACAGTGCGCTGCTTGGCCTGGGCATCATCGACAAGCCGCTGCAACTGGTGTTCAACCGCACCGGGGTGTACATCTCGATGGTGCACATCATGCTGCCGTTCATGATCCTGCCGATCTACAGCGTGATGAAGGGTATTTCGCCGACCTACATGCGTGCGGCGATCTCCCTGGGCTGTCACCCGTTCGCCAGCTTCTGGCGCGTGTACTTCCCGCAGACCCTGGCCGGTGTCAGTGCCGGTTGCCTGCTGGTGTTCATCCTGTCCATCGGCTACTACATCACCCCGGCCCTGCTCGGCAGCCCGGGCGACCAGATGGTCAGCTACTTCGTTGCCTTCTACACCAACACCTCGATCAACTGGGGCATGGCCACGGCACTGGGCGGCTTGTTGCTGCTCGCGACCCTGGTGCTTTATGTGGTCTACAGCTGGCTGGTCGGCGCAAGCCGTCTGCGCCTGGGTTAACAGGAGAGTCATCCGATGCTCAGCCCTTACATGTCCCCCGTCGAGCGCGTCTGGTACTACAGCCTGCGCACTATCTGCGCGCTGGTGCTGTTGTTTCTGATCCTGCCGGTACTGGTGATCATCCCGCTGTCGTTTAACGCCGGGACCTTTCTGGTCTACCCGATCGAGTCATTCTCGCTGCGCTGGTACGAGGACTTCTTCGCCTCGGCCAGCTGGATGCGCGCGCTGAAAAACAGCCTGCTGGTCGCCCCAGCCGCCACCGTGCTGGCCATGGTCCTCGGCACCCTGGCCGCCATCGGCCTGACCCGTGGCGAATTCCGCGGCAAGGCCCTGGTGATGAGCCTGCTGATTTCGCCGATGGTGGTACCGGTGGTGATCGTCGGTGTTGCCAGCTACCTGTTCTTCGCGCCGCTGGGCCTGGGTAACAGCTATATATCGTTGATCCTGGTGCATGCGGTGCTCGGCGTGCCCTTCGTCATCATCACCGTCTCGGCGACCCTGCAGGGTTTCAATTACAACCTGGTGCGCGCGGCCGCCAGCCTGGGCGCCTCGCCGATCACCGCGTTCCGCCGGGTGACCCTGCCGCTGATCGCGCCGGGGGTGATCAGCGGCGCGTTGTTCGCCTTCGCCACCTCGTTCGACGAAGTGGTGGTGACCCTGTTCCTCGCCGGCCCCGAGCAGGTCACCCTGCCACGGCAGATGTTCAGCGGCATCCGCGAAAACCTCAGCCCGACCATCGCCGCCGCAGCGACCTTGCTGATCGGTTTCTCCATCCTCCTGCTGCTGACCCTGGAATGGTTGCGCGGGCGTAGCGAGAAAATGCGTACCCAGATCAGTGAGTAACCCCACTGCAGGCACTCCGGGTGCCTGCAGTTTTTGCCCTTCCCGTGGTTGCAGTCTTTACACTGTTGGCCTTTCGCGCGGGTAGGGAGGGGCCATGAATCTCAGCGAAGCCAATCTGGAAGAGCTGCTCGACGCGCTGCATGACGGGGTCTACATCACCGATGCCGATGGCATCACGCTGAAGGTCAACCGGGCGTACGAGCGCCTGACGGGGCTGCGGGGTGTCGACCTGGTCGGCCGGCCGATGCAGGAGTTGGTGCGCGATGGTGTGCTCTCGGAGTCCGTCTCGCTGCGGGTGCTCAAGGAAGGCAAGGCGCTGTCGATGATGCAGCGCGTCAGCCAGGGCAACCGCCTGCTGGTCAGTGGCACGCCCATTCTGGCGGCAGACGGCAGTGTGCGTTACGTGGTCAGCACCGTGCGTGACATGACCGAACTGCTGCGCATGAAGCACGAGCGCGACGAGCTGCAACAGCTCAAGCAATTGCGTTCGAGCACGGCACGCCTGCATGCCGGGCAGCGCGATGCCTTGCTCAACGACTCTCCCGTGGCCGACCAGGTCGCCTCCGGGCGCGTCTTCACCCAGGCCCGGCAGGTCGCGCGCAGCGATGTGAAGGTGCTGCTGCAGGGCGAGACGGGCGTTGGCAAAACCCTTATCGCCCAGTACATCCACACCGCCAGCGCGCGGGCACAGCAGCCGTTTCTGGCGCTCAACTGCGGCGCCTTGCCCGAACACCTGATCGAGGCCGAGTTGTTCGGCTATGTGCCCGGTGCGTTCACCGGTGCCGGCAGCAAGGGCAAGCGCGGCCTGCTGGAACTGGCGCACCAGGGCACGGTGTTTCTCGATGAGGTGGGCGACCTGCCGCTGGCCGTGCAGGTCAAACTGCTCAAGGTGATCGAGGAAAGTCGCTTTATCCCGGTGGGTGGCCTGGAGCTCAAGGAGGTGGATGTACGCATCATCACCGCCACTCACCATGACCTGCAGCAACGTGTGGCCGAGGGGCGCTTTCGCGCCGATCTCTACTACCGCCTGAACGTGGTGCCCATCCATATTCCCGCTTTGCGCGAGCGCAGCGATGAGGTGGTGCCGCTGCTCAACTACTACCTGGCGCAGTTCAACGCTCGGTATGCCCGGCAGTTGAGCTGGAGCCTGGAGGCGCTGGATCGGCTGGTCGATTACCCCTGGCCCGGCAATATCCGCGAGCTGATCAACCTAGTCGAGCGCATGGTGGTGACCTGCGAGGGTGACAGTGTCGGGCTGTTCGACCTTCCCGCCGAAGTGCGTCAGGCGTCGGGTGCAGGAGGTGATGATGCGCAAATGCCGCTGCGCAAGCGCGTCGAATTGCTCGAGCGCGAGGCGATTCGTGCGGCCTTGCTGCAGCACAAGACCACCCGCGAAGCGGCCCGCGCCCTGGGTATCAGCCAGGCCACCGTGGTGCAGAAGATGAAAAAGTGGGATCACACTGATTAGAAAGTGAATCGATTTCTGCGGGCTTGATTGGTTTTCTAATCAATTGTTTGTGGTTCGGCGCTGGGTCAAATCGTCGCAGGCGCTCTGGCGCGGGGCTTTGCGCGAGCTGGCACAGCTTTCGCTATGGCTCGGCCTGATTCGTTTTGGCACAACAACGAGAAAAAGGCCCCGCTGATGAGTATTTCTGCATTCAAGATCGCCAACAAACTGATCACCGGCCGCCAGGCGGTCGAGCAGTTGGCGGTCGAACTGCCCCGTCTGAACATCACCAACCCGTTGATTGTCACCGATAGCATTCTGCTCAAGTCCGGCACTGTCGATCACGTGATCAAGCAGCTGGGCGAGCGCGCCTACGGCATCTTCGAGGGTGTCGAGCCTGAGCCGGAAATCGCCATCGTCGAAGCCTGCGCCAATGCCTATCGCGCCGGTGGCCATGACGGTCTGATCGGCGTTGGTGGCGGCAGCGCCATCGATATCGCCAAGGCGGTGGCGGGTTATGTCGGCCATGACGGCGCCCTGGAGGAGCTGTTCGGCGTCGATCAGATCAAACGCAAAGGCCCGCCGCTGATTGCCATCCCGACCACTGCCGGCACCGGCTCGGAGGTCACCAATGTGGCGATCCTCTCTGACAAGCAGGCGCAGTTGAAAAAGGGCATCGTCAGCGACTACCTGCTGCCGGATGTGGCCCTGGTCAGCCCGTTGATGACCCTGACCTGCCCGCGCAGTGTCACCGCCGCCAGCGGTGTCGATGCGCTGGTGCATGCGGTGGAGTCTTACCTGTCGCTCAACGCTTCGCCGATCACCGATGCCCTGGCCATTGCCGCAATCAAGCTGATCGCCAAGGCGCTACCCAAGGCCTACGCCAATCCGGCTGACTTGGCCGCGCGTGAGGACATGGCCACCGCCAGCCTGATGGCCGGCATGGCGTTCGGTAATGCCGGGGTCGGCGCTGTGCACGCCCTGGCCTACCCCCTGGGCGGGCGCTTCAACATCGCCCATGGCGTTAGCAATGCCTTGTTGCTGCCCTACGTGATGGCCTGGAACAAGCTGGCCTGCGTCGAGCGCATGGCCGAGATCGCTGCTGCTCTGGGCGTGCAGACTTATGGTGTGAGTGACAAGGCCGCGGCGGATCTGGCCGTCGAGGCCATGGCCGAGCTATGCGCCAGCGTCGAGATTCCCAAGGGCATGCGCAGCTTTGGCGTGCCGGAAGATGCCATCCCGGCGATGGCCGAGGAGGCCAGCAAGATCGACCGCCTGATGCGCAACAACCCCCGTCGCCTGACGGCTGGCGATATCGAGCAGATCTACCGCGCTGCCTACTGATTTACCGCAACGATGATGATGGGCCCCAGTTTGCTGGGGCCGGCTGAAATACAACTCTAATAAAGCTGGGTGACTCAAATGTCCGAACTGCATCAACACGACCTTGGTGTAGAAGCCCCCTACTGGCCGGTGGGGCCATTCAAGGTGCGTCTGCCTTTTATTCATTACCGCTTCGAGATCTCCGACTACATGCAGGGGCTGCTCATGTGCGCGGTGGATCTGGCAGCGATTCCGCTGATGACCGAGTTTCTCGGCATGCCTTTTGAGGTCGCACTCGCCGTGGTCATGCTCAACGGGTTGCTCTATCTGGTCCATCACCTGCTCGGCGACCCCGTGGTGCCAGGCTGGATCACCCCGGCGATTCCCTTGCTGATGGCCTACTGCAGCCAGTTCCCGGAGGGCCCGGAGCGGGTGCATGCGCTGATCGCCTTCCAGTTGATGCTGGGGGTGTTCTCAATAGGGCTGGGCATGACGGGCATGGCGCAGAAGGTGGTGTCGCTGGTGCCTTCGGCGCTCAAGGCCGGGATCATCATGGGCGCCGGGCTTAGCGCGGTGGTGACGGTGTTCAAGGAAGGTGGGCGCTTCGACACCTTCCCCTGGACCATTTCGATCGCCATCGGCATCGCCTTCTACCTGGTGTTTTCCATCCATTTTCAGGACCTCAAGAAGCGCAACCGCTTCTGGTGGAACTTCGCCAAGCTGGGCATCTTCCCGATCATTCTGCTGGCGGTAATAGTCGCGCCACTGTTCGGTGAGGCGCCTTGGCCGAACATTGAATGGGGCTTCAGCCAGCCGGACTTCGTCACCCTGTGGAATGAGTACACCGTATTCGGCCTGGGGATGCCGCCGCTGATGATGTTTGTGACGGCTATCCCCACGGTGTTCGCGGCTTACCTGGTGGTGTTCGGTGATGTGCTCGGTGCCCGGGCGATTCTTTCCGAGGCTGACCATATTCGCCGTGACGAGAAAGTCGACTTCAACCCGAACCGTTCACACCTGATCTTTGGTGGGCGCAATGCCTTTATGAGCATGTTCGGCCCAGACGTAGCCATGTGCGGGCCGCAGTGGTCGGCCATGCAGGTGGTGATCACCGAACGCTTCAAGGGTGGCGCCAAGGCGATGAAGTCGATCTACGGCGGTGTCGGCTCGTTCCGCTGGGGCACCAACACCGGTCTGCTGCTGTTGCCGGTGGTGACTCTGGTGCAGCCGATCCTCGGTGTGGCGCTGGCGTTGACCCTGCTGATCCAGGGCTATGTCAGCGTGCGCCTGGGCATCATGGAGGCACGCAGCCAGCGTGATCTGGGGATTGCCGGGGTGATTGGCGCGGTATTGGCGATCAAGGGCGCCGGGTGGGCTTTTGCCATCGGTGTCGGTCTGTGCCTGCTGATCTATGGCGCTGGCTTCTTCCGCGGCGAGAACGACCAAACCTTCAGCAAGGACCTGCTGGGCGCAGAGCCTGCCAACAAAGACTGAGCATGATTACCGGGAGGCGTCGCCTCCC
>JAHJYA010000117.1 GCA_018826895.1 Gammaproteobacteria bacterium
TGCATATCACCGCCATGGGCTCGGACGCCGAGCACAAGAACGAGATCGCCCCGGCCGTGCTGGCGCGCGTCGATGCCTATGTCGCCGACCGCCTGAGCCAGACCCGTGTGCTCGGTGAGCTCAATCACGCCATCGCCGCCGGCCTGGTTGCCGCGGACGCTGATTTCGCCGAACTCGGCCAGGTGATCGCCGGTCAGCGTCCCGGTCGTACTGCGCACGAGCAGATCACCCTGTGCGACCTGACCGGTACCGGCGCCCAGGACACCGCCATCGCCAGCCTTGCGTTCGAGCGAGCGCGGGCGGCAGGCAAGGGTTTCATCTTCAACGCCTAACCCCTCCCACAGTCCAAAAAAACCACGGGGATTCATCCATGTCCGAAATCGTCGTCAACCTCCCCTTCACCCGGGAGGAATATGCCCAGCGCATCGTCAAGACGCGCACGGCCATGCAGGCCAAGGGCATCGAGCTGCTGATCGTCACTGATCCGTCCAACATGGCCTGGCTTACCGGCTATGACGGCTGGTCGTTCTACGTGCACCAGTGCGTGCTGCTGGCGCTTGATGGCGAGCCGGTCTGGTTTGGCCGTGGCCAGGACGCCAATGGTGCCAAGCGCACCGTGTTTATGGACCAGGCCAACATCGTTGGCTACCCCGATCACTACGTGCAGTCCACCGAGCGCCACCCCATGGACTACCTGTCCAAGGAGGTCATCGCCGCCCGTGGCTGGGACAAACTGAGCATCGGCGTCGAGCTGGACAACTACTACTTCAGCGCCGCGGCCTACCTGTCGCTGCAACGCAACCTAACCAAGGCGCGCTTCGTTGATGCCACCGCGCTGGTCAACTGGCAGCGGGCGATCAAGTCGCCGACCGAGATCGGCTATATGCGCATCGCGGCGAAGATTGTCGAGAAGATGCACGCGGCGATCTTCGACAAGATCGAGCCCGGCCTGCGCAAGAACGAACTGGTCGCCGAGATCTACCGCACCGGCATCCTCGGCGCCGACGGCCATGGCGGCGACTATCCGGCCATCGTGCCGCTGCTGCCCACCGGCGCCGACGCCAGCGCGCCGCACCTGACCTGGGACGACTCACCGATGCTCAGCGGCGCCGGCACCTTCTTCGAGATCGCCGGCTGCTACAAGCGCTATCACTGCCCGCTGTCGCGCACCATCTACCTGGGCAAGCCGCCGCAGCATTTCCTCGACGGCGAGAAGGCCGTGGTCGAAGGCATCGCCGCCGGCCTGGAGGCGGCCAAACCGGGCAACACCACCGGCGATATCGCCCGCGCCTTCTTCAAGGTGCTGGAGAAATTCGGCATCCACAAGGACAGCCGTTGCGGCTACCCCATCGGTATCAGTTATCCGCCGGACTGGGGCGAGCGCACCATGAGCCTGCGCCCTAGCGACGAAAGCGTGCTGCAGCCGGGGATGACCTTCCACTTCATGCCCGGCCTGTGGCTGGACGACTGGGGCCTGGAAATCACCGAGTCGATCCTGATCACCGATAGCGGCGTGGAAACCTTCTGCGATGTACCGCGCAAGCTGTTCGTGAAGGATTGATGCCGCGCGGTCGGGGCTCCACTCATTACTGTGGGAGGGGCTTCAGCCGCGACGTTTCCTGGGCGGAAAGCCCTTCCCATAGATCAAAGGCCCCGGCCATGAACCAATTACGCGACAACCCCATCAGCCCCACGGTCGACTTCGAGCGTGATGGCGTGCAACACGGCTTTCTCAAGCTGCCCCATTCCCGCGACGATTCGGCCTGGGGCGCGGTGATGATCCCGGTCACTGTGGTGAAGAACGGCAGCGGCCCCACCGCGCTGTTCACCGGCGGCAATCACGGCGACGAATACGAAGGCCCTCTGGCCCTGAGCAAGCTGGCCCAGCGCCTGCGCGCCGAGGATGTCTGCGGCCGGGTGATCATCATCCCGTTTATGAATACCCCGGCGGTGCAGGCTGGCACCCGCACCTCGCCGATTGACAAGGGCAACCTTAACCGCAGCTTCCCTGGCAAGCCGGACGGCACGGTGACGCAGAAGATCGCCGACTACTTTCAGCGCACCCTGCTGCCGCTGGCCGATGTGGTGCTGGATATTCATTCCGGCGGCAGGACCCTGGATTTTCTGCCCTTCGCCGCCTGCCACATGTTGCCGGACAAGGCTCAGGACGCCGCATGCGCGGCCGGCATGCGCGCCTTTGCCGCGCCCTACTGCATGCGCATGCTCGAGCTGGACGCGGTGGGCATGTACGACACCGCCGCCGAAGAACAGGGCAAGGTGTTCGTCACCACCGAGCTGGGTGGCGGCGGCAGCAGCACGGCGCAAAGCCTGGCCATTGCCGAGCGCGGGGTGCGCAACCTGCTGATCCACTTCGGCCTGCTGGCCGGAGAGATAGAAACCGGCGAGTCGCTGATGCTCGACATGCCCGACGGTGACTGCTTTGTCACCAGCGAGGACGACGGCCTGTTGGAAATGTGCCGCGACCTTGGCGATACGGTCGAGAAGGGCGAGGTGATCGCGCGGGTGCACAGCGCGCGCCGCACCGGCACTCCCGCCAGCGAATATCGCGCCAAGCGCAGCGGTCTGCTCGCCGCCCGGCATTTTCCGGGGTTGGTGAAAAGTGGTGATACCCTCGCCGTGATCGCTGAGGTGGTGGGCTAGAAACGGTCGTGGCTAAAGCCCCTCCCACGATCTGCACGCCCTGTGGGAAGGGCCGGGCGGCGTTCCGCTTTAGCCGCGACACGATCTGCACGCTCATCCGTCCGGACGCCCAGCCACCTGCAACGAACCGAGGCCCTGATGCACAAGCTCGACCGCTATGACCTGAACATCCTGCGCATCCTTTCCGAGGACGGGCGGATCACCAAGTCGGCCCTGGCCGAGGCGATCAACCTGTCGGTGACGCCGGCTTGGGAGCGCATGCGCAAGCTCGAAGGCGCCGGGCTGATCAAGGGCTACCGCGCGCAGATCGACTGGGCGGCGCTGTTTCGCAGCCAGCAGGTGCTGGTGGAAATCACCCTGGCCCGCCACACCGCGCAGGACATGCGCCGCTTTGAGCAGCGCCTGGCCGCGGCGGCGGAAGTCGCCTTCTGCTACGCCACCGGCGGTGGCGTCGACTACATGGTGATGATCCGCGCCCGGGACATCGACCATTACCAGCGTTTTATCGACCAGTTATTGCTGGAAGACCTCGGCATCGAGCGCTACTTCACCTACATCGTCACCAAGACGGTGAAGCTCGACATCGAGGGGCCACCCGCTGAACTGGAGTAAACGCCGTAGCGAGCGCGGCACGACCGTTCATCGCCAAGCGTGGCCTGTAATGAACTTGCGATCCTTGTCAGCGGTCCGTCCTGCGGGCGGCTAGGTTGCTTGTCTTCATAGTTAAGGCGTTGATTCGGATATGGATTTACGAAGATCGCATCAATAAGTCAGAGCCACTGGATTTGAATAAGCGACTCGTTTCACTTTGCCTCGCAGGCACTCTTTTGCTGGGCCTCTGTGCCGAAGCCTCCGCCACCTTTCGCGTCTACACCACCCCTGCTGCGGCTACCCAGCCGGTCGCGGTAGCGCCCACTCGTATCGTGCTCAACCGCGCCCTCGACGCGCTGGGAACTCCCTACCGCTGGGGCGGCACCAGCTTGAAAAAGGGCTTCGACTGCAGCGGCCTGGTGCAATACGCCTTCCAGCCCCTGGATGACCTCGAGCTGCCGCGTACCTCGCGCGCCCTGGCGCGCCTCGATGCGCCCTCGGTCAAACGTGCCGACCTGCAGCCGGGCGATCTGCTGTTCTTCAAGATCCGCCAGCGCACGGTGGACCATGTGGCCATCTACCTGGGCGAAGGTCGCTTTATCCACGCGCCACGGCGTGGCAGCAACGTCCGCATCGACCGCCTCAACAACAGTTACTGGAAGCGCCACTTCCAATTGGCCAAGCGAGTGGTGCCTCACGTCTGAGATAACCAATGAGCGGAGCGGTTCTGCTTTTCTAAAACCTATCCCCCGAGTCAACAACAGGCTAGAATGCGCGCCGCTCGCGGCCATGTCGGCAGCGGCAATGGGTTCCCTAACCCCATTCAACGAAAAAGGACACAGACATGACCCTGATCCCTCCATCGGTCAGCCGCTTCGTACTGGCTGGGCTGATCGCTTTTCACATTCTCATCATCATCGCCAGCAACTACCTGGTGCAGCTGCCGATCACCCTGTTCGGCTGGCATACCACCTGGGGCGCGTTCAGCTTTCCCTTTATCTTTCTCGCCACCGACCTGACAGTGCGTTTGATCGGCAAACACTCGGCGCGGGTCGTGATTGCGCGGGTCATGCTGCCGGCGCTGGTCGCCTCCTATGTGGTGTCGGTGCTGTTCCACGAAGGCGCGTTCGGCGGCCTGATAGCGCTGGGTGAGTTCAACCTGTTCGTTTTCCGTATCGCCATCGCCAGCTTCCTCGCCTATGCCCTTGGTCAGCTGCTGGACATCCAGGTGTTCGACCGCCTGCGGCAGATGCGCCAGTGGTGGATCGCGCCCACCGCCTCGACCATCTTCGGCAACCTGCTGGACACCTTCCTGTTCTTCTCGGTGGCCTTCTGGCACAGCGACGATCCGTTTATGGCGGCCAACTGGGTGGAGATCGCCACGGTGGACTACGTGATCAAGCTGGCCATCAGCCTGATTCTCTTCGTGCCGCTCTACGGAATGCTGCTCAGCGCTATCGTACGTGCCCTGCCGCAGCGCCCTGTCACGGCGTGAAGCATACTCGCCGCTGAAGCGCCTCCCACGGTGGTCGGTGGCGAGTGTGTGGGAGGGGCTTTAGCCGCGATTGCCTGAGTGCCGCCGGCGAGGCGCGACGGGCGCCTCAGAAATCCCCTGTTCCGCCTGATCCTTCAGAAAAAACTGCTGTCACGCCTACCCGGCTTGGAAAAAACGCCAAGCCAGCCTTCCCTAGCATGTCTCCCATGCCCATCGGCCCGGAGACAGTGCCATGCCCCTCGACCACCCGCTGCTGTTCAAGTCGCTCTGTTATGTCGACGGTCACTGGCTGCACAGTGACGACGGCACCAGCATTGCGGTGCAGAACCCGGCTGACCAGAGCGTGATCGGCCATGTGCCGATGCTCGCTGAGAAGCAGATCATCGGCGCCGTGGACGCCGCTCAGCGTGCCTTCCCTGACTGGCGCGAGCAGAGCCTGGAAGCCCGCGCCACGTTGCTGCGGCGCTGGGCCGAGCTGATCCTGCAGCACCAGGAAGACCTGGCGCGGATCCTCAGCCAGGAGCAGGGCAAGCCGTTGGCCGAGGCCCGTGGCGAGATCCGCTATGCGGCCAGTTTTATCCCCTGGTTCGCCGAGGAAGCACGGCGCCTGTATGGCCAGACCATCCCCAGCCATATTCCCGGCGCCCAACTCGGCACGTTGAAGGAGCCGGTGGGCGTCTGCGCCCTGCTTACACCCTGGAATTTTCCCTCGGCGATGATCACCCGTAAGGCCGCCGCCGCCCTGGCCGCTGGTTGCACGGTGGTGGTCAAACCGGCGCACGAGACGCCCTACTCGGCCTTCGCCCTGGCGCAACTGGCCGAGGAGGCGGGGTTCCCGGCTGGGGTGTTCAACGTGGTGCTGGGCGAGCCGCAGATGGCCATGCAGGCCCTGGTCCAGGATGTCCGTGTGCGGGCGGTCAGCTTCACCGGCTCGACCCGTGTCGGCAAGCTGGTGTTGCAGGCTGCGGCCTCGGACGTGAAGAAGGTGGCGCTGGAGCTGGGCGGCAACGCGCCGCTGATCGTCTGCGCCGACGCCGACCTGAATCACGCCGTGCAGGTGGCGCTGGACGCCAAGTTCCAGACCTCCGGCCAGGACTGCTGCGCGGCCAACCGCATTCTGGTGCAGCGCCCGGTGTATGAGGAATTCCTCCGGCGCTTCGCCAAGGCCGTGCGTGGCCTGCGTGTCGGTCCGGGCCATGACGAACGCAACCAGATCGGCCCGCTGATGCACCAGGCCGCGCTGGACGCTACCGCCGCCCGGGTTGCCGATGCCATCGAGCAGGGCGCGCGCCTGCTGGTAGGTGGCGAGCCGCACGCGCTGGGCGGTTGGTTCTGGCAGCCGACGCTGCTGGCTGACGTCACCGACAGCATGCGCATCTACCGCGAGGAAAACTTCGCGCCCATCGCCGGCGTGCGCACCTTCGACACCCTGGACGAAGCGGTGGCCATGGCCAACGACACCGAGTACGGCCTGGCCGCCTACATTTGCTCCAACCGGTTGGATGTCGTCCACCCGCTGATCCGCCGCCTTGACCATGCCATGGTCGCGGTCAATGGCACCCAGTTCACCGGCCACCCGATCCCCTTCGGCGGCAAGAAAGCCTCCGGCCTCGGCCGTGAGGGCGGCACGGAAGGCTTCGAGCCCTTCGTCGAAACCAAGTACTTCTGTATTCATCATCAGGGCCAGCGTTACTGAGCCCATCCGGAGGATTTTCCATGAGCCACTACGACGAGTTGTTCGAGCAGGACCGTGCCCACTTCATGCACCCGTCCACCCACGCCCATGACCACGCCAGCGGTGCGCTCAAGGGCCGCATCATCAAGAGCGCCTCGGGCATTCGCATCACGGATCACGAAGGCCGCGAACTGATCGACGCCTTCGCCGGCCTGTACTGCGTGAATATCGGTTATGGCCGCACCGAGGTGGCCGAGGCGATCTACAAGCAGGCCAAGGAACTGGCCTACTACCACACCTATGTCGGTCACTCGACCGAGGCCATTATCGAGCTGTCCAAGCGCATCATCGACTGGGCGCCGCAGGGTATGCAGAAGGTCTACTACGGCATGTCCGGCTCGGACGCCAACGAGACCCAGATCAAGCTGGTGCGCTACTACAACAACGTGCTCGGCCGCCCGAGCAAGAAGAAGATCATCTCGCGCCAGCGCGGTTACCACGGCTCGGGCATCATGACCGGCAGCCTCACCGGCCTGGCCAGCTTCCACCAACACTTCGACCTGCCCCACGCGGACATCAAGCACGCCGCCTGCCCGCACTTCTACAAGGCGCAGGCCGGCATGGACGAAGCGGCGTTCGTGCGTCACTGTGCCGAAGACCTGGAGCGCCTGATCCTGGCCGAAGGCCCGGACACCGTGGCCGCTTTTATCGGCGAGCCGGTGATGGGCACTGGCGGCATCATCGTGCCGCCCGCCGGCTACTGGGCGGTGATCCAGGCCGTGCTGGCCAAGTACGACATTCTGCTGATCGCCGACGAAGTGGTTTGCGCCTTCGGCCGCCTGGGCACACCCATGGGCAGCCAGCTATTCGGCATGCAACCGGACCTGATCACCACCGCCAAGGGGCTGACCAGCGCCTATGCGCCGCTGTCGGCGGTGATCGTCGGTGAGAAGGTGTGGAACGTGATCGACGAAGCCTCGACCCGCGACGGCGCCATGGGCCACGGCTGGACCTACTCCGGCCACCCGATCTGCGCTGCCGCCGCGCTGGCCAATCTGGATATCCTGGAGAAGGAAAACATCGCCGCCAACGCGGCCGAGGTCGGCGCCTACCTCAACCAGCAGCTGCGCCAGACCTTCGACAGTCATCCGCTGGTGGGCGAGGTGCGCGGTGTTGGCATGCTCGCCGCGCTGGAGTTCATGGCCGACAAGGACGCACGCACGCCCTTCGACGCGGCGCTCAAGGTTGGCCCGCGGGTCTCTGCCGCCTGCCTGGAACGTGGCATGATCGCCCGCGCCATGCCCCAGGGCGACATCCTCGGTTTCGCCCCGCCGTTGGTCCTGACCCGCGCCGAAGCGGATGACGTGGTGAGCATCGCCAAGGCTGCGGTGGATGCGGTGGCCAGCGAGGTCCTGTAACGGCGCGACCATGCAGCCGCCTTAACGCGGCTGCATGGCCAACGGCAGCGCCTGCAAACGTGACAGGTGGACCGCCACCGCCAGTGACACCAGCAACAGCGTGCCGATAAACAGGCCGATGCCATCCCAGCCAGCCGCCTGCCAGAACAGCCCGCCCAGGGTGCCGGCAACGCTGGAGCCCAGGTAATAGCAGAACAGGTACAGCGACGAGGCCTGGCCCTTGGCCTGGGTGGCGCGGCGGCCGATCCAGCTGCTGGCCACCGAGTGCGCGGCGAAGAAGCCGAAGGTGAACAGCAGCATGCCGAGCAGAATCACTGGCAGCACATCGAACAGGGTCAGGCCCAGGCCGCCGAGCATCAGCCCGATCATCGCCCAGAGGACCTTGCGTCGCCCCAGCTTATCGGCCAGGGCGCCGATCTGCGCCGAGCTGTAGATACCGGACAGGTAGACCACCGAGAGCAGGCCGATGCTGGTCTGGTCGAGGCGGAAGGGTGCTTCGATCAGCCGGTAACCGATGTAGTTGAACAGGGTGACGAACGCGCCCATCAGCAGGAAGCCCTGAAGGAACAGCCACGGCAGCCCGGCGTCGCGAAACTGCAGGGTATAGCCTTGCAGCAGGCTGCGTGGGCGCAGGGAGCGCGGGCGAAAGTTGCGCGACTCGGGCAGCAGGCGCCAGAACAGCAGCCCCGCCAGCAGGCCAAAGCCGCCCAGGGTGCCGAGCACCGCGTGCCAGGACATGTAGTCGACCAGAATGCCGCTGAGCAGCCGCCCGCTCATGCCGCCAATCGCATTGCCGCCGATATACACGCCCATGGCCAGGCCTAGGTGCAGCGGGTTTATTTCTTCGCTCAGGTAACTCATGGCCACGGCGGCCAGGCCGCTGAGCGCCAGGCCGACCAGGGCGCGCATGACCAGCACGCCTTCCCAGGTTGGCATCAGTGCGCTGCCGACGGTGAACAGTGCCGCAGCGAACAGCGAGACCACCATCACCGGCTTGCGCCCCAGGGCATCGGACAGCGGCCCGGTGATCAGCAGGCCGATGGCCAGGGTAATGGTGGAGACGGACAGGATCAGGCTGCTCTGCGCCGCGCTCAGGCCGAATTGCAGCGAGAGCATCGGCATCATCGGCTGCACGCAATACAGCAGGGCGAAGGTCGCAAAGCCGCCGCTGCACATGGCGAGAATGCTGCGCAGGAAGGCGCGGGTGCCTTTCTGGATATACACAGGCTCTGCCGAGACGCGCTCAGGGATAGGGGCTTTATCGGCTGGGATGGGTGGAGTGGGCTGACTCATGATGTCCTCTTGCATACTCGCTTCCCGAGCAAAACACGACCGCATGCGCAGGCAAATACCGGCATGACGTGGGTGTGTTGTAAGTGGGAATGGCGTCAGGATAAAGAGGGCAGCAAGTTCTTTCCAATATAATATTCGACACGATCAATAGGTTTTACGACTCATGGAGTGCTGAATGGAACTGCGTCACCTGCGCTACTTCGTGGCCGTCGCCGAGGAGCTGCATTTTGGTCGGGCCGCCGAGCTGCTGGGCATTTCCCAGCCACCCCTGAGCCAGCAGATCCAGGCCCTGGAGCAGGAGCTGGGGGTGCGGTTGTTCGAGCGTAGCAATCGCCACGTGGCCCTCACCGATGCCGGCCGGCTGTTTCTTGAGGAAACCCGCCAGACCCTGGCCCAGGTGAGCAAGTCGGTAGATGTGGTACGGCGTGCCGAGCAGGGCGAAATCGGGGAGTTGCAGATCGGCTTCACCTCCTCCGCGCCCTTTGTCTCGATCATCCCCCAGGCCGTGTTCGCCTTTCGCCAGGCGTTCCCGGCGGTGCACCTCAACCTGCAGGAAATGACCAGCCGCGAGGTCAGCCAGGCGCTGGTCGACAAGAAGCTGCAGGTCGGCATGATCCGCCCCCTGGAGCTGCCCGCCGAGCTGGATGCCGTGGAGTTGTTGCGCGAGCCGCTGGTGGCCCTGCTGCATGCCGGTCACCCGCTGGCGGGCGAGCAGGAGCACGGCCTGAGCCTGGCCGAACTGGCCGCCGAGCCCTTTGTGTTCTTCCCGCGCAGTTACGGCTCGGGGCTCTATGGGCAGTTGTTCAGCCTGGCGCGACAGGCCGGTTTCAGCCCGCGCATCACCCAGGAAGCGCACGAGGCGTTGACCATCATCGGCTTGGTCGCGGCAGGGCTTGGCGTTTCGGTGCTGCCCTCCTCGTTCCGCCGGATCCGCATCGACGGCGTGGTGTTTCGCACCCTGCTCGATGCCGATGCGACGACCGCGGTGTGGCTGGTCAAACGCCGCCAGGAACGCTCGCCGCTGGCCCAGGCATTTATCGACCTGCTGACTCGCGAGGCCCAGGCGCGCAGCTGAACGAGGCGTTAACTCAGGCTTTACATTGTATTTACAGCAGCCTGACCTGCGCTTGCACAGGCCTCTGGATAATGCAGCCTGCCCGTACACCCGCACGGGCGGTTACATGCCTCGGAGCCCAAGATGAAGCCATTCCACCTGCGTACCGCTGTTGTTGTCCTGCTGCTGGCGACCCTGTCCTTGAGTGCCCTGGCAGGCCCTGGTGGTCCGGGGGGCGGTCCCGGCGTACGGCATGGCGGCCCTGGGCCGGGTTGGGGTGGGCCAGGGCCGCGGCACGGACATGGCTTGCCGGATTTCGCCCGTGAGCTGTGGATCGGCAGCGCGCTGTACTTCGTCGCGGCGGGCACCTATTACATGTGGAATGCCGACCGCAAAGAGTACGTGGTGGTTGAGGCACCCCCGGTGGCCAGTACGGCCCCTGCCGCCAACTACACGGTCATTGCCTACCCGGCCCGGGGCCAGGATGCCGATCTGCAAGCCCGCGACCGCTACGAGTGCCACACCTGGGCGGTCAGCCAGAGCGGCTTCGATCCCGCCAGCGCCACCAGCGCACCGGCGGCGAGCACCAGCGATTACTACCGACGCGCCCTCGGCGCCTGCCTCAGTGGGCGCGGTTACAGCATCAACTGATCAGGCCTGCGCAGCCTTCTCCAGCTTGCGCAGGAACACCATCATTTCCTTCTCGGCCTGCTTGTCGCCCTTGGCCTGAGCGGCAGCGATGCCCTGCTGCCAGGCCTGCCCTGCTCCGGCTACGTCACCACTGGCCTGCAGGGCCTTGCCCAGCAGCTTCCAGGCAGCGGAATAGGCCGGATCGAAGGTCACGCAGCGCTGCAAGTGTTCGGCCGCAAGGGCGGCGTTGCCGGCATCCAGATGCGCCTTGCCCAGGCCGAAACGCAGCAGGGCGTTGTCGATGCCCTTGGCCAGCATTTTTTCCAGTGCGTCGGTGCTCACAAGGCCTCCCTCCTTCGGTTGGTCGGCGTTTTTAGAAGAACGTCAGACCGACCTGGAACAGGCGCTCGGCATCGCGGATGTATTTCTTGTCGACCAGGAACAGGATCACATGGTCGCCCGACTCGATCACCGTCGCGTCATGGGCGATCAGCACTTCCTCGTGGCGGATGATCGCGCCGATGGTGGTGCCCGGCGGCAGGGCGATGTCGGCGATGCGCCGGCCGATGACCTTGCTCGACTTGGCATCGCCATGGGCGATGGCCTCGATGGCCTCGGCCGCACCGCGGCGCAGCGAGTGCACGCTGACGATATCGCCACGGCGCACGTGGGTCAGCAGGGTGCCGATGGTGGCCATCTGCGGGCTGATGGCGATGTCGATCTCACCGCCCTGCACCAGGTCGACATAGGCCGGGTTGTTGATGATGGTCATCACCTTGCGCGCGCCCAGGCGCTTGGCCAGCAGGGACGACATGATGTTGGCTTCGTCATCGTTGGTCAGGGCCAGGAAGATGTCGGCGTCGTTGATGTTCTCTTCCACCAGCAGGTCGCGGTCCGAGGCGCTGCCCTGCAGCACGATGGTGCTGTCGAGGTTCTCCGAGAGGTAACGGCAGCGCGCCGGGTTCATCTCGATGATCTTTACCTGGTAACGGCTTTCGATGGCTTCGGCCAGGCGCTCGCCGATATTGCCGCCGCCGGCGATCACCACCTTCTTGTAGCTGTCCTCGAGGCGACGCATTTCGCTCATCACCGCGCGGATGTGGGCTTTGGCGGCAATGAAGAAGACCTCGTCGTCGGCCTCGATAACTGTGTCGCCCTTGGGGATGATCGGTCGATTACGGCGGAAGATCGCCGCCACGCGGGTGTCGACGTTGGGCATGTGCTCGCGCAACTGGCGCAGTTGCTGACCGACCAGCGGCCCGCCGTAGTAAGCGCGCACGGCCACCAATTGAGCCTTACCCTCGGCGAAGTCGATGACCTGCAAGGCGCCGGGGTATTCGATCAGGCGCTTGATGTAGTTGGTCACCACCTGTTCGGGGCTGATCAGCACGTCGATCGGGATGGCTTCGTTGTCGAACAGCCCGGCGCGGGTCAGGTAGGCCGGCTCGCGCACGCGGGCGATCTTGGTCGGCGTGTGGAACAGGGTGTAGCTGACCTGGCAGGCGATCATATTGACTTCATCGCTGTTGGTCACGGCGATCAGCATGTCGGCGTCATCCGCGCCGGCCTGGCGCAGCACCGTGGGAAAGGAGCCCCGGCCCTGCACGGTGCGGATATCCAGGCGGTCGCCGAGGTCGCGCAGGCGGTCACCGTCGGTGTCGACCACGGTGATGTCGTTGGCTTCGCTGGCCAGGTGTTCGGCCAGCGTACCGCCGACCTGGCCTGCGCCGAGAATGATGATCTTCATGCAGTCTGTTCCTCAGCCGCGCGGTGCGGCAGCGATTTTCATCAGCTTGGCATAGTAGAAGCCATCGTGGCCGCCTTCCTGCGCCAGTAATTGCCGGCCGTGGGGCTGAGCCAGGCCGAATGGCCCGTCGATCACCTGCTCGTGAGCATCGGCAGTACGCGCCAGGAACGCGGCAATGACCTCGGTGTTCTCGGTGGGCAGGGTCGAGCAGGTGGCGTAAAGCAGCACGCCGCCGTCGGCCAGGGTCGGCCAGAGCGCGTCGAGCAGCTCGCCTTGCAGTTGCGCCAGGGCGTCGATGTCCGCGGCGGTGCGGGTCAGTTTGATATCCGGGTGGCGGCGAATCACCCCGGTGGCCGAGCAAGGTGCGTCGAGCAGAATGCGTTGAAATGCCTGGCCGTCCCACCAGGCGGCGGTGTCGCGGCCATCGGCGGCGATCAGCTGGGCGCTGAGCCCCAGGCGGGCGAGGTTCTCGCGCACCCGCACCAGGCGTTTAGCTTCCAAGTCGACGCCCACCACCTCGGCCAGCGCCGGCTCGGCTTCGAGCAGGTGACAGGTCTTGCCGCCAGGCGCGCAGCAGGCGTCGAGCACGCGCTGGCCGGGGGCCAGGTCGAGCAGGTCGGCGGCCAGTTGCGCCGCTTCGTCCTGCACGCTGACCTGGCCGGCGGCGAAACCGGGCAGTTGGGTGACGTCGCAGGCCTGGGCCAGAACGATGCCGTCGCGGCTGAAGGCGCAGGCGCTGGCCTCGATGCCAGCAGCGGCGAGCTGGGCCAGGTAGGCATCACGGCTGCCCTGGCGACGGTTGACCCGCAGAATCAGCGGCGGATGAGCGTTGTTGGCCGCGCAAATGGCCTGCCAGTGCTCCGGCCAGTGGGCTTTCAGGGTTTTTTGCAGCCAGCGCGGGTGGGCGGTGTGCAGCACCGGGTCGCGGTCCAGTTGGGCGATGATCGCCTCACCTTCGCGCTGGGCATTGCGCAGCACGGCGTTGAGCAGGCCTTTGAGCGAGGGCTTCTTCAGCTTGTCGATGCAGGCCACGGTTTCGCCGATGGCGGCGTGGGCGGGAATGCGGGTGTAGAAAAGCTGGTAGAGGCCGACCAGCAGCAGCGCTTCGACGTCGCGGTCGGCGGCCTTGAAGGGTTTTTGCAGCAACTGTTCGGCAATCAGCGCTAGGCGCGGTTGCCAGCGGGCGGTGCCGAAGGCCAGGTCCTGGGCCAGGCCACGGTCCCGTGCCTCGACCCGATCCAGCAACGGCGGCAGGCTGCTGCCCAGGGAGGCCTTGCCGGCCAGAACGCTGGCCAGGGCGCGGGCGGCGGCGAGGCGCGGGTTCATGCGCCGAGCACCTGGCCGACGGCGAACAGCTCGCGGCGGCTGTTGTACAGGTCGGCGAAGTTCAGCGCTTTGCCGCCGGGTAGTTGCAGGCGGGTCAGGCACAGCGCGCCTTCGCCGCAGGCCACGCTTAGGCCGTGCTTGTCGGCGGCGAGGATGGTCCCCGGCGCGCCCTGCCCCTCGGTTTCATGGGCGGCGTGCACCTTGATGGCTTCGCCATTCAAGGTGCTGTGGCAGATCGGCCAGGGGTGGAAAGCAAGCACCAGGCGCTCCAGCTCTGCGGCTGGGCGGGTGAAGTCGAGGCGCGCTTCGTCCTTGTTGAGCTTGTGCGCGTAAGTGGCCAGGGCATCGTCCTGCACCTCGCCGACCAGGCTGCCGGCAGCCAGCCCAGCAATCGCCTGCACCACGGCCTGGGGGCCGAGGTTGGCGAGGCGGTCATGCAGGGTGCCGCCGGTGTCACTGGTGCTGATCGGCGTGCTGACCTTGAGCAGCATCGGACCGGTGTCGAGGCCGGCCTCCATCTGCATCACGGTCACGCCGCTTTCAGCGTCGCCTGCTTGCACCGCGCGCTGGATCGGCGCCGCACCACGCCAGCGTGGCAGCAGCGAGGCATGGCTGTTGATGCAGCCCAGGCGCGGGATGTCGAGCACCACTTGCGGCAGGATCAGGCCGTACGCCACCACCACCATCAAATCAGGCTTGAGCGCTGCCAGCTCGGACTGGGCGGCTGGGTCGCGCAGGGTTTGCGGCTGGTACACGGGAATATCGTGCTGCACAGCGAGTTGCTTGACCGGGCTGGGCGTGAGCTTCTGCCCGCGCCCGGCCGGGCGATCCGGCTGGCTGTACACGGCGACGATCTGATGAGAGCTGTTCAATAGCGCCTTGAGGTGTTCGGCGGCGAATTCCGGGGTGCCGGCAAAAACAATACGCAGTGCTTCAGTCATAAGGGCTCGCTAAAGAAAAAGGCTTGCCGTAGCAAGCCTTTGAAAGGTGTGGCTCAAGCCTGCTGGCGGTGCTGTTTTTCCAGCTTCTTCTTGATGCGGTCACGCTTGAGGTTGGACAGGTAGTCGACGAACAGCTTGCCGTTGAGGTGGTCGCATTCGTGCTGAATGCACACGGCCAGCAGGCCTTCGGCGATCAGCTCATAGGGCTGGCCGTCACGGTCCAGGGCCTTGATCTTGACCTTTTGCGGGCGGTCGACGTTTTCAAAGAAGCCGGGCACCGACAGGCAACCTTCCTGGTACTGGTCCATTTCCTCGGTCAGCGGCTCGAACTCGGGGTTGATGAACACCCGCGGGTCGGACTTGTCCTCGGACAGGTCCATGACCACCACACGCTTGTGCACATTGACCTGGGTCGCGGCCAGCCCAATGCCTGGCGCGTCGTACATGGTTTCGAACATGTCGTCGATCAGCTGACGCAGGGCGTCGTCGACCACGTCCACCGGCTTGGCGATGGTGCGCAGGCGCGGATCGGGAAATTCGAGGATGTTTAGAATCGCCATAAGGGTTTGTGATGCACTTGTGGAATAAAGTCAAAATCCGCTGCTAAGATGATGAGCAGCATTGAAAAACGGCCTCAGGCCGCATAACAACTGGGTTTCGCCGCGGCGCTAGGGCGCTTCACACGAAGGCACATAATAAAGGGATTCACCGCATGAGGAAATCACTACTCGCCCTGCTGCTGCTCGCCGCAGGCGGTTTGGCCCAGGCCGATGTGCAGCTCAGGGACGGTCATCCGGACCGCTACACGGTGGTCAAAGGCGACACACTCTGGGACATCTCTGGCAAGTTCCTTAGCCAGCCGTGGAAGTGGCCGGAAATCTGGCACGCCAACCCGCAGGTGGAAAACCCCCACCTGATCTACCCCGGCGACCAACTCAGCCTGGTGTATATCGACGGCCAGCCGCGCTTGATGCTCAACCGTGGCGAGTCGCGCGGCACCATCAAGCTGTCGCCGCAGGTGCGCAGCACGCCGATGGCCGAGGCGATTCCGACCATCCCCTTGGAGGCAATCAACAGCTTTTTGCTGAGAAACCGCATCGTCGACACCCCGGAAGCCTTCGAAGGCCAGCCCTACGTGGTTGCCGGCAATGCCGAACGTGTGGTCAGCGGGGCCGGTGATCGGGTCTACGCCCGGGGTCAGTTCGACGAAACGGCGCCGGTCTACGGCATCTTCCGTCAGGGCAAGACCTACATCGACCCGGAGACCGAGGAATTCCTTGGCATCAACGCCGACGATATCGGTACCGGTGAGATCGTCGCCGAGGAAGGCGACGTTGGCACTCTGATGCTGTCGCGCTCCACCCAGGAAGTACGCCTGGGTGATCGGCTGTTTCCCACTGAGGAGCGTGCCGTCAATTCCACCTTTATGCCCAGCGAGCCTCAGGACGAGATTCGCGGCCTGATCCTCGACGTGCCGCGTGGCGTCAACCAGATTGGCCAGTTCGATGTGGTCACGCTCAACCGTGGTGCCCGCGATGGGCTGGTCGAAGGTAACGTGCTGGCGGTGTACAAAACTGGCGAAACGGTACGTGACCGTGTCACCGGTGAGTCGGTGAAGATCCCCGACGAGCGCGCCGGCCTGCTGATGGTGTTCCGCACCTACGACAAGCTCAGCTACGGGCTGATCCTGCAAGCCAGCCGCCAGCTGGCGGTGATGGACAAGGTCCGCAACCCGTAATACCGACGAGCCCCGCCTGCGCGGGGCTCGTGATTTCTGCCGCCCTGGTGCGGCGCGACTGATCAAGGATGATCCCTATGTCGCCACTCTCCTGCGGGGTTTCTCCCGCCGAACTCGATGCCCGTATTCGCCTGCACCTGCTCCCGGAGCTAGGTCCGCGACGCTTCCACACCCTGCTCAGCGCCTTCGACAGTGCCAGTGCCGCGCTCAGTGCACCGGCCAGTGCCTGGCGTGCACTGCGTTTGCCGGCGGCCTGTGCCGATGCGCGGCGCGACCCGAGCATTCGCGAACGGGCCCAGGCCACCTTGGCCTGGCTCGACGCGCCGCAGCACCACCTGTTGATGTGGGATGCGCCCACCTACCCGGGTTTGCTGGCCGAACTGTCCGATGCCCCACCGCTGTTATTTGTGGCGGGTGATCCAGGGTTGCTCGAGCGGCCGCAGCTGGCCGTGGTCGGTAGCCGCAATGCCTCGCGGCCGGGGTTGGATACTGCCCAGCGCTTCGCCTGCAGCCTGGCCGGTGGCGGTTTCGTCATCACCAGCGGCCTGGCACTGGGTATCGATGGCGCCGCGCACCAGGGCGCGCTGGATGCCGAAGGGTACACGGTGGCCGTGCTCGGCACCGGCCTATGCCGCCTGTACCCGGCGCGGCACAAGGGGCTGGCGGCGGATATCGTGGCGCGTGGTGGCGCTCTGGTTTCGGAACTGCCGCTCGACGCCCCGCCCCATGCGAGCAATTTCCCGCGGCGCAATCGCATCATCAGCGGCCTGTCTCTTGGCGTGCTGGTGGTCGAGGCCAGCCCCTCCAGCGGCTCGCTGATCACCGCGCGACTGGCGGCTGAGCAGGGCCGCGAGGTCTACGCGATTCCCGGGTCCATCCATCACCCCGGGGCCCGCGGTTGCCACCAGTTGATCCGCGAAGGCGCGACCCTGGTCGAAAGCATCGAGCACATTCTGGAAGCCTTGCGCGGCTGGCACACCCCGACCGTGGCAGCGCCAGTCGCCGAGGTCGCAGCGCCGACCAATGATCATCCACTATTGGCCCTGCTGCATGCCGCGCCCCACAGCAGTGAGGCGTTAGTCGCCGCCACCGGCTGGAGCTTGTCGGCGGTACTCGGCGCCCTGACCGAGCTCGAACTCGACGGCCAAGTGGCGCGCGAGGGTGTGCTCTGGGTGGGACGTGGTGGCTAGCTTGGATACACTGCCCGCATGACGTCAGCGGAGTTCGGCAATGGGTAGCAAGTGGCAGGTACAACAGGCGGCGCAGGTGGTCAGCCAGGGCGGTGTGATCGCCTACCCGACCGAGGCGGTTTGGGGCTTGGGCTGTGATCCTTGGGATGTGCTGGCGGTCGAGCGCCTACTGGCCCTCAAGGATCGGCCCGTGCACAAGGGCTTGATTCTTGTCGCTGGCGCTATGGAGCAGTTCGATTTCTTGCTCAATGACTTGCCGGATATCTGGCAACAGCGCCTGGCCAGCACTTGGCCGGGGCCGATCACCTGGCTGGTGCCGCATCAGGGTCGCCTGCCACAGTGGATCAGCGGCCAGCATGACAGCGTCGCGCTGCGGGTCAGCAATCACCCACTGATTTGCGCCCTCACCGCCCTGACCGGCCCGCTGGTGTCCACCTCGGCGAACCCGGCCGGGCGGCCTTCGGCGCGTAGCCGCCTGCGCGTGCAGCAGTATTTCGGCGACAGCCTGGACGGCGTGCTGGGTGGCGCCTTGGGCGGGCGCCGCAACCCCAGCCTGATCCGTGATCTGCGCACCGGCGATGTGGTGCGGCCGTCCTGAGTGGTCGCGCGACTTTATCGATGCGTCCGTGCGCACCTAGCCCCGGTGCGCGCGGCGCACCCTACGGTTACGGCAGCAAGATGGTCGAGCCGGTGGTTTGCCGGGCGCTGAGGGCGATTTGCGCCGCCGCTGCGTCCTGTAACGCGTAGCGGTTGCTGATCTCCACCTGCAGCGCACCGCTGGCGATCATGCCGAACAGCTCGTCGGCCATCGCCTGCAGGCGCGCCGGGGTGTTGGCGTAACCGGCCAGCGTTGGGCGAGTGACATACAGCGAGCCCTTCTGCGCCAGGATGCCCAGGTTGACCCCGCTGACCGCCCCCGAGGCATTGCCGAAGCTGACCAGCAGGCCGCGCGGGGCGACGCAGTCCAGCGAGGTTTCCCAGGTGTCCTTGCCGACCCCGTCGTAGACCACCGGGCACTTGGCGCCATCGGTCAGTTCCAGCACGCGCTGGGCGACGTTCTCGTGGCTGTAGTCGATGGTCGCCCAGGCGCCCTGAGCCATCGCGCGCTCGGCTTTTTCCGCCGAGCTGACCGTGCCGATCAGGTTGACGCCCAGGGCCTTGGCCCACTGGCAGGCGAACGAGCCAACGCCACCGGCGGCCGCGTGGAACAGAATGGTCTCACCGCCCTTGAGCTCATAGGTCTGGCGCAGCAGGTACTGCACGGTCAGGCCCTTGAGCATCACCGCTGCAGCCTGCTCGAAGCTGATCGTCTGCGGCAGGTGCACCAGCTTGTCGGCCGGCAGCACATGCAGCTCGCTGTAGGCACCGAGCGGCCCGGTGGCGTAGGCCACGCGGTCGCCCACGGCAAAGCCTTCGACCGCACTGCCGACGGCTTCAACCACGCCGGCGCCTTCGGTGCCCAGGCTCGAGGGCAGTGCTGGCGGGGTGTACAGCCCGCTGCGGAAATAGGTGTCGATAAAGTTCAGGCCGATGGCCTTGTTCTGCACCCGAACCTCATGGGGACCGGGGGCGGCGGGCTGATAGTCGCTGTATTCGAGGACTTCGGGGCCGCCGTGGCTACCGAATTGAATGCGCTTGGCCATATCAGGCTCCTGTGTGCGTAGGTGGGCCGTCGATAATGCGGGCTAATGCGCCGTCATGCACCTGCTGTGTCGCCAGGATGGGTCCCGGCGCGTGCCACGGATGCTATGCTTGCCGCCGTTTTCGCCGCGCCGCATCCCGCGCTGCGCGGCCTCAGCCGTCTCTAAGGTGCCGCCGTGAGTGACCGTACCGAGGCCGTCAAGGCCTACCTGCTCGACCTGCAAGACCGTATCTGCGCCGCCCTGCAAGCTGAAGACGGCGCTGCGCAGTTCTACGAAGACGCCTGGGAGCGCCCGGCCGGCGGCGGTGGGCGCACGCGGGTGATCGAGAACGGCGCACTGATCGAAAAAGGCGGCGTCAACTTCTCCCACGTCTTCGGTGCCGGCCTGCCGCCCTCGGCTAGCGCCCATCGGCCGGAGCTGGCCGGGCGCGGTTTTGAAGCTCTCGGCGTGTCGTTGGTGATCCACCCGCACAACCCCCATGTACCAACCTCCCACGCCAACGTGCGCTTCTTCAGCGCCGAGAAGGAAGGTGAGGAGCCGGTCTGGTGGTTTGGTGGTGGCTTCGACCTGACGCCCTACTACGCCCATGAGGAAGACTGCGTGCACTGGCACCAGGTAGCCCGTGACGCCTGTGCGCCCTTCGGCGCCGATATCTACCCGCGCTACAAAGAGTGGTGCGACCGCTACTTCCACCTCAAGCACCGCGGCGAGCCGCGCGGAGTTGGCGGGTTGTTCTTCGACGACCTCAATCAGTGGGATTTCGACACCAGCTTCGCCTTTATGCGTGCCATTGGTGATGCCTACCTCGACGCCTACCTGCCGATCGTCCAACGGCGCAAGGCCATGGCCTATACCGAGCAGCAGCGCGAATTCCAGGAATTCCGCCGTGGCCGTTATGTCGAGTTCAACCTGGTCTACGACCGCGGCACCCTGTTCGGCCTGCAGTCGGGTGGGCGTACCGAGTCGATCCTTATGTCGCTGCCGCCGAGCGTGCGCTGGGGCTACGACTGGAAGGCTGAGCCGGGCAGTGAAGAGGCGCGCCTGACCGAGTATTTTTTGACCGACCGTGATTGGCTCGCGTAGCCGCGCCGTTACTTGGTGTAGGAGCCGCGCCCCGCGGCGAATGGCGGTCGCGCTGCAGATGGTGTGCATGGCTGCAATCGCTTTCGCCCCGAGGCGGGGCTCCTACGGAGTAGCGGCATAAGAGCCATAGGTTTTTAACTCTCACAGGACTTTCCATGGACCGCTACTGTGTCTTCGGCAACCCCATCGGCCACAGCAAGTCGCCGCTGATTCACCGCCTGTTTGCCGAGCAGACTGGCCAGACGCTCAGCTACGAGGCCCTGCTGGCGCCGCTGGAGGATTTCAGTGGGTGTGCCCGGGCTTTCTTTGCCGAGGGCCTGGGCGCCAACGTCACCGTGCCGTTCAAGGAAGAAGCCTTTCGCCTGGCCGACACGCTCAGTGAGCGCGGGCGTCGCGCCGGAGCGGTGAACACCCTCAAGCGTCTGGATGACGGACGCCTACTGGGCGACAACACCGACGGCGCCGGCCTGGTGCGTGATCTGCGAGTCAATGCCGGGGTCGAGCTGCGCGGCCTGCGCATCCTCCTGCTGGGTGCTGGTGGCGCCGCGCGCGGGGCGCTGGAGCCGCTGCTGGCCGAGCAGCCTGCCTGCCTGGTAATCGCCAACCGGACGGTGGCAAAAGCCGAGCAACTGGCCGGTGAATTCGCCGACCTCGGCCCAGTGGTGGCCAGCGGTTTCGACTGGATCGACGCGCCGGTGGACCTGATCATCAACGCCACCGCGGCCAGCCTGGCCGGCGAACTGCCGCCGTTGGCGCCGAGCCTGATCGCGCCGGGGCAGACGCTGTGCTACGACATGATGTACGCCAAGACGCCGACCGCGTTCAACCGCTGGGCCGCCGCGCACGACGCTGCGCGCACCCTCGACGGCCTGGGCATGTTGGTCGAGCAGGCGGCCGAGGCCTTTTACCTGTGGCGCGGCGTGCGCCCCGACAGCGCGCCGGTGCTGGCCGAGTTGCGCCGGCAACTGGCTGCCTGACTTACCGATGAATCCCCCAGGGCTTCAGCCGCTGGTCCTGGCGGGTGTTTCTGGGTGGCTATGTCCTGCAGCAGCACTCCCGTAGGAGCGCCGCCCCGGCGCGAAGCTATTGGGCTTTCTGCAGTACCGCGTTATGGCCGCTATTCGCCGCGAGGCGCGGCTCCGACGAGAAGCAATGACGCCGTGCAATACAGCCCTGGGACATAGCCTTCTGGATTCTCCAGTCAGCGTCGCCGGAAGATCATGCCGCCATGGTGCAGCGTATTCTGGTCAACGAATTCGCCGTCGGCGGTAAAGCCTGTGTCGTCCCAATAGTCGATGTGACGCTCTGTCACCTCGTAGCGCCCTTGATAGGCGCTCTCCCGACTGCCGCGTGCTTCATCGTAGCGGCCGTTGGGCAGGAGGTTGTGGCGGATGTTGCCATCATCGGTAACCCACATGCCTACGTAGGGATGCGGGTGTGCGGCGTTCTTCATGGGCTGCTCTTTGGCTTCATCGCGTGTGGTGGTTTGGTTCGAGCCCAGCGCCAGGGTTGGGCTCAGTAAGTAAAGTGCCGTCACCATCAGGACACTTATCGTGGTTGATCGATAGCTCATGGTGCTCTCCGGCCACTGATTGGCCTCACTTGGCTGTGTCGCTGGTATCTACAGGCTCAACTTCGGGGTGATCACTGCTGCGCAGGTGCTGGGATGCGCTGCAATACATCATCGTAGGGCGCCAGATCGAGAAAGGCGGTGACCTCTACGGCCTTGCCGTTTTGCATGTGAAAAATCCAGACATAGCTGTTGGCGTAGGCCTGGCCGTCGCGTGCCACACCGGCGCCATCCCAATTGATGATCACATGATCGCCATCCGCCCATACCTGCTTGCTGACGGGTCTTACTGGGCTGGATAAGCGCGATATGAATGGCCGGACGGCCTGCTCGACGAATGCTTCGAGGCCTCGGTAGACACCGGCACTGGGGCTGGAGCCTTTGATTGTCCAGATCACATCCGGCATCAGCACGTCACTGAAAAAAGTTGTTCCTCCGGCCGCCCAGCGATCGAACGCCTCAGTGACGATCTGCTTGTTGCGGGCCTCGACATCGGATTTTTCAGCGGCATTGGCCATGCCAAACAATAGGCCGGAGCTAATGAGTATCGCGAACGTCAGAATGGCTGAGCGGGTGCTACGGAAAGTTATCGAGCGCATGGTAAGTACTCCTTGAATCTAGATGTTTACAGGGGGGTTAGCCTGGGATGAGCGAGTCGATTTCATCTTGGGTGATGCGCCTTGTGGAGTTGTGCTCTCGCACGATCTTCCACTCCCGTTCAGTGCACTGCCAGACCAGGGAGGAGCGCGTTCGGATGCCTGTAATTGCCCCATCCGCCGCCTCCAGGCGTGCAGCGAACTCCAGGGTTGAGGTGGCGAGGCCGCTGCCGATAATGGCGTTCGGAGCGTCTATTATTCGGTGCCTGGCAGACCTCATAGCGGTAAAGGGCGCCGTCCAAAAGGCGCCATATTCGTCGGCGCTGCGCGCTACTCGGTATTGCGGATCAAAATCGTCATAGAGCAGCACATCGGGCGATGTGAGGTTGTAGAACTTGCCGAGTTTGCTGCGAAAATCGAAAGGGCCATCCCCCGGATGCTTTTCCCAGCCGACCAGGATCCATTCGCTGTGCAGCTCGGTAATCTGGCCAGGTCCAGTCATTGGGCATGCCGCAGCGTCTGCAGCCACTGCGATATTCATCAGTGCATGGGTGCCGATGAGCAACAAGATGCCGGTCAGTCGGTTAGCTAGGGTCATATCACTGTCCTGTCGTTTGTCAGAGCCGAAGTTGCAGCGGGAGACGGCCAGGCGAACGGAAGCGATCTACTGGGCGTGCGCTGCGTTACGGCGTGCTTTGGTAGCATCACGTTGCGATCAGCCAGGTAAGTGCATGCCCGATCGTCTGGTGAGCCGCTTATAGCCGCAGCCTGAGGAACTCGACATGATGGATGTGATCACAGCGCCAGAGCCTCAAGCTGTGAGGTGAGTCTGCCTTCGCAGCCTCGCTCGTCCATAGCTGAATCGTCCTGATTTCTTGCACAATCATCCGGTCAGTGTGGCGGTGAATCGCACACGGCCGCAGAAGGAGAAGGCATGAGTCCTCTGGAAAAGCTGATCGACATCATGAGTCGCCATGTCCCCGGTGACGGCTTACATCGAACCTCGATTCCTGGCGTTAGCCTGGCCTGTTCATCTACCCCTACGATGCCAATGCCTGTCGTCTATGAGCCGACCCTTTGCCTCATCGCCCAGGGCCGTAAGCAGGTCATGCTGGGCACTACGGCCTACGTCTATGACGCAACCAAGTACCTGGTTGCGTCCGTCGATTTACCGGTGATGGGGTCGGTTATCGAGGCGAGCCAGACTGCTCCCTATCTGAGCTTGGTGCTCGATCTGGATATGGCCGTATTGGGTGACCTGGCCCTGCGTTATCCCGCCCAGGACGACAATGACGCTATGCCTGCCGCGGGTATTACGCTCAATGAAACCAGCCCCGAGCTACTGGATGCGGCGGTTCGGCTCGTCAGCCTGCTGGATACGCCAGAGGATGTCGGCGCGCTGGCTCCGCTGGTGGAGCGGGAGATTTTCTACCGGCTTCTGAGCGGAAGCTGCAATGGCATGATCCGACAGCTGGCAAAGGCCGACAGCCGCCTGAGCCAGATCGCCAAGGCCATTGTCTGGTTACGCAGTCATTACAGCGAACCCTGCAGGATCGAAGACATTGCCGATATTGCGGGTATGAGCCGTTCGACTTTCCATACGCACTTCAAGGCGGTGACCTCAATGAGCCCGCTGGAATTTCGGAGTCAGTTGCGGTTGCAGGAAGCGCGACGGCTAATGGTTAGCGAAGCAGTTGATGCAGCAGGCGCCGGCTTCCGGGTGGGGTACGAAAGCCCTTCGCAATTCAGCCGGCATTATGCGCGTCTGTTTGGTTTGCCCCCGGCGAGGGATGCCGGGCGGTTGCGCCGTGCAGTCGAGTGTTCCACAGAGTGATTGGGCGAGGGGCGACGTCCGGCGGTTGACGTGCGCCTGTCAGTCCTCGAACCCCACCGGGCAATGCTCCGCCCCTTCGAGCTTGTGCAGCTCTTCGATCACCTGGGGGCGTGCGCGGCGTAACACCAGCTCACGCTGTTGGCCGGCGAGGCGACGCGCCTCCTGGTGCAGCATCTCCACACCGGCGTAGTCGATGAAATTGACGTGGTGCGCGTCGATGATCACCCGCTTGCCCTTGCTGCGCTGGATCAACTGCTGCAGGTAGGCGCAGGCGCCGAAGAAGATCGAGCCCTCGATGCGCAGCACCTCCTCGTCACCGTCCTGCCAGAACTTCACCCGCGGCTGCGAGGTGCGCTTGAGGTAGAAGAACAGTGAGGCCAGCACGCCCGCATAAATCGCCGCCTGCAGCTCCAGCAACAGGGTGGCCAGCAGGGTCAGCAGCATCACCAGAAACTCCGAGCGGCTGACCCGGTAGAGCGCGCGCACGCCGTCGCTGTCGACCAGCCCCCAGCAGATCAGCAGGATCACCGCCGCCATGCTCGGCAGCGGAATATGGGATATCAGGCTGGCGCCGACCAAGGCGAATACGGCGACCATCAGTGCGGAAAACACCCCAGCCAAGGGCGAGCGCGCACCGGCTTGCAGGTTTAGCGCCGAGCGGGTAAAGGAGCCGGCGGACAACGAGCCGGCGAACCAGGGGCCGATCAGGTTGGACAGGCCCTGGGCGCGCACCTCCTGGTTGGCGTCGAGAAACTGCTGCGACGTACGCGCCAGCGCCCGGGCGATCGACAGGCTGGTCACCAGGCCGAGCATGCCGCAGGCGATGGCCGCCGGCAGCAGCGCGAGGATATCGCTCAAATCGAAGCTCAGAAGGGTGAACGGCGGTAGCTGCCCGGTGAAGGCGCTGACCAGCGCCACCGTGCCGAACACGCCGGGTAGCGCGAGCACCGCCAGGCTGCCGGCCGTCAGGCCCACCAGCAGCGCCGGGCCGCGGCGCCAGAGGCGGCGGCTGAGCAGGCAGACGGCCAGGGTGAAGGCAGCCAGGCCCAGGGCAGCGAGGTCGATATCGCCCAGGTGGCGACCGATCTCCAGCAGCGTGGCCAGGGCGGTGGGTTGGCTTTGCAGGTCGATGCCAAGCAGGTTCGGTACCTGGCCGAGGGCGATCACCACCGCCGCGCCCAGGGTGAAACCGAGAATCACCGACTGCGAAACGAAGTTGACCAGGGCGCCGAAGCGCAGCAGGCCGAGCAGCCACTGGAACAGCCCGGCGAGAAAAGTCAGCAGCAGCACCAGGGCGATAAAGGCCTCGCTGCCAGGCGCAGCCAGGGGGCTGACACTGGTGAATAGAACGATGGAGATGGCCGCCGTCGGCCCACCGATCAGGTGCCATGACGAGCCCCACAGGCAGGCGATGATCACCGGCACAATGGCCGCATACAGCCCGTACTCGGCGGGCAGGCCGGCGATCAGGGCGTAGGCGATCGACTGCGGCAGCGCCAACACGGCCCCCGTCAGGCCGACCAGCAGGTCCTTGCCCAGGCTGCGACGGTTGACGTTGGGCAGCCAGCGCAGGAAGGGCAGGAGGGTCTGACGGCTGGGCAGAGGCATGCGGTCTCGCTTGGTTCAGGTGGCTACTGCCCGCGCCTTCGCCAGCGCAGCGGGTAGCATGGGCAGTGCCCCGAGGTTACAGCCTTGCTTTGACCGCGGCCAGGCCGTCGCCGCCATCGCGGGTTTTCACGCCCTTGAGCCAGCCGTCGAGCACTTGCGGGTTAGCCTGCAGCCAGGCCTTGATCGCCTGGTCGTTGCTCGCCTGCTTGCTCAGCACCTGGTCCATGATGGCGTTCTCCATCTCCTGGGTGAAGGTCAGGTTGGTGAGCAGCGTGCCGACGTTCGGGCACTGCGCGGCATAGCCTTTACGGGCCAGGGTGTTGACGCTGCCGCTGTCGCCAAAGTACTTCTCGCCGCCCTTGAGATAGCGCATGTCGTACTGCACGTTCATCGGGTGCGGGGTCCAGCCGAGGAATACCACGTACTGGTCACGCTTCACCGCGCGGCCGACCTGTACCAGCATCGCCTGCTCGCTGGACTCGACCAGTTGCCAATCACCGAGGCCGAATTCATCGCCGTCGATCATGGTCTTGATCGACTCGTTGGCTGGAGCCCCCGAGCCGATGCCATAGATCTTTTTCCCGAACTTGTCGGCATTGGCGTCCAGGTCGGCAAAGGTTTTCACCCCGGCGTCATAGGCGTAGGCCGGTACGGCCAGGGTGTACTCGGTGCCGCTGAGGTTTTGTACCAGTTGGTCGATTTCACCGCTGGTGACGAACTTGTCGTAGTTGGCCTGCTGGGCCGGCATCCAGTTACCGAGGAACACATCCACCTGGCCCTTTTGCAGGCCGGCGAAGATGATCGGCACGGCCAGGGTCGAGGTCTGCGCCTTGTAGCCCAGGCCGTCGAGCAAAAAGCTGGCGATGCCGTTGGTCACGGCGATATCGCTCCAGCCCGGGTCGCCGAGTTTTACCGTGGCGCAGCTGGCGTCTTCGGCATGGGCCTGGAAGGCGGCGCTGGTGGCCAGGAGCAGACCGCCTGCGACGGCCGTTTTGAATGTCTTCATGCCTAGTTCCTTTTAGAGTTTATTAGTCTGGCAGGCTATGCGACGCAGGTTAGCGCGCCAGGTTCCCGCGGTTTGCCGCCGGGTCACCGGGCGCGCGACGTCACGGTTGGGGAAAACGGGCGCGGCGCTCCAGGTCATCGAGGTCGATGTGGTTGCGCATGTATTGCTCGCTGGCATCGACCATCGGCTGGTGATCCCAGCTCTTCAGCGCCCCTTTGGTAAGGGCTTCGGCGACCAGCCGGCGACGGCGCTGGCTGGCCAGGGTGGCGCGGTGAATCGCCGGCATGTCCCAGCGGCTGCGGGCCTCTGCAAGGAAGGCGGCGAGTTGCTCGCGATGATCCGGCGACAGCGCCAGGTTCTCGCGCTCCTGCGGGTCATTGGCGACGTTGAACAGCAGCAGCGGGTCTTCTTCGGAGTAGATGAACTTCCACTCGCCGCGGCGAATCATCATCAGCGGGCTGGTGGTGCCTTCGGCCATGTATTCGCCGAGCACCTCGTCGTGCCCGCCGTTGCCTTGTAGATGTGGCACTAGCGATCGGCCGTCCAGTGCCAGGCCGGGCTCCACCTGGCCGCCGGCCAGTTCCACCAGGGTCGGCAGCAGGTCCAGGGTCGAGACGTTCTGGCTCACCCGGTGCGCGGCGAATTGCTTGGGCGCATGCACCAGCAGCGGCACGCGAGCGGCCATCTCGAACCAGTGCATCTTGTACCAGAGGCCACGCTCGCCGAGCATGTCGCCGTGGTCACCGGAGAACACGATAAGGGTGTCGTCGGCCAGCTTGCAGTCCTTGAGGGTCTTGAGCAGCTTGCCGATGTTGTCGTCGATGTAGCTGCAGGCGCCGAAATAGGCGCGCCGCGCATCGCGGATCTTCTGCTCGGGCAGCGGCTTGTCCCACAGGTCGATGACCTTGAGCAGGCGCTGGGAGTGCGGATCCTGCTCGGCCTGGTCGATCACCTGGCGCGGCAGCGGAATATCCTCATCGCGGTAGCGATTCCAGTATTCCTCGGGAATGGTGTAGGGATCGTGGGGGTGGGTCATCGACACGGTCAGGCAGAACGGCTGATCCGGTGTCACGCGCACATGGTCGTAGAGGTACTGCTGGGCCTTGAACACCACCTCTTCGTCGAAGTCGAGCTGGTTGGTGCGCACGCAGGGGCCTGCCTGCAGCACCGAGGACATGTTGTGGTACCAGCTGGCGCGCACGTCCGGCGCATCCCAGTTCACCACCCAGCCGTAGTCGGCCGGATAGATGTCGCTGGTCAGGCGCTCTTCGTAACCGTGCAGTTGGTCAGGGCCGCAGAAATGCATCTTGCCCGACAGCGCGGTGCGGTAGCCGAGGCGGCGCAGGTAATGGGCGTAGGTCGGTACATCGGCGGGGAAGTCGGCGGCGTTGTCATAGGCGCCGATCTGGCTCGGCAGCTGGCCGCTGACCAGGCTGAAACGCGAGGGCGCACACAGCGGGCTGTTGCAGTAGGCGGCGTCGAATACCACGGCGTCTTTTGCCAGGCCCATCAGGTTGGGCATTTTGATCGGCGAAGCCGGGTCATGCAGGGGCAGGAGCGGCGCGGCCATCTGGTCGGCCATGATGAAAAGAATGTTCGGACGCTTCATGGGTCGCCTGTTTTCCATACTGAATAGTTATGCGACAGTGCTTCCTTGATCATCCTGCGCTGGGTAGCTGTGGTAAACCCCGGTGCGCGACATGGCTTGGATAAGTAAAACTTATGATTAAACGTCTCGGTAGCCTGTCCCTGGATGCCTTGCGGGTGTTTGAATCGGCGGCGCGCCAGTTGAGCTTTACCGCGGCGGCGCTGGAGCACGGCAGCACCCAGCCGGCGATTAGTCAGCAGATCAAGCGCCTGGAGCAGCAACTGAACACACGGCTGTTCGACCGGGTGCACCGGGGCATTGCCTTGACTGAGGCCGGCGAACTGCTGCTGCGTTATGTGCAGGATGGCCTGGAAACCCTGGATGCCGGCCTGGCTGCGGTACAGGCCACACAGCAGCACGAGGTGCTGCAGGTGGCGACCGATTTCGCCTTTGCCGCCTATTGGCTGATGCCGCGCCTGCAGCGTTTTCACCAGCGCCATCCGGAGATCGACGTCAGCCTGGTGACCAGCGAGCGCGCCCTGGGCGTGCTCGCTGCCGAGATTGATGTGGCCATCGGCTTTGGTGACGGGCGCTTCAAGCATGGCGAGGCGCACCTGCTGTTCCATGAAGAAGTTTTCGCCGTAGCCAGCCCTAACCTGATGGCGGGCCACGCCCTGCCCGCGCCGGCCAGCCTGTTGAGTAGCCTGCCGCTGCTGCACCTGCGCCCGGAGAGTCGTTCGCGCTGGTTCGACTGGGCCGGGCTGTTCAGCGAACTGGGTCTGAGCGAGACGCCCCCGGCGGGCACTTTGCGCTTCGACAACTACACCCTGCTGATCCAGGCGGCGATTGCCGGGCAGGGCGTGGCTATCGGCTGGCGGCATTTGGTTGATGACCTGCTGGCGCAGCGGCTGCTGGTGCCGGTGTGTGCCGGCAGTGTGCATTCGCCGTTCGGCTATTACGTGGTGCTGCCCGAGCGCAAACGGCGACAGCGGCTGACTCAGCTATTTGTGACCTGGTTGCAGGAAGAGTTGCACCGCGAGGCGCCGCCGCTCAGCCACGAAAACGGATAAGTTCGCGCACATGGTTATCCAGCCGCGCTTCGTCGAGGATGCCGCCGGCCACACCTAGCAGACGCTGGTGGTGATCGCTCAGCGGTTGGTTGATGAAATCCTCCAGACGCCCTGGCGTATCGGTACCGGTCGGTGATTGCACCAAGGTCCAGACCACGTCTGTGCAGGCCAGCAGCTGGTTACGCGCCAGCTCGTCGGAATCGTCACGATCGAAGTCGGCGACCAACAGCAGGCGCCTCACGCCTGCTCGCGGCAGGCCAACTGACAAGGCGACAATCGCGTCGCTCAGGCTGGCGTTGGCGGGCTCGGATACGTCGCCTGGATACACGCAGATCACCGCATCCAGGCCGGCGGCCGCTTCACTGATACTCAGGGCATCGAAGGGATCGCACAACTTGCAGTGTTGGCCCGGGCGCGCCTGCAGGGCGTTGAGATCGCCGACCAGGGCGACCACCTCATGCTGGCGGCTGAGCAGTGCATGCCGCAGTGCGGCGCCGAGGTTACTGAGTGCACCGATCAAGCCGACTTTGAAAACGGAGGTTTCGGCGTTTTTCATCAATGCTCCGGAAGAAAAAGCAGCGCTGACGGTGCTTCCAGCTCGACTTGCTGAATGGCCTCACCGAGTTGCCCGCTGCGCGGATCGCGTGGCAGAACGCGCAGCTCGTTGCCAGCCTGGTTGGCCAGCAACAAGAAGCGCCCGTCGGGGCTCAGAGCGAACTCACGGGTCTGCCGGCTGCCGGTGGCGACCCGTTGTTGCAGGCTGAGGCGGCCCGTGGCGCTGTCGACCGCGAATACGCTCAGGTGGTTATCGTCGCCGCGGTTGATCACCTGCAGAAAGCGCCCGTCGGAAGATAGGTGCAACGCCCCGGCGCCCTGCTCGCCCTGAAAATCGGCAGGGGCCAGATCCAGCGTCTGCAACGGTCGCAACTGGCCCTGTTCATACGCAAGCTGCATGACCTGGCCGCTGAGCTCCAGGGTCAGGTAGGCAAAACGCGCATCTTGGCTGAATACCAGGTGCCTCGGTCCGCTGCCGGCCGGCAGCGCCAGCCAGGCTGGTTCTGCGGGTTGCAGTGGCTGCTGCGCTTGCGTGGGGTCATAGCGGTAGCGGTACAGGCGATCCTGGCCCAGGTCGGCGGCAAACACGAACTCGCCTTCAGGGCTCGGCACGGCGGCATGCACATGGCTGGAGGTCTGGCGTTGCGGGTCTTGCCCAGGCCCCAGCGTATGCGCGTTGGCGAGCACCTGCCGGGGTGGGCCGAGCGCGCCATTCTCCAGCACTGGCAGCACGGCCAGAGACCCCTGGGGTGTCACGGCATAGTTGGCGACGAACAAAAAATCGCCATCGGCGCTGAGGCGCGCATGGGTCGGGTGGTCGCCCAGGCTGGCCACGCGGTTGAGCAGGTGCAGGTCGGCGCCTTGGTCGCTCAGGCGATAGGCGCTGACCTGGCCCAGCGGCGGCTGGTCGCCGGCGCCATTCTCATTGACTGCATACAGGTGCCGACCGTCGGCAGCGAGTATCAACCAAGACGGGTTGGGCGCCGCGGCCAGGAGGCGCGGCGCACTGAGCTGGCCGGTATCGGTGGCGAAGCGCAGGTGGTGAATCCCGGTGCCGTAGCTGCCGACCAGCAGATCAAGGCTGGCCGCTGCCTGGCCTCCCGCAGGTGCCAGGCCCAGTGGCGCCAGCAGCAACGCCCCAAGCAGATGGCGCGAGGCGTGGTGCATCAGCGGCGGCTGACCAGCCAGCCAATCAATGCGACCACACCGAGGCCGATGGCTACGCTGGTCACCGGGCGCTCGCGTACGCGTTCGCTGGCGGCACGGCTGAGTTCGCGGGAGGTGCGCGAAAGCTCGCCATAGGTGTCTTCCCAGCCGTCCAGGGAGTCGTGCAGCAGGCGGCCGGCGCGGTCACGCAAGCGGCTGATACCCACGTGCGAGTCGTGCCCGGCGCGTTTGCGCAATTGGTCCAGGGCACGGGTCAGGGTGTCGATTTCCTGTTCAATGTCGGCGCGCGAGGTGGCGGCGAGGTCGGATAATTTGCGCATGGAAAGTCGCTCCAAGTTGATGGGATGTACAAGCTGAGACTCTATCCTGGCGCAGAGGTGCAACCTGATTTGCGGCGCCTCGGCTACTCGCGCTCGTACAGTTCCAGCGGCAGGCCGTCGGGGTCGCTGAAGAAGGTGAAACGCTTGCCGGTCAGCGCATCGACCCGGACCGCTTCACAGGGCACGCCGTGCGCGACCAGTTCCGCGATCCCTGCCTCCAGGTCCGCGACGGCAAATGCCAGGTGGCGTAGGCCACAGGCTTCCGGGTAGGACGGCCGCGGCGGCGCCTCGGGAAAGCTGAACAGCTCCAACTGGCCATTGCCCAGGCGCAGGTCGAGCTTCCAGGAGTCGCGCTCGGGGCGGTAGGTCTCGGCAATGATCGGCAGGCCGAGCACCTCGGTATAAAAGTGCCGCGCGCGCGGGTAGTCCGAGCAGATGATGGCGACGTGGTGCAGGTGGTCGAAGGGCATTGATGCTCCTGAGGATAAGTGCGCGAGCCGCGCCACTATCGATGGGTGGACCTGCATTTGGCTCTGCAGGTTCGGCCGCGCAATTCCGTATACTGCGCGCGCCGAGGCCCGCCTCGTTCCTTTCCATTTTGTCAGTGAATCGCCCTGTGAATATTCGCCATTCCCTCGCCTGTTTCGTGCTGGCCTGCAGCAGCGCACTTATCGTCCCGCTCGCCTTGGCCGCGAACAAGGCGCCAGCCCATCAGGAGTTGGCTGCTGGCAGCGCCCTGCTGGTCGATCTGAAAAGCGGGGACGTGCTGTATTCCAGCAACCCCGATGTGCAGGTGCCGATTGCCTCGGTGACCAAGCTGATGACCGCGATGGTCGCCCTGGACGCCAAGCTGCCACTCGATGATCAATTGCCGATCGTGATCCGTGACACCCACGAGATGCAGGGCGTGTTCTCCCGCGTGCGGGTGGGCAGCGAGGTCAGCCGCCGCGACATGCTGTTGCTGGCGCTGATGTCCTCGGAAAACCGTGCGGCGGCGAGCCTGGCGCATCACTACCCCGGCGGGCACAAGGCGTTTATCGCGGCGATGAATGCCAAGGCCAAGTCACTCGGCATGACGCGTTCGCACTTTGTCGAGCCCACCGGGCTGTCAGAGCGCAACGTGTCCACCGCCAACGACCTGGTACGCCTGGTGCGCGCGACCCAGCAATACCCGCTGCTCAGCCAGATGAGTGCGACCCCGGAAAAGACCGTGGCCTTTCGCAAGCCCAACTACACCCTGGGCTTTCGCAACACCAACGCGCTGGTACGCAAGCCGAACTGGTCGGTGCAGGCGACCAAGACCGGCTTCACCAACGCCGCCGGGCACTGTCTGGTGATGCGCACCGTGATGGATAATCGCCCGGTGGCCTTTGTGGTGCTCGATGCGTTCGGCAAGTACACCCACATGGCCGACGCCAACCGCCTCAAGCGCTGGCTGGAAACCGGCACCATCACCCCGGTGCCGGCAGCCGCCATCAGCTACCGCCAGCAGAAACAGGCAGAGCGCCGCTTGCAAGCCGCGCAGTAGTGGGTAGCCTGGGTTGAGCACCGCGATACCCGGGAAGAGATGTCCCGGGTGTCGCTTCGCTCGACCCAGGCTACGCGCAGTAAGCAAAACGCCCCGATCGGCTAGCCGGTCGGGGCGTTTTCGTTACGGGCAGGTGCTATCAGGCGCGGGCGTTACGCACACCTTCAGCCAGCGCCGCGACCAGGGTCAGCACGCCGTCGACAGCCGCCTCGTCGTTTTCGGCGCTGGCGATCTGGTCGATCAGTGCCGAGCCGACCACCACGCCTTCGGCCAGGCGCGCGATGGTCGCAGCATGCTCCGGGGTGCGGATGCCGAAGCCGATGCACAGCGGCAGGTCGGTATGGCGGCGCAGGCGGGTCACGGCCTGTTCGACGTGATCCAGGGTCGCCGAGCCGGCACCGGTTACGCCGGCCACCGAGACGTAGTAAACAAAGCCCGAGCTGCCGTTGAGCACCTTGGGCAGGCGCTTGTCGTCGGTGGTCGGGGTGGTCAGGCGGATAAAGTCCAGGCCTGCGACCTGAGCGGGGTCGCAGAGGTCGGCGTTATGCTCCGGCGGCAGGTCGACGATGATCAGGCCATCGACGCCCGAGGCCACGGCTTCGGCGATAAAGCGCTCGACGCCGTACTTGTGGATGGGGTTGAAGTAGCCCATCAGCACCAGCGGAGTGACCTGCTCGCCTTCGCGGAACTCGCGGACCATTTGCAGGGTTTTCTCCAGGTCCTGGCCATTGTCCAGGGCGCGGATGTTGGCCAGCTGGATTGCCGGGCCGTCAGCCATCGGGTCGGTAAACGGCATGCCCAGCTCGATCACGTCGGCACCGGCCGCTGGCAGACCCTTGAGGATCGCCAGCGAGGCGTCGTAGTTCGGGTCACCGCCGGTGACGAAGGTCACCAGGGCAGCGCGGTTCTGTTCTTTCAGCTCGGCAAAGCGGCTCTGCAGGCGGCTCATGCGTGCTTCTCCTGTTGTTCCATGTGGTGCACGATGGTTTGCATGTCCTTGTCGCCACGCCCGGAGAGGTTGATCACCATCAGGTGATCCTTGGGCAGGTTCGGCGCACGCTTGAACACTTCCGCCAGGGCGTGGGCGGTTTCCAGGGCCGGGATGATGCCCTCCTGGCGGCAGCAGATGTGGAAGGCTTCGAGGGCTTCAGTGTCGGTCACCGAGGTGTACTCAACTCGGCCCACCTCATGTAACCAGGCGTGTTCCGGGCCGATGCCGGGGTAGTCCAGGCCGGCGGAAATCGAGTGGGCGTCGATGATCTGGCCGTCGTCGCTCTGCAGCAGGAAGGTGCGGTTGCCGTGCAGCACGCCCGGTACGCCGCCGTTGAGGCTGGCGGCGTGTTTGCCGGTTTCGATGCCGTGGCCGGCCGCTTCCACGCCGATGATCTTCACGTCCTTGTCATCGAGGAAGGGGTGGAACAGGCCAATGGCATTCGAGCCGCCGCCGATGCAGGCGATCAGGCTATCCGGCAGGCGACCCTCCTGGGCGAGCATCTGGTCGCGGGTTTCCTTGCCGATTACCGCCTGGAAGTCGCGGACCATCGCCGGGTACGGGTGCGGGCCGGCCACGGTGCCGATCATGTAGAAGGTGGTGTCGACGTTGGTCACCCAGTCGCGCAGGGCCTCGTTCATCGCGTCCTTGAGCGTGCCGGTGCCGGCAACCACAGGCACCACGGTGGCGCCCATCAGCTTCATGCGCAGCACGTTGGCGTTCTGCCGGTGGATGTCGGTGCTGCCCATGAAGATCACGCATTCCATGCCAAACCGTGCTGCGACGGTGGCGGTGGCCACGCCGTGCATGCCGGCGCCGGTCTCGGCGATGATGCGTTTTTTACCCATGCGCTTGGCCAGTAAGACCTGGCCGATGCAGTTGTTGATCTTGTGCGCGCCGGTGTGATTGAGCTCTTCACGCTTGAAGTAGATCTTCGCGCCGCCACACATCTCGGTCAGGCGCTCGGCGAAGTACAGCGGGCTCGGACGGCCGACGAAATCACGCTGGAAGTACGCCAGCTCCTTCTCGAACTCAGGGTCGAGCTTGGCCTTCTCGTATTCGGCGGCCAGGTCGTGGATCAGCGGCATCAGGGTTTCAGCGACGTATTGGCCGCCGAACGAGCCGAACAGGCCGTTGGCATCAGGACCAGCGCGGAAGGAAGTCATGGCGTTCTCCTTTGAGGACAGGGTGCTGGAGCGGATGAGCCGTACTCCAGCCATGCCCACAGGATAAGGCTGCCGCGCGCCAGACAAAAGCGATAAGATCGCCACGACCTGTCAGGAAAACTCACAGATGAGCCAAGACCTTCCGCCGCTTAATGCCCTGCGCGCCTTTGAGGTCGCCGCCCGCCTGGGCAGCGTCAGCCTGGCGGCAGATGAACTGCATGTGACCCATGGCGCCGTCAGTCGGCAGATACGCGGGCTGGAGGAGCACCTGGGGGTTGCCTTGTTCGCCCGCGAGGGGCGCGGCCTTAAACTCACAGATGCCGGCTTGCGCCTGCGCGATGCCGCGGCCGAGGCCTTTGCCCGCCTGCGTAGCGTCTGCGTTGACCTCAAGCGCCAGGTCGAGGACCGCCCGTTCGTCCTCGGCTGCCCCGGCAGCTTGCTGGCGCGCTGGTTTATTCCGCGGCTGGACCGGCTCAACCAGGCCTTGCCTGAGTTGCGCCTGCAACTGTCGGCCAGCGAGGGCGAACTGGACCCGCGCCGGCCAGGGCTGGATGCCACCCTGCTGTTCGCCGAGCCACCGTGGCCGGCGGACATGCAGGTGTTCGAGTTGGCCACCGAATGCATCGGCCCGGTGCTCAGCCCACGCTATGCCGGCTTCGCGCGGCTACAGGGCGCCACGCCGCGCGTGCTCTGTGGCGAGCCGCTGCTGCACACCGTATCGCGACCGCAGGCCTGGCCGAGCTGGGCCGTCGCCCAAGGGCTGAGCGCCCAGGATGTGCAGTTGGGTCAGGGCTTCGAGCATCTCTATTACTTGCTGGAAGCCGCCGCCGCCGGTTTGGGCGTGGCCATCGCACCGCAGCAACTGGTGGCCGACGACCTGGCCGGCGGACGCCTGGTCGCGCCCTGGGGTTTTGTCGAAACCCCGGCGCGGCTGGTGCTGCTGGTGCCCGCGCGGCGCCAGGATAAGCGCGCCGAGCAACTGGCTGACTGGTTACGCGCTGCTTTGAGCTGAACTTTTGTCGCGCGCCGCCGGCCTCACGCAGGCAGGGACGCAGCAGCGGCCGGGACGGCTTTTAGCGAACGGGAGACCCTTTATGTCCAGTCATACCTACAAACTGATCGACCTCGTCGGCTCCTCGCCAGTGAGCATCGAAGAAGCCATCAACAACGCCCTGGCCGAAGCCGCCAAGAGCGTGAAAATGATGGAGTGGTTCCAGATTATCGAGACCCGCGGCCATATCGAAGACGGCAAAGTGGCTCACTACCAGGTCATCCTCAAAGTCGGTTTTCGCATCGACCACGCCTGACCCGGCCCTAGTGAGCCAGTTGGCGAATGGGGGGTTACTTACCCCCAGGTGGCCTGGGCACCTAAGGGTGCCTTCTGGTCGAATCGGGCGTGACTTCGTAGAATGGCTGACTATTAAAGTCGGGTATTCGGGACGTTGACCGCTCGCCAGTCAACGTCCGCTGTTCCCCGCATCACCGATTCGCAGCAAAGGCAGGCCCATGAGCGCACTTGCAGACATCCGCTTCTCCACCCTCGATCTGGCACCGATCCGCGATGACGGCAACGCTGCCCAGGCGCTGCACAACTCCCTGGCGTTGGCTCAGCATGTCGAGCGTCTGGATTTCACCCGTTTCTGGGTGGCCGAGCACCACAATATGGACGGCATCGCCAGCTCGGCCACGGCCGTGCTGCTGGGCTACCTGGCAGCTGGCACCTCGCGCATTCGCTTGGGTTCGGGCGGCATTATGCTGCCCAACCACGCACCGCTGGTGGTGGCTGAGCAGTTTGGCACCCTGGCCACGCTGTACCCGGGGCGGATTGACCTGGGCCTGGGCCGTGCGCCAGGGGCCGATCAGTACACCGCCCACGCCCTGCGCCGCAGCCGTGACGGCAGCGCCGACGACTTCCCCGCCGATGTCGAAGAGCTGCAGGCCTACCTCGGCCAGCGCCAGCCGAATCAGCGGGTCATCGCCATGCCCGGCAGCGGTACCGAGGTGCCGATCTGGCTGCTCGGCTCCAGCCTGTTCAGTGCCCAGCTGGCCGGGATGAAAGGCTTGCCCTATGCCTTTGCCTCGCACTTTGCGCCGCGCTACATGCACGAGGCGATTCGCGTGTACCGCAACCACTTCAAGCCCTCGGCGGTGCTCGACAAGCCTTATGTAATGCTGGGTGTTCCACTGCTGGCGGCCGACAGTGACGAGCAGGCCGAGTACCTGGCGACTTCTGCTTACCAGCGCATCCTGGCGTTGATCCGTGGCCACAGTCTGGTGCAGAAGCCTCCAGTGGAGAGCATGCAGGGCCTGTGGCTGCCCCATGAGAAAGAGGCAGTGGGTAGCTTCTTCGGCATGGCCGTGGTCGGTGGGCCTGAGAAGGTCCGCGCGCGGTTGGAGGTGTTGCTGGAGCAGACCGGCGCCGACGAGCTGATTTTCACCTGCGACCTCTACGACTTCGCCGACCGTCTGCACGCCTTCGAGATCGTCGCCGGCCTGCGCTGAGGCGGACGATAGTCCGAACTTGTGCCGCGCCATGACCTCAGACGATGTACACCCATCGTTTGGAGTCCATCAGATGAAAAAGACAGCATCGGCCCACTGGCAAGGCGGCATCAAAGACGGCAAGGGCACCATCTCCACCCAGAGCGGCGCCCTGCGTGACAACCCCTACGGCTTCAATACGCGCTTTGAAGACCAGCCCGGCACCAACCCGGAAGAGCTGCTCGGCGCCGCCCACGCCGGCTGCTTCTCAATGGCCCTGTCCAAGGAGCTTGGCGAAGCCGGTATGACTGCCGAGTCCATCGACACCCAGGCAGAAGTCACTCTGGACAAAGCCGATGGCGGCTTCGCCATCACCGCTGTGCACCTGACCCTCAAGGCCCGCATCCCCGGCGCTGACCGTGCGGCTTTCGAGAAAGCGGTAGAAACCGCCAAGAATGGTTGCCCGGTGTCCAAGGTGCTCAACGCCAGCATCACTCTGGAAGCCACGCTCGACGCTTGAGCCGGCTCGCGTTATTGGAGCGCTGTAGGAGCGAATTTATTCGCGATAAATCGTTAAGACGCTGCAAGTGTCGCAGCTTAAGCGGATCGCCGCTCGGCCCCTCCCACGCAAGCCCGTGAAGGGGCCGTCAATACGCCGTACCGCAACGCAACACCTTGCCCCGTGCCAGCACTTGGCGCTGCTCATCGTAAAGCCAGGCCTGGGCCGACATGGCCATCGAGCGCGCTTCGATGCGGTACTGCTGGCCGGCTTTGAAGTCGGCATAGCGCAGGCGGATCTCGCAGGTCAGCCTTAGCGGTTCGCTGTTCATGCCCAACCCACCGCCACCATTGGCCTCAAACTGAAAGCGCACCTGCAAGTCATGGGGGCCAGGGCTGACCTGAAAGTAACGACCGTCCGGCCAACGCTGGCGGTCAACACGGTCGGCCATCAGCAACTCACCCGCCGGCGCATAAAGGTTGACCCAGGCTTGCTGCGGGTCAGCCGGTGGCAGCGGCGAAGCGCAGCCTCCGAGCAGTAGCAAGCTGGCGAGCATGTACGCGCGCATGGTGAATCTCCTGGGTACACATCCAGGTTTGGATGCTGGGGTTAGGATCGGGTAGCGTGGCGGTACTTGTTGGCAGTGCTAGTTCGGTTGGGCACTGCCCCCCGCCTACCTTCAACCCTATTGTAGATTCCATGCGCGCTTACTGGCTTCCCCTGCTTGGCCTGTTATTGAGTGGCTGCTCCACCCTGGACTACTACGCCCACCTGGGCCAGGGTCAGTGGCAACTGCTGCAAGCCCGCCAACCGGTGGAGCGCCTGCTCGCCGACCCGCATATCGATCCCGCATTGGCTCAGCGCCTGGCCCTGGCCCAGCGCGCGCGCGACTTCGCCAGCGCCGAACTGGGCCTGCCGGATAACCGCAGCTACCGCCTGTATGCCGACCTGGGCCGACCCTTCGTGGTGTGGAATGTCTTCGCCACGCCGGCCTACTCCCTCGAACCCCAACTGCATTGCTTCCCCATCGCCGGTTGCGTGGCCTACCGCGGCTATTACCAACAGGGTCGTGCTCGCGGCGCTGCTGCCCTGTTGCAACAGCAGGGGCTGGATACCTACGTGGGCGGCGTCGAAGCCTACTCGACCCTGGGCTGGTTCGACGACCCGCTGCTCAACACCATGCTGCGCTGGAGTGCCGAGCGCATGGTCGCGGTGATCTTCCACGAGCTGGCCCACCAGCGTCTCTATGTGGCCGATGACACCGCCTTCAACGAGTCCTACGCCACCTTCGTCGAGCAGCAGGGCCTGCGCCAATGGCGCGCGGCCAACGGTCAGCCGCCCAGCGACCCCCAGGCCGACCCGCAGCGCCGGCAATTTATCGCCCTGGTCCTGGCCACCCGCGCCGAACTGCAGGCCCTGTATGCCCGGGACCTGCCGGCAGCGGCCATGGAGCAAGGCAAGCAACAGGTGTTTGCCCGCCTGCGCCAGGATTATCGGCAGCTGCGCGATCAGCACTGGGGCGGCATAGGGCGCTACGACGCCTGGATCGAAGGCCCGCTGAACAACGCCAAGCTGCTGCCCTTCGGCCTGTATGACCGCTGGGTGGATGCCTTCGCCGCACTCTTCGCCCAGGTCGATGGCGACTGGGCGCGCTTTTATCAGGCGGTCGAGGCTCTCGGCCAGCTGCCGGCGCCGCAGCGTACAGACGCGTTGCAGCGACTGAACTCAGAGCCCGCCGCGCGCGTCCAAACAGAGGCGATTGCGCCCACGTGAAGGAGGCAGATATGAACAGATGGACATTGGCTGTGGTGCTTGGCCTGCTTGGTAGCACCGCTCTGGCGGCGCCCATGCCGTGCGAGACGCTCAAGGACGAGATCGAAGTGAAGATCCAGTCCGCCGGCGTTGCCAGCTACACCCTGGAAATCGTCGCCAACGACGATGTTGAGGACGAAAGCATGGTGGTCGGCAGCTGTGATGGCGGCACCAAGAAAATCATCTACCAGAATAATAGCGCGCGTTAACGCGCCGTCAGCGCCTGGCGCAGTTCAGCCAGGCTGCTGACATGGTAGGCCGGCGCCTCGGCCTGCAACTCCTCGACACTGCCAAAGCCATAGCCCACCGCCATCGCGCGCAGGCCATTGCGCTGTGCGCCGATCAGGTCGTGCTTGCGATCGCCGATCATCAGCGTATCCGCCACCGGCAACCCCTCCTGCGTCAACAGATAGGCAATCAGCTCGGCCTTGTCGGTACGCGTGCCATCCAGCTCACTGCCGTAGATACGGGTGAAGTAGCGAGCAAAGTCGAAGTGCCGGGCAATCTCCTCGGCAAACACCTGGGGCTTGCTGGTGGCGATATACAGCGTGCGGCCCTCGGCCTGTAGCTGCTGCAGCAACGCGGGGATGCCCTCGAACACGCGGTTCTCGTATAAGCCCAACACGCGAAAACGCTCCCGGTAATGCCCCACCGCCTGCCAGGCCGTGGCCTCGTCCAAGCCGTAAGTGGCCATAAAACACTGCAACAGCGGCGGCCCAATAAAATGCTCCAACGCCGCCAGCTCCGGCTCCTCAATCCCCAACTGCGCCAGCGCATGCTGCACCGAGCGGGTAATGCCCTCCCGCGGGTCGGTCAGCGTGCCGTCGAGGTCGAACAACAGATGGGTGTAGTGCATAAACGAGTCCCGGCGCCTAACGAAAGGCGCAAGGATACCGGTTGGGGAAAGGGATGGGGGCTGCCTGTGCGCTATCGCGCAGGGTGGATGAATTGCTCCACCAGCGCCGCTATTCGCTCTTGGCGCTCTCCACACTGCGATACATCACATAACAATCCACCAGCCCATGCCGCGCGTGGCGGTAGGCTTTGGGCAGGGTGCCGACGATGCTGAAGCCGTGCTTTTGCCACAGCGCCACGGCGGCTTCGTTGGTCGCGACCACGCTGTTGAACTGCATGGCGCGAAAGCCCAGTTCGCGGGCGACCTGCAGGGAGTGGGTGCAGAGTTGGCTGGCCACGCCCTGGCCGCGAGCGGCGGGGGCGGTCATGTAGCCGCAGTTGCACACATGGTCGCCGGGGCCGGCGGCGTTGGCTTTGATGTAATAGGTGCCGAGGATCTGCCCATCGCGCTCGGCGACGAAGGTGGCGCGGGGCAGTTCGACCCAGGTGCGCCAAGCCGTGTCGCGGTCCATATTCGGGTCGTAGGCGTAGGTTTCCTGGGCCTGGACCACGTCGCGGATGATCGGCCAGACCTGCTCGAAGTCGGCCTCGGTAATCGGGCGAATGGTCAGCGCGGCGCCGCTCATTGGCCGTAGCCCTCGGCCAGATGCTGATCCTTGAGCCGTACATAGTTGGCGGCGCTGTAGGTGAAAAAGGCGCGCTCCTTGTCGGTCAGCGGGCGGGCCTGTTTCACCGGGCTGCCGACGTACAGGTAGCCGCTTTCCAGGCGTTTGCCCGGCGGCACCAGACTGCCGGCACCGATGATCACGTCGTCTTCGACCACCGCGCCGTCCATGACGATGCTGCCCATGCCGACCAGTACGCGATTACCCAGGGTGCAGCCGTGCAGCATCACTTTGTGCGCCACCGTCACGTCGTCGCCGATGATCAGTGGGTAGCCGTCGGGGTTGAACGGCCCGGCGTGGGTGATGTGCAGCACGCTGGCGTCCTGCACGCTGGTGCGGGCGCCGATGCGGATGCGGTGCATGTCGCCGCGGATCACCGTCAGCGGCCAGACCGAGCTGTCATCGCCCAGGTGCACGTCGCCGATGACCACGGCCGAAGCGTCGACAAAGGCCCGTTCGCCCAGTTGCGGGGTGTGTTGCTGGTAGCTACGAATCGCCACGATAGAACCTCTTGAGCTGCGTCAGGCCTTGATTGTAATTAAGATGGCACCCATGTTCAGGCTATAAGCGCTGTTTTATCCACAGCCCATTGTCACCCCGCGTGCCCCCGAGGCCTTTGCCGGCCCCGGTGCACAGCTGCCAACCCTTTGCCATAGGTGCCCTGCCGTGACTGCCACCAATCCGCTGCTGCAACCTTTCGACCTGCCGTCCTATTCCGCTATCCGTCCCGAGCATGTGGAGCCGGCGGTGGATGCCGTGCTCGCCGACAACCGCGCCGCCCTTGCCGGCCTGCTCGAGCGCAACGCCGGTACGCCGACCTGGGATGGCCTGGTGCTGGCGCTGGATGAAATGAACGCGCGCCTGGGCCAGGCCTGGAGCCCGGTCAGCCACCTCAACGCGGTGTGCAACAACGCCGAGCTGCGCATGGCCTACGAGGCTTGCCTGCCCAAACTGTCAGCGTATTACACCGAGTTGGGGCAGAACCAGGCGCTGTTCCAGGCCTACCAGGCGCTGGCGCAGAGCCCGGCGGCAGCGGGTTTCGATGTGGCGCAGACGACCATTCTCGAACACGCGCTGCGTGACTTCCGCCTCTCTGGTATCGACCTGCCGCCTGCCGAGCAGCAGCGTTATGGCGAGATCCAGATGAAGCTCTCGGAGCTGGCCAGCAAGTTCTCCAACCAACTGCTCGACGCCACCCAGGCCTGGAGCAAGCACGTTACCGAGGAAGCGGCCCTGGCCGGCCTGACCGATTCGGCCAAGGCGCAGATGGCCCAGGCGGCGCAAGCCAAGGGTCTGGATGGCTGGCTGATCACCCTGGAGTTCCCCAGCTACTTCGCGGTGATCACCTACGCCGACGACCGCTCCCTACGCGAGGAAATCTACCGCGCCTACTGCACCCGCGCCTCCGACCAGGGCCCGAATGCCGGGCAAAACGACAACAGCCCGGTGATGCTGGAAATCCTCGCCCTGCGTCAGGAGCTGGCCAAGCTGCTGGGCTTCGCCAACTACGCGGAGCTGAGCCTGGCCAGCAAAATGGCCGAGAACACCGACCAGGTGCTGAGCTTCTTGCGTGACCTTGGCGCGCGCGGCAAGCCGTTCGCTGCCCAGGACCTGGCTGAGCTCAAGGCCTTTGCCGCCGAGCAAGGCTGCAACGACCTGCAAAGCTGGGACGTGGGCTACTACAGCGAGAAACTGCGCGAGCAGCGCTACAGCATTTCCCAGGAAATCCTCCGGGCCTACTTCCCCATCGACAAAGTACTCGGCGGCCTGTTCGCCATGGTCGAGAAGCTCTACGGCATCCAGATCAAGGAACTGTCTGGCTTCGACACCTGGCACCCGGATGTGCGTCTGTTCGAGATCACCGAAAACGGTCAGCACGTTGGGCGTTTCTTCTTCGACCTCTACGTCCGCGCCAACAAGCGTGGCGGTGCCTGGATGGACGGCGCGCGCGACAAGCGCCGTGATGCCCATGGCGCGCTGATCAGCCCGGTGGCCAACCTGGTGTGCAACTTCACTCCAGCGGTGGGCGGCAAGCCGGCGCTGCTGACCCACGATGAAGTCACCACCCTGTTCCACGAATTCGGCCACGGCCTGCACCACCTGCTGACCCGCGTTGAGCATGCTGGCGCCTCGGGCATCAACGGCGTGGCCTGGGATGCGGTCGAGCTGCCGAGCCAGTTTATGGAGAACTGGTGCTGGGAGCCTGAGGGCCTGGCGCTGATCTCCGGCCACTATGAAACTGGCGAGCCGCTGCCCCAGGACCTGCTGGAGAAAATGCTGGCGGCGAAGAACTTCCAGTCCGGCCTGATGATGGTGCGTCAGGTTGAGTTCAGCCTGTTCGACTTCGAGCTGCACGCCACCCATGGTGACGGCCGCAGCGTGCTGGAGGTGCTCGAAAGCATCCGCAGCGAGGTTTCGGTGCTGCGCCCGCCGGCCTACAACCGCTTCCCCAACAGCTTTGCGCACATCTTCGCCGGTGGTTATGCGGCGGGTTACTACAGCTATAAATGGGCCGAGGTGCTAAGTGCCGATGCCTTCTCCAAATTCGAGGAAGAAGGCGTGTTCAACCCGGACACCGGCCGCGCCTTTCGCGAGGCGATTCTGGCCCGTGGCGGCTCGCAAGCGCCGATGGTGTTGTTCGTCGACTTCCGTGGCCGTGAGCCGAGCATCGACGCCCTGCTGCGCCACCTCGGCCTTAGCCAGGAGGCGGCATGAGCGAAGGTCCCGAGGTGCGCAAACGACGCTTTATCGCCGGCGCCGTGTGCCCGGCGTGCAGCGAAATGGACAAGATCCAGATGTGGGACGAAGACGGCGTACCGCACCGCGAATGCGTGGCCTGCGGTTACGCCGACACCCTCGATGCGCGCGGCAACTCGGTACCCAAGGAGCTGCCGACACGGGTCAACACCAGCGCCCTGAAGCCCAAGGCCGCCGACCCCAAGGTCCAGGCCGTGCAGTTTTTCCCCAATCCCAAGCTGAAAAAACCGAGCGAGTAGTTTGGCGAGGGTGTAACGGGCGGTTTATGCCGCTTTGTGTAGGAGCGAATTTATTCGCGATGCGGTTTGAGCGCGCTGGAAGCATCGCGAATAAATTCGCTCCTACACCCGCCTCCAACATCGCGAACAAAGGCTGGGCACCCTCATCGCGCTTACCGATAAAACCGGTCTGCCCCGGCAATGCCGCTCCCAACGCCTCTTGTGGAGCGAATTTATTCGCGATTGGGCCGCGAATTTCGCGAATAAAGGCTAGGCGCCCCCTTCGCTCCTACCCATAAATTTTAAGCGTCCAAGGAGGGTCTATGTGGCATCTGGTCTGTGGTGATAACGCGGTAGCCGGGGTCACCCAGGTGATTGGCGAGGCAGCAGCGGCAACGGGCTTGCGCGTGCTGCGCGATGATCTGGCCGTCGGCCCGCTGGCGGATGTCGACACGCCACCTTGCGCGGCTCGTGTGGCGTTCTGGCAAGCGCTGTGGCCCGAGTCGGTGCAGCCCGCACCGGATTTCGCCACCGTCCTGCCCGCCGATGCGCGCTGGCTCGCCGCCCTGGCTGAACAGGCGCAACCGGTCACCGTCTGGCATGGCGACAGTGCCAGCGAGCAACTGCTGCTGGCGCGCGTGGCCCATGCCCTCGAGCACAGTTCGCTGCCGCTCTGGGAAGTGCCTTGCGGCACCGGCGACAGCCGCGTCGAGACGCGCAAGGCGGTGGCCATGCATGCCCCCGACGCGTTGGTGGCCCTGGCCCAACCCCGTGAAATCGCCGCACCACGGCGCCAGGCCCTGGCCGCCCAGTGGCGCGACGTGCTGGCGGACCACGCGCTGATTCACCGCTGGCAGGCGGGCGACTTTGCCGGCGAGGACTACCAGCGCATCGACGCCGACCTGCTGCGCCATGCCCGCGATGAAGCGCAACCTCTGGCGCGGCTGATGGCCGATGTGATGGCGCGCAACGACGGCTTCTTCGCCACCGACACCTTTCTGCTCTGGCGCGCCCGCGAGCTGGCTGCGGCAGGCGCGTTGCACATCAGCGGTGAGTCGGGTGAGTACGGCTACCGCGGGCTGCAGGTGCGGCGTAGCGTTTGAATCAGCCGCGGAAAAACTCCCCCGGCGTTACCCCAAACTGCTGGCGAAACGCAGCGATAAAGGCCGAGGTGGAGTCGTAGCCGCAGGCCAGGGCGACGTCGGTGACGCGTTGGCCCTGCTCCAGCGGGGTGAGCGCGCCGAGCAGGCGCAGGCGTTGGCGCCAGGCGCGAAAGGTCAGGCCGGTTTCGCGCAAAAACAGGCGGCTCAGGGTTTTCTCCGAAACACCCAGGTGTTGGCCCCAGTGCGCCAGGCTACAAGGGTCGTCGGGTTGAGCCTGCAGTGCCTGGCACAGTTGCAGCAGGCGGACGTCGCTGGGTAACGGTAATGACAGGCCCAGTTCGCGGGCCGTCAGCAACTGGTCGAGCAGCACGCTGGCCAGGCGCCCGTCGGCACCCTGTTCGTCGTAGGCCACCGGCAGCTCGGCAAAACGGCGGATCAGCTCGCGGGTCAGGGCGTTCACCTCCAGCACTCGACAGTGGCGCGGGGCGTCGGTGGTGGCGTCGGCGGCCAGGTAGAGGCTGCGCATTTCGGTGTTCGGCGAGCTGATCACTTCGTGTTCGATCCCCGCCGGTATCCAGATGGCACGCTGCGGCGGTGCGACGAAACGGCCGGCCGCCGTGTGCACATGCAGCACGCCCTGGATCGCGTAAGACAATTGCACCCAGGTATGGCAATGCCGCGCGGTGCTCATCTGCTGGGCCATGGATTCGCTGCGTGCGTACAGTGGCCGGGGCAGGGCGTTGAGCTGCGGCACCTGGCGTTCGGGCAGGTCGGGCTGTCTGTTAGTCGACATTCTCTGGCTTTATCGCGTTAGTCGGTAACGGATGATCACGGTAGAGTGGCGCGGTCATATTTTGCAACCTTTGTCGTTGCCCCTGCCCAGGATGCTGCCATGGCCCGTTCCCGCCTGTTGCCCGACAACTTCACCCTGACCCTGCTCGCCGTGGTCGGCGCCGCCACGCTGCTGCCCGCCTCGGGCCAGGTGGCCGTGGTGTTCGGCTGGGTGACCAACTTTGCCATTGCCCTGCTGTTTTTTATGCACGGCGCCAAGCTCTCGCGGGAGGCGATCATTGCTGGTGCCGGGCACTGGCGCCTGCATGGGGTGGTGTTTTTCTGCACCTTCGTGATGTTTCCGCTGCTTGGTCTGGCGCTCAAGCCGCTGCTGTCACCGCTGATCGGCACCGAGTTGTACTTAGGCATGCTCTACCTCTGCGCGCTGCCGGCCACGGTGCAGTCGGCCATTGCCTTCACCTCCCTGGCGCGCGGTAATGTGCCGGCGGCGATCTGCAGCGCGGCGGCCTCCAGCCTGTTCGGCATCTTCCTCACGCCGTTGCTGGTGGCGCTGTTGATGGATGTCCACGGTAGCGGCGGCTCGACCCTGGACGCCATCGGCAAGATCACCCTGCAACTGCTGGTGCCCTTTGTGGCCGGGCAACTGGCACGGCGCTGGATCGGTGCCTGGGTCGGGCGCAACAAGGACTGGCTGAAGTACGTCGACCAAAGCTCGATCCTCCTGGTGGTCTACACCGCGTTCAGCGCGGCGGTGATCGAAGGCCTGTGGCAGACGGTGCCGCTGCCGACCCTGGCCGCCCTGGTACTGGCCTGTTGCGTGCTGCTGGCGCTGGCCTTGTTGCTCACTCACCTGCTCGGCAAATGGCTGGGGTTCAGTGTGGAAGACCGCATCACCATCCTCTTTTGCGGCTCGAAAAAGAGCCTGGCCACTGGCGTGCCCATGGCCCAGGTGCTGTTCGCCAGCAGCACCATTGGTCTGCTGATTCTGCCAGTGATGCTGTTCCACCAGATTCAATTGATGGTCTGCGCGGTATTGGCTCAGCGTTATGCGCGGCGTGAGGAGGGTGAGGCGGAAACGGCGGTGGGCTGAGTCGGTGCGGGAGCCTTTCCCGGGTGTCGCTTCGCTCGACCCAGGCTACCGACGGCGAGTACTTGGGCTGTGGTGATAATAACTGTATATATAGACAGTATTTTGCCGGAGCCTGTCTATGTCCCTTTTACCGCCCCGTGGTCGTGGTACGGCCCATAATCCGCATAACCGGTTCGCTCCGACCCGCTCGGAGTCCGAGGACGACGGCTGGTATCAGGAGGAGACGCCGCAGACCCGCGCCACCGAGATTCGTCAGGAGCGCGCCCGCACAGTGATCACCCGCAACCAGTCGCCGGATGTCGGCTTCGACCGTTCGGTGAACCCCTATCGCGGCTGTGAGCATGGTTGTGTGTACTGTTTTGCTCGGCCCAGCCACGCTTACTGGGACCTCTCGCCGGGGCTGGATTTCGAGACCCGGTTGATCGCCAAGACCAACCTCGCCAGCCGCCTGGAAGAGGAGCTGCAAAAGCCCGGTTATGTGCCGCAGCCGATTGCCCTGGGCATCAACACCGATGCCTATCAGCCGATTGAGCGTGAGCAGCGCCTGACCCGTCAGGCCCTGGAAATTCTGCTGCGCTACAAACACCCGGTGAGTGTGATCACCAAGGGCGCGTTGATCCTGCGCGACCTCGACCTGCTGACCCAGCTGGCCGAGCAGAATCTGGTCAGCGTGGCGTTTAGCCTGACCACCCTGGATGATGAGTTAAAACGCATCATGGAGCCGCGCGCGGCCTCTCCCAAGGCGCGCTTGCGGGCCATGCGCACGCTGCATGAGGCCGGGGTGCCGGTCAGTGTGATGTGCGCCCCGATGATCCCGATGATCAACGACATGGAGCTCGAGCACCTGCTCGAAGCCGCCCGCGATGCCGGTGCGCGCTCGGCCGGCTACGTGCTGCTGCGCCTGCCGCTGGAAATCGCCGAACTGTTCGAGCAGTGGCTACAGGCGCACTTCCCCGAGCGCGCGGCCCACGTCATGAGCCTGATTCGCCAGTCCCGTGGTGGCAAGGATTACGACAGCCGCTTTGGCTCGCGGATGCGCGGCGAGGGGCATTTTGCCGACCTGCTGGCCCAGCGTTTTCGCCTGGCACGGCGGCGCTTCGGCCTGGACGGGCGCCAGCTGGACGGCCTGGACTGCTCACGCTTTGCCCCGCCAGGCGCTCAGCTGAGTCTGCTTTAAACGCTCGGTGGGGCGAAGCGTTTGCAGCCATTCAGTGACTTCGGCGTTGCCCATGGCATTCGGCGCGGGGCGCGGCTCCTACGGAAAGCATTGTCGCAGTGCAGCACAGCATGGGGACATAACCCAAAATTAGTAGTCCCTGTAGATTGTCGCGCCGTTGGTCTGAGACGACACTGGTGTGTGACTTGCCAGCTGCTGCGGCTGTCGGTGTAACAGCATTTTTTCCAGGTACTCAGAGGTTCACGGTATGCCTTACAAACACCATGTGATTCCACTGCACACCCATGAAGGCAACGAAACCGCCGATGAGGCGTTGCGGAGCATCGTCGACGGCTTCAAGCGCTTTCGCAATGAGGTGTTCCCGCAGCAGGAAGAGCTGTTCAAGAAGCTCGCCACTGCGCAGAACCCGCGTGCCATGTTTATCACCTGCGCCGACTCGCGCGTGGTGCCGGAGTTGATCACCCAGAGCTCGCCGGGCGATCTGTTCGTCAATCGTAACGTCGGCAACGTGGTGCCGGCCTACGGTCAGATGATGGGTGGCGTCTCCACTGCCATCGAATACGCGGTGATGGCCCTGGGCGTGCAGCACATCGTCATATGCGGGCACTCCGATTGCGGCGCGATGAAGGCGGTGCTCAACCCGCAGTCGCTGGAAACCATGCCCACGGTCAAGGCCTGGCTGCGCCATGCCGAAGTGGCGCGCACCGTGGTGGCTGAGAACTGCAACTGCAGCAACGACCAGGAAACCCTCGCCGTGCTTACTGAAGAGAACGTCGTGGCCCAGCTCGACCACCTGCGCACGCACCCTTCGGTGGCGGCCAAGCTGGCCCGCGGTCAGCTGTTTATCCACGGCTGGGTGTACGACATCGAAACCAGCCAGATCAAAGCCTACGACGCCGAGCTGGGCAGCTTCCTGCCGCTCGATGGCGACCAGGTGCCGATGGCCACGCCGCGCGCGCGTTACCCGCAGGACTGAGAGTGGTCAGGGCGAGCGCTGAGGCTGTTCGCCCCGTGTGGAGGTTGCGCCGAATGTGCTAAAAAGCGCTTTCCGACGCAATGAGCGCGACCGCCCATGACCCGTCTAGCCCGCACGCCCGATCCATCCTATGAGCTGATGGACGACCACGAAGGCCATTCGCTGATCTACCGTCAGCATGGCTTTCCCAGCCCATTGGTGCGTTGGCATTTCCACAAGGAATACGAGCTGCACCTGATCGTCGCCAGCTCGGGCAAGGTATTTATCGGCGACTACATCGGCAACTTCTCCGCCAACACCCTGTTTCTTACTGGTCCCGGCCTGCCGCACAACTGGATCAGCCAGGTCGAGGACGGCGAGGTGGTGGCCACCCGCGACATGCTGGTCAACTTCACCGACGAAGTGCTGGAAAGCGGCACCGCTGTGTTCGCCGAGCTGAAAAGCCTGGCGCCGTTGCTGGCGCGGGCACAGTTCGGCATCGAGTTTCGCGATCCGCAGGTCATTCGTGAGGCCGGGACGTTGATGCGCAAGATCGCCGACAGCCAGGGCATCACCCGCCTGGGGCACTTTTTCATCCTGATGGAGCTGCTGGCGGGTAGCGAGGATTACCAACTGCTTTCGGCGGTGACCTCTTCGGCATTGGGTGATGAGCAGCATGTCGAGCGCATCAACCGCGCGGTGGACTACATCTTCCAGCACTACGCCCAAGACCTCAGCCAGGAAGAGGTGGCCGAGTACCTGGGGATGACGCCGACCTATTTCTCGCGGTTCTTCAAGCAGGCTACCGGGCGCGGCTTCGTCGAGTTCGTCAACCGCTTGCGGGTGAGCAAGTCCTGCGAACTCTTGAGCAAGAGCGACAAGCCGGTGACCGAGGTGTGCTTCGAGTCCGGCTTCAGCAATATTTCCAATTTCAATCGACGCTTCCAGCAGCTCAAGGGCATGACTCCGTCGGGCTATCGCAAGCTGGCCGTGCAGCGCCTGACCGAGCAAAACCTGTACTGAATCAGCTTGTGCGGTTTGTCGGCTTAGCCCTTGCAACCCTCTGTTCATGCCGAATGGCCAGTATTTCGCTTGCCAGCCTACTGCCTCGTCAGTGCAAAAAAGTATCGGTTTCTGTGCGCTCAAGGATTTGTTCACGGGGGCTTACAGGGGTGTAATCCGGCCGAGCGATACAAAAACAATAATGTTCTTCTGCAGCCGTACTGGCGCAGAAGAGGAGTTCAAAACCATGAACAACTCAGTAAAAGCACTCGTTGCAGCCTCTTGCCTGTCCCTTGCGGCGGTCGCCCAGGGCGCCGAAACCCTGACCATCGCCACGGTCAACAACAGCGACATGATTCGTATGCAGCGCCTGGCGAAAACCTTCGAAGAGCAGAACCCCGACATCAAGCTCAAGTGGGTAGTGCTCGAAGAGAATGTGTTGCGTCAGCGCCTGACCACCGACATCGCCACCCAGGGCGGGCAGTTCGACGTGCTGACCATCGGCATGTACGAAGCGGCGCTATGGGGCGAGAAGGGCTGGCTGGAGCCGATGACCGATCTGCCCGCCGATTACGCTCTCGATGACGTCTTCCCCTCCGTGCGTGAAGGCCTCTCGGCCAAGGGCCAGCTCTACGCCCTGCCGTTCTACGCCGAAGCGTCGATCACCTACTACCGCACCGACCTCTTCGAGCAGGCCGGGTTGAAGATGCCCGAGCAGCCGACCTGGGATCAGATGGCCGAATTCGCCAGCAAGCTGCACCAGCCCGACAAGGGCCAGTACGGTATCTGCCTGCGCGGCAAGGCCGGCTGGGGCGAGAACATGGCGCTGATCACCACCGTGGCCAATGCCTACGGCGCGCGCTGGTTCGATGAGCAGTGGAAGCCTGAATTCACCGGCAGCGAGTGGAAGAACGCGCTGAATTTCTACGTCGACACCATGAATAAATACGGCCCGCCCGGCGCGTCGAGCAACGGCTTCAATGAAAACCTGGCGCTGTTCAACAGCGGCAAGTGCGCCATGTGGGTGGATGCCAGCGTGGCTGGTTCGTTCGTTACCGACAAATCCCAGAGCAAGGTCGCCGACTCGGTGGGCTTCACCTTCGCGCCGACCCAAGTCACCGACAAGGGCGCCTCCTGGCTGTACTCGTGGGCGCTGGCGATCCCCACCAGCTCCAAGGCCAAGGACGCCGCCAAGACCTTTAGCGCCTGGGCAACCTCCAAGGCCTATGGCGAGCTGGTTGCCGAGAAGGATGGCGTGGCCAACGTACCGCCAGGCACCCGCGCCTCGACCTACAGCGATGCCTATATGCAGGCGGCGCCGTTCGCCAAGGTCACCCTCGACTCGCTGAAGAAAGCCGACCCGGCCAACCCAAGCGCCAAGCCCGTGCCTTACGTGGGCATCCAACTGGTGACCATTCCCGAGTTCCAGGCCATCGGCACCAGTGTCGGCAAGCTGTTCGCAGCCGCACTCACCGGGCAGATGAAGCCTGATCAGGCCCTGCAGGCAGCACAGCAGAGCACCGAGCGGGAAATGAAGCGCGCCGGGTATCCGAAGTAATCACAACCCGTAGGGTGGATGGTTTTCATCCACCGATGCGCTGCACGGTGGGTCGCCAGCGGGCGGCCCGCCCTACGACACGCGCCTGTTCGGAGACGCCATGAATACTTCTGCCATTGATCCGCCCGTGCAGGCCGAAGCCCGCGTGGGTAGAAAGCGCCGCGCCATCAAACCTGGCTGGTTCCTGGTCAGCCCCTCGGTCATTCTGCTGCTGGTCTGGATGATCGTGCCCCTGGGCATGACTGTGTATTTCTCGCTGATCCGTTACAACCTGCTGTACCCCGGCGAGAACGATTTCGTCGGCCTGGAGAACTTCGAGTACTTCGTCACCGATGCCGCGTTCCTCTCTGGCGCCGGCAACACCCTATTGCTGGTGGGCAGCGTACTGCTGATCAGCGTGGTATTCGGCGTGCTGATCTCCGCGCTGCTGGAGGCCAGCGAGTTCTTTGGCCGGGGCATCGTGCGGGTGCTGCTGATCTCGCCGTTCTTCATCATGCCGACGGTCAGTGCGTTGTTGTGGAAGAACCTGATCTTCCACCCGGTTTCGGGGATTCTCGCCGCGGTCTGGCAGTTCTTCGGCGCCCAGCCGGTGGACTGGCTGGCGCATCACCCACTGTTCTCGATCATTCTTATCGTGTCCTGGCAATGGCTGCCGTTCGCCATCCTGATCCTGATGACCGCCATGCAGTCGCTCGATCAGGAGCAGAAGGAAGCGGCGCGTCTGGATGGCGCCGGGCCCATCGCCATTTTCTGGCACCTGACCCTGCCGCACCTGGCGCGACCGATTGCCGTGGTGGTGATGATCGAAACCATCTTCCTGCTCTCGGTGTTCGCCGAGATCTATACCACCACCGGGGGTGGCCCTGGCTATGAGTCGACCAACCTCGCCTACCTGATCTACACCCAGGCGCTGTTGCAGTTCGACGTGGGCATGGCCTCGGCAGGCGGGCTGATTGCCGTGGTTATCGCCAACATCGCCGCCATCGTGCTGATCCGCATGATCGGCAAGAACCTGACCGATAAACAGTGAGGCCGTCGAGATGTTGACCTTGAAGCAATCCCGTCGTCTGCAGAGTGTGCTGATCGGCACGCTGGCCTGGGCCATTGCCGCGTTGATCTTCTTTCCGATCTTCTGGATGGTGCTGACCAGCCTGAAGACCGAACTCGACGCCTTTGCCACGCCGCCGCAGTTCATCTTCACACCGACCCTGGAAAACTACCTGCACATCAACGAGCGCAGCGACTATTTCAGCTTCGCCTGGAACTCGGTGCTGATCTCCTTCTCGGCGACCCTGCTGTGCATGCTGATCGCTGTGCCGGCGGCCTACTCCATGGCCTTCTTCGAGACGCGCCACACCAAGCGCACGCTGCTGTGGATGCTCTCGACCAAGATGCTGCCGCCGGTTGGTGTGCTGGTGCCGATCTACCTGCTGGCCAAGCAGTTCGGCCTGCTCGACTCACGCATCGCGCTGATCGTCATCTATACCCTGATCAACCTGCCGATCGTGGTGTGGATGGTGTACACCTACTTCAAGGACATCCCCGTGGAAATCCTCGAAGCGGCGCGTTTGGATGGTGCCACCACCTGGCAGGAAATCGCCCGCGTGCTGCTGCCCATCGCCCGTGGTGGCCTCGCCTCGACCATGCTGCTGTCGCTGATCCTGTGCTGGAACGAGGCGTTCTGGTCGCTCAATCTGACCAGTTCCGCCGCTGCGCCGCTGACCGCGCTGGTGGCCTCCTATTCCAGCCCCGAAGGCCTGTTCTGGGCCAAGCTTTCCGCCGTTTCGACGCTCGCCTGCGCGCCCATCCTGATCTTCGGCTGGATCAGCCAGAAGCAGTTGGTGCGTGGCCTGTCGTTCGGCGCAGTCAAGTGAGGGGCTGTCGATGCTTCTTCACGGCCGCGACGAATCCAGCTTTTGCACGGCGTTCGCGGCAAGGAGGACGTTTGATCATTGCAGGTAAGAGATGCGTAACGGCGGGCCGTACAAAAGCTGGTTCGTCCCTTCGGGTTGCGCGGCAAATCGCGCCATGCGTCGTTGCAGGACTTGATAAGGGGCGGCCATTACCAGCGTCCTGCGCCTCGCCTGGCGCAATTTGGCGCGGCAACGCGACTCGCGCAGAAACATCGACAGCCCCTCGAGAGGATTCATTCCATGGCTGATTTGAAAATCCGCAACCTGAAGAAAGGCTTCGACGGCACGGCGATCATCAAGGGCATCGACCTGGATATCGAAAACCGAGAGTTCGTGGTCTTCGTTGGCCCGTCCGGCTGCGGCAAGTCCACCTTGCTGCGGCTGATCGCCGGGCTGGAGGAAGTCTCCAGCGGCACCATCACCCTCGATGGCACCGATATCACCGACACCGCGCCGGCCAAACGCGATCTGGCGATGGTGTTCCAGACCTACGCCCTGTACCCGCATATGACCGTGCGCAAGAACCTGTCCTTCGCCCTTGATCTGGCCCGGGTGGGCAAGCAGGAGGTGCAGGAGAAGGTCGCCAACGCGGCGCGCATTCTCGAGCTGGAAGCCCTGCTCGAGCGTAAACCCAAGCAGCTCTCCGGCGGCCAGCGCCAGCGCGTGGCCATCGGTCGGGCCATCGTGCGTAACCCGAAGGTCTTCCTGTTCGACGAGCCACTGTCCAACCTCGACGCCGCCCTGCGCGTGCAGACCCGCCTGGAGCTGGCGCGCCTGCACAAGGAGCTGAAGGCGACGATGATCTACGTGACCCACGATCAGGTCGAAGCCATGACCCTGGCCGACAAGGTAGTGGTGCTCAACGGCGGCCGTGTCGAGCAGGTCGGCTCGCCACTGGAGCTGTACCACCATCCGGTCAACCTGTTCGTCGCCGGCTTTCTCGGTACGCCGAAGATGGGCTTTCTGCGTGGCCAGGTCGAGGGTGTGGAGGCCGGTGTATGCCACGTCCGCCTGGAGGACGGTGCCTCGCTGGATCTGCCGCTGGCCGGTACCGGCTTGACCAACGGCAGCCAGGTCACCCTGGGCATCCGTCCCGAGCACCTCAATGTAGTGCCGGCCGGGCAGGGCCGCCTGCAGGCCACCGCGGACGTCAGCGAGCGCCTGGGCAGCGACACCTTCTGCCACGTGCGCGTGGGCAAGGAAGACCTCACCGTGCGGGTACGCGGTGATTTCTCACCGGGCTATGGCGAGCCCCTGGCGCTGGATTTCGACCCAGCCCACTGCCACCTTTTCAACGCCGATGGCCAGGCCATCGACAAACGCATCCAGGCCGGCCAGGCCGCCTGACGCGCAGGAATTGCCCGATGAAACTGACCCGCAACAATCTCGCTTCACTGGCCCCCGAGGTCACAGTCCCAGCCTACGATCCCGCTGGCGTACGCCAGGGCATTGCCCATATCGGCGTCGGTGGCTTCCACCGCGCGCACCAGGCGATCTATACCGAAGCCCTGCTCAACCGTGGTGAAGCCCAGGACTGGGGCATCTGTGGCGTTGGCCTGCGCCGCGAGGACCGCGCCATGCAGCAGGCGCTAGCCGCGCAGGATCACCTCTACAGCATGCTGGTGCTGGGCGATGAGCCCGGCCTGGAAGTGCGGGTGGTCGCTGCCATCAACGGCATGCTGCTGGCCGAGGATTCGCCGGCCGCGCTGATCGACAAACTGGCCGACCCGGCGATCCGCATCGTTTCGCTGACCATCACCGAAGGCGGCTACTGCATCGACGACAGCACGGGCGAGTTTATGGCCCATCTGCCGGACATTCAGCATGACCTAGCGCACCCCGATGCGCCGCGCAGCGTCTTTGGTTTTCTCTGCGCCGCCCTGGCCAAGCGCCGCGCTGCCGGCACGCCGGCATTCACCCTGATGTCCTGCGATAACCTGCCGCACAACGGCGCGGTGACCCGCAAGGCGTTGCTGGAATTTGCCCACCTGGCTGATCACGAGCTGGCGACCTGGATCGACAACCACGTCAGTTTCCCCAATGCCATGGTCGACCGCATTACGCCGATGACCAGCGACGCTCACCGTCAGCAACTGGCCGAGCGCCATGGCGTCGAGGATGCCTGGCCGGTGGTCTGCGAGCCGTTCCTGCAGTGGGTGCTGGAAGACAAGTTCGTCAACGGCCGGCCCGCCTGGGAAAAAGTCGGCGTGCAGTTCACCGATGACGTCACGCCCTACGAGGAGATGAAGATCAAGCTGCTCAACGGCAGCCACCTGGCGCTGACCTACCTGGGTTTTCTCAAGGGCTATCGCTTCGTTCATGAAGCAATGAACGACCCGTTGTTCAAGCGTTACGCGCGGACCTTTATGGACCTCGACGTGACCCCGCAGCTGGCGCCAGTGCCGGGTATTGACCTGGATGACTACAAGGACACCCTGATCGAGCGCTTCTCCAACCAGGCCATTGCCGACCAGCTTGAGCGCGTCTGTTCGGATGGCTCGTCGAAGTTTCCCAAGTTCATCGTGCCTACCCTCAACCGCCTGATCGAAGACGGCCGGCCGCTGGAGCGCGCGGCCCTGGTGGTCGCGGCCTGGGCGTTGTACCTCAAGGGTGTCGACGAGAACGGCACCGCCTACCGCATACCCGATCCGCGCGCCGAGTTCTGCCAGGCGCTGGTGCAGGACGACGAGCAGGTGCGCGAGCGGGTGCTGGGCGTTGAGGTGATCTTCGGCACCGCGATCCCGCAGTCGGCGGCGTTCGTCAGCGCCTTCGAGCTGTGCTACGACAGCCTGCGCAAACTCGGCGTGACCCGCACCCTGCAGACCCTGTTGGGCGACTGAGCCATGTACCTCGGTATCGATTGCGGCACCCAGGGCACCAAGGCGCTGGTGCTGGATATCCACAGCGGCCGGGTGCTCGGCGAGGGCAGTGCCGCGCACCCACTGATCAGCGGCGCCAACGGGCGTCGCGAGCAGGAGCCCGCCGACTGGCTGCAGGCCTTCGAGCAGGCCACCGCGCGGGCGCTGCAGCAGGCTGGTATTTCCGGGCGCGAGATTCTCGGTATTGGCGTGTCCGGTCAACAGCATGGCCTGGTACTGCTGGATGCCAAGGGCGAGGTGCTGCGCCCGGCCAAGCTGTGGTGCGACACCGAATCGACGGCCGAGAACGCTCATCTGCTGGATTTTCTTGGTGGTGACAGCGGCTCGCTCGAGCGCCTTGGCCTGGCTATCGCGCCGGGCTACACGGTATCGAAACTGCTGTGGACCCGTGATCACCATCCCGAGGTGTTCGCCCGTATCGCCCATATCCTGCTGCCCCACGACTACCTGAATTACTGGCTGACCGGGCGTTTCTGCGCCGAGTACGGGGATGCATCGGGCAGCGGCTATTTCAACGTGCGCACGCGCACCTGGGATACCGCGCTGCTCGAGCTGATCGAGCCGAACGGTGCGCTGGTGCGGGCCTTGCCTGAGTTGATCGAGTCGCATCGTTGCGTCGGCCCGATACGCCCCGAGATCGCTCAACGCCTTGGGCTCAACCCCAGGGCGCTGGTCGCCAGCGGCGGTGGCGACAACATGATGGGCGCTATCGGCACCGGCAATATCGCGCCGGGTGCGATCACCATGAGCCTCGGCACCTCGGGCACGGTCTACGCCTACGCCGATCAGCCGCGAGTCAGCGCGCACCCGCAGGTGGCGACCTTCTGTTCGTCATCCGGTGGCTGGCTGCCGTTGATCTGCACCATGAACCTGACCAACGCCAGCGGCGCGATCCGCGACCTGCTCGGGCTGGATATCGACACCTTTGGCGCGCTGGTCGGCGAAGCGCCCATCGGCGCCCAGGGTGTTTTGATGTTGCCGTTCCTCAATGGTGAGCGGGTACCGGCGTTGCCGCAGGCCAGCGCAAGTCTGCATGGCCTGACCAGCGACAACCTGACCCGCGCCAACCTCTGTCGCGCCGTTGTGGAAGGCACCACCTTCGGCTTGCGCTACGGCCTCGACCTGCTGCGCGACAGCGGCATTCGCAGCGATGCCATCCGCCTGATCGGTGGCGGCGCGAAGAGTGCGACCTGGCGGCAGATCGTTGCCGACATCATGGCCACCCCCGTGGCCTGCCCGCAGCACAGCGAAGCGGCAGCGCTTGGCGCGGCGATCCAGGCGGCCTGGTGCCTGAGTCACGAACACGGCGAGGCGCTTAGCCTGGCGAGCCTCTGCGAGCACTGCGTAACCCTCGACGAGAGCCGCGGCGCACTACCCGATGACGCGCGTAGCCAGGCCTACGAGGCTGTTTACCAAGGCTATCGCGAGCAGGTGCGACAGCTGCAATGACCCCACTCCGGCGGCCTTTTGCCGTCGGCTCTTCCCTGCGCGAGCGCGCCTTCTGAGATGCGAAGATTCCATGTACCTGGTATGCGGCGAAGCCCTGTTCGATTTCTTCTGCAACCCTGGCGAGCGCAGCAGCGAGCTGAACTTCCAGGCCCTGGCTGGCGGCTCGCCGTTCAACGTGGCGGTCGGTTTGCGCCGGCTCGGCGTGGACTCGGCGTTGTTCGGTGGTATTTCCAGCGACTACCTCGGCCAGCGCCTGCGCAGGGTGCTGCAGGAGGAGGGCGTGAGTGAGCGTTACCTGATCGCCAGCGACGCGCCGACCACCATAGCCATGGTCGCGCTGGATGCCCAGGGCTCGCCGCAATACATGTTTCGCGGCGACGGCTGCGCGGATCGGCAAGTACGTATTGAACATCTGCCGGTACTCGATGAGCAGGTCAGGGGCCTGCACGTCGGCTCCTATTCCCTGGTCGTGGCGCCGGTCGGCGATACCTTGCTGGCACTGGTCGAGCGCGAAAGTGGAAGCCGCCTGATCAGCCTGGACCCCAACGTACGTCTCAATCCTGCACCGGATATCGAGCGCTGGCGGGCGCGTGTCGCAGCCTTTGCCGCCCACGCCCATCTGATCAAGGTCAGTGAGGAAGACCTGGCGTTGCTCTATCCCGAGCAGGACCCGCAACAGATGGCGGCGGGCTGGCTGAACGCGCGCTGCCAGTTGGTGTTGCTCACCCACGGCAGCGCCGGCGCCAGCGTGCACAGCCGGCACGGGCACTGGTCAGTGCCAGCCAGCGCGGTGCAGATCCGCGACACCGTAGGTGCTGGGGATACCTTTCAGGCGGCGCTGCTCAGCTACCTGAGCCGTAACGGCTTGGATACCCCGGAAGCATTGGCCACGCTGAGTCGAGGGCATATCAACGGCATGCTGGAGTTTGCCAGTCAGGCCGCCGCCCTTACCTGCTCCCGAGTTGGCCCCGACTTGCCCTATCTGCATGAGTTAGCCGCCCAGTCCCACCGCTAATCGGCGTGCTTAAGGGCATGAGCGGCGTCGGTATGGCAGGCCAATGGCCAGCTACCGTTCGTCCTTCCGCTGTCTGAAATAGCCGTTCTAGAGCCCTTCGTTCAGTTTCGATTAAGACTGGCTGGCTAAGGTGTGTCTCACGTGACCGATTGGTCACAGTGCGTCGCGCTTAGGTGCGACAACCTTTCTCGAGACCTGAACTCAAGGAGCAGAACATGGCTGAAACGCCCCGCCTTACCCCAGTCCCCAATGACTCGGCCGATGCGTCCCTGGCACGTATCGTCGATGGCTTTCGGCGTTTTCGCCGGGATGTGTTTCCCCAGCAGCAGGCGCTGTTCAAGCGCCTGGCTAACCAGCAGCAACCGCGCGCGATGTTCATTACCTGCGCCGACTCGCGCATCGTCCCCGAACTGATCACCCAAAGCGACCCTGGCGACCTGTTCGTCACCCGCAATGTCGGCAACGTGGTGCCGCCCTACGGGCAGATGATGGGCGGCGTATCCACGGCCATCGAGTACGCGGTGCTGGCGTTAGGCGTGCAGCACATCATCATCTGCGGGCATTCCGATTGCGGCGCGATGAAGGCGGTGCTCGCTCCGGACAGCTTGAAGGGCATGCCCACGGTCAAGGCCTGGCTGCGCCATAGCGAGGCGGCTCGCACCCTGGTGGCCGACAACTGCGGTTGCGCCGACCACAGCACCCTGGGCGTGCTCACCGAGGAAAACGTCATCGCCCAGCTCACGCACCTGCGTACTCACCCGGCCGTTGCCTCGCGCCTGGCCAGCGGTCAGTTGGCGATACACGGCTGGGTGTATGACATCGCCCGCTGCGAGATCCGCGCCTACGACGCCGTCCTGGGGCGCTTTCTGCCGCTGGACGGTGAGCAGACCCCCACGGCCACCCCCGCAGCGCGCTACAGCGCCTGATGCTCGCTGCGCCGCCGCGCACGCCCCTTCATTTTGGGCGCGGCGCGCTTCCCGCATGGACTTGCAGGAGACCTCTTTTATGACCGCCACACCTTTTTCCGCCACATTGCCGCGGGACGCCTTGGCGTCCATCGTGGTGTTTCTCGTCGCCTTGCCCTTGTGCATGGGCATCGCCATCGCCTCAGGCGTACCGCCGGCCAAGGGCCTGATCACCGGTATCGTCGGCGGTCTGGTGGTCGGCTGGCTGGCCGGCTCGCCGCTGCAGGTCAGTGGCCCGGCCGCAGGGCTGGCGGTGCTGGTGTTCGAGCTGGTGCGGGCCCATGGCCTTGCCATGCTCGGGCCAATTTTGCTGCTCGCCGGTTTTCTCCAGTTATGCGCCGGGCGTCTACGCCTGGGCTGTTGGTTCCGCGTCACCGCGCCGGCGGTGGTGCACGGCATGCTCGCCGGTATCGGGCTGCTGATTGTCTTCTCACAAGTGCACGTGCTGTTCGACCAGGCGCCCCAGGCTGCGGGCCTGGCGAATCTGCTGGCGCTGCCGGCAACCTTGCAGGCTGCCTGGACGGCCTGGCCCGATGGGCAGGCACTGCAAGCCGCTGCACTGGGTGGCGGTACTATTGCCTGCATGCTGCTGTGGGCGCGCTGGCGCCCGGAGGCGCTGCGCCTGGTGCCGGGCGCGTTGATCGGTGTGGTACTGGCGACCCTGGCCAGCCTCTGGCTCGGCCTGCAGGTCAACCGCGTCGAGGTGCCGGCGACCCTGGCCGAAGCCATCGACTGGCTGCGACCGGCGGACCTGCTCGGGCTGGCCAACCCACACGTGCTGATTGGGGCCGTGGCCATGGCCTTTATCGCCAGCGCCGAGACCCTGTTGTCCGCCGCCGCAGTCGACCGCCTGCACACCGGCGCACGCTCCAATCTGGACCGTGAGCTCAGCGCCCAGGGCGTCGGCAATATGCTCTGCGGCGTGCTCGGCGCGCTGCCGATGACCGGGGTGATCGTGCGCAGCTCGGCCAACGTCCAGGCCGGGGCGATGACCCGCGCCTCGGCGATTCTGCATGGGGCCTGGTTGCTGGCGTTCGTCATGCTGCTGCCAAGCCTGCTGCAGAGCATCCCTATCGCCAGCCTGGCAGGCGTGCTGGTCTACACCGGTTGCAAATTGGTCGACCTCAAGGCCCTGCGCGGCCTGGGCCGCTATGGCCGGGTGCCCTGGCTGATCTACCTGGCCACCGCTGCGGGCATCGTCCTGGTCGACCTGCTCACCGGCGTGCTGCTGGGCTTCGCCCTGACCTTGCTGAAACTGGTGTGGAAGGCAGCGCGCTTGAAGATCGTCCTGGTCGAACAGGGCCCGCAGCAGGCCGAACTGCGCCTGATGGGCACCGCGACCTTCCTCAAGGTGCCGCAACTGGCCAGCACATTGGCGCAGATTGCCCCGAGCACTCAGCTGTCCGTGCCGCTGACCCAGCTGCAGTACATCGACCATGCCTGCATGGAGCTGCTGGAAGACTGGGGGCGCGCCGCCGAAGCCCAGGGCGGTGCCCTGCTGATCGACGACCAAGGCCTGCGCCGCCGGCTTGAAGGCCGCTGCCGCCACGCGCTGCAAAGCCCAACATCCACAGTGACCGCCTCGTAGGCACGAAGCTTTGGGCGTGCAATGGCTCGTACGCTATGGCCGCCGCCATCTCGTAGGAGCGCCGCCCCGGCGCGAAGCTTTTGGGCGCGCAACGGCAATACGCTATGGCTGCCCTTGTGGGAGCGGCACCCACAAGGGCAACCAGGCCTCGACAATCACCTGAACTTCGCCGCCTGCTGCGTACCCCAACGCAGGCAAGGCGTCGCCAGCCCGGTGGCTGCCCAGCAACGTGCTACTAAGGAGACGCAATGGACCTGATTGACCTGCTGCAATGGCCGGCGATGCTGGCAACGGTGACGGCGGCCTGGTTGATCGGTTCGCTGAACCTGCGGCGGCGCACGGTCGGTTTCTGGTGCTTTCTGCTGAGCAACCTGTTGTGGGTGATCTGGGGCTGGCATGCCGGCGCCTGGGCGCTGATCGTGCTACAGGTGTGCCTGGCCGGGCTGAATATTCGCGGAGTGAAGAAGAACGCGCCGGCGGCCGATGCATAAGCGATCAGCTCGGCGCGCGGGCCTCACCCAGCTGCAGCTCAACCCCCAGTTGCCGCGATAGACACGGCCAGCGTTGCCAGGCTGCCGCGGTGTGCGGTGCGCCCAGGCGTTCACGGTAGGCGATGACCGATTCCTGGCTGAAGCTGGCGTCGTCAAGCATGCCGTCGACCGCATGGTGCACGGCTTCGTCGAGCTGGTTGGCGAAGGGCTCGCCGATCAGTTGGTGGGCGATCAGATTGGCCACGGTGGTGTCCAGCGGGATCAGCGGCTGGCCAAGGTGGGCGATATAGCGGTCGTTGACCTCTTCCACCAGGCGATGGGCCAGGTAGGCCTCGTCGAGCAGGCCATCGAGCCCTTCGTGGCCGGCCATCAGTGCGGGCGGCTGCAGGAAAAACTGCTCGGCGATCTTCAGCACCGGTTTGATCTGCACCTCGATGCCGGCTTCACGCCCCACCTCGTTGGCAGCCTCCAACAGCTCCGGTACCTGCTCGATGTAAGCCGCGACGAAGCGTTTGAGCACCTGCGAGGCGCCTGCGTCCGGGAGGCCGATGGCCGGGTGCAGGCGCGCGAGTTGGGCGTGCAGCTGTTGTTCCAGCTGGTTCGTGGCCGCTTCGTGCTGGTGGGCGCGGTCGATCAGTTCGCGCAGGGCGGAAATATTCATGACAACTCCTCTTGAGGCGGACATGGGCGTGAACCTTAGCGGAATGGTCACGTCTGCTAAGACCTAATTGTCATTTATGAGAGATTTTTATGCGAGACAGCTATATGCAGGGCCTATGGCCCCGGGCTGGGCCGCGCAAACCGTGGCCTGCCGTCTTTCTTCATGACCACTGCACTGTTTTAAGAACTGCATTGCCAGTGGGTCGACCCTGTCTATACTCGAACACGATAGGCAGTACCTGATGGAACCGGAAGGGCTTCGGCACGGACAGGTTTCGGCAGCAGTTGCCAGCAGTATCGGCAGTCGATCCCTTTGCCGCAGGCTTAGCCGGCGGGATAACAAGAACGATAAGGGGAACCCGCAATGACGCGACATCCACGAGTCTGGATGAGCCTTGCGCTGTGGTTGGTGTTTAGCTCGGCGCACGCCAGCTGGACCGTCAACATGGCACCTGGTGTCACCGAAGTCAGCCGCTCGGTGTTCGACCTGCACATGACCATTTTCTGGATCTGTGTAGTGATTGGCGTGCTGGTATTCGGCGCCATGTTCTGGTCGATGCTGATCCACCGCCGCTCGCGCGGGCAGCAGCCGGCCAATTTCCACGAAAGCACTACGGTCGAGATCCTCTGGACGGTCGTGCCCCTGGCCATCCTCGTGGTGATGGCCATCCCCGCGACCAAGACCCTCATTGATATCTACGACACCACGGAGTCCGAGCTGGATATCCAGGTCACCGGCTATCAGTGGAAATGGCATTACAAGTACCTGGGCCAGGACGTTGAGTTCTTCAGCAACCTCACCACGCCCCGCGCGCAGATCAACAACCGCGAAGCCAAGGGCGAACACTATCTCCTGGAGGTGGACGAGCCGTTGGTGGTGCCGGTGGGCACCAAGGTGCGCTTTCTGATCACCGCTGCCGACGTTATCCACTCTTGGTGGGTGCCAGCTTTGGCGGTGAAGAAGGATGCCATCCCCGGCTTCGTCAACGAATCCTGGACGCGTATCGAGGAGCCGGGCATCTACCGCGGACAGTGCACTGAGCTGTGCGGCAAGGACCACGGCTTTATGCCCGTGGTTGTCGAAGCCAAGAGCAAGGAAGACTTCGCCGCCTGGCTGGCCGAGCGCAAGACCGCTGCCGCTGCCGAGAAGGAGCTGACCAGCAAGGAGTGGACCCTTGAGGAGTTGATGGCGCGTGGCGAGAAGGCCTACCTGACCAACTGCGGCGCCTGCCACCAGCCGACCGGCGAAGGCCTGCCGCCGATGTTCCCGGCGCTCAAGGGCTCGGCCATCGCCACCGGCTCGGCCGAAGGTCATATCGACATCGTCTACCACGGCAAGCCGGGCACCTCGATGGCCGCCTTCGGCAAGCAACTGTCCCCGGTCGACCTGGCCGCCATCATCACCTACGAGCGCAATGCCTGGGGCAACAATGTCGGTGACATGGTCACGCCCAAGGACATTCTCGACTTCTCGAAGGCTCAGGAGTAAGGACATGAGTGCAGTGATCGACTCCCCCCAAGGGCATGGTCATGCTGACCACCACCATGGCCCGGCCAAGGGCCTGATGCGCTGGGTACTGACCACCAACCACAAGGACATCGGCACGATGTACCTGTGGTTCAGCTTCGCCATGTTCCTGCTCGGCGGGTCCATGGCCATGGTGATTCGTGCTGAGCTGTTCCAGCCCGGTCTGCAGATCGTGCAGCCGGAATTCTTCAACCAGATGACCACCATGCACGGCCTGATCATGGTCTTCGGCGCGGTGATGCCGGCCTTCGTCGGCCTGGCCAACTGGATGGTGCCGATGATGATCGGCGCGCCGGACATGGCCCTGCCGCGGATGAACAACTTCAGCTTCTGGCTGCTGCCGGCGTCGTTCGGTCTGTTGGTCAGCACGCTGTTCATGGAGGGGGGCGGACCGAACTTCGGTTGGACGTTTTACGCGCCGCTGTCGACCACCTATGCGCCGGAATCGGTGACCTTCTTCATCTTCGCCATCCACCTGCTGGGTATCAGCTCGATCATGGGCGCGATCAACGTGGTCGCTACCATTCTCAACCTGCGCGCACCTGGCATGACCCTGATGAAGATGCCGCTGTTCGTCTGGACCTGGCTGATCACCGGCTTCCTGCTGATCGCGGTGATGCCGGTGCTGGCCGGCTGCGTGACCATGATGCTGATGGACATCCACTTCGGCACCAGCTTCTTCAGTGCTGCAGGCGGTGGTGATCCGGTGCTGTTCCAGCATGTGTTCTGGTTCTTCGGCCACCCCGAGGTGTACATCATGATCCTGCCGGCGTTCGGCGCGGTCAGCTCGATCATCCCGGCCTTCGCACGCAAGCCGCTGTTCGGCTACACCTCAATGGTTTATGCCACGGCGTCGATTGCCTTCCTCTCATTCATCGTCTGGGCGCACCACATGTTCACCGTCGGCATTCCGCTGACCGGTGAGCTGTTCTTTATGTACGCGACCATGCTGATCGCCGTGCCCACCGGGGTGAAGGTGTTCAACTGGGCCAGCACCATGTGGCAGGGCTCGATGACTTTCGAGACCCCGATGTTGTTCTCCGTGGCCTTCGTCATCCTGTTCACCATCGGCGGCTTCTCCGGGTTGATGCTGGCCATCGCCCCGGCGGACTTCCAGTACCACGACACCTACTTCGTGGTGGCGCACTTCCACTACGTGCTGGTACCGGGGGCGATCTTCGGTATCTTCGCCTCGGCCTACTACTGGCTACCGAAGTGGACCGGGCACATGTACGACGAAACCCTCGGCAAGCTGCATTTCTGGATGAGCTTCGTCGGCATGAACCTGGCGTTCTTCCCGATGCACTTTGTCGGCCTGGCCGGCATGCCGCGGCGCATTCCCGACTACAACATGATGTTCGCCAACTTCAACATGGTCTCGTCCATCGGTGCCTTTATGTTCGGGGCCACCCAGTTGCTGTTCCTGTTTATCGTCATCAAGTGCATCCGCGGCGGCACACCGGCCGCAGCCAAGCCTTGGGATGGTGCCGAAGGTCTGGAATGGACGGTGCCATCGCCCGCGCCTTACCACACCTTCAGCACGCCGCCGGACATGGCCACGCTGGAAGCGCACCGCACGGACCCACGCCATGACTGAGGATCGGCAAACTCGTCGGTTGGTCCTGCGCCTGTGCGTACTGGTAGTGGCCATGTTCGGCTTCGGCTTCGCTCTGGTGCCGATCTACGACGTCATGTGCCAGGCGTTCGGCATCAACGGCAAAACGGCCGGGGCCTATCAGGGCGATCAGGTGCAGGACGCGGCCCGCGAGGTGCGCGTGCAGTTTCTCGCCACCAATGCCGCGGACATGGTCTGGACCTTTGGCCCGCAAGCCGATGAGGTCACCGTGCATCCGGGGGCGAGCACGCAGATGATCTTCGTGGCCTACAACCCGACCGACAAACCGATGACCGCCCAGGCCATCCCCAGCGTGGCGCCGTCCAAGGCGGCGGCCTACTTCCACAAGACCGAATGCTTCTGCTTTACCCAACAGGTGTTGCAGCCGGGTGAGCGCATCGAAATGCCGGTGCGCTTTATCGTCGACCGCGACCTGCCTGCCGATGTCCGCCACCTGACCCTGGCGTACACCCTGTTCGATATCACTGCGCGTAAACCGCCTGTCGCGCAGGCGACTCCCTAAAGGAGCATCACCATGTCGATTCACGAGGAGTATTACGTTCCGGCCCAGAGCAAGTGGCCGATCATCGCGACCCTCGGGTTGCTGGTGTCGGTCTACGGCGTGGCCACCTGGTTCAACGACCTCAAGGCCGAGCGTGCCGATTCCAGCGGTCCGTTGATCTTCTTTGTCGGCGGGCTGCTGCTGGCCTACATGCTGTTCGGCTGGTTCGGCAACGTGATCAAGGAGAGCCGCAGCGGCCTCTACAGCCCGCAGATGGACCGCTCGTTCCGCTGGGGCATGAGCTGGTTCATCTTCTCGGAAGTGATGTTCTTTGCCGCGTTCTTCGGCGTGCTGTTCTACATCCGCTACTGGAGCGGTCCCTGGCTGGGCGGCGAAGGTGCCAAGGGCATCGCCAACATGCTCTGGCCGAGCTTCGAGTACAGCTGGCCAATGCTCAACACGCCCGATCCCAAGTTGTACCCGGCGCCGAGCGGCACCATCAGCCCCTGGGGACTGCCGCTGATCAACACCATTTTGCTGGTCACCTCCAGCTTCACCCTGACCTTCGCCCACCACGCGCTGCGCAAGAACCACCGCAAGCCGCTGACCCTGTGGCTGGCGCTGACCGTACTGCTGGGCGCGGCGTTTCTGGTGCTGCAGGTCGAGGAGTACATCCACGCCTACACCGAGTTGGGCCTGACCCTGGGTTCGGGGATCTACGGCGCAACCTTCTTTATGCTCACCGGCTTTCACGGGGCTCACGTGACCTTCGGCGCGATCATGCTGACGGTGATGCTGATCCGCATCATGCGCGGGCATTTCAGCAACGAGCAGCATTTCGGCTTTGAAGCGGCGGCCTGGTACTGGCACTTCGTCGACGTGGTGTGGATCGGCCTGTTCGTCTTCGTCTACGTGATCTGAGGGGGTAGAGCCCGGAGGGAACCAGAGAAAAGCCTTGAATGCAGCGGGCCGCCGCCGGTCACAGTTACCGTCGGCTTACCAAGTGACGTGGGAAACCAGTTGCCCGCTGTAGAAACCCCAGGCGATCAGACCAACCGTCAGCGCCGTGAGTGTGACCCGCAGCGTGAGTGCATTGACTACCCGTGCGCTGCGGCCCTCGTCCTTGACGAGGAAGAACAAGCCGCTAAACAGGCTGACCAGGGTGGCCAGTAGGAGCAGGACGATCGCGGCCTTGAGCATGCGGGACTCCGAAACGAGGGGAAGGACGTGTCCGAGCAGTATAGCCAGCAGCGACGCAAGAGCCGGGGATGGGGCTGGGCGGCCTTTCGTCCCGGTCTGCTGCCCACGGCCGTGGTTCTGCTGCTGCTCCCGGCGCTGGTGGCGCTGGGCTTCTGGCAACTGGCGCGCGCCGCAGAAAAACGCGAGCTGCTGGCCCAGCATGCCGCCTTGCAGGTGGCCGCGCCGGTCAGCCTGGGCAGCCTGGAGAATGGCACGCCACAGTCCTATCAGCGAGTTCGCCTGCAGGGCTTTTTCGACGCCGGGCACAGCCTGCTGCTCGACAACCGCATCCGCAATGGCCAGGCCGGCGTGGAGCTGCTGCAGCCCTTCTATGACCAGGGCAGCGGTCTTTGGGTGCTGCTCAATCGTGGCTGGCTGGCCTGGCCGGATCGCCGCGTGCCGCCGGCCTTCGACACCCCCGATGGCGCTCTGGAATTGGTCGCCTCGATCTACGTACCGCTTGGCGGCGGCTTTTTGCAGCGACCGCAACGTGAGGCGACACGCTGGCCGCTGCTGATTACCGAAGTGAAACCGGCGCTGCTGTGGCAGCAATTGGGCCGCGGCGGTTTGCCGTATGAAGTACGTCTGCAACCGGGGCCGGCGGCGCTGCAGGCCGATTGGCCAGTTGTCGCCATGAGCCCGGACAAGCACCTGGGCTACGCCGTGCAGTGGTTTGCGCTGGCCGTGGCCCTGGTCGGGCTGTTCATCTATTTGGGTATGCACAATGCGCGGGAGATTCGTCATGCAACCAGCCATCGCCCTGCCTGAGGGTTCGTTCCAACGCCGCCGTGGGCGGCTGCAACTGATCCTCATCCTGGCGGTGGTGATCGGCCCCATGCTGTTGGCCAGCGCCATGTACCAGTGGCGCTTCTGGGTGCCGGAGACGCGCAGCTTCCACGGCGAGCTGCTCGGCACCGGGCAAACCCTGAACGATTTGGGCGTAAGCGCTGCGCCCACCGAGCGCTGGCAGTTGCTGGTCACCGCCCCAGGCGCTTGTGACAACGACTGCATGGCGCTGGTGTACATGGCCCGGCAACTGCACATCGGCCTCAACCGTGATGTTTCGCGGGCCAGCCATGGCCTGGCGCTTGCCGAGCCGCTGCCCGAAACCCTGGACGCGACCTTGCACCGCGAATACCCGCAGTTGGGCCGCGCAACCCTGGATCTGCAGCGTTACCAGCAACTCGCCGACCCGAGCAAAGGCGCCCAGCTGTGGATTGTCGACCCCCACGGCAACCTGGTGCTGCGTTACGACTCCAGTAGCCCGGGCAAGGCGATTCTCAATGATTTGAGGCACCTGCTGAAGATTTCCCAGATTGGTTGAGCGATGCGCCCTGTCGTCAGCCGTAGTCCGTTCTGCTGAGGGATGAATATGCGCAAACCCGGTTTCCGCTTCGCTCTGTTCGCCACCCTGTTGGCCGTGGTGGTGGTGCTGTTGGGCGCCTACACCCGCCTCACCCACGCCGGCCTTGGCTGCCCGGACTGGCCCGGTTGCTACGGTTTTATTGGCGTGCCGATGAGCGAGCACAAGCAGGTGCTGGCCGAAACGCGCTTCCCCGATGCGCCGGTGGAGGTCGCCAAGGGCTGGTACGAGATGATCCACCGCTACTTCGCCGGTGTCCTCGGCCTGGTGATTCTCGGCCTGGCCGTTCAGGCGCTGCGCCAGCGCAGCGTGCCGGGCCAGCCGCTCAAGCTGCCGCTGCTGTTGCTCGTCTTGGTGACGCTGCAAGCGGCCTTCGGCATGTGGACCGTCACCCTCAAGCTGTGGCCGCAGGTGGTCACGGCGCACCTGCTCGGCGGCTTCGCCACCTTGAGTTTGCTGTTTCTTCTGACTTTGCGCCTGGCCGCGCTGCCGCCGTTGGCGGTGGCTGTGTCGACCCGGCTGCGCGCGCTGGCGGCCGTTGGCTTGCTGGTGGTGGTCGGGCAGATCGCCCTGGGCGGCTGGGTCAGCAGTAACTACGCGGCGGTGGCCTGTGTCGATCTGCCGACCTGCCACGGCGAATGGTGGCCGGCGATGGACTTCGCCAATGGCTTCCACCTGACCCAGCACATCGGCCCCAATTACCTGGGTGGCCAGCTCGACAGCGACGCCCGCACCGCCATCCACATGACCCATCGCCTCGGCGCCGTGCTGGTGACGGTTGTCCTGCTGCTGCTCGCCTGGCGCCTGCACGCCGCCGGCCTGCCGCGCCTGGCCGGGCTGCTGCTGGCGGCGTTGGCGCTGCAGGTCGGCCTGGGCATCAGCAACGTGGTGCTGCACCTGCCGCTGCTGGTCGCGGTGGCGCACAACGCCGGCGGCGCAGCCCTGCTGCTGTGTTTGGTGCTGAGCAATTATTGCCTGAACCGTGCGCCGCAGCCCTTATCCAACCTGGCAGCAGCCCGCACGGGCACCGAGCATTTCGCGCCGGCTACCAGCCGTTAATAACAACGAGCAAGGAGAGACCCTATGGCTACTCTACTGCAGCAACACCAGGCCCATGCCAGTTGGCGCGACTACCTGGAGCTGACCAAGCCGCGGGTGGTGGTGCTGATGCTCATCACCTCGCTGGTCGGCATGTTCCTCGCCACCCGTGCCGGGGTTGCCTGGCAGGTGCTGGTGTTCGGCAACCTGGGCATCGGCCTGTGCGCGGGCGCGGCGGCGGCGGTCAACCATGTGGTGGATCGGCGTATCGACTCGATCATGGCGCGCACCCTCAAACGCCCGGTGACCTCCGGGCGGGTTTCGCCGACCGCCGCCATCGCCTTCGCGTTGCTGCTGGCCGTGAGTGGCATGAGCCTGCTGCTGATCTTCACCAACCCCCTCGCCGCCTGGCTGACCCTGGCCTCGCTACTGGGCTATGCGGTGATCTACACCGGCTTTCTCAAGCGCGCGACGCCGCAGAATATCGTTATCGGCGGCCTGGCTGGCGCGGCGCCGCCGCTGCTGGGCTGGGTGGCGGTGACCGGGCAACTGACCGCCGAGCCGCTGCTGCTGGTGCTGATCATCTTTGCCTGGACGCCGCCGCACTTCTGGGCCCTGGCCATTCACCGCAAGGAGGAATACGCCAAGGCCAATATTCCCATGCTGCCGGTGACCCACGGCGAGCACTACACCAAGGTGCACATCGTGCTCTACACGGCGATCATGTTCGCCGTCAGCCTGCTGCCCTTCGTGATTCACATGAGCGGGCTGTTGTACCTGGTGTGCGCCACCCTGCTCGGCGCGCGCTTTCTGCAATGGTCCTGGGTGCTGTACCGTGACAGCCGGCCGCATGCCGCGATCAACACCTTCAAGTACAGTATCTGGTACTTGTTCCTGTTGTTCATCGCCCTGCTGGTGGACCACTACCTGCTTTTCAACCTGTAAACGTTGGTGCCATGTCGCGAACCCATCTCACCGTCTTCATCCTCGTCGGCCTGGTTGCCTTGGTGCTCGGCCTGACCGTCAACAAGGTGCTCAACAGCAAAGGCCAGGGCGACCCGACCCAGTTGCTCGATGCCGGCATCGTGCTGTTGCCGCAAAGCCGCACCCTGCCCGACCTGGAGCTGCTCGACCAGGACGGCCAGCCGGTGGTGACCAGCCAGTACCGCGACAAGTGGACGCTGATGTTCTTCGGCTACACCTTCTGCCCCGATATCTGCCCGGCGACCCTGGCGCAATTGCGCCAACTGCGCACCCAACTGCCAGAGGCGGCGCGCGACAACCTGCGCATCGTGCTGGTCAGCGTCGACCCGCACCGCGATACCCCGGAGCAACTGAAGAAGTACCTGGCCTATTTCGATGCCGGCTACCTGGGTCTGACCGGTGAGGAAGCGACGCTGCAGAAACTCGCCAACGCGGTGAGCATCCCCTACATCCCGGCCGATACCAGCAAGGAAAACTACACCGTCGACCACAGTGGCAACCTGGTAATCCTCGGCCCGGACGGCACCCAGCGCGGTTTTATCCGCGCCCCGGTCAATACCGAAAAGCTCGCTGCTCAACTGCCCGGTTTGCTGCAGAAGCCCTAGCATTTGGGTCCAAAGGCCTCGCTTCACCCCCTGTAGGAGCGAATTTATTCGCGATCGGCCTTGAAGTCGCGCAAATCGTCGCGGCCAACAAGGCCCTTCAGCGCGCCGACAATCCCGTTGTCGGCCAGGCGTGGCCTTCAAGTCACTTGGCGAACAGCTGACCGATATCTTTGAACGCCTTGAATTCCAACGCGTTGCCGCACGGGTCGAGCAGAAACATCGTGGCCTGCTCGCCCACCTGTCCCTGGAAGCGCACATAGGGCTCGATCACGAATGCCGTCTCGCGCTCGCGCAGCCGCGCGGCCAGGCGCTCCCAATCCGGCCAATCGAGCACCACGCCGAAGTGCGGCACCGGCACGTCATGGCCGTCCACCGGGTTGCTGTGGGCGGCTTCCTGATAAGCCATCTTCGGTGCCTCGTGGATCACCAACTGGTGGCCGAAGAAATCGAAATCGACCCAGTGCGCGCTGCTGCGGCCCTCGGCGCAGCCGAACACCTCGCCATAGAAATGCCGGGCGGCCGCCAGGTCGTATACGGGAATTGCCAGGTGGAAGGGCGCAACACTCATCACGGGCTACCTCAGTGGTTTTGCCCCAGCCTAGCAGCAGTAAAATTGATTTAAAGCGAATATCCTTACTCGCAAGCTCAAACAAAATTGATCAATCGAGGCACTGATGCTGCGTGAGTTGAAAACCTTTGTGATGGTTGCGCGCCACGGCACCTTTGCCGCAGCCGGTCAGCAGGTTGGCCTGACCCAGTCGGCGGTCAGCGCGCAGATGCGCGTGCTGGAGCAAGGGCTGGGTGTGCGCCTGTTCGACCGCAGCGGCCGCGCCGCCGTGCTCAATGCCGCGGGCCGGCATGCCTTGCCGCTGGCCGAGCAGATGCTCGCGCTCTACGGGCAAATGGCCCGGCCCGCGACCCTGGCCGAGTGGCAGGGTGAGCTCAAGGTCGGTGCCATCGCCAGCGTGCAGACCGGGCTGCTGCCCGAGGCGCTGCCGGCCTTTCGCCAGGCTGCGCCGCGGGTCGAGCTGAAACTGGTGCCGGGTGTTTCGCTGAAACTGCTGAGCCAGGTGGACGCGGGTGAACTGGACCTGGCGCTGCTGATCAAGCCGCCATTCGACTTGCCCAAGGAGCTGCTGCAAGTCAGCCTGGCGCGCGAGCCATTCGTGCTGATCACGCCGCTGACAGTGGCGGGCGAGGATCCGCTGCAGATCCTCGCCGAGCAGCCTTTCGTGCGTTATGACCGCAGCTCCTTCGGCGGGCGCCAGGTCAGCCAGTTTCTCCGCGAGCAGCGCCTGCAGGTGCACGAAGCCCTGGAGCTGGATGAACTGGATGCCATTGTGCGCATGGTCGAGTGCGGCCTGGGCGTCTCGCTGATCCCGCGTGCCGGCCTGTGGCTCCAGCGTTCAACTCAACTGCGGGTGATCGAGCTGGGCCCGCTGACCTTCCACCGCGAGCTGGTAGCGCTGTTGCGCCGGGCTCAGCAACAGCCAGCGCTGGAGTGTTTGCTGGCGTGTCTCCGGCAGCAGCGCTAGCAGCCCTTGAAGCCTCTCTGATCGGACACGGACGACGCACGTCTGTATTCTGCCAATTGTTACGATATAACATTTGTTATAAGGTGCGCGGCTGCCCTCACCCATGGCCATGGCCCGGCCATCGAGTTCAATCTTCAGGAGCGAAAATGAAACCCCATGCCGTCCCACTTGCCGCCTTTGCCATCGCTGTCTCGGGCAGCAGTTTTGCCGAGAACGCTGGCGACTCCAGCGTCACCCTGGGCAGTGCCTATATCGTGCCCAAGTCGAGCGGCGCGCTGCCGGTGGAGAATGTGCTGACCTCGGTCGACATCATGGGCAGCGACAAGATCGAGGATAAGACCGTGTCGAACAGCTGGGAGCTGCTGGGGCAGATGCCTGGCATCCAGCTGACCGAGACGCGCATGGGCGCCGAGTCCGGCAAGGTGACCTTCCGCGCCTTCAACGGCGAGGGCTATATCAACGGCATCAAGACCCTGATCGACGGCGTGCCGAGCAACGTCAACAGCGGTAACCAGCGCTTTATCGACATGATTTTCCCGCTGGATATGGAGTACATCGAGGTGGTACGCGGCACCAACGACCCGCGCTACGGCCTGCACAATATCGGTGGCAATATCAACTTCGTCACGCGCCAGGGCGGCAACTACAAAGATGCCCGACTGACCTACGGCAGTTTCAACACCCGCGAGTTCCAGCTCGCTGTGGGCCATGAAGAAGGCAACTTCGCGCAGAACTACTTCTTCGCCAAGCAAGATTCCGACGGCTTCCGCGACCACAGCGAGTCGGACAAATATTCCCTGGGCGGCAAGTGGTTCGTCACCGACGATGACGAGACGATGAAGCTCGGCCTGGTCGCCCGCCTCTACCACCATGAAGCCGAGGAACCGGGCTTTCAGACCGCTCGTGAGCTGGCCGCCAGCCGCACAGAGTCGGCGGAAAAGAACGCCAACGACGGCGATGATCGCGACATGAAGCACCTCAGCGCCCATGCCGATTTCCAGCTCAGCGATGACCTGAGCCTGAGCAACAAGCTGTACTTCAACAGCTACGACGATGACCGCACCGTGACCTTCACCGACTACCAGGTCGGCAACGCGCCGCGCCAGCGCCGCCAGTGGGAAGAGCGGCAAACCGGCGTGCTGAGCAACCTGACCTGGCGCGCCCACGAGATGCTGACCCTCGACGGCGGCGTCAACTACGAGCAGCAGGACAACGAGTACCGCCGCAGCCGTTACAACTTCGGCATCCCCACCGACTTTGACGCACCGCCGGCGCGTGTGCAGAACGACGACAGCTACACGCTGTACAACACCGGTGCCTACGCTCAGGCGATCATCCAGCCCATCGAACAGTTGAAGATCATCCCGGCGTACCGGGTCGATAAGTTCTCCGGCAACACCGAACTGATGACTGGCGAGAAGGCCGAACTGCAGGACTATGGCTGGATCGAGCAGCCCAAGCTCAGCGTGGTCTACAGCCTCACGCCGGACATCAACGTCTACGCCAACTGGGGCCGTACCTTTCAGGTTCTCACCGGCTCCACGGCGCCGGCCTACCTGACGGCCGGGCAGGCGTCGTACAAGCCGTCGATCAACACCGGCAAGGAAGTGGGCGTGAAGTTCAAACCCTTCGCCGGCTCCGAAGCACGCATCGCCGTGTGGCAGCAGGAAGCCACCGACGAAGTGGCCAACATGCCCAGCACCGGCACCACTGTCGGCCTGGGTGAAACCAAGCGGCGCGGCGTCGACATGCAGCTCAGCGCGCAGCTGAACGATCAGTGGTCGGTGTGGGGTTCGCACGCCATTCAGGAAGCCAAGGTGGTCAGCGCCTTCACCGCCGCTGGTCAGTCGCTGGCCGGCAAAGAGGTGTTCTCCACCCCGCGCTACATCAGCAATGCCGGGGTCGATTATCAGTTTAACGACGCCTGGCGCTTCGGCTTGCAGGCACGCGCCCAGGGCGACTACTACATCGATGAGCTGAACGAGCAAGGCAAGTACGGCGGCTTCGCGGTGCTGGACGCCAACGTGCGCTATCAGGTGTCCGCCACCACCAGCGTTGATCTGCAACTGAAGAACCTGACGGACTACGACTATGAATACGTCTGGTACGACAACTTCTTCTGGCCAGAGGGTGACGAGCAGGCGATGTTCTCGGCAGCGCCAGGGCGCTCCGGCTTTATATCGCTGAACGTGAAGCTCTAACGAGGTTCCGCCGCTCTACGGGGCGGTGTCGCCGAAGGCTTGGCGGTCGTCTTTGTGGCCGCTAGGGTCTGTTGACGTTTCGTCGCGAGCCGCGTTGCTGCGAAAAATCTCGCCAGGCCGGGCGGCGTTCCGCTAGGCGGAGGACGCAGGGAATGGTTGTTCCCTTGCCAAGTCCTCCAACACCGCATGGCGAGATTTTCCGCGCAACCTAGGCGGCCCCACCCGAAGGGCCGGGCCCGTTTTAGCGCGATGCTGCGTTTCTCGATGGCTCATTTAGCCAGCTAAACCTCGCA
>JAHJYA010000118.1 GCA_018826895.1 Gammaproteobacteria bacterium
GTGCTGAAAGTCGGCAGCATGCAGTTCAAGAACATGGCCGTCGCTTCCAGCGACAGCCGCCTGACCCCGCAGGTATTCTCGGGTGGCCAATTGGTCTCCCAGGAAATTGAAGGCCTGACTCTGGATGTCGCTCGTCTGCGTGAAGTGAACGATCGTAACTCCGGCGATTATCAAGATATCTCTATCGCCAATAGCTTCAACAGCGACACTGGCTCCGTAGGTACTCGCGGTATTCGCCTGAGTAGCGGTGCAACCACCGACAAGTTCACCTACGCCGGCGGCACCTACAAGCTGACGCCAGAGCTGACGGGGGCTTACTACTACTCCGAGCTGGATGAGCTGTACAAGCAGAACTCGTTCAACCTGGTGCATGTGCTGCCGCTGGCTGACAAACAGACCCTGAAGACCGATGTGCGTTATGCACGCTCCACCGATGACGGTCGCAGCAACGTTGATAACAAAGCGTTCGGCGCCATGGTGACCTACGGCCTGTTCGGCCACAGCTTCGGCCTGGGCTACCAGAAAATGAGCGGCGACACCGGCTTCGCCTACATCAACGGTACCGACCCGTTCCTGGTCAACTATGTGCAGATCGGTGACTTTGCCAACAAGGACGAGAAATCCTGGCAGGCGCGTTACGACTTCAACTTCGCCTCGATCGGTATTCCTGGCCTGACCTTCATGACCCGTTACCTGACCGGTGACAATATCGACCGTGGTGCTGCGGTTTCCGAAGGTAAGGAATGGGAGCGCAACTCCGAGCTGATGTATGTGTTCCAGGAAGGCACGTTCAAGAACCTCGGTGTTCGGTGGCGCAACGCGACCATGCGTAACAACTTCAGCCGCGACATCGACGAAAACCGTCTGATCGTCAGCTACACCCTGCCGCTGCTGTAAAAGCCCCGATCACCCCGGCACCGGGGCATCAGGCACAAAAAAGAGCCCCGCCAATCGGCGGGGCTCTTTTGTGTCTGCAGCCGTGCGATCAGTCGGCGCTGTGCGCCCCGATCTTATGGATCGACAGGTCTGCGCCATAGAACTCCTGCTCCTGGGTCAGACGAATACCCAAAGTAGCCTTGAGCACGCCGTACACCAAAAACCCGCCCAGCAATGCCACCAGCACACCCAGCCCGGTACCGATGAACTGGCTGGTCAGGCTTACACCGCCCAGCCCACCCAGCGCCTGCTGGCCGAACACACCGCAGGCAAGACCACCCAGCACGCCACACAACCCATGCAGAGGCCATACACCAAGCACATCGTCGATCTTCCATTTCACCTGGGTCGCGGTAAACGCCCAAACAAACAGGGCTCCGGCCAAAGCGCCGGTAATCAGCGCACCGACCGGGTGCATCAGATCGGAGCCGGCACAGACCGCTACCAGCCCGGCCAGCGGTCCGTTGTGCAAAAAGCCCGGGTCGTTACGCCCGACCAGCAAGGCGGCCACAGTCCCGCCCACCATCGCCATCAGCGTATTGACGGCCACAAGACCACTGACACTGCCCAGGGTCTGCGCACTCATCACGTTGAAGCCGAACCAGCCGATGATCAGAATCCACGAACCCAGCGCCAGAAACGGTATGTTCGACGGCGCCATGGCAACCAGGCGCCCCTCGCGGTAACGCCCATCACGCCGCCCCAGCAGAATCACCGCGCCAAACGCCAACCAGCCGCCCATGGCATGCACCACCACCGAGCCGGCGAAGTCATGGAATGGCGCCCCGAAGCGCGCCTCAAGCCAGGCCTGCAGGCCCAGGTTGCCATTCCAGATCAGCCCCTCGAAGAAGGGATAGATGAAGGCAACGATCAACACGGTCGCACACAGCTGCGGACCGAAACGGGCTCGCTCGGCAATGCCACCGGAAATAATCGCAGGGATGGCAGCGGCAAAGGTCAACAGAAAGAAGAACTTTACCAATCCGTAGCCGTTACCTTCGGTCAGCACGCTGGCCGGCTGCAGAAAATTAACCCCGTAAGCAATCCAGTAGCCGACGAAAAAATAAGCCAATGCCGATACGGCGAAATCCGAGAGAATCTTCGACAGCGCATTGACCTGGTTTTTCTGCCGTACCGTACCCACTTCAAGGAAGGCAAAGCCGGCATGCATCGCCAGCACCATCACCGCTCCCAGCAGAATGAACAGGGTATTGGAGCCGTGGATCAGGGTTTCCACAGCACTGTGTAGGTTTTCCATCGGGGATCGATCCTATTTGCCGGAAAAGCACCAAATCAGAACACTCACTCAGCGCCGCGCACCACATTGCGACACGATTGTTTGTTCATCGTCCCTGAGCTAGAGAATGCAGGCACCAGTTTGAGGCTGTCTGCTTCTGGAGAAATGGCACTTATTCTTTATTTATTAGTGAGTTGAATCTTAAATTTCGATCATACAATCACACCGAAAAGGCCCTATAAGAGGGCAGTAGAGCCATTCGACGCACCGGCGCAATGCAAAGCCTGTTCCAGTCAATCCCCCCTGCGATAGCGTTGAGCAGGCAAAGAGTCTGAACTCAGGCCTATAGTGGGCACTCGTACCTGTAACACCGACCTAGCAAGGAGAAACCCGATGCAAAATTCCACTCCCAAAACGACTGCGCCGACCCATACCACTCAGGATCAGGTCATCGAGCAGTTCCAGACGCTGGTACGTGATACCGAAACATTGCTGGCTCAGTCCGCCAACCTGGTCGGCGAGCAAGCAGAAGAATTGCGCCTGCAGATGCGCGAGAACTTAGAGCGCGCGCGCCTGAGCCTGCACGCCGCCGAGGAAAGTGTGCGCGAACGAGGTCAGGCTGCTATGGAAGCCACCGAAACCTACGTGCAGACGCATCCGTGGCAGGCAGTGGGTATTGCAGCAGGCGTAGGCGTTCTGCTCGGTATGTTGATTCGACGCTAAGGGTGGTGGCCATGAACACCACGCCAACGTCCGGCCCGGATAGCGGCGCGTCTTCGCCGCGGCGCCTGGCAACAGCCGTACTCGACCTGTTGAGGGGGCACCTGGCGCTAATCGGCGAGGAAATGCAGGAACAAAAGCGTTTCGCTATTGGCTTGCTGTTGCTTGCGCTTATCGCTGGAGTATTCGTCATGATGCTGCTGTTCGGGCTCTCGGCACTGGTCCTGATCAGCTTCTGGGATACCCACCGCATCGCGGCAGCCGTCGGGTTGTGTGTGTTTCATGCACTGGGCGGCGCTATTTGCGTATCCCTGCTGTTGTCTCGTTTGCGTAATGCAGCCACGCCATTTCGGGCAAGTCTCGACGAGCTGGCCCGCGACCGGGAGCGCCTGTTGCCATGACCGACCTCGTACCCCTCACCCCGGCCGAGCAACGCAAGGAACTGCTGCGTCTGCAGCTGGAGTTGCGGCGCCAGCAGATTCGCCTTGAAACCCTGATTGTCATGCAGCCCCTGCGCAAGGTTCAGCGCTTCAGGAACCAGTGCCGCAGCGAGCTGCAACAGGGCAATGCCAAACTGATGATTGCGGGTGGCGGCTTGCTGATTGGCCTGCTCGGTGCCCGCAAGGTTCGCTGGCGTGGCTTGTTACGCTTGGCATTATTGGCGGCGCCCGTCGTCCGCCAGGTTGCCGCGCAACGTGCCAAGGCACGACGTGTCGCACGCAATGGCCGCGATTTTGCTTAGCTGAACGGTGCGCCGCGCTCCGCGGCGCTTACCGCTCTCAAGGCTAAGGATTTCTCGGTGCTCGACGGTCAACCGCTAGCCGTCTTCCAACCTTTTATCGACACCGCCACCGGACAGATTGCCGGTGTGGAAGCGCTTGCACGCCTGCGCGGTGCCGACGGTATTCTGCGCTCAGCCGGGCCGCTGTTTGCCGACCCGAAAACACCGCCCGCTGCCCTGCGGCGCCTGGATCGTTGTATTCGCGAACAGGCCCTGACGCGCTTTCACCAGGCGCCCGAAAGCTGGTTTCTCAGCCTGAACATTTCCCCCCGCTGGGTGAGCCGCCTACGCCCTGAGCAACCCCTGCCCAGCCTCAAGCAGCTGCAGCGCAGCGGCATCGACCCGAAGCGCATCGTGTTTGAAATCACCGAACTGGGAGGCGCCAGCCAGCGCCTCCCCGGGGTGGTCGCGCAGTACCGTAAAGCCGGTGCACGCATCGCCATTGATGATTTTGGCGCCGGCTACTCGCAGTTGGACCGGGTACTGGCCTTGCAGCCGGATATTCTCAAGTTGGATATGCGCCTGTTCAAGGACGCCGCTCAAGGCGGCCCGAGCAGTGAGGTGGTCAAGGCACTCGCAAAAATGGCGGAAAAAACCGGCTGCTGGATCATTGCCGAAGGCGTGGAGACCGAGGCCGAGCTGGATTTCGCCCTGGAGTGCGGCGCCCGCTATGTGCAAGGTTTTATCTTTGCCCGTCCGGAACTCGAATTCTTCCAGACCGATGCCTTCGTCGGTCGTTTCGCCCGGTTACGTGATCATTTCGTCCAGCATAAGCTGGCTGAGCGCGCACGGGTGATGACCCTGCGCCAACAGCTGACACAGTTGATGAGCGACCTGCGCCAGTGGCTTGATGCGACGCCTTCCGCTGTCCCCACCTGTAATCCCATCGCCTTTCCCTGGCTGTTGCGGGTCTATCAGTGCGACCGCAATGGCACGCAGATCAGCCCGAACCTGGAATGGCGCGGGCAGCACTGGGAAGTCGATACCCGCTACCTGGGTCATAACTGGTCATGGCGCCCTTACTTTTACCAGTTGCTGGCTGAAGGCTGGGACGAGCGCCGACTGATCCTCTCGAGCACTTACCGCGACGCCACCAGCAACCAGTACTGCCTCACCGCCGGGCAGTTCGTCGGCAACGGCACACAGCTGCTGCTGATCGATATCGACGCAGCAGGGTTCTGAAACCATGCAAGGCTTGCGGACAGGCTCGGCAACCCCGAAGCTAGGCCCTCTGAGTAACAGAAAATGAGGATCGGCCTTGGATTGGCAAACGCTACTGACACGTGAACGCCTGGGCAAACCGGCACCTAGTGCCGACGAGCTGGGGCGCAGCCCGTTTCACAAGGACCATGACCGCATCATCTTTTCCGGCGCGTTTCGCCGCCTGGGCCGCAAGACCCAGGTGCACCCGGTGTCGAGCAACGACCATATCCACACCCGCCTGACCCACTCCCTAGAAGTCAGCTGCGTTGGGCGTTCCCTGGGCATGCGCGTAGCCGAGATGATCCGCCCGGCGCTGCCGGCCTGGTGTGAGCCGAGCGACCTGGGCATGGTCGTGCAATCCGCCTGCCTGGCCCATGACATCGGCAACCCGCCCTTCGGCCACTCAGGTGAAGATGCCATCCGCCACTGGTTTCAGCAGGCCGCAGGACGTGGCTGGCTGGACGGCATGAGCGAAGCGGAGCGCGGGGACTTTCTCAATTTCGAGGGCAATGCCCAGGGCTTCCGGGTGCTCACCCAACTCGAATACCACCAGTTCGACGGTGGTACTCGCCTGACCTACGCGACCCTCGGCACCTACCTCAAGTACCCCTGGACCGCGCACCATGCCGAGGCCCTGGGCTACAAGAAACACAAGTTCGGCTGCTACCAGAGCGAGCTGCCACTGCTTGAGCAGATCGCCCAGAAGCTCGAGCTGCCCCAGCTCGACGACCAGCGCTGGGCGCGCCACCCGCTGGTTTACCTGATGGAGGCGGCCGATGACATCTGCTACGGCCTGATCGACCTGGAAGACGGCCTGGAGATGGAGCTGCTGGAGTATGCCGAGGTTGAAGCACTGTTACTCGACCTGGTCGGCGACGACCTGCCACAGACCTACCGCCAGCTCGGCCCACGCGACTCACGCCGACGCAAGCTGGCGATCCTGCGCGGCAAGGCCATTGAGCACCTGACCAATGCCGCAGCCCAGGCCTTCGTCGAGCAGCAACAGCTGTTGCTTGCCGGGCAGTTGCCGGGGGATCTGGTCGAACACATGCATGGCTCAGCCAAACACTGTGTGCAGAGCGCCAAAGCCATGGCCCGCGAGAAGATCTTCCAAGACAAGCGCAAGACGCTGCATGAGATCGGCGCCTACACCACCCTGGAGATTCTGCTCAATGCCTTCTGTGGCGCGGCGTTGGAGCAACAGGGCGGACGCACACCGTCGTTCAAGCATCGGCGCATTCTCGATTTGCTGGGCAACAACGCCCCCCACCCCGACTGGCCGCTACACCGGGCGTTTCTGCGCATGATCGACTTTATCGCCGGCATGACCGACAGTTACGCGACGGAAATGGCGCGGGAGATGACCGGCCGCTCCAGCCCGGTATGAGATCGACCACCCGGCACGTTAAACCTGTGCAACAGAGCCCACTGCCATGAAGCATCTGCTCCAGCAAAGCCTGCGTTGGCACGCCGGGCCTCCCGCCTGGGGGCCTGCGGTGGTAGCCGGTTTTGGCTGCGCGTTACCGCTGCTGCTGGGGCTGTTCAGCGCGCACCCAGGGTTTCTCTGGGCCTCAGTCGGCGCCTTTCAGGCGGCGCAAGCCAACCCGCTGCACCGCTTCGGCATGTTGCGCATGCTCCTGCTCACCGGCCTGGGGGCCTGCAGTGCCGGCCTGGGCTTCTGGTCCGCCAGCCATCCGCTGATCAGCCTGGGCCTGTTCGCCGCCTTCGGCTTGCTCCTGGCCTGGCTGCAACGCTTTGGTAGCGAAGCCGGCAAGCTGGGCATCGGCCTGGCCGTGTGCCTGTGTCTTGGCCAGGGGCAGTATGGCCTGGGCAGCCTGAACAACCCCCAGGCCATCGCCATGCTGTTTATCCTCGGCGGGCTCTGGGTGATGCTGCTGGCGTTCGGCCTGCGCGGTATGCATGGCTTGCGCATGTGGCCCTACATGCCGCGCTTTATCAGCCTGCTCAAGGTGCTCAAGCGTCACGCCTACCGCCTACCACAGCGCCAGTGGCGGCTGCATGCGTTGGGCTGCACCCTGGCATTCGCCCTTGCGGGCCTGATCGTCAACCTGGCCGGGCTGCAACGCGGCTACTGGCTCACCCTGACCGTAGTCACCACCCTGCAACTGGAGTTCCAGGGCAGCCTGGTGCGCGCCCTGCAGTCGAGCCTGGCCAGCCTGGCAGCGGCCGGACTACTGATTCTAATGGGTCACAGTTTGCAGAGCCCGGCCCTGATGGTCGCCACCCTGTTACCGCTTATCGCCCTGAGCCGCGCCCTGCAAGCCAACCACTATGGTCTGTTCGTGCTGCAGACGACGCTGTGCTTCGTGCTGCTGGCCGAAAGCCTGGCTCAGGATTGGCACCTGGCTCAGGTGCGCCTGCTCAATGCGTTGATAGGCGTGGTACTGGCGCTGTTCGTGGCCTTGCTAATGCATGGCCTGCAGCAGCTGCTCGAGGCGCGCAGCAAGGCGCCGACAGCGCCTCAAGAGCAGCAGAAAAGCGACTAGAAGATTTATTTTTTATGCGCAAACGCTTTTAGCCGGCAGGGTCGACTGCACTTCACTATGCTTTTTGGGATAACAGCGCAATCCAAGGAGTGAAGCGCTATGCCCCTGCATCCGCGTGACCGCCGCTTCCCCCTGCATGTCCATATCAGCGTGCTGTTCACGCTCCTGCTATTGGTCACTGGTGTGGTGCTGGGCCTGTTCAACTACCGCCAGACCACCCAGATCATCTTCTCCAGCAGCGCCACGCTGTTTGAGCGCATCCGCCATGATGTGGAGAAGGATCTCGAGCTGACCTACCAGCCCATCCGCCACCTGCTCAGCATTCTGGCCCTGCATGAATCCACCCAGGGCAGCGACCTGGAGCAACGCCTCAAGATGCTCCCCCCCATGGTCCAGGCCCTGCGCGACAACCCGCGCCTGGCCTCGCTGTATCTGGGCTACGAAAATGGTGATTTCTTCATGGTCCGGCCCCTGCGCAGCGAGATGCTCAAGGCGCGCTTCGACGCCCCCAACCAGGCCGCCTATCAGGTGTGGTCGATCGAGCGCAGTGCGGCCAGCCTGGACGCCAACTACCTGTTCTATGACGGCTCGCTGAACCTGATCAGCCGCCGCCAGCGCCTGAATGAAGACTACGACCCGCGCAGCCGTGACTGGTACAGGCTGGCCCGCGGTGATGGCGGGCAGATCACCACGGCGCCCTATGTCTTCTTCTCCACTGCCGAGGTGGGCACCACGCTGGCCCGGCGCGCCGGGCTGACGACCGTCATGGGCGCCGACCTGACCCTGGCGGACCTCTCCGCGACCCTGGCGCGCCATCAGATCACACCCAGCAGCGAGGTGATGCTCTACGACCCATCGGGCCATGTGATTGCCCACCCGGACAGCAGTCGCCTGCTGGCTGATGATGGCGCTCACCTGGCGTCGGTTCGTGAACTTAGCCCAACCCTGGCCGCCCTACTCGATACCCAGCCTGAGCAAAGCGATGGCGCATTCGAGCTTGATCAGCGGCGCTGGGTCGTGGCTCGACGCCACTTGCGCGAGGGCGGCCCCCAGGGGCTGGAGCTGGCTCTGCTGGTGCCCGAAGACGAACTGCTCGCCGAGGCCTACCGCATCCGCTGGCAAGGTGCACTGGTTACCCTGACCACCCTGCTGCTGTGCTTGCCACTGGGCTGGCTGACCTCACGGCTGATCGTCAAACCGCTGCGCGCCCTGGTGCTGGAAGCCGAAGCGATTCGCCGCTTCGACTTCGACTACCCCACCAGCGGCGGCTCGCCGGTGCTGGAAGTTGACCAGTTGGCGGTGTCCATGACGCGCATGAAAGAGACCATCGCCAGCTTTCTCGACATTGCTGCCAGCCTCTCCGCCGAAACCCGCTTCGACGCTCTGCTACAGCGCGTACTGCAGGAAACCATCGGCATTGGCGGCGCCCACGGCGGCCTGCTGTACCTGATCGACGAAGAAAGCGGCCGCCTGGAACTGCATGGCGTATTCCTTCAAGGGCTGGCACAGCCCCTGGAAAGCAGCGGCCTACATAACTACGAACGCGACGACCCCAGCCTGCCAGACTGGTTGCGCGGGCCGGCTAACGGTGGTGCCAGCAGCGTGGCATCGATCGGTTTCGATCAGGCCGGCGATTACCGCAAACTGCTGCAAAGTCTCGACAGCCCGCGTGTCCACCTGGTCGCCACCGGCCTGCACAACCGGCGTGGTGAAACGGTTGGCGTGCAAGTGCTGTTGCACTGCGACAGCGGTGAGGAGGCCGACTTGATCATGCAGCGCCCCGAGCGCGTGGCGTTTATCGAAGCGGTCTCCGGCGTCGCCGCGCTGTGCATCGAAAGCCAGCGTCTATTGGAACGCCAGCGCCAACTGCTTGATGCGTTCATCCAGTTGATCGCAGGCGCCATCGATGCCAAAAGCCCCTATACCGGAGGGCACTGCCAGCGGGTCCCGGAAGTGACCTTTATGCTCGCCGAAGCAGCCGCTACCAGCGACGAACCGGCATTTCGCGACTATCGGCCCAGCGATGAGGACTGGGAAGCACTGCGCATCGCGGCCTGGCTGCACGACTGCGGCAAGGTCACCACGCCCGAGTACGTGGTCGACAAGGCCACCAAGCTGGAAACCCTGTACGACCGCATTCACGAAATACGCATGCGCTTCGAGGTGCTCAAGTGCACCGCCTGGATCGACTACTGGCGTGGCTGTGCAGGCGGCGGTGACGCCGTTGCTCTGGGCAAAACCCGCGACACCCAACTGGCCACGCTGGATGAGGAATTCGCCTTTGTCGCACGCAGCAACATCGGCGTGGAAGCCATGGCCGACGCCGACCTCGAACGCTTGCAGCATATTGCCCAGCGCACCTGGATGCGCACCCTGGATGATTGCCTCGGTGTGTCCTGGGAAGAACAGCAGCGCCAGGCTGCTTTGCCGCCCGCCAGCCTGCCGGTCGAGGAAGCGCTACTGGCCGATAAGCCCGTGCACCTGATCGCGCGGCCCACCAGCGAGCTGATCGCCGAAGACAACCCCTGGGGCTTCAAACTCGACGTGCCGCAGCATAAGTTCAACCGCGGCGAATTGCATAACCTGAGCATCACCCGCGGCACCTTGACGGCCGAGGAGCGCTACATCATCAACCACCATATCGTGCAGACCATTCTGATGCTCAGCCACCTGCCCTTCCCCGCGCACCTGCGACAAGTCGCCGAGATTGCCGGCGGGCACCACGAGAAGATTGATGGCAGCGGTTACCCGAAAGGTCTGACCCGCGAGCAGATGAGCCTGCCAGCCCGGATGATGGCCATCGCCGACATCTTCGAGGCCCTCACCGCCGCAGACCGGCCCTACAAAAAGGGCAAACACCTGTCCGAATCGCTGGGCATCATGGCGGGCATGTGCCGCACCGGCCATATCGATCCACCGCTGTTCGGGCTTTTCGTCCGCGCAGGGATATACCGACGCTATGCCGAACGCTTTATGCGCCGTGAGCAAATCGATGAGGTGGATGAGGGAGCAATACTGGAAAAAGCGGGAATAGCGGAGTAATGCGGGGGATATAACGGCGCCTCTCGGACCTGCAGGGCGCAGGTCCGAGAAGCATCAGACTTAAGCCTGATTGATCTCGTTTTCCGGGTACCAGACGTCGAGCAGCGGGCTGACAGTGTAGTCAACTAGCTCGTCACGGCCCTTGAGCCAGGCATCGACCGCGGCGCGTTGTTCTTCGCTGACCGAGCCACGCTTGCTGAGGCACACCAGACCGAAGTCATCGCCGCCTACATAGCCCAGACCGTTGACGGTCATGGCGTCACGCAGGAACTGCTCGAGGAAGGCGTCGATGGCCTCGTCGCTCAAGCCTTCCTTGAAGTTCAGGTTCAACTCAAAACCCAACTCCTGGAATTCATCCACGCAGAGTTTCTTGCGCAGACGACGGGAACGGTTGGTAGCCATTGGAACAATCCTCACAGGTGATAAGCCGGCTACTTTAACAGCTTGCCCTCATGCATGCCCGCCTGACGTGCAACGGATTGTCGCCACCGGCGCTTCGTCGCAGCCTGGTGCGCGCGGCAAAGCCGCTTGGGGCATAATGCGCGGCACCTTCCCGAACCGCAGTGGGACTCTTTATCCATGCCTTTTATCGTTACCCGCCAGGGCGTCCATTCCCTGATCACCGGCCTGTGCCATATCACCCTCACCAGCCTGCTCATCGCCCTGCCCGCCCAGGCGGCGGTGAAGAACACCCTGCCGCCCAGCGTGCAGAAGGCCCTGCAAACCAACAAGATCAGTACCCAGTCGATGTCTCTGGTCACCCTGCCGCTGACCGGCCCAGGGGCCAGCACCTATTTCAACGCCGATGTCTCGGTCAACCCGGCTTCGACCATGAAACTGGTGACCACCTATGCAGCGCTCGAGCTGCTCGGCCCGACCTACCAGTGGAAGACCGAGTTCTACACCGACGGCCCACTCAAGGACGGCGTACTCAACGGCAACCTCTACCTCAAGGGCGGCGGTGACCCCAAGCTGAATATGGAAAAGCTCTGGCTGCTGCTGCGCGACCTGCGCGCCAACGGCGTGCGCCAGGTCACCGGTGATCTGGTGCTCGACCGTAGTCATTTCCTGCAGCCGGAGCTGCCGGTATTCAACGACGATGGCGGCGATGCCAACAAACCCTACCTGGTGAGCCCAGACTCGCTGCTGGTCAACCTCAAGTCCTTGCGCTTTATCGCCCGCGCCGAAAACGGCAAGGTCCACATCGCCGCCGAGCCGCCAATCGCCGAAGTCAAAATCGACAACAAGGTCAAGCTGTTACCGGCCGCCAAGTGCCCCGGTTGGCCGGATGTGCGCTACAACCCGGTGAGCGAATTCGACGGTGTCAACGTGATCGTCACCGGCCAGCTCGCCGAAGGCTGCAGCGCCCAGACCTACCTGGCCCTGCTTGATCATCCCGGCTACGCAGCTGGCGCCATCCGCGCCATCTGGCAGGAACTGGGCGGTAGCATCCTGGGCCAAACCCGCAGTGCCAGCGTGCCGGATGACGCACGCCTGCTGGCACGCAGCTTCTCCCCGGACCTGGTGGAGATCATCCGCGACATCAACAAGTACAGTAACAACACCATGGCCCGGCAGTTGCTGCTGAGCATCGGCGCGCAGTTTCGCAACGAGGCCGATGGCGACGATGCCAAGGCCGCCCAACGGGTAATCCGCGATTGGCTGGCGCGCAAGGGCATTACCGCGCCGCAACTGGTGATTGAAAACGGCTCGGGCCTGTCGCGTGATGAGCGCATCAGTGCCCGGGAAATGGCCAAGATTCTCCAGGCCGCCTGGCAGAGTCCCTACGCCGCAGAGTTCATCAGCTCCATGCCACTGGTGGCCATGGACGGCACCATGCGCCGGCGCCTGCGCAACTCGGCCCTGGTCGGCCAGGCGCACATCAAGACCGGTACCCTGAACAACGTGCGCGCCATCGCCGGCTTCAGCCGCGACAACAACGGCAACAGCTGGGCCGTGGTGGCGATACTCAACGATCCCAAGCCCTGGGGTGCCTCATCGATTCTCGATCAGGTGCTGATCGACTTGTACCGCCAACCCCAGGCCGCGCCCAAACGCTGATACAACGAAAAACGCCCCGCACTAGCGGGGCGTTTTTTCATGCGCTTACTGCGCCTGCAGACGCCAGGCGCGGTGGATCTTCGGGTTGCGGGCGAAGTCAGGGTCCAGGGTCTGGGCACTGATTTCTTCTACCGCATAGCGCTGCAGCACATCTGCCTCAAGCTGAAACTTACGGAAGTTGTTGGAGAAGTACAGCACGCCACCCGGCGCTAGCCGCGCCATGGCCAGGTCGAGCAAGCGCACGTGATCGCGCTGCACATCGAATACGCCTTCCATGCGCTTGGAGTTGGAGAAAGTCGGCGGGTCGATAAAGATCAGGTCGTACTCGCCGCTGTCGGCTTCCAGCCATGCCATCACATCGCCCTGCTCCAGGCGGTTCTTGTCGGAGAAACCGTTGAGCGACAGGTTGCGCCGCGCCCAGTCCAGGTAGGTTTTCGACAGATCGACACTGGTGGTCGTACGCGCCCCGCCCTTGGCCGCATGCACGGTGGCGGTGGCGGTATAGCAAAACAGGTTGAGGAAACGCTTACCCGCAGCCTCACGCTGAATGCGCAGGCGCATCGCGCGGTGGTCGAGGAACAGCCCGGTGTCCAGGTAATCGGTCAGGTTGACCAACAATTTGGCGCCGCCCTCACTGACCTCCATGAACTGGCCCTGGGTGCTCTGGCGCTGGTACTGCTTGGTACCCGCCTGGCGCTCGCGGCGCTTGATCACCACCTTGCTCTTGTCGATACCGAGTGCCTGGGGCAGCGCGGCCAGGGCATCGAACAGGCGCGCCTGGGCCTTTTCCGGATCAATGGACTTGGGCGCGGCGTATTCCTGCACATGCACCCAGTCGTGGTACAGGTCCACCGCCAGGGCGTATTCCGGCATATCGGCGTCATACACGCGGTAGCAGGTGATGCCCTCGCGCTTGGCCCACTTGCCCAGTTGTTTAAGGTTCTTTTGCAGGCGGTTAGCGAACATTTGTCCGCCTTCGCTGAGGCGCGCCAGCTCCACGGTCGGTGAGGTTACCGGCGCGGGCTTGATCGGATTGCCGTTCTTGTTCAGCTTCGGCGCTTCAACCACTTCTTCAGGCTGAGCACTGGCCAGCTCGCGCTCGACCTGGCGCTGCGCCGGAGTGCGTCGCTCGCCGGTGACAAACTGATCCGGCAGCACCTTGATCAACAACAGCTTGCACGGCAGGGCGCCGTTCCAGAAGGCATATTGCTTGTGGCTGCGAATGCCCATGCGCTTGCCCAGATCCGGCGCGCCGGTGAACACCGCCGCCTCCCAGCCCATGCACGCCTGGCGCAGACGCTCACCCAGGTTCTGGTAGAGGTACAGCAGGCTGGCTTCATCACCCAAGCGTTCGCCATAGGGTGGGTTGCAGATCACCAGGCCTTTCTGATTCTGGTCCGGACGCGGCTCGAACGTGGCCACCTCGCCCTGGTAAACCTTGATCCAGTCGCCCATGCCCGCGCGTTCGATGTTATTGCGCGCCGGCTGGATCAGTCGCGGATCGGCTTCGTAGCCGCGAATCCACAACGGTGGCTTGGCCATACCCGCAGCTGCGCGCTGCTCAGCCTCGGCATGCAGTCGGCTCCAGATAGCCGGCACGTGCCCCAGCCACTGGCTGAAGCCCCACTGCTGGCGAGTCATGTTCGGGGCTACATCGGCGGCGATCATCGCCGCTTCGACCAGGAAGGTGCCCACACCACACATCGGGTCGGCCAAAGCGCCACCCTCGGCGGCGATACGCGGCCAACCGGCACGAATCAGCACTGCGGCGGCGAGGTTTTCCTTGAGCGGCGCGGCGCCCTGCTGCAGGCGGTAGCCGCGCTGGTGCAGGCTGTGGCCGGACAGGTCGAGGGAGAGGATCGCTTCACCGCGGTCCAGACGCAGGTGCACGCGCATATCGGGGTTGAGCTTGTCCACCGAGGGCCGCGTGCCATCAGCCTGACGCAGCTTGTCGACAATCGCATCCTTGACCTTGAGCGCGCCGAAGTGGGTGTTATCGATCCCCGAGCCGTTGCCGCTGAACTCCACCGCCAGGCTGCCGGCCGGGTCCAGGTGCTCGAACCAGTCCACCTCCAGCACGCCCTCGTACAGGCTCTCGGCATCGCGAACCGGGAAGCGTGCCAGCACCAGCAACACGCGGTTAGCCAGGCGAGACCACAGGCATAGCCGGTAGGCGGTCTCCAGCGAGCCCAGCCCGCGAATCGCCGAGGTGTGCTCGCGGGCCTCTTCCAACCCAAGCTGGCCGGCCTCTTCAAGCAGCAGACCCTCCAGGCCTTTGGGACAAGTGAGGAAGAGTTCGTGACGATCCGACATGGGGGTATCCAGTGATAAGCAAAAAGGGGCCGCCGCAGCGGACTACACGGCCAAAATAAGTGACGAAGCGTTGCAAAGCGACACTTCGTCGGAATAAGTAACGCCTGCAATCACGAGCAATTCGCAATGGCAGTGTGCAAGCACGCGACCGGCAAACGCCCGGCCCACTAGCGCTCGCGACAGCCCATCAGGGTTTCGCTCATGCCCCCTTATGGCCGTGGTCACAAAAGCATTACGTGCTTATGACAAAACGATCATTCACAGGGCTCTACGCATTCGATAGAAATCAACTCAGGTCATGGCTGCAACGGTCATGACACGGAGACCGCCACGCCGGCAGCGGGCTCCATCGGCAGACCTTCTGCCCGACCTCGCCGTGAGGTCACCAGGACATAACAGTCAACATTGAGGGCTACACCCTATGAGAAGACTTAAGCGTGATCCTTTGGAAAGAGCTTTTTTGCGCGGCTATCAATACGGCATCAACGGCAAATCCCGCGAATTGTGTCCATTTACCCTCCAGTCTGTGCGGCAGGCCTGGTTGAACGGCTGGCGTGAAGGGCGCGGCGACAACTGGGACGGACTGACCGGCACCGCTGGCATCCATCGACTCAACGAACTCCACGCGGTCGGCTGACCCCCGAACCCAACGACTTTACCTAGCCCGCTCCCCCAGAGCGGCGGGCGCAAGCCCAGAGGGCTCCTTAGAGGAGCCCTTTTTATTGCCTGCCGTTAAACACCTGCACGCGGTAAACCGGCAATGGCATCGACCGCCTGACGAATCAACGCCGGGCCCTTGTAAATAAACCCGGAATAAATCTGTACCAGGCTCGCGCCTGCGGCGATCTTCTCAGCTGCATGTCGACCTTCGGTAATTCCGCCCACGGCAATGATCGGCAAACGCCCCGCCAACTCACCAGCCAATACCTGAACGATGTGGGTGCTCTTGTCGCGTACCGGTGCGCCCGACAGGCCACCCGCTTCGTCGCCCCACTCCAAGCCTTTGACACCGTCACGGCTGAGGGTGGTGTTGGTGGCGATAACCGCATCCATCCCGGCCTCGACCAGAGCACGGGCCACCTCAATGGTTTCCTCGTCGCTCATGTCCGGGGCGATCTTGATCGCCAGGGGCACACGCTTGCCGTGCAGAGCGGTGAGCGCCTCTTGGCGCTGACGCAAGGCGTCGAGCAGTTGGCGCAGCGAATCGCCGAACTGCAGGCTGCGCAGGCCTGGCGTATTCGGCGAGCTGACGTTGACCGTCACATAGCTGGCATGGGCGTAGACCTTGTCCAGACACAACAGGTAGTCATCGACTGCGCGCTCAACCGGGGTGTCGAAGTTCTTGCCGATGTTGATACCCAGTACACCGCGATAACGCGCCGCCTGCACGCGCGCCAACAGGTGATCGACGCCCAGGTTGTTGAAGCCCATGCGATTGATGATCGCCTCGGCTTCGGGCAAACGAAACAGACGTGGTTTGGGGTTACCCGGTTGCGGCCGTGGCGTGACCGTACCGATCTCGACGAAGCCGAAACCCAGCTGAGCGAAACCGTCGATGGCGTCGCCGTTCTTGTCCAACCCAGCTGCCAGGCCGACCGGGTTGGCGAATTCCAGGCCCATGACCTGTACCGGCAGGCTGGCCGGCGTCTTGGTCAACACGCGATTGAGCCCCAGGCGTCCGCCCGCACCGATCAGGTCGATCGACAATTCGTGGGAGGTTTCCGGGGACAGTTTGAACAGCAGCTCGCGGGCCAGGTTGTACATGGGCAGGCTTAGCTCGTGTAGGGATTAAATCGAAGCCGGCGATTATACAGCCCAGGGGCCCTTGCAGGCGAGGCGTGCCCGGCTCAGCGGTCCAGCCGACGCAGTTCGAGCAACTCGCCCTTGTCACTGAATGTCAGTTCAAACGCGCCGTACACCCCCTCATGGGTGAGGTACGGACGGAAATGCCGCGCAGCAATACTGACACGACGACCGTCGCGCGAATGGGCCATAATCCGCTCCGCGCGCCCCTCATAGACGGCAAGTAGACGCTCGGCAGGCAATGCAAGATCCAGGACGAGACTGGGCATGGAGACACCGTACAAATGAATATGATGATTTTGCCACAGCAACGCCCAAGGCGATCTGCGCATTTGCCTGGCAAAGCCCGTGCAGGGGTCAATGAGCTCTGCCACACTGCGGCTATCTGTGGAGTTTGTTGTCGTCTATGAACCTGTCCGAGCAGCCCCCATCGCTCAGCTCACGCCTCACAGCCCTGGCCCAGCGCCTGGGCTTGATCGGCCGTGCGCCACGGCAGATTCTGGAGCGCGCGAGCCATCTGCACCTGCCATTCGTGGCCTTGCCCCCCCTGCGCGAAAGCATCTGCTGGCAGGACGGCCCACCCCTGCAGCGCCTGGCAGAGCTGCCACGCGGCGCCCTCTCCGGACCGGTACAGGAAGACAAGGCGCAAGCCCATGCCATGCTGGTACGGGTGATTGAGCAGGAACAGCGTGAGCTGGCGAGTTTCGACCTGCGCTTGGTCGATGGCCTCAGCGGCGTGAGCAGCGAACAGGCTGTGTGTAGCAGCTTCGAGCAGTACGGCAGCATGCCCTGTTGTCGAACAGTGCGAATCATCAGCTACAAGGATTTCGTGCGCAGCATCAGCCTGGCACTGCCGCGTTTCCTCGCCGGTGAGCAGATCCAGCTACGTCAGGCCGATTGGCGTGGTACGCGGGTATTCTGGGCCGGTGAACTGCACCCCGAAGCCTTCGCCTGTGCAGTGGCCTACGCCCGCCGCCGCGCCATGGAAGTAAACCTGCCCGCCGCACTGACCCACTATCGCCTGAGCCCAACCGGGCTGAGCGATCTGCAGCGCTGCTACCACGTCCTGGCCATGCCTGCCGCCGCCTGGAGCGACCCAGCCTTCATGGCGCTGCTGCTCGACAACCGCCTACCCTACGCGCGCCTGTCGTTGCTACGCGGCGCAGGGGCACCGGAATTCCTTCTGCTGCCCAAACAGTCGGCGGAGGCAACGGCCCTGGGTGAAGGTCTGCGCCTGGCTGGCGCACCAGATGTCTTGCCCTACCTGCAAAGCCATCCCTGATTACGCGTACCGCAGCGACACTGACATGGCGCTAGGCGCTGCAGAGTCTTCTCCCGGATTTCGCGGTGCTCAACCCAGGCTACCTGCCCGGCATTCGCCTTTACTCAGGCAAAAAAATCCCCGCCATTGGCGGGGATCAAGTCAGCGTGTCAGGCTCAGTGCTTGGGCAGGCCGGACTGGCCGCTCTGCGCCAGGTCCATCAGCTCGCGGTTGGCCACGGCGTACATGGCGTAATCCGTGCCGCTGGCAGCGCGCAGTTCGCCGAGCATAACCTTCCAGCGATCGACCAGGCGGCGATGCTGTTCCAGCCAGATCTGCATGCGCGCTTCGATGTCCGACGGTGCGTCGGCCATCTGCAGCACCGAGACGGTGATCGCCCGCTGCTGCCAGTCGAGATCGTCACGGAAGGCTTCGCGGGCCAGGGCCTGCCAGTTGTTTTCCACCGGCAAACCAGTGATCTGCTGCAGGTACCAGGACAGCTCCAAGGTGCCGCCGACGGCGAAGTAGGCCGCTGCCACCTGGGCCGGTTCCTGCCCGGTGAGGTCTGCCGCTTCGATAATCGGCAACAGGGTGTAGAGGTGGCTGGTGCCGGCCACTACACGGGCCAGCACTTCCGGCACGCCCGCTTCGGCGTAAGCCTGGTAGCGCGCCAGCCACTGCTCGCGAGCCGGGCCTTCGAGCAGCTCGTCCAGACGCAGGGCCAGGGCCTCGACACGCGGGGCGAAGTGGGCCACGTCGCCAGCAGCGTCCAGCTCATTACGCCGGCTGCGCAGGAACCAGCGCGTGGCGCGGCGGCCCAGGCGCATCAGCTCATCCATCATCTGCAACTGCAACTCGGCCGGCACCTGATAATCCAGCGCCTCGATCTGCTTCCACCACTGCGGCAGGCGGAACACGTCACGCACGATGACATAAGCTCCGGCGACATTCGCCGCACTCATGCCAGTGGACTCCTTCAGACGCTGCACGAAGGTGATGCCCATGTGGTTGACCAGATCGTTGGCGATCTGCGTGCTAACGATTTCGCGCTTGAGCCGGTGGCGGCGCATGGAGTCGCCGAAGGTATCGGCCAGCAGCGGTGGGAAGGCCGTCTCCATCTCACGGGCCAGGTACTCGTCATCCGGCACCTGGGACTTGAGCAGCGACTCCTTGAGGTCGATCTTGCTGTAGGAGATCAACACCGACAGCTCCGGGCGGGTCAGCCCCTGGCCTTTGGCGGCGCGCTCGTTGAGCTCTTCGTCACCCGGCAGGAACTCCAGGGCACGGTCGAGTTTGCCGGCATTTTCCAGGGCCGCCATCAGGCGTTTGTATTCGCCCAGCCGTTCGCGAGCACGGCGCTCGGCCAGGGACAATGCCTGGGTCTGCTTGTAGTTGTTGCCCAACACCAAGCCACCCACGGCATCAGTCATCTCGGCCAGCAGGACGTTGCGCTGCTTGCCGGTCATGTCACCAGCGGCGACGATCTCGTTGAGCAGGATCTTGATGTTCACTTCGTGGTCGGAGCAGTCCACGCCACCGGCGTTGTCGATAAAGTCGGTGTAGCTGGCACCGCCATTGAGGCCGTATTCGATGCGCCCCAGCTGGCTCATGCCCAGGTTGCCGCCCTCGCCCACGACCTTGGCACGCAGCTCACGACCGTCGACGCGCAGGGTATCGTTGGCCTTGTCGCCAACGTCGGCGTGGCTCTCCTTGCTCGACTTGACGTAGGTGCCGATACCGCCGTTCCAGATCAGGTCGACCGGTGCCTTGAGCAGCGCGTTGAGCAACTCGTTGGGCGCCAGCTTGTCGGCACTGATGTCGAAGCGTGCCTTCATCTGTGCGCTGATCGGGATGCTCTTGGCGCTGCGCAGGAAGATCCCGCCGCCTTCGGACATCAGCTTGCTGTCATAGTCGGCCCAGCTCGAGCGCGGCAATTCGAACAGCCGCTTGCGCTCGGCGAAGCTCTTACTAGCGTCCGGGTTAGGGTCGATAAAGATATGCAGGTGGTTGAACGCGGCCACCAGTTGCAGCTTGTCCGACAGCAGCAGGCCGTTGCCGAATACGTCGCCGGCCATGTCGCCGATGCCGATCACCGTGATGCTGTCCTTCTGCACGTCGATGCCGCGCTCGCGGAAGTGACGCTGCACCGAGACCCAGCCGCCCTTGGCGGTAATGCCCATGCCCTTATGGTCGTAACCGGCCGAACCGCCCGAGGCAAAGGCATCGCCCAGCCAGAAGTCGTATTCTGCGGCAATGCCGTTGGCGATGTCGGAGAAGGTGGCTGTGCCCTTGTCGGCCGCGACAACCAGGTAGGGGTCGTCCTGGTCATGCCGCACCACGTTGACCGGCGGCACCACGGCACCCTCTTTGAGGTTGTCGGTGATGTCGAGCAGGCCGCTGATAAAGATGCGGTAGCAGGCGATGCCCTCAGCCAGTATCTCGTCGCGGCTACCGCCGACCGGCATACGCCGCGGGATGAAACCGCCCTTCGCGCCCATGGGCACGATCACCGCGTTCTTCACCTGCTGCGCCTTGACCAGGCCAAGCACCTCGGTGCGGAAGTCCTCTTCGCGGTCCGACCAGCGCAAGCCACCACGGGCCACATCGCCAAAGCGCAGGTGTACGCCCTCGACGCGCGGCGAGTAGACGAAGATTTCGAACTTCGGTACCGGCTTGGGAATCTCCGGGATCGCCCGCGGGTTGAGTTTGAAGCTGAAGTAGGCCTTGCTCTGACCATTGCTGTCGGTCTGGTAGAAGTTGGTGCGCAGGGTGGCTTTGATCAAGTCCAGGTAGCGCCGCAGGATGCGGTCTTCGTTGAGTACCGCAACGTTCTCCAGCGCACCGAGAATCGCTTGCTCCAGCTTCTGCTGCTTGCCTTCCAGGTCATCGCTGGTGAGTTTGCGCGCCAGGTAGAAGCGTGTCTTGAACAGGCGCACCAGCTCCTTGGCGATATCAGCATGGTTGACCAGGGTGCTGGCGATATAGCCCAGGTCGAAGCCCAGACGGATCTGCTTGAGGTAGCGCGCATAGGCACGCAGCAGCGCGACATCGCGCCAGGGCATGGCAGCGGTCAGCACCAGGCGGTTGAAGGCATCGTTTTCGGCGTCGCCGCCGACGATGTGCACGAAGGCATCCTGCAAGGTGTCGTTGAGCTGCTGGATATCGACATTCAGGCCTTCGGCATAGGTGAAGGCGAAGTCGTGAATCCAGAACTCGCGGCCGTTCTGCTGGTGCAGGCGATAGGGGAACTCGCCCAGCACACGCAGGCCGAGGTTCTCCAGAATCGGCAGCACGTCGGACAGCGGCAGCGGTGTGTCGGCGTGGTAGAGCTTGCAGTGCAACTGCTGATCGCCCTGACTCAACGGCTGGTAGAAGCTCATCACCAGCGGCCGTTCAGCGCTCAGACTAAGCAGGTGCTGCATGTCGACCACCGCCGAGTGCGGGGCGAAACGCTCGCGGTAACCGGCCGGGAAGCCGCCCGGGAAGTCGGTCAGTACGCGAGTGCCCTGGGCTTCGCCGAGGCTTTCGACCATCAGCGCCACGTAGTCGTCCTGCCACGAACGGCAGGCCTGGATCACTTCTTTCTCCAGGCGCGCCGGGTCGATCTGGGTCTTGTTCTTCGGGTCCACCCGCAGAATGAACTGCACCCGTGCCAGCACGGACTCGGAGAAGAACGTCCAGAACTCGCAGTCGGTGGCCTGCAGGCGCTCCATCAGCACCTGCTGGATTTTCAGGCGGGTCTCGGTGGAGTACACGTCGCGCGGCACATAGGCCAGGCAGTAGCAGAAGCGGCCGTACGGGTCGCGACGCAGGAACACGCGAATCTTGTTGCGCTCCTGAATCTGCACGATGGATAGAGCGGTATTGAACAGCTCATCGACCGGGGTCTGGAACAGGTCGTCGCGCGGCAGCACTTCGAGAACCTGGGCCAGTTCCTTGCCGAGGTGCGCCTTGGCATCGAAGCCAGAACGCTGTTCGATCAGATCGACCTTGCGGCGAATGTAGGGGATGTCCCAAACGCTCTGGGCATACACCGCCGAGGTGTAGAGCCCCATAAAGCGGCATTCCTTGACCACTCGGCCTTTGCTGTCCAGTTCGCGGATGGAGACGAAATCCGGGTAGGCCGGGCGGTGCACGCGGCTGGGCACTGCGGCCTTGGCGAACGACAGCAGCAACGGCTCACGCAGGTAGCTGACCGCTTCCGGCTCGATGTGCAGCTCTTCGGCACTCAGGCCGCTGCGCAGGCGCTTGGACAGCCCGAGCAGGGAGCTGGCGTCATAGACCATGGCGCCGCCGTCGGCGGCATCGGCCACGCTGAACTCTTCATAACCGAGAAAGGTGAAGTGGTCTTCGAGCAACCACTTGAGGTAGACCCGTACTTCCTCGAGGTCGGCGCCATCGAGTTGCACACCGGCCTGCCCAGGCTTGAGCTTGCCCAGCCAGGTGAGCAGTTCCTGGGCCTTGGCTTTCATCGGTTGGAAGTCCGCCACACTCAGGCGCACTTCTTCGAAGACTTCGTGCAGTGCGGTTTCCAGCGCACGCAGCTCACTGGCCGTAGCGCAGCGGTTGATCTCCAGGAACATCAGGGCTTCCTGCAGAATGCCCTCGCCCTGGGCGCCTTTCGGCAGGATTTCCAACAACTCGCCCTTGGCATCACGGCGCACGCTGAACACGCTGTTCTGCAGAGTGTAGATGCTGTAACCGCGACGGTTGAGCTCCATGCGCACCGAGTCGACCAGAAACGGGATGTCGGCGTGGAGGATTTCAACGGCGGTGTGAGTCGACTGCCAGCCGTGCTTCTCGTAATCGGGGTTGAAGGCACGAACCTCGGCGTGGGCGTGATCGAAGCGCTCCAGCAACCGCCAGGACGACAGGGTGCAACCGACCAGGTCGGACAGGCGACGCTGGGTGAGTTCGTCCAGGGCAATGATGCCGAAGAATTGCTCGGCGAACAGGCCCACTTGTGGCAACGCCTGTTCACTGACGTGCTGCGCCAGGGCCGCTTGCAGTTGATGCTGGAAGTCGGCTTTGCTGGCCGCCGTAAAGAACGCCATGGTTTTGCTCCGTTTGGCTCGTGATTCGACTGGGGCAGTCGCAGGTCATGACCGCTGCCGTTACGTTGTAGTTCAACGTTAGTCCATGAAGCGCCGATTACATGCTCGAGCGCTTAATGAGGTAGGCGACAGGGGCGACCCGCTGGTCACATTTGCGCGACGAGCTTAACGACTACGGATGGGGCAGCGCTTGTAAGCCTGCGACATTTTGTTTCACCCCCTGCACCAACTCAGTGCCAAAGGCTGTTTTCGCCCCACACAAGCCTTTACGCAATGCCTGTAGGAGTGCCGCCCCGGCGCGAAGCTTTTGGGCAATCAGCTAGGGGCTGCTCCGCTTCGCCGCAAGCCGCGTTGCTGCGAACGAAACGGAACGGACCCTAGACCGCTGAATGGCCGCTATTCGTCGCGGGGCGCGACTCCTACAAAAAGCATCGGTGCCGTACAACACTGCCTCAGTTACCGCGCATGGCTTCGGGCAATGCCAGGACGATCTGCGGAAACACGGTGATTAGCACGGCCGCTAGAACCAGCAGCAGGAAGAATGGAAAGCTGGCCTTGGCCACCGTCCACAGGTTGTGTCCGGTGAGATTCTGGATGACGAACAGGTTGAAACCCACCGGCGGGGTGATCTGCGCCATCTCGACCACCAGGATGACGAAGATACCGAACCACAGCAGATCGATGCCCGCCGCCTGCACTGCGGGCAGTACTACGGCCGTGGTCAGCAGGATGATCGAGATGCCATCCAGAAAGCAGCCCAGGGCGATAAAAAACAGCGTCAGGGCGAGCAGCAGTACATAGGGCGACAGCTGCTTGGCGATGATCCAGTCCGCCAGCGCCGATGGCAGGCCGGTGAAGCTCATGGCCGAAGTCAGGTAGGCCGCACCGAGCAGGATGAAGAAGATCATGCAGGAGGTGCAGACCGCGCCCATCAAGCTGGCCATAAAGGTTTCGCGGGTCAGCGCGCCGGAGCACAAGGCAATCAGCAACGCCCCGACCACGCCGACGGCTGCCGCCTCGGTGGCCGTGGCAATACCGGCATAGATCGAGCCGATCACCGCTACGATCAGCCCCAGCACCGGAATCAGCAACTTGGCACGACGCAGCTTTTCCATAAAGGGCAGGGCCGCGCCCTCCTCCGGCAACTGGTCGCGGTTGAATGCGGCCCAGAGCATGAGGAAACCGGAGAAGATCACCAGCAGCAGCAAGCCCGGCAGGATACCGGCGATAAACAGGCGGGAAATCGACACCTGCGCCGCCACGCCATAAACGATCATCATGATCGACGGCGGAATCAGCAGCCCCAGGGTCCCGGCGCCGGCCAGCGAGCCCATGGCGATCGCCTCCGGGTAGCCGCGTGATTTCAGCTCGGGCAGGGAGATCCGCCCGATGGTCGCGGCGGTGGCGGCCGAGGAGCCACTGACTGCAGCGAACAACCCGCAGCCGAACACGTTGACGTGCAACAGCCGGCCCGGCAAACCACGCATCCAGGGCGCCAGGCCATTGAACATGTCTTCGGACAGGCGCGTGCGGTAGAGAATCTCACCCATCCAGATAAACAGCGGCAAAGCGGTCAGGGTCCAGCTCGCGCTCGAGGCCCAACTGGTGGAGGCCAGAATCGAGCCTGCCGGCGCACCGGCGAACAGCTCCATGCCGAGGATGCCGACGCCCAGCAGCGACAGCGCCACCCAGACGCCCCCACCCAGCAGCACCAACAGGGCCACCAGCAGAGTCAGGGTTATTAGTGTGTAGTCCACGGTTCACTCACTGATGCAAGGCGGCAACTGCCGCGTGGAAAGATAAGGAGTCACTCACTCATCACGCCGTCGGCGTCGACCGCCTCGAAACGCTGTCCGCGGCAGGTCAGCCACAGGCGCTCGGCCATGGCCACCGAGAGGATCAGCGTGCCGAGCACCATCGGCAGTTGCGGCAGCCACATGGGAATGGGCAGCAGGCCCGATGACACTTCCTTGAATTCATAGGACTCGAGCACGAACAGCGCGCAATACCAGGCCAGGTACAGGGCGATCAACAAACCGACCAGGGTGCTCAGCACATCAGCCGCGCGCTGCCCGGCAGGGGGTAACAGGCGATACAGCAATTCGACGCGAATGTGCGCACCACGCTGCAAGGCATAAGGCAGTGCCAGAAAACCTGAGGCTGCCATGGCGTAGGCAGCGAACTCATCGGCTGCCGGCACCATGCTGCCGAGCTGGCGTGCGACTATCTGGGCCACCACCAGCAGGCAGATAAGGACGAGAAATACACCGGACAACCAACCGGACAGGGTGTAGAGCTTGTGCAATGGGGTCATGACGCGCCTCCCAGGCAAGTGATTGAAACGACCCGGCGACAGAGGTACCACCGGGTCGCAGGAATCAGCGCGCGTAGGCGTCAAGGATCGCCTGACCATCGGCACCGGCACGCTTGAGCCACTCATCCGTCATGGCCTTGCCGATACCCTCAAAACCGCTTTCGACCGCAGCAGGAGCCTGCTCGGCGACCTGCATGCCATTGTCAGCAAGCGTCTTCACCAACTCGCTGGTTTTCTCCTCGGCAATCGCCCAGCCGCGCTGCTCGGCACGCTCGGCAGCGGCCACCACAGCGGCCTGGGTGGCCTCAGGCAGGCGGGCGAAGGCCCGTGCGTTGACGATCACGAAGTTCTTCGGAATAAAGGCTTTGACGTCGTAGTAGTAAGTGGAGAAATCCCAGGCCTGGGAGTCCACGCCCGTGGTGGGCGAGGTCAGCATGCCGGTGATCATGCCGGTGCTGAATGCCTGGGGAATCTCGCCGGTCTGGATGATCGTCGGCACGGCACCCATCAGCTCGGTCATGCGTGAGGTGGCCGGGTTGTAGGCGCGGAATTTCATGCCTTTGAAATCGTCCATGCTGCTGATCGGCGTCTTGCTGAAAATGCTCTGCGGCGACCAGGGCATGGCGTACAGCAGCTTGATGCCCTGCTTGGCCAGGCGTTCTTCCACCGCCGGACGGCTGGCGGCCCACAAGGCCTGGGCCTGCTCATAGTTACGGGCCAGGAAGGGCACGCTGTCGATCTCGAAGATCGGGTCTTCGTTACCCAGCACCGACATCAGCACATCGCCCACCTGCACCTGGCCGGTCTGCACCGCGCGTTTGACTTCCGGGCGTTTGAACAGCACCGAGTTGGCGTGGATGCGAATCTGCAATTCGCCGCCGCTGGCTTGTTCCACGTCCTGGGCGAACTCCTTGGCCACGGTGGTGATGAAATTGCCGTCCGGTTGCTCGACGCTCATGTTCCAGCGCTCGGCGGCCTGGGCACAGAGGCTGCTCAGGCCCAGTACGCAGGCGATGGCCGAGAGGGCGAAACGCGATGGGGTGCTCTTCATGGAGGTGCTCCTGATCATTGTTGTGAACGCGCTGGCGGCGTCGTGGGAAGACGATTTCGAGTCTCAGCGCATCGCCCAGGGCTGTCCAACTAGAAAAACCGGGGGGCACATGATCGAAAATCGTTATGAGACGAAATAAGGCGAAATCAGCACAGGCGCACCAGCACGGAGCATGACATTCGCCATGCTCCAGCCTACCTCAGAGGACGCTAACCGCCGGATTCAGGTCGCGCGCGGGTCAGGCGCTCTTCTGCTCACCGCTGGGTACTGCCATGGCCATCATGGCGCCGCCCATCTGCTCGGCATAGTCCTGCAGCACCTCACCCGCCAGGGCGATGATGTCCTCGCTCAACTCCAGACCGACACCGGTACGCCAGGTCGCAACGACCGGCAACGGCGGCGGTTCGGGGACATCATCGAGAATGGTCAGCAGACCCTGCTTGAGCTCATCGCTGACCAGCGCTGGCGGCAGCGCACCGACGCCAAAACCATCACGGATCAGCCGGGTCATGGCGGCAATCGAGTTCACGCAGCTGATGCGCGGCGCGCTGACATTGCCGGCATGCAGCAGGTTGAGGATGTCCTGATGAGGCCGTGAGTTCTTCGAGAAGGTAATGATGCGTTCGCGCGCCAGTTCGTCCATGGCAGCGTAGGGGCGGTGGTACAGCGAGCCCGTGGGGACGATCCAGCGCACCGGAAAACTGGCCATTTCCAGGTTGCGTACGCTGCTGTCATGAACCATGTCGGTCTGGAAAATGATGTCCAGATAACCTTTTTGCAACTGCTCGCTGAGGTTGCGCGCGGTATCGGCGGTCAGCTCGATCTCCACCGCCGGGTAGCGCTCCATGATCTTTGTTACCAACGGACTCAGCCAGGTGTGAATGACGGTGTCCATCGCACCCACCCGAATCCGCCCGCGCACGCTGCCGGTGTCGCTGATCGATTGCTTGAGCGCCTGCATGGTGTCGAGCATGCGCTCAGCGTACTCAAGGACCTTCTGCCCCTCCGGCGTCAGGGAAACGCCCTTGGAGTCACGCAAAAACAGGCGAGTGCCGAGTTCATCTTCCAGCGCTGCGATGCGGCTGGAGATGGAAGCCTGGGTGCTGAAAAGCTTTTCCGCGGTAAGGCGAAAACTCTTCAGGCGGGCCACCCAAACGAAGGTTTCGAGGAATCTGAGGTTCATGCGGCAATGCCTCTGCTGAGCCTGATGGAGCCCCACCGACAGCAGGACATGTGCCCTCGGGCGTAGCAGGTTACATGCCAGCCATCCGTCGCCAGCGGCCTGCCGGCATACGGTTTTTTCCTATCACCGGCCCCCTGTTTTTTCTCGTTGGACGTAGCCGCAAGGCACTTCCAAGAATGTGCCGGCGATACCGCAACGCCATAACAAAAAAGTCCAATCGCGCTCTGCCAAGCAGTCGGTCAAGCCGCTGCGCGCTCCCAACTCGGAGACACCCGCATGACACCTCGTACCCAACTGGCCGGCCTGCTGATGGTCGGCAGCGCCTTGCCGAGCCTCAGCCACGCCGCGTTCATCGATGACAGCAAGGCCAGCCTCGAACTGCGTAACTTCTATTTCAACCGTGACTTTCGTCAAAGTGACGCCCGTGACCCGGCTGAAGAATGGGCCCAGGGTTTCCTTTTGCGCATGGAGTCGGGCTACACCGCAGGCACCGTCGGTTTCGGTGTCGACGCCCTGGGCATGCTGGGGCTGAAGCTCGACTCGGGTGACGGTACGGCCGGCAGTGGCTTACTGCCGGCAGACGGTTCCGGCGGCTCGCAAGACGAGTACTCGAAGCTGGCGCTCACGGCCAAGGCGAAAATTTCCAACAGCACGCTGAAGCTCGGTGCCCTGCACTTTCGCAGCCCGATCGTCTCGGCCAACGACTCGCGACTGCTGCCGCAGACCTTTCAGGGCGCATTGCTGAACGTGCAGGAGATCGACAAGCTGACCCTGCAAGGCGGCAAGATCAGCCAGATCAAGGCCAACAACTCCACCGACTACACCGACATGACCGCCAATCGCATCGGCGGCAGCAGCGACTCGTTCGTCTTCGCTGGCGGTGATTACAAACTCACCCCCGAGCTGACCGCCGGCCTGCACTACGGCACCCTCGAAGACATCTACCAGCAGTACTACGGCACCCTGGTGCACCTGCTGCCGTTGGGCGAAGGTCAGTCGCTGAAAACCGACCTGCGTTATTCCCAGAGCCGTGAAGACGGCAGCTTCCGTGATATCGACAACAAGGCCTTCGGCGCCATGCTCACCTACACCCTGGGTAGCCACGCCCTGGGAGCCGGCTACCAGCGCATGAGTGGTGACGACCCCTTCCCTTACATCGCCAGCAGCGACCCCTTCCTGGTCAACTTCGTGCAGATCAATGACTTTGCCAACACCGAGGAGCGCTCCTGGCAGGTCCGCTACGACTACAACTTCGCCAGCCTCGGCATCCCTGGGTTGACCTTCATGACCCGCTACATTTCCGGCGACAACGTCGAGGTGAGCGGCCGCACTGCCGAAGGCAAGGAGTGGGAACGCAACATGGACATCGCCTACGTGGTGCAGAGCGGGCCGCTGAAAAATCTGGGGCTGAAATGGCGCAACGCGACGGTGCGCTCCAACTTCGGCAACGACCTCGATGAAAACCGTCTGATCCTCAGTTACAGCCTGGCACTCTGGTAAGCATGCCCGGACGACGGGGCCGCCCAGGCCCCGTCAGTATTCTCGGATTGGCAAACAAAGCATGGACGCGCCATCAAGTTGTATGACAACTTGCCGATCCCTGAGAATCATCCTCTAAGAAGATGGCGAGGCGTTAACGTGACCTTTTCCCTGTCCTGGCAACAAAAATTCCGTGTTCTTATCGCCCTGACGCTGATCAGCCTGAGCCTGATGGCAGCAGCATCTTTCTGGGCCAACCAGCGTCTGAGCGCGTCACTGCAAGCCCGAGAAAGCGCCAGCAACTATGCCGGCAGCAGCACCCTGCTGCTCAATCAGTGGTGGCGCACCCATGCGCTGCGCCAGCAACTGAGCCCGAGCAACCTGCCCGAGTTCAACCAGAACCTCGGTGAGCTTGAGGAGCTTGTCGTACGACTCGTGACCCAAGCTGAAAGCCTCAACGACCCTGCCCTGAGCGAGCATGCCCGACAGATCCAGGCGTTTCTGCAGCAGGATGTGACGCAGCAGCGGGCCTGGTCGAGCCTCAACCAGACCCTTGGTCTGACCCCCTTCGACGGCCAGCGCAAGGTACTGGGCGAAAGTGCCAGCGCCCTGGAAAAAATCACCATCGGCCTGATCCAGCCCGCGATTAGCCGCGCCCTGAGCAGTCAGCGCGACTACCTCTCGACCTATGACCCGACATTTGCCCAGAACGCCCTGTCGGCCATCGCCGAGATGCAAGCCAAGGTGGCGGAGCTGGACTGGCAGGACACGCCCATCGGTCAGAGTGTCGCGGCCTTCACCGAAGCCTTTGCCCAGGCGCAGCAAACCATCGTGCGCATCGAGGAAGCGAACCGCAGCCTGGCCCAAGTCGGCCAACAGCTGCAGACACAGGTCGACACCCAGGCCAGTGACCTCGAAAGTGGCTTGCTGGTGCGCACCGAACAGGCGGCGCAGCAGGCTCAGCGCTCGGCACTGTGGATCATGGGCCTGAGCTTTTGCGCGGTCGCCGGCCTGCTCACCCTGACCCTGCTCAACGCCTCACGTACCCTGGTCGCCCGTCTGCAGCAAGCCACCCAACTGCTCAGCCAGGTGGCCTCGGGCAACCTGACCGGCACCTTGCCCGTGGGCCGTAACCCCAACGACGAGTTCAACCAGCTGGCCACGGCTACCAACCGCATGATCCAGGGTATCGGCGGCATCGTCGCCCAAGTGGTACAGGCCAACCAGGCGCTGAGCCACCTGCACCATCACCTGGGGGATGCCATGCATGCCCTGGGCGACAACAGCACCCAGGTCGAGCAACAGACCGAACAGGCAGCTTCGGCGTCGCAGCAGATCAGCCTGACCCTCAACGACATGGCCCAGCGCACCGCCGATGTGGGCAGCGCGACGCAAAGCGCTTATGCCGCTGCCCGCGATGGTGGCGTGGTGATCCAGGCCAGCGTCGAACGCATGGCGCAACTGGCGCAACTGATCCAGGCCAGCCATGCCCAGGCCGATGAACTGGGCCAGACCAGCACCCGGGTCAGCGGCATCATTGATGTGATCAACAGCCTGGCCGATCAGACCAACCTGCTGGCCCTGAATGCGGCCATCGAAGCGGCCCGGGCCGGCGATGCCGGGCGCGGTTTCTCGGTGGTGGCCGATGAGGTGCGCTCGCTGGCACAAAAAACCGTGGCGGCAACCACCGATATCGCTGCCATCGTCGCGCAATTTCAACAGCAGGCGCGGCAGATGCGTGAGTTGATGGGCAACGGTCTGAGCCTGGCGGCCGACAGCGAACAACACGCCGCCCAGGTCGCCACCGCTATCAACGCGATCACCCAGGCCATGGAGCGACTGACCGGAGAAATGAACCAGGTGGTGGTGGCCATCGAGGAAGTCTCCACCACCACCGATGACATCGCCGGCAAAATGGACACCATCAACCTACATACCGGCCAGAGCAAGGACCTGCGCCATACCCTGGGCCAGCACACCGAAGGCCTCTCCGTGCAAGTTGACGCACTGAGCCGCAGCGCCCAGCGCTTTCAGCTCGGCTAACGCTACTGCCGCGACTCTAATGTGTAGGAGCGAAGGGGGCGCCTAGGGTCTGTTCCCGTTTCGTCGCAAGCCGCGTTGCCGCGAAAAATCTCGCCAGGCTAGGCGGAGGACGCAGGTAATGGTTGTTCCCTCGCCAAGTCCTCCAACACCGCATGGCGAGATTTTGCGCGCA
>JAHJYA010000119.1 GCA_018826895.1 Gammaproteobacteria bacterium
CTGTTCTGCGACGAGATCGAAGTCGGCATGGTCGGCGTCAACGTGCCGTTGCCTGGACCGGTGGCCTACCACAGCTTCGGCGGCTGGAAGCGCTCACTGTTTGGTGACTTGCACGCCTACGGCCCGGACGGCGTGCGCTTCTACACCCGCCGCAAAGCCATCACCCAACGCTGGCCAGCACGCAAAAGCCACGAAGCCGCGCAGTTCGCCTTCCCCAGCAATGGTTGAGTGAGCGAGGTGCAGTAAACGAAAGGCCGGTCGCAAGACCGGCCTTTTGCGTTTGGGCGACGACCGTTCCCGGGTATCGCGGTGCTCAACCCAGGCTACTTTTTTGCGAACCTGTAGCCTGGGTCGAGCGAAGCGACACCCGGGGCGATACCTGAGGGGACCGCTACTTCTACAACCACTCGCCGGCAATATCCTCGTCATCCCCGGCCCAGTCAGCCGACAAGAGCCCGGCCGCGACATAGCGATGGAACGATGACCATGGCCAGTCGATCACGCGGGCCACATGGCCATGCTTGCGCGGATTGTGGTGGATGTAATCGAAATGGCGGGCAAAATTCGCATCGTCGCGGATGCGGTGCTCCCAATAGCGGCGCTGCCAGATGCCGCGTTCGGCTTTGTGCTCGCGGCTGCGCGTCAGCACTTCCGTGAGCGGCAGGGCACGTGAGAAACCACTCTTGATCAAACGCCAGCGCACGGCGAAATCGGCATCCCCAGGTGGCAGCGTACAGAGCGCATGCAAGTGGTCTGGCAAAATCACGATGGCTTCGATGCGCCAGGGATGCAGGCGCATCACATGAGCAAAGCTGGCCCGTAAAAGATCGACCCGCGCGGTCAGCACATCACTGTTGCGGTTCGCCAGGGCGAGGGTAAAAAACCAGGTCGCCCCCGGCGTCGTGTCGCGACGATAAAGCACCATGGCCTGCAGTCCTTTGCAGTAAAAACCACCCCAAGCCTAGCCCGATCAACGTCTACGAGTCGAGCACCTACCGAGCCGCTACCCACCCGGTAGCCTGGGTCGAGCGCAGCGATACCCGGGAGCGATCTCGCTGCCTACCCTCACCCAAACCAACGCCGCAGCACCGGCCGCTCCTACCTAGCGGTGCGAGCCGCTATCTGCTGCGTAGCCTGGGTCGAGCGCAGCGACACCCGGGAGCACTTTCGCCACCTGCCCTCACCCAAACCAACGACGCGCGCCGATGGCTCCTGCTTAGCGGTGCGAGCCGCCATCCACTGCGTAGCCTGGGTTGAGCGCAGCGATACCCGGGAGCGATCTCGCTGCCTACCCTCACCCAAACCAACGCCGCAGCACCGGCCGCTCCTGCCAGGGGCTAAAGGTCGGTAATTGCCGCAGCGGCACCCAGAGTTCGCCCTGCCAGTCGAGCACGCCGATACGGGTGCCTTGCCAGGCCATCAGTACACGGCGCGGCTGGTTAGCCTCAGTGTGTTGTTGGTCGTGCAGGGTCGGGATCACCTCCTGGCTCAACCAGTGGCTGATCTGTCGGTGCTCCGGGTGGTGAAAGCGGTACAGCGCTTTGTACAGGCCGGCCACGTTGATCACCTGTACTTGTTCTTCGCTGCCGCTGCGGTAGGCCAGGTGGATGGTCTTGATCTGGTCGGCGTCCATGCGTTTGCACAACCGTTCGGCGTGGCGCTGGTTGAGCAGGCGGCCAAGATCGCTGGCGACAAACCAGGGTTGTCGGTCGATCAGCACCGTGCGCAGTGGGTTGTGATGACGCTGGAAGATGATGGGGGTAAATGTTTCGTGCATGCCCTAACTCCTTGTCTGATTCAGGAGCTGCCTTCATCGCTGTCAATCGATGGAGGCAGACCGCGCAGGGTTGACAGACCGGGACAAGTACCGGCAGACCACGAGGATCTCCCCACGCGATCTGCCATAGAGCGTTGCAGTGTGAAACTGCATGCAAGCGGGTGCCTGCAAAAACGAACGCCGTTTTCGCATGCCCCTTTCAGGCACATCGCGCCTTGTCGTCGAGCTGTCAAACCCGGCCACGGGATTGACCGTGGCCTGCGCAGAATAGGGAGCAGGTGGGGTAATGGCAAGGCGAGGGTGTGTGGTGGGCTTTACCCGGGTGTCGCTGCGCTCGACCCAGGCTACTGGGTTCGCGGTGCGGCTAGATGTCGGTGGGCGGCAACAGCTTTTTGTATTCGGGGTCGAGGTTGAAGTCCCGGAGCTTTGGGTGGTCATTGATATAGCGCCAGACGTCGTCGGCCGTTTTCAAGGGGGCGTGCCCGTAGGCCTCGTCGAGGGTCTTGAGGGTTGCACTCACCAGCGGGTTTTTGCAGTAGTGCTGGATAGTGGGTGAGGCTTGGTAACGCTGAAGTTGGAGTTGAGCCAGGATCCATAAAACCGGGCGCCACCAGTCGTAGGCGAAGTCGCAGTGTTTAATGACCGTGCCGGAGGACTCACGCTGGGCGAGCATATTGAAGAAGTTGATCATGTTGTCGAGCATCAGCCGGTCGTCACGGTCTGCGCCGACGAGGGCTTCGCCGTCGAGGTCTTTTTTCTTGCTGTCTAGCGAGCGGATCAGCGGTGCACTGGCGCTCGGAAAACCTTGTTGCTCGACCACAAATAAGCGGCTGGCAAGAAACTCGGCATAGGTCTTGTCTCTTACCGCTGTCAGCAGCACCCGGTAGGCGCTGTCTTTTACAGTTTGGAATTCAAGGCTGGTGAACGTCTGGAACATCTCGTAAATCGAGCGCTCCACCGCCTCGCGCCGGGCGATACGCGCTTCATCGGCCTGGAAGAACAAGGTAATGATCACACCGCCAAAAGCCAGAGCGGTGAATAAGACATTGAGGCCGTTGTACACCGGCCCAAAGGGGTCGTTGAATGCCTCGTTGGGTAATAGCTGCGCCAGAGGATAGGCCGCTGCCCACACCATCAGGATGGCGGTCATGACGATTACTGCGGCGATCTTTGCGGGCACTCTCATGTATGTCTCTCTTTGTTGTTCGGGGGCTAAGCCGCTACTAACCCGTAGCCAGGGTTGAGCAAAGCGATACCCGGGAGGTCTTCCTGCTTATTGCAACCCCGCCATATCTGCCGCTTCCCGCTTATATAGCCACAACGGCTCGGCCGAATCTTCTGGCTGCAGCGCTTGTAGGGGCAACTGACCATCGAACATCACCTCGATGGCATAGAGGCTGTGGCCTTCGGCAAAGCTGGTTTGGTGGTAGACGGTGGTGCCGCTGGGTAGCAGGTACTGTTGCTCTCCCGATGGGGTGGCAATCAGCGCTGGTTCGGTGAGCTGAAAGGCGAGCGTTTTGTCCATTGCGCCAGTGCCCTGAACGATAACGGCGGCTATGGCTGCGCCGGCCAGTGCGGCTGCCAGGTGGGACAGTAGAGGCTTCATTGGTGTGTGCCTTAATCCTTTACGTACAGGGCCAACTGCGTAGCCGTATCGAAAATACCGCCAACTCATAGCCTGCGGCGAGCGCTCCCCCTGTAGGAGCGAATTTATTCGCGATGCAATTACCCAGGCACCGCATCTCGTAAACCTGGCGCCGTAATTCAGGTTATTGCACTCCGACGCCGCCTATTCGGTGCCTGATCATCAGGTTTCGCCCTTACGGCGACTCACTTTTTTCAAACGCCCGGATGGCCGGCCCCGAAAAAAGGAAGCAAAAACGCTGTGCCCCTGCATCCAGGTCTCGCTGCGCTCGACTTCCCTCACTCCATCATTGCTCCGAGGGTCCGGCCTAGGCGGCCCCCCACGAAGGGCCATCCCTGGCCCATCGTGGCTCTCGCGGCATCCATGCCGCTCAACACTCTCCGCAACGATTCCGCTCGGCCTGCTGACGGGGCGATTGGCTTATGCCTGACGGTTCTGCACTGACTTCGATGGTGGACAAGCTTCGCGTTGTCCGTGCTCTTGCTAGTAGGGTCTTATACGATTACGAACCCGTTTGTGGATGTGTCTTAGGTTTTTCTCTACTCGATCAAGCCGAGAAATGACATCAGTAGACACATCAGGCTCACCGACTAAAGCATCATTTCTTATAATTAGTGCTTTCTGAATATGTGAAATCTCTAACGTAATATCTTCAATTTCAGGAATTATAAATTCAAGACCTCTGCCTCGAATCAATTCTTCCCAGTGCATTGGGTGCATCATCGCGCCAGGCTCTCTGAGGAGTTTGTGGTTGGCTCTGGTTAGGTCGATTAATTCCTCAAGAACACTGTTGATTCGTGCAGGGTCCAGCTGAGTCTGCTCTTTTGGTTCTGTCGGTGTGTCCGCGATACCATTTAGTTGCCCCTCAAGGTCTGGCCACCATGTTGTGAATGCCTTTGCCAGCCTTGCTTCATCAAGAGCGTCATCGCCAAGGGAACTGTTTATTGATTGCATGAGCTTGAGTACGTCATCATGCTCAAAAACTGTTGCTTGGAACTGAACGAGAGGTCCCTTAAGTTCGGACTTTTTTAAATTAAATAACACTGGGCCTACTCGGCTTTTGTCGACGCTTTTACCAAGGGCTCCGGCCTCAAAATTAATCCATGGGGCGCTCAGGTTGTCTGGCGTGAGGCAGATAATTCCATAGTTGGATGTATCTAGTTCTCCTGCAATGTCAGACGACCAGCGTGCCCCTTTGTCTATGTCCTCTGATGAAACATATGGCTCTATGCTTTGTATTACTGATGGCAGCCAGTCTCGTAGTATCTTGGCTATAGAATGGCTAGTCGTACCTGACCAGCTTATGAAAATCTTCATTTTGATTGACCTCTATGGGTTTTACAGTATTGCAGTTATCGCTTTGTCTATTGGGGTAACGTGCTCTACATATCTAAATGGTTGTGTTCAAGTCCTTAATGCAGATGTTGGTAGCAGATAGTCTCAATACCTAAGTAGATGGCACTAAATTCCCCCGCACTTTCACTGTTTTACTACCGTCTTACGATTCCGAACAAACAACACCTTACCTCCCGTAGTCGTAACACCACGCTCCTGCAATTCAAACTGCCCATTACGCGCCTTAATCAAGTCGGTAAGTTTCTTGAATCCATACAGGCGGGGATCGAAATCTGACTTCAGCTTACGAAGGTTCTCTCCCAGTGAAGCCATGAATACCCAGCCGTCCTCGTCCGAGATGTCGTCAATGACCTTGGTGATTAGTTTCACCGGGATTTTTGGCAGAGAAGGTTCCGCCGGGGTTGTATCGGCCGCTACTGGTGCGTCGTTTGTCTGTTTCGGCTCGGGTGTTTCGACATGGACGGCAGCGCTACTTTCCGGCTCGCCCGCGTCGGCCCTAAGCAGCTCGGTATAGATAAATTTGTCGCAGGCCTTCACAAACGGCGGTGGCGTTTTCTGTTCGCCAAAGCCGATCACTTCCAACCCTTCCTCCCTTAACCGCGCCGCTAACCGGGTGAAGTCACTGTCACTGGACACCAGGCAGAAGCCATCAAAACGCCGGGTGTAGAGCAGGTCCATGGCGTCGATGATCAGTGAGCTGTCGGTGGCGTTTTTGCCGCGGGTGTAGGCGAATTGCTGGATGGGTTGGATGGGGTAGTCGAGCAGGACTTTTTTCCAACTGCCCAGTTGTGGGCTGGTCCAGTCGCCGTAGATGCGTTTGACGCTGGCGATGCCGTATTTGGCGATTTCTTCGAACAGGCCTTCGACGATGGCCGCTGGGGCGTTGTCGGCGTCGATGAGGACGGCGAGGTGTTTTTGCTGGCGCGGGGCTTGGGGTTTGCTGGCCATGGGTCATCCTTGAGGTCTCGTCTGGCGACGATACTGCGGATGCTGGCCCATGGCTACAGGCAGGGCTGCGCGCGCGGAGAGGTCGCGCGCGGGTGGGGCATTGCGGGTTTAGTTTGTACCGCGGCAGGTCAGCTCGGCGTAGGGCTTGTCGGGGGCGTATTCGCCGGGCACGCGTTCGATTACCTGGGCGCCGGAGGCGACGCTGAAGATGGGGGTGGTGACGCTGGTGCGGTCTTCGTCGGCTACCTGGAACTCGCAGGTGACGCTTTTATCGCTCTGGTTGATGACCTTGACCGCGCGCACGCCGACCATGTGGGTTTCGCCGCTGCCGGTGCTCAGGGGCACGCCCATGGGCTCCACGATGACGTCCAGGCCGTTGAGGTGGGCGATGATGTCGACTTGCTCGCTCGGAGTTTGAGCAAAGGCCAGGGGCGCGCAGAGCGCGAGGGCGCAGGCGAGGCGGAATCTGGGCATGGGAACCTCCTTAAGCATGGGCTGCATCTAGAAAGACGCAATGCGCCAGAGTTCGCCGGGTGCCGTGAAAAGTCGTTGCAAGGTGTTGGCGCGACTATAGTGTTTGAACTCAAAGCGCAGGCCACGGCAGGTAAGGATGACAGGACGCGAGACGAGCAGGTGGGCGTATCCGGCCGCGCTGCTGGTGTTGATGCTGCTGGCTGGCGGCTGCGCGCGGCACCAGAGCAATGCGGCTTTTGTGACCAATACGGCCTCGGCCAAGCCCAGCGAGTTTTTTCAGACACCGTCGGATCGTCTGGCCACCCTGGCGATGCGCAACAACCTCAATGCGCTATACCGGCTGATGGATAAGCTCTACCAGCGCAACCCGCGCGAGTGGCGCAAGGCCGGTCACGCCAACCGCAGCGAGGCCGCCCGCGCTGTGCAGCAGGCCATTGAGCAGGGGCAGCCGCTGGCTGGGCTGGGTGGGCGGGAAGACATTGCGGCGCTCAATTACGCCCTGGGGCCGGACTTTAGCGGGGACCGTGTAGGCGCCTTTATTTATGCCATTGGCAGCATGTTGGTGACAGCCCATGGCGGGCGCACGGAGTTCTACCTGACGGACATGATCGATGCGCAGTTCGTACACAACGCCGCGCGCAATATAGAGAAGGCTACCTGGATGCTGACCAGCCGGCGCGATGCCGCTGGCCAGCCGCTGCTGTTGTCCAACGAGATCAGCGAGCAGGCGCGTAACCTGAGTTTCGCTGTGGAGTTCGGCAAGATAGTCGCACGTTTGGATCTGCTCACCGATGTGCTGGACGAACGCTACCGGCGCATTGGCGTGAGCTACGCCCAGGGCTTGTTGTTCATTAATTTTCTGCCGGTGCAATAAGGGCTTTAGTCGTTGGTCGGGGCCACCCCGCGGCGCTTTTTCCACTAGAGTGAAAGTCATCATCCCCGGCTCAGGCATGGAATATGAGCGACTACCCACGTCCGCTAAATGACGAAGCGCGCATCGGGGCGCTCGATGCCCTCGACCTGGTGGGCACGCCCCCGGAGCGGGAGTTCGACCGTATCGTGCAGATGGCCTCGCGGATCTTCGAGGTCCCTATTGCTTTGGTCTCGCTGGTGCATCGCGACCAGCAGTTTTTCAAGGCGCGTGTCGGGCTCGATGCGTGCGAGACCAGTCGTGAGCTGTCGTTTTGTACCCATGCGATCATGGGCGAGGCGCTGTTTATCGTGCCGGACGCCCGTGAGGACGAGCGCTTCAAAAACAATGCCCTGGTAACAGGGGCGCCGCATATTCGCTTCTATGCAGGCATGCCGTTGCGTACGGCCGAAGGCCATGCCCTGGGCAGTCTGTGTTTGATCGATGACAAGCCGCGCCATGATTTTGCCGACCGCGAGCAACAGATACTCCGTGACCTGGCTGCGCTAGTGAACGAGTACATCGACCTACGCCGCTTCGAGCGTGAAGGCGAGTCAAGCCGAAGCCGCTTCCGCCACATTGCCGCCACCTCACCGGATGGCATCATCTGCGCCAACAGCCAGAGCGTTATCACCTCCTGGAACACGGCCTGCGAGAGCCTGTTCGGCTACACGGCTCAGGAGGCGGTGGGGCAGCCGCTGGATCTGATTATCCCGCTGCCGATGCGCGGCCCCCACGCCGCAGGGTTCGGACGCGTCGCGGCAGGCGGCCCGCCGCGGCTGATTGGTGCGGCGATCAACCTCAGCGCGTTGCGCCGGGATGGCTCGCAGTTCCCCGTTGAGCTGTCGTTGTCGCAATGGTTCGAAGGCGGCGAGCGCTGTTTTGGCGCGATCATCCGTGACATCACCGTGCGTGCCGAAGTCGAGAAACAGCTCAAGCACGCGGCAGAGCACGATCATCTGACCGGGCTTGCCAATCGCTCATTGCTCAAGCAGCGCATTCAGCAGGTGTTGGCGGCGCATACGCCGGCGACCCTGTTGCTGATCGATCTGGATGGTTTCAAGGACGTCAACGATACCCTGGGCCACAGTGCCGGTGACTTTGTGCTGCAGGTGGTGGCCGCACGCCTGCGTCAGGCGGTGGCGGGGGAGTTTATGGTCAGCCGGCTCGGTGGTGACGAGTTTGTCGTGTTCGTGACCGGCACCACCGATTTGCTGCAGGCGCGCGCGCTGGGCCTGGAGCTGATCGCGATAATCGAAGAGCAGATCGAGTACGACGAACAGCCGATTTTTATCGGGGCCAGTGTCGGTATCGCGGTCAGTTCCGGGGCGATTGAAAGCGAGGAGCAGTTGCTCGGCAATGCCGACCTGGCCCTTTATCAGGCCAAGTCTGATGGCCGCCATCTGGTGAATATTTTTACGCCCGAGTTACGCCAGACGGCCTCGCGCAAAGGCGCGATCAGTTCATCCATGCGTCAGGCCTGGGAGCGCCGCGAGTTCGAGCTGTACTACCAGCCGCAGATCAACCTGGCTGATGGCTCGTTGTGTGGGGCCGAGGCGCTGATCCGCTGGAACCACCCGACCTTGGGCGTTACCGCGCCGGCAGTGTTCCTGCCGGTGCTCGAAGCTGGCTTGCTGGCGGTGCCGGTGGGCGAGTGGATTTTGCGTACCGCCTGCCAACAGGCCGCACAGTGGCGTCAGATGGGCGTTGGGCATTTTCGCATTGGCGTAAACCTGTTCGCAGCGCAGTTTCGCGCCCGTGATTTCGCCGACATGGTCAAGGCCATCCTGGCCGAGTTCAACCTGCCGGCCAGCGCCCTGGAACTGGAGATCACCGAGAACACCATCCTGCGTAACGAGCAGCGCATCATGCAGCCGCTGCAGCATCTGCGTGACCTGGGGGTGGGCATTGCCTTCGATGACTTCGGTACCGGTTTCGCGTCCCTGAGCCTGCTCAAGGATTACCCCGTGAGCCGGTTGAAGATCGACCGTTCCTTCGTCAGTGGTGCCGACCGTAGCTCGCGCGATGAGGCGATCATCGAAGCGGTCACCCGGCTGGCCGCCGGCTTCCATCTGGAGGTGATCGCCGAGGGTATCGAGACCCTGGAGCAGGCTGCGCTGATGCGCCGTTATGACTGCGGGGAAGGTCAGGGTTACCTGTATGGCCGGCCGATGACCGCCGATGACTTTGCCCGCCGTTATCTGCCTGGGCCGGCACTCGCCGCGCAATAGCCTGGGCTGGTTACAGATCGGCTCATCAATGCCCTCCCGCAGAAACTTAGGGCGCCCAGCGCTGTTCGATGCGTTGCAGGCTGCCATTGCGGCGTAAGCGCTCTAGCGCAGCGGCAAAGCGCTCGGCGTTGGCGGCATCCTGTTTGTCGAACGCGACGAAGCGCGACATCGCCACCAGGGGCGTGGGCAGGATGCGTACCTGTTCGAGGGCGCGTTGTTCCTTGATGAAGTAGAGCAACTGCACGCGGTCACCGACGATGATGTCGATGCGCCCGGCCAGCAGCATCGACACCAGTTGGCGCGGGTTCTGTGCGCTGGTGTCGCGGGCCAGATCGGCCTTGTCGAAGGCTGCGTCATAGGCATAGCCCCGGACTTGCCCCATGACGTAGGGCTGTAAGTCGTCGAGCGTGCGCCAGTCGGTAATGGCGGTTTTCGCCGTGGTCATGAATACCGTGGAGCCGCTGCGCAGGGGGCCGACCAGGGTGTATTGAGCGCGGCGTTCGGGCGTGTCGGCAAACTGGAAGGCCATGACTACCTCACGCCGATCGAGCAAGCGCTTGACACGCTGCCAGGGGTAGAGGCGCACCTGGGGCGTTACCCCGGCTTCCTTGAGTATGGCGCTGACCAACTCGACATCCAGGCCGTGAGGGATGTCGTCGTCCGGGTTGAGGTAGCTATACGGGGCAAACTGCTCGTCGCCGGCCACCTGCCAGGTATCGGCGATGGCTGGCGTCAGGTGCAGGACAATAACGAGGGCGAGGACGTGGCCGGCAAGGCGCAGGGCATGGGTACGGCAGCGCAGCATGATGGTTCTCCGAGCGGATGCTCAGAGCGTAGTTCAGGCCCGACGCATGTGTGGCTTCAGACTTTGCGCACGAACTCGGATTTGAGCTTCATGGCGCCGATGCCATCGATCTTGCAGTCGATATCGTGGTCACCATCGACTAGGCGAATGCCCTTGACCTTGGTGCCGACCTTGACCACCAGCGAGGAGCCTTTGACCTTGAGGTCCTTGATCACGGTGATGGTGTCGCCGTCCTGCAGCACGTTGCCGACCGAATCCTTGATCACCTTATCGCCTTCTGCGGCGCTGTCTGCGGCAGCCGTTGCCGACCACTCGTTGCCGCATTCCGGGCAGACGAGCTGGGCGCCGTCTTCGTAGGTGTAGGCGGAATTACAGGCAGGGCAGGGGGGCAAGGTGCTCACGGCGCGGTCCTCAGGGTGGAAAAGGCGCGCATTGTATAGGGTTTTTAACCGGCTGTGTCTGCGCTGGCTGCTGCAGCCTGTGTAGGAGCGAATTTATTCGCGATCGCTTTTTGGCCCTAGCGTTTGTACTGCGTGGGGCAGTAACCGCGGTTGATGCCAGGGTGGCGCAGCGCCTGGTGTTTGGTGGTGCGCCCGGCCATGCGTTGGCGCCACAGGCGAAAGCTGCTGGCCCGCAGGTGCTGGCGCATCAGGCGGATCACCGCTGCTTCGTCGAGGCCGTACAGGCGTTCGATGGCCTCGAATGGGGTGCGGTCTTCCCAGGCCATCTCGATGATGCGCGAGGTGTCGGCCGTATTAAAGGTGGGCATGGGCAGCAGGGGCATGGGGTGGCTCGCAAGTGACAGCGTGCGCCCATCATAGCGAGCCTGGGCAGCGGGTGCTGCGCGATTGCCTGAACTCGGTCGCAGGCCTGTCGTTCCAACGGATAACACGGGTGCCGTGGCGGCACGACAGTTTTTATGGAGGCGACATGCTTTTTCCGCGAATGCGCGTGGGCTGGTTCACGGTCCTCAAGACCACGGTGCAGGACTTCATCGAAGATGAGTTGCCCACTTACGCGTCGGCGCTGGCGTTCCAGTTGTTCTTTTCACTGTTCCCTTTTTTGCTGTTTCTGATCGCGCTGATCAGCGTGCTGGATATGCAGCCGTTCTTCGACTGGTTGCGCCAGCAGGCCGAGCTGGTGATGCCGCAGGCCGCGCTGGACCTGGTCAACCCGGCCATCGATCAGTTGCAGACGCAGCAGGCCGGGCTGTTTTCCGTGGGGATTCTGGTGGCCCTGTGGACGGCGTCTTCGGCCGTGCGCTCGGTGATGGATGCGACCAATAAGGCCTACGGCGTAAAGGAAGGCCGGCCGGCCTGGAAGCGTATTCCGCTGTCGTTGCTCTACACCCTGGCGATTGCCGCCACACTGCTCACCGCTGCCGCTTTTATGGTGCTGGGGCCGCAGGTGCTGGGCTGGCTGGCGCATTACATCGGTATCGAGCAGGCCGTCATCACGCTCTGGTCGTGGGTGCGTTGGCCGCTGATCGTGATGCTGATGATGGTCGCCGTGGCGGGGGTTTATTACGTGGCGCCGGATGTCGAGCAGGAGTTTCGCTTTATCACCCCTGGCTCAGTGCTGGCAGTGGTGGTGTGGATCGCGGCGTCTATGGGCTTTGGGTACTACGCGCAGAACTACGCCAACTACAACGCCACCTACGGCAGCATCGGCGCGATCATCATTTTCTTGCTGTATCTGTACATCTCTTCGGCGGTGCTGCTGTTCGGCGCTGAGCTGAATGCGGTAATCGAGCACAGCTGCCGTGAGGGCAAGGACATGGGCGAGAAAGTCGCCCAGCCGGCGGATTAAGTGTTCAAGGCGCGCCTGCTGGCCAGTCCAGGGTGCCGCTGTCGCTGAAACGCACGGTGCCGAACAGGCCGCTGGCCAGCTTGCCGCGCACGACAAAGGGCACACTCTGCCCCGCCTGATAGGCAGAAGCGCCCCAAGCCTGACGCATGGCCGAGTAGGCCGAGATGGTCACCGGCACGCTGATCAACGCTTCACCGAAACGCGGCACGCTGCCCTGCTGGTCGCTGACACCGCGGGCCAGGGGCTGGTCGTTGACGTCCAGCTGCAGGGCCACGCCGCTGTAGTCGATGCTGCCTTCGTTGGGGTTCTGGATGCGCAGCTTAACCGCAAAGCGCACTTCCAGGCCCTCGCCCGGCAGTGGCTCCAGGCCGACCAGGTCTATGTGCAGTGGGTCGCGGTTGGCGAAGGTGCTGCACGCCGCCAGGCTGGCGAGCAGAGCGGCGGCGAGTAGCGGGCGAAGCAGGCGAGTCAGGGGCATGGGTGCGTCCGTGGTGAAAAACCAGTGAGCAGGTGACGGCAATCAGGTGCTGCATCACCTGCAGGTGCGTGGGTGGGCTGCGCTTTAGCGGCGGCACGTTCGTTAGTCGCGGCTAAAGCCTCTCCCACAAAAAAGCGACTGTGAGTAAGACCGCGTAGCCTCGGCTTTGCTCCATCCGCCGTACGGCTCACTGGCGATGACGCGCGCCCAATACCAGGGCGATGCCGCCCAGCACGGCCGCGCCGCCCAGTACCAGGCGCAGGCTGAGTGCCTCGCCGAGCAGCAGCGTGCCGGCCAGCGCGGTGATTACCGGGACGCTCAGTTGCACGGTGGACGCCTGCAGTGCTTTCAGGCCAGGTAGCGCGGTATACCAGATGGCGTAGCCGATGCCCGAGGCCACGGCGCCCGAGAGCAGGGCGTAGAGCGCGCCGGCCGGATCCACACGGGCATCGCTCAAGCACAGCAGGCTGAGCAGCGCAGCCAGGGGGACGCAGCGTAGAAAGTTGCCGGCGGTACTGGCCAGCGGGTCGGCCACTTGCTTGCCCAGCAGCGAGTAGACCGCGAAGCTCGCGCCCGCCAGGATCATCAGCACCGCGCTGTCCAGCGACGGTGCCGTGGCGCCTGGCAGCAGCAGGCCAAGGATGCCGGCAAATGCCGCCGCCAGGCCCAGCCAGGCAAGCCCGGCCAGGCGCTCGCCGCGGTACAGGCCCCAACTGAGCATGCTCAGTTGCACTGCGCCGAATAGCAGCAGCGCCCCGGTGCCCGCATCGAGCTTGATATAGGCAAAGGAAAACGCCGCGGCATAGCTGAACAGGGCCAGTGCGGCCGGCCAACTGCCGGCGGCTGGACGCTTGGCCTGGCGCAGACGCACCAGTAACCAGAGCATCAGTGCACCACTGAGCAGGCGCAGGCTGGTAAACGTGGCGGCGTCTATATCGGTGGCTTTGAGCGCCAGGCGGCACAGTATTGAGTTGCCGGCGAAGGCGAGCATGGCCAGGCAGGTGAAGAGCAGGGTGCGGGTGGTCATCGGCCATCCTTGCGCTGAGGTCTGGCGGTAGCGTTCGCGCCAGTTAACCACGGCAGAGGGGCTCAGGGCATTAGCAGACCGTTGAAAAACGTAGGCGAGGCAGGCAAGACAAGGCAAAAACGGCCGAAAAAGCGGAGTTTACGTGTTGTAAATGAGCATTTTGAGGCCGTTTTTAACGCCGTATTGCCAACGCAGGTAGTTTTTCAACAGCCTGTTAGTCGATGGTGGCAAAAGGCGGGGTAAAACGGAGGGTGCAGCACCCCGGCCGAGGATGCAACAGGGCCGGGGGTTGCCGTTTTAGAAGTGTGCCTTGACCAGCAGGCTGGCGGTATTCTGGTCGGTTGGGCCAACGAAGGCGCTGACAGGGCCGCCGTCCTTGATGCCGTACTTGTTCTTCCAATAGTCGTATTCGATACCGACGTACAGCTGCTTCTCACCCCACTTCAGTGCTTTGCCCAGGTCGTATTTGATCTGTGGGTTGAAGTGCAGGTTGGCCTGGTATTCGCCACGGCTGTTTTCGTCGTTGTCGACGACCCAATCCATGAAACCATCGATAACGATGTCGGACTCGCCCACCGGAATGGTGTAGCTCCACACTGGGGTGATCTGCCAGACGTCGTCGCCCGCACGGCTGCCATCGGTGGTGCGGTTGTAGAAGTTCAGGGAGAAGTAGTCGAAACCGGGGATGGCCAGGTCGAAGCCCGGACCAATCAGGTAGGCCTCGGTGTCGTCTTCACCAAACTCGTAGGTCATGGCCAGCAGCACATCGGTCACCGGGCCGAAGGCCAGCTTGGTGTCGAAGATCTTACCCAGGCTCAGGCGCGGGGACAGCTCGCCGTAGAAGGTGTGGCCATCGCCGGCGCCGTTGGTGGCATCGGTGTTGTACTTGATGGTGTCGACGAAGAAGAACAGGTCCCCGACGGACCAGCCGCTGGCGTGCTCGAAGGTGATGGTCTGCTGGATTTCCGGATCAATCTTGAAGTCATGCCCGTAGAGGTAGGTCAGGCTGTTGTTCTGCCAGTGCATCAGATCACTGGCAACAGCCTGGCCGCCTGCCAGGAGCCCGCCGGTCATGATCAGGGAAGAGAGGGTACGGTTCATTCGGGGGTGTGCTCCTGGATCGCAGATTATTAGTTTTAAACCTGTCTAGTTGGTCAGGCTGGTGGTGCTAGAGCAAAAACGAAGCCAAGTTTCCTGTTGGCGCTTGGCAAGCGCCAGTAGGCGCGGTGTCGCGGAGTTGGCGGGCGGGCAGCTGCAAGCATGGCGCAAGCGACCTGAGTGCATGCACTCAAATCTGACCGAAAGGACAGTTTTGGCTTTATGTTGGTGCGTCAGCGTGCGCCCAGGCAAAGAGTGCCGGAAGGGGCGAGGCAGTGGGCGGCGATGGTCGCCGAGGTGGCGGGGGAACAGACTCTAGAGTGTGACCGAGACCGGCGGGTGCCGGTCTGCAGTCAGGGGCTTAGCCCAGGCCGGTGCTGCTGTTGACAGCAGGCGTGCTGGCGGTGACAGGCGCTGGTGCGGGGTGTGCGGCTCCAGGCTTAGCGCTTTCCAGCAGGCCGCTGAGCTTATCCTTGGCGGCCTGCAGTTCGTCCTTGAGGTAGTTCATTTCGGCTTGTGGGTCGTTGAGCAGGCTCTTCACGCTGCAGTGGCCACTCAGGCCACGGGCGAGCATGGCGCCGCCAATAGTGGTTTTGCACAGGCCGAACAGGCCGCCACGCGCCAGGCCGACACCCATCAGGGCGAGGCCGAGACCTACGGACAGCGTGCGTTCCCAGCCCTGTACGTTATGGGCGTTGAAGGGCGCGTCCGGGTCGATACGGGGAGGTGTCTCGATCATGGTGAGCTCCTGGTGATGAGTAAATTAGACAGTCGAGCCCGGCACGGCCGAGGTCGGCATGGGCGGGCTGACGACGGGCTGGATCGGCGTGGTGTCACAGCACTGTGCGGCCTGGGTCGGGGTTTGCCGGGTAGGGTTGGCCAGGCGTTGCTGCAGTACGCGCTTGGCCTCGCAGTGGCCGGTGAAACCGCGCATCAGGCCCATACCGCCGAGGCCAATCTTCAACAGACCACTCAGGCCACCATGGCTCAAGCCTTTTGCGATCAGCAGCAGGCCGCCGCCAATCGACGCCGCGCGTTCGATGCCGTGCACGTTGTGGGAGGGGGAAACGGTTTTGTGAGCTTTGGGGTCGAGAGCCAGCATGGTCGTTCTCCATTGATGCAGGGTGTATGTAACCGACTGGTGCCGGTTGCGGGCTGTTCAATGGATTCGATGAACGGCAACGCGCTGTTTTTAACCTGAATCTTTACCCCGGCTGGTCAGTCCATCGCCTACACGCTGATAGATAGGATGGAGACTTGTATGGCTACTGACTTCACTCGCGACACCCCTCGTGAAATTGACGACCTGGAAGACCGCATGGGGGCGGTTCATCCCCTGGACTTCGACGAGCGCGCTGATGAAGAACACGGACGTGCGGGCGCAGCGGCGAATGTATCGCCCGAGGAAGCGCAGCGCGTGCGCGAGGCCGGGCGTAGCGGCGGCGAAACCCTGGGTGAAGGCGTGCATGAGGACGGTGTGTCGCTGGATGATCTGAGCCCGGAAACCCTACTCGATGAGAGTGGCGCGCGAGGCCCGGACGAGCCCGGTGGCGATGAGCCGGCCGATCAGCAATTGCGTGAGGTCGGTGAGGCCGAGATCGGTGCTGGCAAGGGGTTGGACGAAGCTGAAGCGGCGCGTGCTCGGCCGTTGGATGGCAAGTTCTGGGATGGACAGCGCTAGCCACCTGACCGGTAAAGCCGGCGTGGCTGCTGCCACGCCGGGGCTCAGCGCCTTAGAAGTCCTGTACGGTTGGGCGCAGGACGATCTCGTTGATATCTACGTCAGCCGGCTGGTCAATGGCATAGGCAATGGCGCGCGCTACGCTGTCGGCCGGGATCGCCTGCTTGTAGAACTCGACCACGAAATCGCGGCTCTGGGCGTGGCCGCTGCCGTATTTCAGTTCTGAATCAACCGCGCCCGGCTCGATGGTGGTGGTGCGAATGCTGCCGCCGACCTCATGACGCAGACCTTCGGAAATCGCCCGCACGGCAAACTTGGTGCCGCTGTACACGGTGCCGCCCGGGCTGAATACCTTGATCCCGGCCACCGACGCAATATTGATGAAGTGACCGCTGTTCTGCCGCTGGAACACTGGCAGGGCGGCGGCTACGCCATACAGCAGGCCCTTGATGTTGATATCGATCATGCGGTCCCATTCCTCGACCTTGGTCTCGCTCATGGGGGCGATAGCCATCAGACCGGCGTTGTTGATCAGTACGTCGACCCGGCCGAAGCTGTCCAGCGCGCCCTGGATCAGCGCGTTGACCTGCGAGGCATCGGTCACGTCGGTGGCGTAAGCCACTGCCTGGCCGCCGGCTGCGGTCAGTTCGCTGACCAGGCTGTCGAGGCGCTCCTTGCGCCGGGCACCCAGTACCACTTTGGCGCCCAGGCCGCTGAGGTGGCGTGCGGTGGCTTCGCCCAGGCCACTGCTGGCCCCGGTGATGACGACGACTTTACCGGCGATATTGTTGCTCATGCGTTTATCTCCACAAATGATGGGGCTGGATGCGCCCCGTTGAGCCAGTATGTCGAGTTGCTGGGCAGCAGAGAATGGAAGGGATAGGATTAGGCTATTCCCATTTTTGGAATTAAAGGCCACCTGTGTGTTGAACCGTATGGACATGCTGCGCATCTTTTGCGTCGCCGCGCAGGCCAGCAGCTTTCGCGAGGCAGCCAGCCGTCTGGGCATTTCGCCCCAGGGCGTGACCCGTGCAGTCAAGGCGCTGGAGCAGGAGCTGGGTGAGGTGCTGTTCCATCGCAGCACTCGGCAGATTCATATCACCGCTTTCGGCGAGCAACTGGCACGCGATGCAGCACGGACGCTGGAGCGCTTCGAGCAACTCTTTCGTCAGGCCGGCAGCAATGCCGAGCATGGCTTGGCAGGGCGGGTTGGCATTACCGCCCCCCATGCGGTGGGCCGGCTGTTTCTGCTGCGTTTCTTGCAGCCGTTGCTGGCCGAGCACCCAGGCTTGCAGGTGGAGTTGCGCCTGGATGATCAGGTTACCGACTCGGTGGATGCGCAGATCGATATCGGCCTGCGCGTGGGGCTGATCCGCGACCGCCGCTATATCGCTCGCGCCGTCGCGCCTGTGCCGCTGCATGTGGTCGCCAGCCCCACGCTGCTGCAGCGTGATAGTGCCCCGCAAACCCTGGATGAGCTGGCGCATTGGCCGTTGTCGGTACTGATTGACCGGCGCAGTGGGCGGCCCTGGCCGTGGATGTTTCGTGACGGCGTGGTCTGGCAGCCGGAGCGCGCCGCCTTCACCTGCGATGACCCCGAGGCCGAGCGCGATTCAGTATTGGCGGGGCTGGCGATTGGGCAACTGCCAAGCTACCTGGCCCTGCCGGCGATCGAGCGTGGCGAGCTGGTCAGTCTGTTGCCCGGGTTGGCACCGTCGCCCTGGGAGTTGTTTATCTACCGTCCGCAACGCGGCCCGGTGGCGCCGCGGGTGCGGTTGGTCTACGACCACCTGATTGCCTGTTTCAGCGACCCAGCGCGGTTCCCACAATGAGCGAGCCAGTCACTGACGCGCCGCTAATCCTGTTTATGGGCGACCCCCATGGCGACTTCACTGCCACCCTGGCCGCGGTGCACGCGCATCGCCCGGCGGCCATCGTACTCTTGGGCGATATCCAGGCGCGGCGGCCGCTGGAGGTGGAGCTGGCGTCGATTCTCGATCTGACTGAGGTCTGGTTTATCCACGGCAATCACGACACCGACTCGGACCTGTACCACGACAATCTGTTTGGCTCGGCCCTGGCTGGGCGCAACCTGCACGGGCGAGTCGTCGAGGTCGCCGGGGTGCGCATTGCCGGGGTGGGCGGGGTATTTCGTGGCCAGGTGTGGATGCCGCCCGAACACTGGCGCTACCTCACACCCAAGGCCTTCGCCAGCCACTGCGGCCAGGGCAATCTGTGGCGCGGTGGGCTACCGCGCAAACACCGCAGCACCCTGTTCCCCAGCGACCTGGCCGAGTTGTTTGGCAGCCGCGCCGATATTCTGGTAACCCACGAAGCGCCCAGCTGCCACCCCCACGGCTTTGCCGTACTCGATGAACTGGGCAAAAGCCTGGGCGTGTCGCGCAGCTTCCATGGGCATCACCACGATTGCCGCGATTACCGCTCGCACACCCGTCGGCTTGGGTTCCGCGCCTACGGCGTTGGCTTGCGTGGAGTGATGGATGATCAGGGGCGGGTGCTGGTGGCGGGGGCGTTGGACTGAGTACGGCTGCGCTTATCTGCGTCGCGCCGGGTGGACAACGGACAGCCATCCTTAGGGTCTGTCCGTTGAACGCAGCGCTAGTGCCCGGCGAGCGCAGTTGCGGGCGTGTCACGTACCTCCGGTGCCCCTCGCTTGCTCAACTCGTCGGCTTGCCTGCCCAGGTACCAGCCCAGCGCGCCCCAGATCAAGGCGCAGGCCGCGCCTACCAATGCCACCAGTACTGCGCCCTGGCCGAGCATGTCCAGGCCACTCTTCACCCAGCCACTGAGTGCGTCACCGGCCCGATAGACGACCGTATCGATAAAGCCCTTCGCCTTGTATTTGCTCTCGGCATCCAGCGGCGCGAAGAGCATTTCCCGCCCAGGCCTGACGAAGGCGTACTCACCGATGCGCCTGACGATCATCAGCGCTGCCAACATGGCGAATGTCGGTGCCAGGGCGAGGCCGATAAAGCCCACGCAGACCAGCATCGGCACGATCGCCAACAGCATGCGCACGCCCAGCTTCTGAGCGACGCGCCCGGTGATGAACAACTGCGAAAGCAAGGCGCCGGCCTGGACGATCACATCGATGATGCCAAATACCCTGATCTGCGACTCGCGGTCAGGGAAGCGCTCGGCCACCAGGCGTGCCTGCTCGAAATACAGAAAGGTGGTCACGGTGGCGAGCAGCACGACAAACCCGGCGATCGCAAACAGGTAGGGCGATTGCAGGACTCGCGTCAGGCCGCTGAACGGGTTGCCCGTTACCGGCTTGCGGGTGCTTTCCGTGATCGGCGCGCCCGGTCTGCCGGCGCCACCGATTTCCCGCCAGCGCATCAGCGGCGCTTTCAGTGCCAGGGCGACGCCCAGCAGCACGGCTGCCAAGAGCACCAGCCCGGACTGGCCAATGATCCCGACCAGCAGCGCACTCATCGCCGGCCCGACCAGGCCGCCGACACTCGCGCCGGCGGCGATGAAGGCGAACAGCCGCTTGGCCTGACTGCCATCGAACACATCGGCCATCAGGCTCCAGGCCACCGAGACCACGAACAGGTTGTAGACCGAGATCCACACGTAGAACACTCTGGCCAGCCAGACGTTTTCATCGCTGAGCTGGAACAGCCCGGCGAAGGCCAAGAGGTTCAGGCAGAAGAACCCGTAGACCCAGTCGACGAAGTGAATGCGCGGCACCCGGGAGCTGAGCCAGGCGAACAGCGGCACCGCCACCAGCATGACCACGAAGGTGGCGGTGAATAGCCATTGCAGGTTCTCGATACCGGCCATGATGCCCATCGACTCGCGAATCGGGCGCAACATGAAATAGCCGGAGAACAGGCAGAAAAACAGGGCGAACCCCGCAAGCGCGGGATTCAGCTCGTGACGTTCGGCGTTGATGGCAGCGCCGAGGCGCTGCACCAGAGTTGCTGACAGCATGATGACTCTCCTGGCCTGGCGCGAGGCTCAGCGGTAGCTAGCACCGGTCAACTGCTCGCTAACCGTCCACAGACGAGCGGCCGCTGCGGCGTCTTGCGCGGCTGCCGGTACGCTGGCCAGCCCCAGAGGACCACGCTTTTCCTCTTCACCAATCGGGCCGTAATAGGCACCGGGTTGCGCCTCGGTGGCGGTGGCTGCGTACAGCGTCGGCAACGCACCCTGGGCGGCGGAGTGGTAGCGTTCGCGATCCTTGGCCCAGTTACGTCCGAACTCGCTGTCCAGGCCTGGGCCACGCTCGATCAGCGAGGTCACGGCAACACCAGGGTGCGCGGCAATACTCTGAATCCCCCAGCCTTGCGCCTCGCTGCGGCGTTGCAGCTCGAAGGCAAACATCAGCGTGGCCAGCTTGGACTGTGCGTAGGCCCCGAACGGGTTGTAGGCCTGCTCGGACTGCAGGTCGTCGAAGTTGATGGCGCCGCGTTTGGCAGCGATGCTGGACAGCGTCACCACCCGTGCGCCGTCGCTTTTGCGCAGTAGCGGCAGTAGGTGGGAGGTCAAGGCGAAGTGACCCAGGTAGTTGATGGCCAGTTGCGACTCGAAGCCATCGGCCGAGGTGTCACGTTGTGGGGGGGACATGATCGCAGCGTTATTGATCAGCCCATCGAGGCGCGGCAAGGTGGCGTTGAGGCGTTCACCCAGCGCCTGCACCGATGCCAGGTTGGCCAGGTCCACCGCTTCAAACTGCACCTGGGCGTCGGCAACCTCTTGCTTGATACGGGCAATGGCTTCCTCGCCGCGCTGTGGGTTGCGTGCCGCAATCACCACCTGCGCGCCAGCTGCTGCCAGGGCTTTGGCGTCTTCGTAGCCCATGCCGCTGGTGCCGCCCGTGACCAGGAAAATCCGTCCGCTCTGCGAAGGCATGTCCGCCAGGCTCCAGTCAGGCTTTGGCTGGCTCTGGGCGCTGGCGAGGCCGGCTTCCAGCATGCAGCTCAGGGCCAGGCCAATGGTCGCCAGGCCTCTGCGCCACGCAGTGCTGGCGGTACTGATGGGATCCATCTGCAGGGTTGTGCTTGTCATTGTTCGATCCTCACGTAGGGAATGACCTGACGAACCGCTGCAAGGCAGTGCGTCGACGTGAGGCATTGTTCATCCATGGATTGCTGGCGATAAGCCGTATTGAAATGGACGCTGTGTACGCCCAGTCGTACAATCCGGCCTTCCTCTTTCGGAGAGCGGCCATGCGCCAGCCCAACCTGACCGATGTCGCCCTCTTTGCTGCGGTCGTGGAGGCTGGCGGCTTCCGAGTGGCGGCGCAGAAACGTGGCATGTCGGCTTCTTCCATCAGCGATGGCGTGCGCCGGCTGGAAAGCGACCTGGGCGTTCGGCTGCTCAATCGCACGACTCGCAGCGTATTCCCCACGGAAGTCGGTGCACGCCTGCTGGAGCGGCTACGCCCGGCGCTTGAGCAAATAGGCGCAGCCTTTAGCGACCTCGATGACAATGCGCTGCGGCCGGTCGGCACCCTGCGCCTTAACGTGCCGGTGCCCGTCGCCCGTTTCGTCCTGCCTAAGCTGATCCCCACGTTTCTCGAACGCTGCCCTGGGGTCAGCATTGAAGTGACGATGGATAACACCTTTATCGATGTCATCGCCGCCGGCTACGACGCAGGCGTACGCTACGAGGAAAGCCTGGCCAAGGATATGATCGCCGTGCCCATCGGCCCGCGTCGACAACGCTTCGTGGCCGCTGCAGCGCCTGCTTATCTGGAGCAGAACGGCACACCGCAGCATCCCCGCGACCTGCTTAACCACCGCCTGATCGGTCACCGCTTTGAGAGCGGCAAGCTGGGGGTGTGGGAATTCGAGAAAGACGGCGCCACCATCCGCGTCCCTCCCCAGGGACCGCTGATCAGCTCATCCCAGGACCTGGAAGTGGGTGCTGCGATAGGCGGTGTCGGGATTATCTACACCTTCGAGGAATACCTCGGGCCGCTGATCAAGCAGGGCACGTTATTACCGGTGCTGGAAGACTGGTGGCAAGCCTTCGACGGCCCCTACCTGTACTACAACGACCGCCGCCACGTACCTTCGCCGCTCAGGGCGTTTGTGGATTTTCTGAAAGTGCAGGGCTAGGGGCTGTTGCCGTTTCGTCGCGAACCGCGTGTTTCGGGCAACCCTGATTGGGCTGGTGTAGGAGTGAACGGGCGGCGCTCCGCTTTATTCGTGATGGTACCGAGCATTTCGCGCGTAAAGGTCGGACGCCCCACCACTCTGCAATCGTTTCGATAACCCACACGTCAAGATCATTACCTTGATCTGCTTGGCCGCTGGTGCGCCCCGTGCCGATCACTGCAGGACTGAAAGCCAAGATCTGCCAGCATTGGAAACAGCACGGCCAGCCAAACTCGGCCATTACCTCATTCCGCCGTGCACTGGCCAAGACGACCACCCAGCTACCGGAAGGGCAGGCAGCTCATTTGCTGCGGCACACCTTCGCCAGCCACTTCATCCAGAAGGGCGGCAACATCCTCACCCTGCAGAAGATCCTGGGTCACTCCAGCTTGGCTATGACGATGCGCTATGCGCATCTGGCGCCTGACCACCTACTCAATGCGACTAGATTTGGTCCTTTCACTCCGCTGGCATAGCCAGCTCAAGTACCGATCCTGCATCATGCCTAAGGCAAGAAAGTAGAAGAACGCAACTGCGTATAGAGCCATGTCCAGCAGCTCTCGTGTGTCACTGCTTCGGATGCTGGATATCCATTCTGATATGCCGAAAAGCACCGCAATGCCTGCAAACCAAGTAATGACTGCGAGTGTCCATGCGTGCGATTTGTGAGCTTCCAGCTCTGCATTGTCCATGCGCGACTCTTGATTCCTTTTGATCAGCTCCTGGTATGGCAGTATTTCGACACTTTTCCGACATCCAAAGAAAAACCCCTGACTTTCTCTAGGAAAATCAGTGGTTTATTTGGTGGTTGGGGACGTTTGAACCGGTGTTGCAGTTTACTGCTTCTTATAACATTTCCGAAATTATCAAAGAGGAGGGATACACGAGGGGATACATTTCCCAGGCTGCTGGGATGTTTCTGCTACTTCCGCTGGTGCTGAGCCACCGCATTTCCATGGATACCAGCGTGGGATAACCAACGAGAAAACAATAACGATTTCGAGCATCCGAACTGCCGTCGTACTTTTCGTATAGGTGGGCAGTCCAGACTCAGCACCATCGACGATCAAGGTTTTTCCAGCGGCTCAGGTATGAAGCCTTGTTCCCTGAGTGACTTGATTACCCCCCGAATTAGATAGTTATTTGAAAAGCCGATCGTGTACTGCCTCGCCCCAGGATTGAGCGGCAGGAGCATCCCTTGGTCCACTAGCTTTTTGATCAGGTACGTCCGTTGGTTGCTAGACTGATGAGGCAGTACGGCCGCTACATCTGCAGACTTCACGACCTTCAATTTTATTGCGGCCGATAGCACGGTCTCTTCCGTCTCCGTGATCCACTCGCGTTCCCGTGCGAAAGCCACGGCAGGAGCGAGCACGCATTTGCTCAGGTAGGCATAGTCTGTGAGGCGATCGACCTTCTCCAGCTCATCACGAATGCCTTCCAGCACGTATGTGCACCACTCCTCCAGCCCTTCTTTTGTTCCTTTGTCGGCAGTTGCAAGCATTGCGTAATAGCGCTCACGGTCATTGCAGAATACCGCCGTAGGGTTGAGTACGCGGCCGCCTGTACTGACGTTGAAGCCATATTTCATCAGAAGCGCGTAAGTGAGCAGCCTGACCACGCGGCCATTGCCATTACCGAATGGGTGTATCCATCCAAATCGATGGTGAGCCAGCGCTACCTTCATAAGGTCATATTTCGGGGAGTCTGCGCGATTCACGAAATCGACAAGCTCCTGCATATATGCCTGAACCTGGATGAAGTCGGGCGGCAGGTGATCAGATTGGGATATTCGGACGCCTCCGCTGCGGTAAGCACCAGGCGTTTTATCTCCTTCACGTACTAGGTCGTTTACGGTCATCGCATGTAGCTCGCGGATCGTCTGCTCGGTCAGCACAGCGCCCGGCGTCATGATCTGCTCGATGTAGTCCATCGCCTTTTCAATATTGGCCACTTCGCGCAGCTGGTCCGTGTCTTGAGCCTTGCCTTCTACCTTGCTGTCTATGTAGTCCGCTAAAGTGGTGTGGTTGCCTTCAATGCGGGCAGAACCAAGGCTTTCCAGCGCATGGAAAAGCGATTTGAGTTGGTAAAACACCTGTGGCGGCGTATCGCCTTCAAGCCTCAGGCGGCGCAGGTGCTGTAACTCGTTCAATACATCAACCAGATCCGAGTCAAAGGATGGATTGAGAAGCTCAAGGTTGTGATGGGCAAATGTAGGCATATAGGGAAGTATCTCAAGCTGGCCTAGAGGCTATCTGGAAAGATACCAGGCTAGCCCTTGTGGTTACTGACGTGCGCTCAGCATACGACAAAAATTATCTTGAATTTAGCCTTAAGCTAAGTGAAATGTGGGGACTAATTAAGTGATATATCTCGGTCTAGCGGGGTTCCCTTGGCCCTGCGCCAGCATTACGCCGTAACCCTCCCCGTAACCGCGCGGATAGCCTTCGCTCTAAACAGTCCATTCCCCTGTTAACCAGCTTGTTAACTCCTGTTTGGTAACCAACTGGTTTCACGCAATCGGTGTGCAAATTACGCACTGAAAATCAATGGGTCCATGCGTACCAGCTGCGTACCACTCCATACGCACCAGCCATTCTGCGCGCGCTCCGAGCGTGTGGGGGCATACGGCCACATTGGTGTGATCGAATATCGTTCGGCGAGGTAAACTCCGGGTTTTGTTTGCACACCCAGGAGCTCTTGCGTGAACACGGAAAACCATTCCCAGACGGCCGCGTTTCTTTGGTCCATTGCCGATCTGCTGCGCGGTGACTTCAAGCAATCCCAGTACGGTCGCATCATCCTGCCGTTCACCCTGCTGCGCCGGATGGAGTGCGTGTTGGCGCCGACCAAGGATGAGGTGATCAAGCAGACCTTCGCCCAGGAAGGCCGCCCCGACACCGTGCGCGAGATGATTCTGTTGCGTGCTGCTGGTCAGCAGTTCTTCAACGCCTCACCGCTGACCCTCGGCACGTTGTCCGACACCCAGACCGCCGCCGACCTGATGAGCTACGTGCAGTCGTTCAGCAAGGATGCCCGCGAGATTTTCGAGCACTTCCACTTTGAGGATTTCGTCCAGCAGCTGGAAACCGCCAACCTGCTGTACCAGGTGGTGCAGCGCTTCGCCGCCACGGATCTGAGCCCCGAGTTCATCAGCAACTTCGGCATGGGCATCATCTTCGAAGAACTGATCCGCAAGTTTGCGGAAAGCTCCAACGAAACCGCCGGGGAGCACTTCACCCCGCGCGATATCGTGCACCTCACCACCTCGCTGGTGATCACCAATCAGGACCACAAACTCGCGCCCAACAGCATCGTCACCATCTACGACCCAACTGCGGGCACGGGTGGCTTTCTGTCTGAGGGTGATGAGTACATCCAGTCCATCAGCGAAAAGGTCAGCGTGTCGCTGCACGGCCAGGAGCTCAACCCCGAGTCCTACGCCATCTGCAAAGCGGACATGCTGATCAAGGGCCAGGACGTGGCCAGCATCAAGCTCGGCAACACCCTGTCCAACGACCAACTGGCCGACAAGCGCTTCGACTTTATGCTGAGCAACCCGCCGTTCGGCGTGGAATGGAAGAAGGTGCAAAAGCAGATCACCGACGAGCACACGGTTAAGGGCTTCGACGGCCGCTTCGGCCCCGGCCTGCCGCGTGTGTCCGACGGTTCGCTGCTGTTCCTCCTGCACCTGGTGAGCAAGATGCGTGACCCGCGTGACGGTGGCTCGCGCATCGGCATCATCCTCAACGGCTCGCCACTGTTTACCGGCGGCGCGGGTTCGGGGGAGTCGGAGATTCGCCGCTACCTGCTGCAGAACGATCTGGTCGAAGCCATCGTCGCGCTGCCCACCGACATGTTCTACAACACCGGCATCGCCACCTATGTGTGGATTCTCTCCAACCACAAAGCCAGTGCGCGCCAGGGCAAGGTGCAGTTGATCGACGGCAGCCAGCACTACGCCAAAATGCGCAAGTCCCTGGGCAGCAAGCGCCAGTACATCACCGAAGATCAAATCAGCGAGCTGGTACGCCTGTATGGCAGCTTCGAGCAAACCGCGCAGAGCAAAATCTTCCCCATCGACGCTTTCGGCTACCGCCGCATCACCGTCGAGCGCCCGCTGCGGCTGAACTTCCAAACCAGCGCCGAACGCATCGGCAAAGTGCTGGAAGAAAAAGCCCTGCAGAAACTCGACAGCGCCGCCCAGCAGCAACTGATAACGGCTCTGCAGTCCATGGACGCCAGCCAACTGCACCGCAACCGCGAGCAGTTCAGCAAGCTGCTGAAAAAAGCCCTCACCGCGCACAGCGTCAGCCTGAGTACGCCGGAACTGAAAGCTCTGATGAGCGCCCTGAGCGAGCGCGACCCTGAAGCGGACATTTGCATGACCAAGGGCCAGCCAGAAGCCGATGCTGGCCTGCGCGATAACGAGAACGTGCCGCTGGGCGAGTCGGTGTACGACTACTTCCAGCGCGAAGTCATCCCCCATGTGCCGGATGCCTGGATCGACGAAAGTAAGACCGACACCCAGGACGGCGAAGTCGGCATTGTCGGCTTCGAGATTCCCTTTAACCGTCACTTCTACGTGTTCCAGCCACCGCGCCCGCTGGCCGAGATCGACCGCGACCTAAAAGCCTGCACCGACCGGATCAAGCAGATGATTGAGGGGCTGTCGGCATGACAAATTTGTCGGGAGCAAATTTGAATAACGGCGCAGCCGTTGGCCCGCAGGGCGAGGGCAGAGAAAGTCCGAGTAGTTTTCCAGCGTATCTAGAGTACAAGGACTCGGGCTTAGAGTGGCTCGAAGAAGTTCCCTCTGACTGGACTGTTTCTAAATTGGGTTATTTTTTTCGAGAGCCGCCATGCTATGGGGTTCTAGTGCCCGACTTTGATCCTGATGGCGTTCCAATGTTGCGTATTACAGACATGGAGCATGAGTTCATTGACACTTCAGGTCTCGTGACAATAAGTGCATCACTCTCTGCGCAGTATTCACGCACGATTATCAAGAAAGGCGACGTCGTACTTTCGCTGGTTGGTACGATAGGGAAAGCATTTGAGGTTGGCCCAAAGCTCGCAGGGGTGAACTTGTCTCGTGCAATTGCTCGCATTCAGCTCGATAGTAATACCCTGCCCCGATATTTGTGCTGGATTTTCCAATCTTGTGAGTTTACCCACTTCATTGATTTGGTGTGCAGAGGTACTGCGCAACGTGTACTTAATTTGTCGGAGTTAAATGCTTTTAATTTTACCTTTCCCTCTTATTTGGAACAGTGCGCTATAAGTCGCTTCCTCGACCACGAAACCGCCCGCATCGACGCGCTGATCACAGAGCAGCAGCGACTGATCGAACTGCTCAAGGAAAAGCGCCAGGCCGTGATCTCTCACGCCGTCACCAAAGGCCTCGACCCCACGGTGCCGATGAAAGACTCTGGCGTGGAGTGGCTAGGCGAGGTGCCGGCACATTGGGCGGTGTCTCCCCTGAAATTTCTCGTCGAGGAGAAGGTTGCTGGGCCTTACGGCGCTTCGCTAACCAAAGCCATGTATACCGACTCTGGCTATAGAGTTTACGGCCAGCAGCAAGTCATATCGGATGACTTCTCTATAGGTGACTATTACATCTCCGAGGAAAAATTCAGTGAGATGCAGCGTTATGTTGTGTGTCCCGGAGATGTACTTGTCTCCGTAATGGGCACAGTCGGGAGGGTGTCTGTAGTACCTGTAGGGGTTGAGGTTGGAGTAATTAATCCCAGGCTTGTCCGTTATAAATTTGCATCAAGTAAGGTCGTTCCGGAATTTGTAAAGATATTGCTTATGAGTTTGCGATATCAAAGTAGGCTGAGGGAGGAGTCGCAAGGCTCGACAATGGAAGGGTTGAACATGGTCATCCTTGGTGACTTGCCTTTGGTATTGCCACCGTTAGATGCTCAACATCCTGTAGTCGCTTTTGTTAAAAGTTATGATTCCAATTTTAACAAGCTAGTGAGTCAGGCAACTTCGGCAGTAGATCTTCTCCAAGAACGCCGCTCCGCCCTAATCTCCGCCGCCGTCACCGGCAAAATCGACGTACGCGGCTGGCAGCCACCGGCCAGCGCGCCAACCCCTGAATTAGCACAAGAGGCCGTGTAATGGCGGACAGCAAGGAAGCGCAATTTCAACTCGACATTATCGACGCCCTGGCCGCCCAGGGCTGGCTAGTCGGCACCGCCAGCGGCTACGACCGCCTTACCGCGCTGTATACCGAGGATGTACTGGGCTACTTCAAAGACGCCTGGCCGGAGCGTTGGGACAAGTTCGCCAAGGCCAACCCGAACAACCCGGATGATGTGCTGGTGCAAAAGCTGGTGCGCGAGCTGGAGCAGAGCGGCACCCTCGATGTGCTGCGCCATGGCTTTAAGCTGCCGGCGGTGAAGGTGGAGCTGTGCAGCTTCCAGCCCGACCACGGCATGAACCCGGACACCCTCAAGCGCTACCAGTGCAACCGCCTGCGCGTGGTGCCGGAGGTGTCCTACTCGCCCCATGCGCGTGACGGTGCCAACGGCGGGCAGAGCTACAACCCACGGCTGGATCTGGTGCTGTTCGTCAACGGCATCCCCACCGCCACGCTGGAGCTGAAAAGCGAGTTCAAGCAGTCGGTGGAAAACGCCAAGCGCCAATACCGCCAAGACCGTCCGGTCAAAGACCCACACACGCGCAAACCCGAGCCGCTGCTGACCTTCAAGCGTGGCGCGCTGGTGCACTTTGCCGTGGGCCAGAACGAAGTGGCGATGACCACCAAGCTGGCGGGTAAAGACACCTTCTTCCTGCCGTTCAACCTCGGCAGCGCGGAAGGCGGCGCGGGCAACCCAATGCCCGAGGACGACAGCCAGTACGCCACCAGCTACCTGTGGCAACGCCTGATGCAGCCGGATGCCTGGCTCAAGGTGCTGGGGCGCTTTTTGCACCTGGACAAAAAAACCAGCGAAGGCTTCGACGGCACGCCGGTGACCAAGGAGGCGATGATCTTCCCGCGTTATCACCAGTGGGAAGTGGTCAACCAGCTGATCAACACCACCCGCGCCGAAGGGCCGGGCAAGCGCTATTTGATCCAGCACAGCGCCGGCTCGGGCAAGTCCAACTCCATCGCCTGGACGGCCCATCAACTGGCCTCGCTGTACGACGCTGACGGCCAACGCCTGTTCAACTCGGTGATCGTGATTACCGACCGCACCGTGTTGGATAAGCAGCTGCAGGACACCATTTACCAGTTCGAGCATGCCCAGGGCGTGGTCAAGCAGATCAACCGTGAAACCAGCAGCCAGAGCAAATCCGAGCAGTTGGCCGAGGCGTTGGCCGAGCAGACGCGCATCATCATCGTCACCATCCAGACTTTTCCGGCGCTGTTCGATGCCCTGGACAAGTACCCCAAGCTGGCCAGCGGGCGCTATGCGGTGATCGCCGACGAGGCGCACTCCTCACAAACCGGCTCATCGGCCAGCAAGCTGAAACAGATACTTGGCAGCGATGCGTTGGATGCTGAAGAAGTCAGTGCCGAAGAGCTGCTCGACGCCGCCGTGCAGGCGCGGCAACCGAATGAGCGCATCAGCTACTACGCCTTTACCGCCACGCCCAAGGCCAAGACCCTGGAACTGTTCGGTCGTCCGGCCGACCCGACACTGCCGGCCAGTTCAAGCAACAAGCCGGAGGCGTTTCACCTGTACTCAATGCGCCAGGCCATTGAGGAGGGTTTTATCCTCGACGTACTGCGCAACTACACCACCTACAGCACCGCCTGGAAGATCGCCCACCCGGATGGCGAAGACGACGAGGTGGACAGCAAGAAGGCGCGCATCAAGCTGGCCCGCTGGGTGCGGCTGCATCCGTACAACATCGACAAAAAAGTCGAGATCATCGTCGAGCACTTTCGCGCCAATATCCGTGGTCTGTTGGGTGGCCAGGCCAAGGCTATGGTCGTCGCCAGCAGCCGTCAGGAGGCAGTGCGTTACCAGCTGGCAGTAAAGTCCTACGTGCAGCAGATGGGTTACCGCGACGTGCACCCGCTGGTGGCGTTCTCCGGCAGCATATTGCCGGATGAGGTGATCCCCGAAGAGGTGACGGAAAGCAGCAGCCTGCTTAACGCCGGCCTGAATGGCCGCGACCTGGCGCAGGCGTTCGACACCCAGGATTTCAACGTGATGATCGCCGCCAACAAGTACCAGACCGGCTTTGATCAGCCCAAGCTGTGTGCGATGTACGTGGACAAAAAGCTGCAAGGCGTGGACTGCGTGCAGACCCTGTCGCGGCTGAACCGTACCTTCGGCGACAGCAAGCAAACCTTTATCCTCGACTTCTTCAACGAGCCGCAGGACATCCTCGACGCCTTCCTGCCGTACTACACCAAGGCCGAACTGACCGACGTGACCGACCCGCAGATCATCTATGACCTGCAGAAGAAGCTGGACGCCGAGGGCATCTATCACTGGCAGGAGGTCGAGGCGTTCGCGATGGCCTTCTTCGACCCCAAGGCGGCGGCTAGCAAGCTCAGCTACTACTGCACGCCCGCCAAAGAGCGCTTCGCCAAGCGCTATGCCTTCTCGCTGGAGTCGCGCCAGCATGCGCTGGATTACAAGCGCACCGCTGAGGCGAACGGCGACAGCGCCGGCCTGAAAAAGGCCGAGCACGCGTTGAAAGAGGGCGGCGAGCAGGTGGACCAGCTCGACCTGTTCCGCAAGAACCTGCAGAGCTTTGTGCGCCTGTACGAGTTCCTCTCGCAGATCGTGCCATATGAGGACCGCGAGCTGGAGCAGCTCTGCGTGTACGCCAAGCACCTTCACCCGCTGCTGCGCGTGGATCGCCTGCAACAAGACGACGTGGACGTTGGCGAACTGCAGCTGAGCCACTACCGCCTGAGCAAGCGCGCCGAGCACCAGCTGCGGTTGAGTGAGGAGGAAGGCGAATACCAGCTAAAGCCGGGTAGCGATGTGGGCAGCGGTAAGCCGCATGACCCGGAGAAGAAGCGCCTGTCGGAAATCATCGAGGCGCTGAACGACATCTTCGGTGCCGAAGTGAGCGATGACGACCAACTGCAGTTCCTCACTGGCATCGCCCAGCGCATCAGCCGCCAGGAAGATGTGATGGCCCAGGTGAACAACCACTCGGTTGACCAAGTGATGCACGGCCTGTTCCCCAAGCGCGTGCTGGACACCGTGCTCGATGCTATGACCGATCACGAGAAGCTGTCGCTGGAAGTGTTGGATAACGAGACCAAGAGCCGGGCGTTTGCGCTGGTGATTTTGAAGATGCTGAAGACGGTGGCGGGGCTCGATCAGAGCGACTCGCGTGGCCTCTAAGCGGCCAACAAGTTAGGGAGTAACGATGGCAATTCCGGATTTTCAAAGCGTAATGCGGCCTGTGCTGGCCACCGTGCAGAACGGTGTGCCGCTGCCGCTCAATGAGTTGCGCGAGCGGGTGGCCGACCAGTTTCAGTTGAGCGAGGACGAGCGCAAGGAGCGCCTGCCCTCCGGCCATCAAACGGTGATCAACAACCGCGTGGGCTGGGCTCGCACCTACCTGAATAAGGCCGGGCTGTTGTGCATTCCCGCCAAGGGCATGGTGCAGATCACTGCGCGTGGCCTGGACGCGTTGGCCAGTGGTCCCGAGCGCATCACCGTGAGTTGGTTAAAGCAGTTCCCCGAGTTCGCGGACTTTCATACCGCCAAGCCGCAAGCAGCAGACACACCCGCCGCGCTTAGCGTTGATATTGCCGAAACCACACCCGACGAGCAGTTGGCCGAAGCGCATCAGGCGCTGGTGCAGTCGCTGGCTGATGAACTGCTGGCGCAGGTACGGGCGGCCACGCCGAGCTTCTTTGAGCAGTTGGTGGTCGATCTGATGATCGCCATGGGCTACGGCGGCTCGCGCAAGGAGGCCGGCAAAGCGACCCAGGCGACCAATGATGATGGCATCGACGGCATCATCAAAGAAGACAAGCTCGGCCTCGACGTGATCTACCTACAAGCCAAGCGCTGGACCAACACGGTGCATCGCCCAGAGATCGATAAATTCATCGGCGCACTGACCCGACAGCGAGCGCGCAAAGGCGTGTTTATCACGACTTCAGACTTTTCCGATGGTGCCCGTACTGCAGCGCAAGGGCTGGATATCAAAGTGGTGCTGATCGACGGCGTCGAGCTGGCGCGCCTGATGGTTGAGAACAACCTGGGGGTGAGCGTTAAGCAGGTGTATGAGGTGAAGCAGCTCGACAGTGATTACTTCGCGGAGGAGTAAGTCACAACCCTGGTAGCTGGCTCAGCGGGGAAGCCGACACAGATTTAACACCCCTGACAGACCGCTGTAGCGCGTTTTCAAACCGGAAAAGCGACGGAAAATGTTTGTCGGTTGTTGAGGTGAAGGCGACAGCCGAGGATGGGCTTCGCGGGCAGGCAGACTGTCATAAAGCTGGCATTATCCAGCCATAACGGCCCCAAAAGGTACAAAAAAGGCACTGTAGCTATGCGCTAAGTGCCTGATTTATAAAGCTAAAATGGTGGAGCCGGGGGGATTTGAACCCCCGTCCGCCAGTTCTCCACTGTCGGTACTACATGCTTAGCCGTGTCTATTGAGTTAATCCGCAGCCGCCCGACGGGCAGGGTGCTTTGGACGAGTTGTGTAAGTTTTAGCCGCTTTGTCCACAACGTACTACGCGGCGATCCTGTTCTGCATGACAATCACTTCAGGTTTACAGGCATCC
>JAHJYA010000120.1 GCA_018826895.1 Gammaproteobacteria bacterium
CCGCCGAATCGCTTACTGGCTCATCCCAACCCATGTGGCCTTTGGTAGAGGTCACCACTAGGAGAGGAGGCGCCATGCCCATCATTACTCTTCCCGACGGCAGTCAGCGTTCGTTCGATAAACCCGTGTCCGTGCTCGAGGTGGCTCAGTCCATCGGCGCCGGGCTGGCCAAGGCCACTGTAGCGGGCAAGGTCAATGGTCAACTGGTCGACGCCTGTGACCTGATCGAGGCGGATGCCACCCTGCAGATCATCACCCCCAAGGATCAGGAAGGCCTGGAAATCATCCGCCATTCCTGCGCGCACCTGATCGGTCATGCGGTCAAGCAGCTGTTCCCCACGGCCAAGATGGTCATCGGTCCGGTTATCGATGAAGGTTTCTACTACGACATCGCGTCCGAGCGACCCTTCACCCTTGACGATGTAGCGGCCATCGAAAAGCGCATGCAGGAGTTGATCGAGAAGGACTATGACGTCATCAAGAAGATGACGCCGCGGGCCGAAGTCATTGAGGTGTTCGCCGCGCGTGGCGAGGCGTACAAGTTGCGTCTGGTTGAAGACATGCCGGATGAGCAGGCCATGGGTCTGTACTACCACGAAGAATACGTCGACATGTGCCGCGGTCCGCACGTGCCGAATACGCGCTTCCTCAAGGCGTTCAAGCTGACCAAGCTGTCCGGCGCCTACTGGCGCGGCGATGCGAAGAACGAGCAGCTGCAGCGGGTCTATGGCACTGCCTGGGCTGACAAGAAGCAGCTGGCGGCCTATATCCAGCGCATCGAAGAAGCCGAGAAGCGTGACCATCGCAAGATTGGCAAGCGCCTGAACCTGTTCCACACCCAGGAAGAAGCGCCAGGCATGGTGTTCTGGCATCCCAACGGCTGGACCCTGTACCAGGTGCTGGAGCAGTACATGCGTGGGGTGCAGCGCGAGCACGGTTACCTGGAGATCAAGACGCCGCAGGTAGTGGATCGTTCGCTTTGGGAGAAGTCCGGGCACTGGGCCAACTACGCCGAGAATATGTTCACCACCGAATCGGAAAGCCGCGATTACGCGATCAAGCCGATGAACTGCCCTTGCCATGTGCAGGTGTTCAATCAGGGCCTGAAGAGCTACCGCGAACTGCCGATGCGTCTGGCCGAGTTCGGCGCCTGTCACCGTAACGAGCCCTCCGGTGCGTTGCACGGCATCATGCGGGTACGCGGTTTCACCCAGGACGATGCGCATATCTTCTGTACCGAAGAGCAGATGCAGAGCGAGTCCGCTGATTTCATCAAGCTGACCCTGGCGGTGTACGCCGACTTTGGCTTCAGTGACATTCAGCTCAAGCTGTCTACCCGCCCGGAAAAACGTGTGGGTTCCGATGAGTTGTGGGACCGTGCTGAAGCGGCGTTGGCCGCTGCGCTCGACAGCGCCGGTCTGCCGTATGACCTGCAGCCGGGCGAGGGCGCTTTCTACGGGCCGAAGATCGAGTTTTCCCTGAAGGATTGCCTGGGTCGCGTCTGGCAATGTGGTACCCTGCAGCTCGATTTCAATCTGCCGGTACGTCTGGGCGCTGAATACGTCAGCGAGGACAACAGCCGTAAGCATCCGGTGATGTTGCACCGCGCGATTCTCGGCTCCTTCGAGCGCTTCATCGGAATTCTGATCGAGCACTACGAAGGTGCGTTCCCGGCCTGGCTGGCGCCGACGCAGGCTGTGGTGATGGATATCACCGACAAACAGGCTGATTTCGCGCTGGAAGTGGAAAAAATCCTCAATCAGAGCGGGTTTCGTGCCAAGTCTGACTTGAGAAACGAAAAAATTGGCTTTAAAATCCGTGAGCACACTCTGCTCAAGGTTCCCTATCTGCTGGTGATCGGCGATCGGGAAGTAGAGATGCAAACTGTCGCCGTGCGTACCCGTGAAGGTGCTGATCTGGGCTCAATGCCCGTCGCTCAATTCGCTGAATTCCTCGCGCAGGCGGTTTCCCGGCGTGGTCGCCAAGATTTGGAGTAAAGATTATTAAGCGTGAAATGAGACAAGATAAGCGAGCTGCACCGAAAGCCCCGATCAATGAGAATATCTCGGCGCGCGAGGTTCGGTTAATTGGCGCAGAGGGTGAGCAGCTCGGGATTGTGTCAATTGAAGACGCGCTTCTTAAGGCCGAAGAGGCCAAGCTGGATCTGGTAGAGATTTCTGCCGATGCAGTACCTCCTGTTTGCAAGCTGATGGACTACGGCAAATCGATCTTCGAGAAGAAGAAGCAGATTGCTGCTGCCAAGAAAAATCAGAAGCAGATCCAGGTTAAAGAAATCAAGTTTCGTCCAGGGACGGAGGAAGGGGATTACCAGGTAAAACTACGCAACCTGGTACGTTTCCTTAGTGATGGGGACAGGGCCAAGGTATCGCTTCGATTCCG
>JAHJYA010000121.1 GCA_018826895.1 Gammaproteobacteria bacterium
CAAGGCACGAGATGCGAGGTTTAGTGGGCTAAATGAGCCATCGAGAAACGCAGCATCGCGCTAAAACGGGCCCGGCCCTATGGGTTGTGCGCAAAATCTCGCCATGCGTTGTTGGAGGACTTGGCAAGGGAACAACGTGGACGGCGAGTCCATTCCCTGCGTCCTCCGCCTAGCGGAACGCCGCCTAGCCTGGCGAGATTTTTCGCGGCAACGCGGCTAGCGACGAAACGGGAACAGACCCTAGAATCATCGCCCGGATTACGGAGCCTGCCATGCACATTGTCGCCGACGAAAATATTCCCCTGCTCGAGGCCTGCTTCGCGCGCTTCGGCCGTATCAGCCGGCACCCCGGTCGTACCATCGACCGCGCTGCTCTGGGCGATGCCGAGGTGTTGCTGGTGCGCTCGGTGACCCAGGTTGACCGGGCGCTACTCGAAGGCAGCCAGGTGCGCTTTGTCGGTACCTGCACCATCGGCACGGACCATCTGGATCTGGCCTACCTGGAGCAGGCCGGTATCGCCTGGGCCAGTGCGCCGGGTTGCAATGCCCGCGGTGTGGTCGACTATGTGCTGGGCAGCTTGCTGGTCTTGGCCGAAGACGAAGGACTTGACCTGGCTGAACGGACTTACGGGATTGTCGGCGCCGGGCAAGTCGGCAGCCGCCTGGCCAAGGTTTTGCGCGGCCTGGGCTGGACGGTCAAGGTCTGTGATCCGCCGCGTCAGGCGGCTGAGGGTGGGGAGTTTGTCGCGCTGGAGGAAATTCTGGCGAGCTGCGATGTGATCAGCCTGCACACCCCACTTACCCGTGAAGGCGCTTGGCCGACCTGGCATCTGCTGGGTGCCGAACAACTGGCGAGGCTGCGGTCAGGCGCCTGGTTGATCAATGCCAGCCGCGGTGCGGTAGTCGATAACCCGGCACTCTGCGCCGCCCTGCAAGCGCGCAGCGACCTGCGTGCGGTGCTGGATGTCTGGGAGGGCGAGCCACTGGCCGATCCTGAGTTGGCCGCGCGCTGCCGTTTGGCGACCCCGCATATTGCCGGCTACAGCCTGGACGGCAAGCTGCGCGGCACCCTGCAGATTCTGCAGGCTTATTGTGAAGTGCTGGGCGAGCCGGCGCCGGTGTTGCCGGAGCTGCCTGCGCCCTGGCTCGGCGAGATTGGTCTCAGCTGTGACGCTGATCCGGCCTGGGCGCTGAGCACCCTGTGCCGCGCGGTGTATGACCCGCGGCGCGACGATGCGGATTTTCGTCGCAGCCTAGTTGGGGGTGACGCGCAGCGGCGTGCGGCGTTCGACCGTTTGCGCAAGCACTACCCGATGCGCCGCGAGACTGACGGGCTGAGCGTGGCACTCACTGGGCAGTCGTCAACGCTGCAAGCCGTGGTTGAAGCGCTTGGCGCGCGGTGCACTATTGCTGAGTGAGGGTCTGTCAGTCGGCTGCAGGCGCGTCCTGCTCCAGTTCACTGCAGGCGCGCTGCACCATGTCTTCAGTAATAGGGATTTCGCGGCCCTGCTCGTCGATGATCGCGCCGCCCAGTGGTGCATCCGGGGGCAGGGGCGAGGTCCAGTTATCAGTGGGTGGAGTGGACGGGGTCATGGGCTAATCCTCTGCGGGGGACGTTTTTTGCTATGTCGTATGCCCGTATAGGCCGCCTGGTGGCTGCGTATTGGTGGGCATTAGTTTGTCACTGTGCCAAAAAATGCCGGGACTTGAAAAGAACGGCTGATGATTTCGAATGAGGTGCTTATGCCGTTGTTTCACATTGGCTTGATCGTCAACCCGCTGGCTGGTCTGGGTGGCCCTGCCGGTTTCAAGGGCAGTGACGGTATGGCCGAGGCGGCGCTGGCAGCGGGTGTCGAGCCACGTGCGGCGGAGCGTACGCGTACGGCGCTGGAGGTCTTACTGCCACTGCGTAAGCGTTTGCTGTTCCGCACATTCGCCGGTGCCATGGGCGCGGAGTTGCTGACTGAAATGGGCTTTGCCCATGAGGTGCTGGGCATCTCTGCAGGTGCGGTCAGCCACGCCAGCGATACGCGCCTGGCGGTGCAGCGTTTGCAGGAGGCCGGGGTGGCGTTGCTGCTGTTCGCGGGCGGTGACGGCACTGCCCGCGATGTGGCCGAAGCGGTGCGCGAGGGCCAGCCGGTTCTGGGCATTCCGGCGGGGGTGAAGATCCAGTCGGGGGTCTACGCCATCAGCCCGCGTGCCGCTGGCGAGCTTACCCGGCGGCTGGTCGAGGGTGGGCTGGTGCGCCTGGCCAGCGGTGAGGTGCGCGACCTGGATGAAGCGGCCCTGCGCGACGGCCGGGTCGCCTCGCGCTGGTTCGGTGAGCTGACGGTGCCGCAAGAAGGCGGCTACCTGCAGCAGGTCAAGCAAGGGGGTGTGGAGTCCGAAGAACTGGTACTGGCCGATCTCGCTGCCTGGCTGGAGGCGGACTGGCAGCCGGGTGTGCGCTACGTGTTCGGCCCTGGCTCGACTCTGCATGGCCTGGCGCAGAACCTGGGTCTGGAGACTACGCTGCTGGGCGTGGATGTGGTCGAGGATGGCCAGGTGATTGCCCGTGACGTCAGTGAGACCGAGCTGTTCGCCCTGGTCGAGGGCACGCCGAGTTACCTGCTGGTCACGGCTATTGGCGGCCAGGGCCATATCATCGGCCGTGGTAATCAGCAGATCAGCCCGCGTGTACTGCGCTCTATCGGCCTGGAGCGTCTGCGGGTGGTGGCCACCAAGCGCAAGCTGGGCACCCTGGAGGGGCGGCCATTGCTGGTGGACAGCGGCGACCTGGTGCTGGACGACGCCTTCCCCGGTGCAGTGCGGGTGTGGACCGGCTATAAGGAAGAGCTGCTGTATCCCCTGAGCCGATAGGAGGTCGCGATGCGGATGATCTGGGTGTTGCTCGGTGGCTTGCTGGCGTTTGCCGCGCAGGCCATCGAGCCGGACAAGCTGGTGCTGGCGGCGCGAGAGCAGGTGGGCGTAACCCTCGGCTACGATCCGGCCTATCGCCGCCTGGCCTATCCCGCTGGCGACGTGCCACTGGCAACCGGGGTGTGCACCGATGTGGTGATCCGCGCCCTGCGCCAGCAGGGGCTGGATCTGCAGGAGGCGGTACACCGCGACATCCGCGGCAATTTCGCCGCCTACCCGAAGAACTGGGGGCTAAGCCGCCCCGACACCAATATCGACCACCGCCGTGTGCCTAACCTGATGATTTGGTTTACACGCCAAGGCTGGGCGCTGCCCATTACCCGGGAGGCGGGCGCTTATCGTGCTGGCGATATTGTCGCCTGGGATCTGGGCGGCGGCCTGACCCATATCGGCATTCTTAGCGACCGGCGTAGCGCCTCGGGCGTGCCGCTGGTGCTGCACAATATCGGTCGGGGTACTCAAGAGGAGGACATCCTCTTCGTCTACCGGGTGATCGGCCATTACCGCTATGTCAGTCAGCAGGCAGGGAACCAGACATGACCGAGCAACATCTGCCACCAGGCCTGCGCGCGGGCGAGTCCGTGGTGCTGTTCGACGGCGTTTGCAAGCTGTGCAATGGCTGGGCGCGGTTCTTGATCCATCACGATAATCGCCGTCATTTCCGCCTCGCGTCGGTTCAGTCGCCCCAGGGGCAGGCGCTGTTGGCCTGGGCAGGGTTGCCCACCGAGCGCTTCGATACGATGGCATTGATCGACGACAGTCAGCTGCTGGTGCGTTCTGATGCGCTGCTGCGCATTCTCGCGCAACTGCCTGGGCCCTGGCGCATGCTGGCCTTGCTGCGCTTTATCCCCAGGCCACTGCGCGACTGGTGCTACGACCGCATCGCGCTGAACCGTTATCGGCTATTCGGTCGTCATGCGCAGTGTTTGCTGCCGACCGCCGACCACGACGAGCGCTTTTTGCATGACTGATCAACTAGCGCAGATTGCCTGGATTGCGCGCCTGGCGCTGGCGTTGGTGTTTATCTGGCATGGATTGGTGCCGAAGATTCTCTGGCTGAGCCCCGACGAGGTGGCGATGATCAGTGCTCACGGTTTGCCGGCCCACGGGTTGTTTGCCCCGGAAGTGATCGCGCGCCTGGGCGGTATCGCCGAGATGATGTTAGGGTCTGTTGACGTTTCGTCGCGAGCCGCGTTGCTGCGAAAAATCTCGCCAGGCTAGGCGGAGGACGCAGGTAATGGACTCGCCGTCCACGTTGTTCCCTTGCCAAGTCCTCCAACACCGTATGGCGAGATTTTGCGCGCAACCCGCAGGGCCGGGCCCGTTTTAGCGCGATGCTGCGTTTCTCGATGGCTCATTTAGC
>JAHJYA010000122.1 GCA_018826895.1 Gammaproteobacteria bacterium
CGACTCTCTAAAAATCTCGCGGCTAAAGCCCCTCCCACAGGTAGTTAGTGCGACACCTATCGTGATCAACAACGAGGCAACGATGAACCTACCCAAACACGTCCGCCTGGTCGAAGTCGGCCCGCGCGATGGTTTGCAGAACGAGAAGCAGCCCATCAGCGTGGCCGACAAGGTGCGCCTGGTCGATGACCTGTCGGCCGCAGGCCTGGGCTATATCGAAGTGGGCAGTTTTGTCTCGCCCAAGTGGGTGCCGCAGATGGCCGGCAGCGCCGAAGTGTTTGTGCAGATCCAGCAACTGCCAGGTATTACCTACGCGGCTCTAGCCCCCAACCTGAAGGGCTTTGAGGCTGCCCTAGAGGCCGGCGTCAGAGAAGTCGCCGTGTTTGCCGCCGCCAGCGAGGCGTTCTCGCAGAAGAATATCAACTGCTCGATCAGCGAAAGCCTGGAACGCTTTGTCCCGGTAATGGACGCCGCCCAGCAGCATGGCATCCGTGTACGCGGGTATGTCTCCTGTGTGCTGGGCTGCCCGTATGACGGTAGCGTGCCGCCCGAGCAGGTCGCCCTGGTCGCCCGTGAGTTATTCGCCATGGGCTGCTATGAAGTTTCCCTGGGTGACACCATCGGCACCGGCACTGCAGGCAGCACCCGCCACCTACTCGAAGTGGTTGGCCGCGATATCCCCAGAGACAAGCTGGCCGGACACTTCCACGACACCTATGGCCAGGCTTTGGCGAATATCTACGCAAGCCTTTTGGAAGGTATCAGCGTATTCGACAGCTCGGTTGCGGGCCTCGGCGGCTGCCCTTACGCCAAAGGCGCTACAGGCAATGTCGCGACTGAGGACGTGCTGTATCTGCTCCAGGGATTAGGCATTGCAACCGGCATCGATATGGACCGGCTGATCGCCGCGGGCCAGCGCATTTGCAACGTACTGAACAAACCCAGTGGTTCGCGGGTGGCACGGGCACGAAGCGCTTGAGCGGCACGGTTGCGTAGCGTAGCTATACTCAGGGCCTAATTCTTTGGAGCCTGGCCGTGCGTTCGATTCGGCTCGTACTGCTCATGCTTGTGCTGCTCAGCCCCATGGTGTTTGCCGCGCGCACACTCGAGCTGTTTATGCCCGATGCGCCCCCCCTGACCTTCCTCAACTTTCATCAGGGTTATGGCATGGTGGGTGATGTGACCCTGGCGGCGATCGCCCGAGCCAATCATCCAGTCGTGCTTCAGGTCGCACCCTGGGCACGTGCGCAAAAGCAGGTCAGTGAGGGGCGCGACCTGCTCATCATTCCGCTGTCGCGAACACCCGAGCGGGAATCGCTGTACACCTGGATCGTTCCTATCATGCCCTTGGAGCGCGCCTTCTTCAGCCTCGACACCCCGGTGCGTGATTTCGCCGAGGCCCGCCAGCGCTATCAACGTATCGCTGTCGGCTTAGGCACGGCACAGCTGGAAATTCTCAAAAACGAAGGTTTCCGCCCTGAGCAAATCATTTCGCTGACACTGGGTGACAAGCCCATGCGCATGCTGGAGCTAGGGCGTGTCGACGCCTGGTTCACCGGCGTGCCCGAGGGTTTGTATGGCCAACTGGCACCCGATGCGCCTGTTTTGCAGATGAGCGCACCACTGGCCAGCACCCCGCTCTACCTGGCGTGCTCGCTGGACTGCGACCCGGCACTGGTGAAGCGACTGCGCGAAGCGGTCGAGTCCTTGCTGGCCGAGGGCACCGCCCAGCGCATGAGAGAGGCTTACCTGCCCTCTCGCTGAACACCTGTAACCTTGCATCGGCTCCCGTCAGATACCGCTGCGCCCTGGGTCTTCAGGCGGTTGCTCTTCCTCGATCGCCTCCAGTTTCAGCTCCTGCCCCCAGTCCGCAGGTTTAGCTGCAGGCTGGGGTGCAGCAGACGCGCTGACCGGCGGCGGCGTGACAGGATTATCGCGCTGCAATTTGAGTTTGAGGCGTACGTTGTTCGCCGAGTCGGCATTCTTGACCGCTTCGTCCTCATCGATAGCCCCTTCGTTGACCAGATCGATCAGCGCCTGATCGAACGTTTGCATTCCCAGATTGCGCGACTTCTCCATGATCTCCTTGATCTCCGACAGCTCGCTGCGCTTGATCAGATCACGCACCGTTGGCGTGCCCAGCAGCACCTCGACGGCAGCGCGGCGCTTGCCATCGAGGGTCTTGACCAAGCGTTGGGAAACAAATGCCTTGAGGTTGTTGCCCAGGTCGTTGAGCAACTGCGGGCGGCGGTCCTCCGGGAAAAAATTGATAATGCGGTCCAGCGCCTGGTTGGCGTTATTGGCATGCAGGGTGGAAATCGCCAGGTGCCCGGTATCGGCAAACGCTAGAGCGTGTTCCATCGTTTCGCGGTCGCGAATTTCGCCGATCAGGATCACGTCAGGCGCCTGGCGCAGGGTGTTCTTCAGCGCGGCATGGAAGCTGCGTGTATCCACCCCCACCTCGCGCTGGTTGATGATCGATTTCTTGTGCCGGTGCACGTACTCCACCGGGTCTTCGATAGTGATGATGTGACCGCCGCTGTTGCGGTTGCGGTAGTCGATCAGCGCCGCCAGCGAGGTCGACTTGCCTGAGCCGGTACCGCCGACGAACAGCACCAGACCACGCTTCTCCATCACCGTGCGCAGCAGTACCTCGGGTAGTTTGAGGTCTTCGAAGCGCGGAATCTCCAGCTTGATATTGCGCGCCACGATGGACACCTCGTTACGCTGCTTGAAGATATTGATGCGGAAACGCCCAACTCCGGCCAGGGAAATCGCCAGGTTCATTTCCAGCTCGCGCTCGAACTCTTCGCGCTGAGCACTATCCATGACCGATTCGGCTACAGCGGCCACCTCCCCGGCCTTCAATGGCTCGGCACTCAGCGCCTTGAGCACGCCATTGAACTTGGCGCACGGCGGCGCGCCGGTCGACAAGTACAGGTCGGAGCCGTCCTGGGTGGCGAGAATTTTCAGCAGCGGCGCGAGTTCCATGGTGGGCATCTTTTCGTCGGAGGGGAGAGATAATTACCTTAGGCCATATTCAAATCGACGCGCACAGCACGCCATTCAAAAATATGGCGCCATGATAATGGCGAGCCAATACTGGCACACTGTAGGGCCCAATTCCGAGGAGCCGTTCATGGCAAAGGCAATGGCGCGCCACATTCTGGTCAAGACCGAGGCAGAAGCAGCCGCCCTGAAGAAGCGTATTGCGGCCGGCGAAGCCTTCGATGTGCTGGCGCGCAAGCACTCCACCTGCCCATCTGGCAAGAAAGGCGGCGACCTGGGCGAAGTGCGCCCTGGGCAGATGGTTCGCGTCATCGACCAGGTGATTTTCAAGAAGGCCGTGCGCGAAATACACGGCCCGATCAAGAGCCAGTTCGGCTATCACTTGGTGCAGGTGGTGTTTCGCGATTGACCTCAGGGGTCGATGCCGCTTTGCCGCAAGGCTGCGTCAAAGCTTGCTTGTGGCCAATTGCAACCAGAGCGAAAAGGCACCGAGCAACCCCCAGAATGCACTGAACAGCCAAGGGCTGCGCAGCGAGAACGACAGCGATTTGCGGTAGCGCTCGCGGCGCGTCTCGGTTTCGCTGAACAGCGGCGACTCATCGTAGATAAGCCCCATGGCCGGGTCGCTGTGCAGCAGATTCATCTGCTTGAGTTGCCAGTGATCGATGATATCCGACGACGCCTTGATACCCGGCCAGGCATGCAGCGAACTGACCACCCCCAGCAACGCCAGCAACGCCGGCACCACCAAGGTGAACAACCCACCCCAACTGTCGTTGAGATTGGCCATCGAGGATGCATAGGCAATCACCAGAAAGGACTGCGCCGACAGGTAGGCGTTGGTCCGGTTGGATAGCAAGCTGCTCTCGTGGTGAATTTCGCGCCGATAGAAATCCAGGCGCTCCTTGGGAGTACCAAAAATTGAGGCCGCGTCCTGTGCTGGCAGGGGATCAATAGCGCTAGTGGTCAGGATGCGCTTCACGGCAACTCCTCAGTGATGATCCTGCTTGGATGCGCGCATCAACATACGGTTCAGCCTGATTGCCGCCAGGCCGCTCAGCTTGAGGCGAATGACAGCCCTCAAGTGACCCTCAATCTATGGTGGGCAGGTTTAAGCGCTTAAGGCGCGATGCCAGGGTGGTCGGTTTGATACCCAGCAACGCGGCGGCGCCGTTCTTGCCGAACAGCCGCCCGTCCGCGGCCTTGAGCGCAGCACGCAGGTTGTCGACTTCCAGCTGGCGCATCTGCACTTCGGTCAATATGCGCGCGGTACTGTGCGCAGCCGGTATCTCAGTCGCCGCTGCCGGCACGGGTCGGCCGTCCGGCAAGTCAATATGTAGATCGGGGCCCTGGCTGGTGATCAAGGCGCGCTCGATCACGTTCTGCAATTCGCGGATATTGCCCGGCCAGTCATAGCGCTGCAGCCGTTCGATATCCGTTTTGCGCAAGCGCCGCCCCGGCATATTCAGACGTTGCCCGACCTGCTGCAAAAAGTGTGTGGCCAGTTGCGCGATGTCCATGGCGCGCTCGCGCAACGCCGGTGAATGGATGGGAAACACGTTGAGGCGAAAGTACAGGTCTTCGCGAAAGCGCTTGGCCTCAGCCTCCGCGCGCAGATCGCGGTTGGTCGCGGCGATGATGCGCACATCGACGCGCCGCGTGCGTTCCTCACCTACGCGCTCGAACTGCCCTTCTTGCAGCACGCGCAGCAGCTTGCTTTGCAACTCCAGGGGGATTTCGCCGATCTCGTCGAGAAATAGCGTGCCGCCGTCGGCCAACTCGAAGCGCCCGACCCGGTCGCGTAGCGCGCCGGTAAAAGCGCCGCGCACATGGCCGAAAAACTCGCTTTCGAACAATTCGGCTGGGATGGCTGCGCAGTTCACCCGGATCAGCGGCTGATCCTTGCGTTTGCTGGCCTGGTGGATGGCCCGGGCGATCAGCTCTTTGCCGGTGCCGGACTCACCATGGATCAACACGCTGGCATCGGTCGGGCCGACCACATCGATCTGTTTGATGATCTTCAGAATAGGCTCGCTCTGGCCGACGATCTCGCGGTAGCTGTGCTGGATCTGGATTTCTTCCTGCAGGTAGGCGTTCTGCTGCTCCAGGCGTTGCTTGAGCTCTTGCAGCTCTTCCAGGGCGCTGTGCAGGCGCTGCTGGGTGCTGAGCCGCTCGGTGATATCGCGAAACACCACCACCGAGCCGACAATCCGCCCTTCGGCGATCACCGGTGTGCTGGTGAACTCCACCGGGAACATGCTGCCGTCGCGGCGCCAGAACACCTCCTGGCGCCCCTCGTGAATCAGGCCGTCGTGAACCGCCTTGTAAATCGGGCACTCCTCCACCGGATAGTGACTACCGTCGGCATGGCTGTGGTGATGGATGCGGTGGATGTTCTTGCCGAGCATCTCGCCAGCCTCCCAACCCAGCATGCGCGCGGCTGCCGGGTTGACGTAGGTGGCCAGGCCTTCGCTGTCGATGCTGTAGATGCCGTCGCCCACCGCGCTGAGCAGCAATTGGGTGTCGCGCTCGGTTTCCTGGAACAGGTTGAGGATATTGCGCCACTCGATCAGACCGCCGCGCATGGTGCGCTCGGTGCTGGCCTGGTCGAGCAGATAACGCTGGGCGCTACGCTCGCGCAGGACCAGGATCAGGTATTGCACGCCCTTGAGCTTGAGGCTGGTGGCGGAGATTTCCAGCTGGATGCGCTCACCGCCCTTGCATGCACCACTGAGCTCGTCCGTCCAGCCCTGGCCTTCTTCGAGTACCGCCTGGGAGAACACGATCAGGTCCGCCAGTTGGTGACCGAACAGACGCGTCACCGTAAGCGCGAGCATCTCCTGGCGCGGGTAGCCGAACAGTTTGCAGGCGGCGATATTGAGGTCGACCACACGGTTGGCCATGGGGTCGAACTGCAGAATAGCCTCGCCGCAGTGCTCGAACACCATGTGCCGCGAGGCATAGGCCATGTCGGCCCAGCCGGCGAGGTAATCGGGTTCCTGGCTGCTCATGGCGTTACGAGACCTCGTGATAAGCCCTACGACTTCTCGTAGTTATACGAGATTGCGTGATGATCGCAAAGGTTCAGATCCGCCGATAAACACCGGATCAGATGGCTAATCCATTGATATAAATGGGGAAACTAATTCAATAAAAAAGCTGGCACGCCCTTCGCTCTAGCACCTGCAACCGCAGCTTCCGCTGCTGTCCTGCAAAGCCCATGAGAGGAGAAGCACCATGCCTAGCGTCGATATCAATCACTACAAGGACGGCGACTTCCTGGTCAACTACGAAGAAAAAGTCTTCGAAGACGTCAAAGCCGAGCCCGGCGAGAAGGTGCTGATCACCTTTCACACCATCGCCTTCGAGGGCTCCATCGGCCTGGTCAACATGCTGCAGGCCAAACGTCTGCTGCGCAAAGGCTTCGAGACCAAGGTGCTGCTCTACGGGCCGGGCGTGCAACTGGGCGTGCAACGTGGCTTCCCCACCCTCGGTGCGGAAGCCTTCCCCGGTCACCTGGCCGTTAACAACCAGCTCAAGGCATTTATGGAAGAAGGCGGCGAAGTCTATGCCTGCCGTTTCGCCCTGCAAGCGCTTTACGGGCAAACCGAAAAAGCCCTGATCGAAGGCATTCGCCCCATCAACCCGTTGGATGTCATGGACCTGCGCCTGCTCATGCGCCGTGAAGGCGCAATGATCATCGACACCTGGACCGCTTAACAGGCGCGCCGCACGGGAGCGGGCCGACCTGGCCCGCTTCGACACCCATTCGCCGATTCGATTGACCAGGAGCCGATCATGCCCACCATCCGCGCCGCCGCTGTGCAGTTGTCGCCAGTGCTTTACAGCCGCGAGGGCACCGTCGAGAAGATCGTGCGCACGATTCGCCAGCTTGGCCGCGAAGGTGTGCAGTTCGCCGTCTTTCCAGAAACCGTGGTGCCCTACTACCCCTATTTTTCCTTCGTCCAGCCGCCGTTCCAGATGGGCAAGGAACACCTGCGCTTGTTAGACCAATCGGTCACCGTACCCTCGACTACCACTGCCGCTATCGCCGAGGCTTGCCGGGAAACCGGGATGGTCGTCAGCCTCGGCATCAACGAGCGCGACGGCGGCACGATTTACAACGCGCAACTGCTGTTCGATGCCGACGGCAGCTTGCTCCAGCACCGCCGCAAGATCACTCCGACCTACCACGAGCGCATGGTCTGGGGCCAAGGCGACGGTTCAGGCTTACGCGCCGTCGACAGTGCCGTCGGGCGCATTGGCTCGCTGGCGTGCTGGGAGCACTACAACCCGCTGGCGCGCTATGCGCTGATGGCCGATGGCGAGCAGATCCACGCGGCGATGTTTCCCGGTTCGCTGGTGGGCGAGATCTTCGCCGAACAGATGGAAGTCACCATCCGCCACCATGCCCTGGAGTCGGGCTGCTTCGTGGTCAACGCCACAGGCTGGCTGGAACCCGAACAGCAGCAACGCATCATGGCCGACACCGGCTGCGCGCTCGGGCCGATCTCCGGGGGTTGCTTCAGCGCCATCGTCTCGCCGGAAGGCAAGTTACTCGGCGAACCATTGCGCAGCGGTGAAGGCACGGTGATCGCCGACCTCGACCTGGCGCTGATCGACAAGCGCAAACGCATGATGGATTCGGTCGGCCATTACAGCCGCCCGGAGTTGCTCAGCTTGCTGATCGACCGCACGCCTACTGCCCATGTCCACCAACGCGCTGTTAGCCAGCCTGCGCCAGCTGTCGAGGAGCTCGATCATGCACGCGCCTGAACGCATCCACGCGCTACAACTGCCGGTTATCGATCTGCTCGCCGAGCTGCAATGCCATGGCGTGCGCTGGCAGGAAGGCGGCACTGGGCTGGCGCGCAAGGGCGGTGCTGGCCCGTCGGATCACAAAGCGCTGACCCTCGGCGCGCACACCGCCATGGTGCCCCTGCTCAATCAGGCTTCGCTGGACTCGCCCTATCTGGCGCGGCCGTCGGCCAACGGCGAGTCAGCGCTGATCTACCTTGATGGCCAGCAGGTTGGTCAGGTTGCCGTGCCGGGCGTGCCGAATTTCTACGGCCTCAGTACCACCGACGGCACGCCTTACTGGAAGATCGCCACGCTGCACAGCAAGGACGTGCTCGCCACCACCATCCTGCAACACTGCATCCGCATGAACGATGCCGCGAGCGCCTGCCAGTTCTGCGCCATTGGTCAGTCTTTGGCCAGCGGCAAAACGATTGCGCGCAAACGCCCCGAACAGCTTGCCGAAGTGGCCAAGGCAGCGGTCGAGCTCGATGGCGTCAAACACATGGTCATGACCACCGGCACGCCGCAGACACCAGACCGCGGCGCGGCGATTCTCTGCGACTCGGCTGCGGCGGTCAGCGCGGCCGTTGACCTACCGATCCAGGCGCAATGCGAACCGCCGGATGACGATGCCTGGTTCCAGCGCCTCAAGGACAGCGGCGTGGTGTCCCTCGGTATGCACTTGGAAGCGGTCACCGATGCGGTGCGCGCGCGGATCATGCCGGGCAAGGCCGAGGTGCCGCTATCGCGCTACTTCAGCGCCTTCGAGGCCGCCCTCAAGGTGTTCGGCCATGGCCAGGTCAGCACCTACATCCTCGCCGGGCTGGGCGACAGTGAGGACGCCATCGCCGCCATGAGCGAGCGCCTCGCGGCGCTCGGTGTGTATCCCTTTGTCGTGCCCTTTGTGCCTATCGACGGTACGCCGCTGGCCCAGCACCCGAAGCCCGACAGCGCCTTTATGCAGCGCCTCTATCCACGTATCGGCGCCAGCCTACGCCGTCACGGGCTGCACTCGGACAAGATCAACGCCGGCTGCGCCAAGTGCGGCGCCTGCTCGGCCCTGAAGAACCACGAGTGACAGGAGCACGACCATGGCCGAGCATGCCTTCGCCCTGAGCGACGACACCTTCCGCGACTTCCTGGCTGACGACCTGCTGGTCAAGCCGGCCAGCGAGTCATGGGAAAAGCGCGATTATTTCGCCCTGCGCCGCGCAGTGTTCTCCAATGAGCAGCAACTGCTTTCCCAGGATAAAGACAGCCATGACTTCCAGGCCCTGCCCATCGTGGCCGTCGCCTACAACTGCGGCATGGCCGACAAGGTGGTGGGCGCGGTGCGCATCTATGAGCCAGAGCCCGGCCTCTGGTATGGCGGCAGGCTGTGTGTGGCACGCGCCTATCGGCGTCATGGGCTGATAGGCACGGCGCTGGTCAATGAAGCGGTGTCGCAGGCCATTGAACTCGGCTGTCAGCGCTTTCTCGCCACTGTGCAACAGGCCAACGAAGGCTACTTCCACAGCCTGCATTGGCAAACCCTGGAACATATCGAGCTGCTCGGTCGGCCCCACGCCCTGATGCAAGCGCAGTTGAGTTGCTACCCGTTCTTGCCGCGGCAGGTTTCGCTGATGCCGCTGAAGGCACGACGTCATGGCTAGTGCACTGCGCATTAGCGCGCCATCCATGTTGGACGAACTCCTCGAACTGCTGCGTAACACACCGGCCATGCGCGCCAAGCAGGATATACAGCGCCCTGCCCGGCAGCCATCGAGTCAGGCCCACGCGCAACAACGCTTTGTCAGCGAACGCGATGCGCGCTATGCCTTGCCCGGCGATGACACCGCCGCCATCCGCGTTGGCGATCGCTATCAATTACTGGCCATCGAAGGCATGTTGCCGGCCTTCGTCGAGACCGCGCCCTGGTTCGCCGGCTGGTCTGCGGTAATGGCCAATGTTAGCGACATCACCGCCATGGGTGGGCGCGCTTGCGCAGTGGTCAACGCTTACTGGCACCACGATGCAGACGCCGCCGACCAGGTGCTGGCCGGTATCCGTGCTGCCTGCGACGCCTATGGCCTGATTCTCGCGGGTGGTCACACCAGCCAGGCACCCGGCAATACGGCGAATCTGGCGGTCGCAATCACCGGCATCGCCAAGCGCCTGCTGTCGACCCTGCATGTGGCGCCGGGCCAGGTGTTGGCCATGGCCGTTGACCTGGACGGCCGCTGGCATGCCGATGCGCCCTATTGGAAAGCCTTCGAGAACCAGCCCGGCGAACGCCTGCGGGAAAAGCTTGAAGTCATCCCGCGCCTGGCCGAGGCCGGCCTGTTACTGGCAGCCAAAGACATCAGCAACGCCGGACTGCTCGGCACCCTGTTGATGCTTCTGGAACCGAACAATTGCGGCGCCGAGCTTAACCTCGATGTGCTGCCCCGCCCGGCCGATAGCGACTTGCTGCGCTGGCTACAAGCCTTCCCCAGCTACGGTTTTTTGCTGACGTTGGCCGAAGCCGACTGGGTGGATGTGCAAACCGCCTTCGCCTTCCAGGGATTGCGCTGCGAGCGCATTGGCCAAATCACCGACAGCGCCCGACTGAACGTCAGTCTTGGCGCCGCGCAGGCCGAATTCTGGAACCTCGACGCCCAGCCGTTTACCGGTTTCTGCCACGCCCCCATCTCGACCCAAGAGGAACACTGACATGCCCGCCGTCAACTTTAAGGTGCGCTGGCCCGATGGCCAGGAAAGCCCTGGCTATTCACCTTCCACGATCATCTTCGAGTACCTGCACAGCGGCACGCCCTATGCGCTGGAAGACTTTCTTCAGCGTTTGGACGGCGCCCTGAACGCCGCCTCCGAACGGGTCAAAGAGGTGAAGGGCTTCTACTGCAGCTCGGCGATGGACACCCTCACCTCGCTCAAGTACCACGCCAGTCGCTATCAAGGCGACAGCCAGGTGCAGATCCTAGACATGGAAACCGTTCATTCAGGCCGGCTAACCAGTGGCTGGAGCTCATTCTGAGGCCGTAACAACCGCTGTACCGGAGATACCTGCACAGCCCGACCAGTCTTCGCCACTAAGAGGCCTTTCATGACTTCGCTCAAATCCATCCATCCTGAACATCACAGCGTCATCATCGTCGGCGGCGGCCAGGCCGGGTTGTCAGCCAGCTACTACCTGCAGCAAATGGGCATCGAGCACGTGTTGCTGGAAAAACACGACCTCACCCACGCCTGGCGTACCCAGCGCTGGGATGCCTTCAGCCTGGTCACGCCGAACTGGCAATGCGCCCTGCCTGGCTATCCCTATGCCGGGAACGACCCGCACGGGTTTATGAAGCGTGACGAAATCATCGCCTACCTCGACGGTTTCATCGATGCGGTGAAGGCACCTGCGCGCACCGGCGTTAGCGTGCAACGCGTCAGCCCACGGCCCCAGGGCGGTTATGCCGTACAGACATCGGCCGGCGAATTCAGCGCCGACCAGGTGATCATCGCCTCCGGTGGTTACCACACGCCGATCATCCCGCGCCTGGCTGAGCGGCTGCCCGCGAACATCGCCCAGATCCACTCCGAGCAGTACCGCAACCCACAGCAGTTACCGGCTGGCAACGTACTGGTGGTCGGTTCCGGACAGTCCGGGGCGCAGATCGCTGAAGACCTGCACCTGGCCGGGCGCAAGGTTTACCTAGCGGTCGGCGATGCGCCGCGCTGCGCACGCTTCCACCGTGGCCGGGAGGTGGTCGACTGGTTGGCTGACATGGGCTATTACGACATCGGCGTCGACCAACACCCACTGCGCGAAGGCGTGCGCGACAACACCAACCATTACGTCACGGGCCGAGATGGCGGGCGCGACATCGACCTGCGCCAGTTTGCCCGCGAAGGCATGGAGCTGTTCGGCCTGCTGACTGGCCTGGATGATGGCGTGCTGCGCTTCCAGCCCGACCTGGCGGCCAAACTCGATGCGGCCGACGCGGTGTACAACCGGATCAACGCCAGCATCGACCACTACATTGCGGAAAACGCCATCGATGCACCACCCGGTAAGGTCTATCAGCCGGTCTGGCAACCCGAGCAGGAGCGCAAGCAACTCGACCTGGCAGCGGCCGGCATCAGCACCATTATCTGGTGCATCGGCTTTGCCCCCGACTTCGCCTATGTCGATGCGAGTGTCTTCAACGGCCGCGGCCATCCCGTACACAAGCGCGGCATCACCGCCCAGGCGGGGCTCTACTTCCTAGGCCTACCCTGGTTGCACACCTGGGGCTCGGGGCGTTTTTCCGGAATTGCGCGGGATGCCGAATACCTGGTGCGGCACCTGAGTCAAAATCAGGATGCAAGGGCTCAATTGCCACTCCAGATTCATCACAGTTAAGCCTTCTAGCCCTACTTCAGCACACCCAGCAATTTCCATAGCCGCCTTGATTCGGCATCTGGGCTGATCAATTCATCCAGCAGATCGCTGAGTGGCTGGTTACCCCACTCCACCGCGCGACGAATAACGTAGGGGACTGGGCTGTGCGGCTCGGTACGCACCAGGTAGTCGGCGATCAGTGCGAGTTGCCGATAGGCGTCTTCGCGACTGGAGGGTGTGCCGCCAACGATGACGGGCACACTCCGCTCTGCGTCAGTCTCTTCGTCGCCAGGGCCATCCTGGGGAGCTGCGGGCGCCGGGGTCTGGGCTTGCATGGGAATGTGCTCCTGCATCAGCGCGCGAATGGTTTCAAGGGTTTGGCGTAACAGGCCCAAGCTGGGGGCCAACTCACCTAGCCAGTCATCACTCCAGGTGATCAGCCGATCCAGCATCATCAGGCTGAAATCCAGGAGCTCACAGCGCTCGATAAAGTGGCTTATCGGCAAATGCCTGATGGCTTCATTCAGCCTGCGCAGCTCCGTACGGGCGGCTTCTGTCACAGCCTTGTCCGCTTTGCTGTCGCTGGCCGGTACCTGACGCTGCTGCAACTGCCGCCAGGCATGCAGGGTTAAGGAGCAAAGCTCGGCCGGTTCGCTGGCAAATAGCGGCGTATGGGTCAGCAGCATTTCGCTGTAGCGCCGCGACACCCACTCAAGCGGAGATACTCGCCAGCTGCGGTCGCCGTCCTCAGGCTGGGGGTGCAAGTCATCCGGGTAGCGTTCGCATAGTTCGGTGAACAGCGCCAATGCAGAGCCAATACCGTGCAGGCCATCGAGGCGCAGCCAGGCCTCACCCAGCCAGGCGGCCAGCATCAGGTCCTTGCTGCGTTCACGCAGTAACTCACCAGCCAGTTGCTCAAGCGCTACCCAATCACCTCGTTTAGGGTCGGCCTGCCAAACCCCTGTCGGCAGGCTAGAGTCGTCTTCACGACGCAGTTCACGTAAACGGTCCCAGACCGGCTCGTAACGCAGGCTAGGACCACAGGGCTGTTCGCCGGGAATTTCAGTAAGGTAATCGGTGATCGCCCGGGTTGTCTGATACTGGCTCACTGCATCACCTCAGTGCCTACCAGAGAGGCCGAATGAGAAGACGTAAACGGTGAGCGCGGCGCCATCACCGGCAGTGGCGGAATCGACAATGGCAGTTTGCTGCCCTGACTCAGCAACGACAGGCGCATAAACATGCGTGCCTCGGGGCTGCCATCCCAGGAGCCGCGCACGGGCACCTGCAGGGTCAACGGAAACTCGGTGTAGTCCATGCTCGGCTGTCGCTGCATGACTATATGAGAACGCAGCAACCTCATGAGTGCCCAGGGGCCGCGGTATTCCCAGCCGGCCTCAAGTTCGGACACGGCCATACTTGGCTGCAAAGGATCGATGCTCGGCCGCTGCTCGCTATCGCGCGCCCAGCGCAGCATGACCTGCAGCGGGTCACCGACATTCCAGTGCAAACGCTGTCCGGCCTCGCCGGGGTGAGCGATCTGCCGATCCGCTGCATGCAAGGACCAGGCGATGACCTGATCCGCGCCGCGCTCGTCTTCACGATCAGTACGCCAGCGCACATCCAGCTCTACACCGAGGATGCCCGACTCATCGCGCACGAATAACGGCCCCAGCCAGTTACGCGCCTGTTTCAATCGGGTTAGAAAATCCTCCGCTGCAGGCTGATCACCGGGCGTAGCCCACTTCAGGCCCTGTTCGGCTTGCGCCAGACGGCTATCGATCAATTCGAGGAAGTATTGAACCCGCGCAGGGTCGGCATCTGTTGCCTCCAGGCTGTAGGCGAAAGGAAAGCGATTAGCCAGGTACTGATTGAAGTAATCCGCTAGATCGTTCCAGGCCGCCGCAGCGCCCTGGGTCAGCAATTGATTGCAGCGAAACTCGGCCTGCTCGCGCAGATTGCGACCCCGCAGTGCGAGGTCTCCTGCCCCATTGGGCACGTTTGCAGTGGACAGAACCTGGCGGCAGGTACTCAGATCCATTTCAACAAAGTCACGGCTGATCAATTGCTCAAACAGGGCCGGGGTACTGGTAGGGTTCTGCGCTTTGTACTTGAGCATTTCCTCGGCAATAGAACTAAGCCGAATCAACTTGTCCTGCACCACCAGCGGCAAGTCGGTCTGAGCACGCAGCCAGTCGAGTGCCGGAGCAACTTCCTCGCTGCTGCTGGCGATCACCTCATACTGTTGTGCCAGCGAAGTTTTCAAATCCTGTACATCACTGGCGCGAAACAGCTGCAAACCAAGATTGGGTCCACCATCCCATTGAGCAATATCAAACCGCTGACCAAATACCGGCAGGGCATCAATGGTAGCAAGCGCTGCGTTGACGTCCGTCACTGCGCGACGGGTCAGTTGCATTTGCAAGGCTCCGGCCAAATCGGCTCGATTGAGTTCGTGTAACGCCTGCATCACCTGCCGCGCCTGCGTGGCAGAGACGTCGAAGTTACGTCCGGCTGCAGCATTACGCCGTTCAGTGGCAGACGAGAGACCGGACCAGATTGCCAGCACTACGGCTTGCCCAGCGGCCTTGAGCATACCGCCGCGATAGTCTGGTGGTATCTGCGCCAGCTCCTGGGTGACGAAGTCGCGGTAACTCTGCTGATAATTGAGCGCCTGGACCAACGCTAGTTCATCGACATTGCCCAGCCCCTGCGGACTAAGCGCGGCACCCTCATTACGCAGCGCCACCACGACAAAATCGCGTTGCAACAGCCCCTTGATATTTCTATCCAGGTCACTGACATGCTCCTGCAGGGTCAGACTACCACCTGCCTGACGCTGCAGGAGGTTATCGCGACTACCGACACTCTCGATCCATTGGCTGTGGAATCTTTTGCGTAGATTCAGCGCCTCGCTATTGAGCGAAGCCTCGACAGTCGGCCCAAGTAGACTGCTCTGGCGCACGTTATCCATCATGTTGCGGTAGCCGGGAACCAGCTCTTCGCCGGAACTGTGGCTCCAGGCCGCGTTAGTCAGCACGATGAGATCCTCAAGGTTGCCCACCAGGCTGTTGATTTCCTCCAGTTCCTTCAGGGAGCTGCCCTGTTCATTCTTCAGATTAGCCAGGTGCACCTTGAGATAGCCCGCAGGACGAACGAAGTTCCCAGCTAGAAAATACTGCGTCAGCCAGAGTTTCATCAGGGTCTGAAACTGTTCGCTAAGGGGTTCGCGATAAGCCTCAAGATCAAGCGCCTGCAGACCCGGGACCGCTAAACCGCGCAGGGCGCTGTCGTAGTAGCTGCGATGCGCCAGACTCGCGGTATCCAGTCCCAAACCAAGCGCGCTGTTGCCCAGTTGCGCCAAGGGCTCCAGTACACCTTTGTCACCGTTCAGCGCCTCTGCTAACAAATGGTTCTGTTGCTCCAAACTGCTCACGCCCAAGGCGATGCTGTGGGCTTTTACGTAGTTTGGCCACTCATTGGGCTGCTCGCCTTCGACGTCTGCCCGCCGGCTGCTGCTCCGGATAGCCAACAGTGTGTCTAACTCCGCGCGTTGCATCTGCAGCAATGGACGCATGGCCTCGTTGCGGGCAGTGGTGCGCAGCAGGTAATCCATCTGCCCATCGAGCGAGGACAACCAAGAAGTGGGATAAACCAGCGACGAGAAGTGCCAGCGCGGCGCTTGCGCCAACAGACTCCAGAAACCCTGCAGGTTGCGCCTTGCCTGCTCCTGACTACGTTCGGGGTTAGTGAATTGCGCATGGCCGCTGTGGGTGACCTGCAATAGACGGGTCAGCTCTCGGGCATCGCGCTGGCCTTCTTGCCACACCCATAGCATTGCTACCAACCACAAGGTACCTATCGCCAGTGCCATCCCGGCCATTAGCTTCTGCCAACGTTGGCGCAGCCGCAGAATACGCGGTACAGCCTTGGCCAAGCCCTGCTCGACCAGAAACCGCTGGCGCCAGAGGTGGCGGGAGAAGATGCCGTGTCCAGGTGATGAATCCTGGGGAGATAGGGCCCACGCTTGCGAATCTTTAGCGCTTACCTGCTCCGCACTGAAATAAAGGCCGCGCAGTACTGGCGCCTCGCCCTGTGCGTTGCCTTGAAAGACCGGTTCCAACAAAGCCCGAATGTTGCCTTTGAGGCCATGCACGCGATCAGGCAATCGATAGAGCTCTTCGGCCAGCTCGCCCTTGACCGCGCCGACCTCCATGATTGCCACTTGCAGCGCCTGAGCGACCTGATCCACTGCATCATCGAGCCAGTAGCCCTGCCATCCGGCGTCCAACCCATAAGGTGAGGACCAGCCAAGCGCCTGGTCGCGGCCAGTTTCGGGTAGCGCGGCCAGCAGTTCCTGAATACCCGGCAAGTCCTCCAGGCCGGTAATCAGAACATGCACCGGCAGGCTCAAGCCCAAGTGCTGCAACAGCTCAGTAAAACGACGACGCAGCACGATGGCATCTGCCATGCCCTGTGCATCATCTTCCAGGCGAGATAGCGGGATGACCCAGATAACGCCATCCAGCGGACGCTGACCGCGCAGCCGTATCAACATGCCGAGCAGTCGCCGCCAGACAAAGGTCGCTGCCGTACTTCCTTCTTCAGGGAGAAACAAAGTCTGCGGCACAACTAATAGCGCACCGTCCTGATCCGCCCACCAGCGGCCGAACCAGGATGGGCGGCCGACCGGGTTGAGTTGCCACTCAGCGCACAATTGGCTGCCTTCGCGGGGGTCGCCCACAAGCATCAACCAGGGGGTTTGGTAGCGCGACTCAAGACCTTGCTCATGTTCCATCTTGCGCACAGCCGCGTAAAAGCTGCGCATCGCCGTCCCGGACTGAGTCCGTAGCCACCAGAACAGCACGCCTAGGGCCAATAGCAGCAACACAATGCCGAGCACACTCAGGATGATGGCCAAGCCGCTCATTCGGCCAGACTCCCACCGTCCTGAGTATCGGTCAGGTGCAACACCGGCGCTAACTCAGCCTGGATATCACGCCACATCAAATGGCCAACAGCACTCAATAGCAAGACCAGGCCGCAGATAGCCAGGCCAAGGCGCACGCCATCAGGTAAGGCGCGCCGCAACGGCAGGCGCAGGGGTTCGGCACGGGTCGGACGCGCGAGGCTGGTGAGTACCCCTGCCATAGCCGGCTCACGCTGCCAGGCAAAGGTAAAAAGCGCCTGTCTCCAGCGTTCATGGATGGCCTGTCCACGCTCACCGCGCAACGCACCGTAGAAGCCAAGCATCAAACACTGCAGGTAGACATTGGCTAGGTCGCGAGAAGCCGGCGCACGGGCCTTGAGCAAACTACGAATGGCCTTGGGTAACCGCTCCCCGGCATTGCGCGAGCCGTACAGGCGAGCCTCCAGGGGACGAGCCTGCCAGGCCAGGCGCCCCGCCCAGTCATCGAAGAGCAAACGTTCATCCAGCAACGCAACGAAGCTGTAGACCATTTCCTTGACCTGACGCGTGGATGACTCACCCACGCTGGCAAAAGCATTGCGCCAGAGCCGCCGTACTATGCGGGTAGCCGCTTCAGCGGCGCGCTCAACCAGTTGCGTATCGCTGCCTTCGATATCTTCCAGCGCGTCCCAGTCGTCACACCACTCCAGCCAGGCCTGGCGAAATGCGAGGCTAAGCGGTGCATCACCGAACTCGGGGGGATAGAAGGCGGTAGTCCTTTCCGACATCCTGTACGTCCTTAGCGGGTAAGGCTTAACTCACTGGGTATTGGCAACGAACAAGACAATCTGCCAAGGGCTTGCATGGGATGTTTGCCCAGGCATCACGATATGCAGAGGCTGCTCAGGATCGAACCACTCGCCCGCAGCTTGAATCACGAACAAGTGCGTTTCCTCGCCAACGCTGTATGTCACCTGTTCGGAGCGACTCATGGGCTGCTGGGTCAAACCGCTCATGCGCTGCCGGGCCAGCGTGACCAAGTGTGCCTGGGACGCGATGATCGCCTGACTGAGCCAGGACAACGCGGCCTGCTCACCCGTACCGGCGGGCATGCGTAAACCGATCACCAGGCGCTGGCGACGGGCCGAGGAGTCGGGCAGTTGGATACAGAACCCCTGCTCCACCGGGTTGAACGCCAGGCAGCGATAACCAACCCGCACTCGCGTCAGCACCATGTTCAACCAGTCGATGACTTCGTCGAAACCGCGTTTGAGTTCGAGGTAATCAAGGGGCGCAAAAGCCGGCACCCCGGCGCCAGGGTCCAACGCACACCAGGCTCCAGCCATTCCCGTGAGCGCGCCATGCAGGCGATCTGGTGTAGCCACACGGCTATTGAGCGCAGCTTCTACCTCCGGCAATCGCGCCCAGAGCGCCGCCAATTGCCGCCGAACTTCCACCATATCGTCTTGATTGCCAGCCTGTTCAGCCTGCCGCAAGCGGCCGGCAAGAAACAGGCACTTTTCCCGGGCACTGGCACAGAGCCCGGCAACCTCACGGCCAATGACTGATTCGGGAAGTATCTGGGCACTTGGGGCGACATAGGGTTGGCGGACGAAGCCACCACCCTCCTTGGCAATGCGCAGCAGGGGCAAGCAAACCGAATCAACGCGTCCCGTATCTGTCACCAGGCGTAGGTTTGGGCGCCAAACCAGCACGGGTTCGGGGTGTTCGCCACTGGCCAAATCCGGCACAGCATCCCCCATGACCGAGGTCAAACGCCCGGATAACGGCAATACCTGGCCACTGCGCCCCAGCGGATTGACAGCGAGGTAGACCGTCACACAGGCGTTTGGCGACTCGGCAGTTGCCGGACCAACGTCCAGCTCCAGAGAAAGCCCGCTGCCTGGTAGCAGGCTAACCGGTAAGCCATCGGGCAAGATCGCCTCAAGGGCTTGGATGCGTACCAGACCAGCACTCAACGCAGCCGGATCGAGCTCACAGCGGTTCACCCCCCAAAACCAGGGATTGCCCGCCTGAGCGAAATGCGCTGCCAGCACTTCTGCACGCAGCCCTTGCAGTTGGAAATGCTGAGGCAACAACTGCATGCCTTCATGCCAACACACCGCGTCAGGCAAAACCTTCATACCACTCCCCTTCGACATCCACTGTTGTCATGAGCATGGAGCCACCTGGCACGAGGTTCAGCTAAGGCGCCCTATCGCTCAGCAAGCGCATTTCCCTGCTATCGAACCTGAGCCAGATACGGCCCTGCTCATCCAAACGCAGACGGTGAGCACCTGGACTGTTATAGCCGGCGAAGACCAAAAGTCCAGCCGCAGGGGTGCCCGCCAGTGGGAAATCCCACACTTCCATGAACTGACCCGGGACCAGTTCCAGACTCCACACCGTAAATAATTGCCGATAGTCACGCCGATACTGCTCCCGCTCAGCGAACCACTGCCTGGCGTTGACCCCCGAGAGCAGCTTCAGCAGCTCTGGATCCTCGACAGCGATAAAGTCGACGGCGATCGGCATGTTGTCATTGGCGCGGGTAGCCACATCCAGCGTCACGCTGTCGAGCTGAACCTTTGGGCCGAATAGCGAACAACCGACCAGCAACACGGCCGCAATAGAACCGAGAAAAAGCCAACGAGAAATGAAACGTCCCTGCCTCATGAAAGTCGCACCTTAGATTTGTATTTGCAAATTTATAGACCTGTTCTAGCGTCTATGGAAAGTTCGTTGTAGACGGACTTGAATGGATCGCCAAGGACAGGCCTGCTGCTCGGCTTACCTGTCGTACTCGTGATCTTGCAAGGGAGTGCGAGCACGGAGCCCCTCCGCTGCATTGCGCTCCAGGAACTGTCCCGGAGCTCAACCACCATGGCTGAAAGCACGCAGCACAAACTGGACCGCATCCGTCCACCCCGCGTCCAGATCACCTACGACGTCGAAATCGGCAACGCCATCGAAAAAAAGGAATTGCCGTTGGTCGTTGGCATTCTTGCCGACCTCTCCGGCAAGCCTGATCAGCCCCTGCCCAAACTGGGCGAACGGCGCTTCACCGACATCGACCGAGACAACTTCAATCAGGTTCTCGCCTCCATTGCGCCACGCGCCGCCCTGCAGGTGGACAACACCATCAGCGCTGATGGCAGCAAGCTCAATGTCGAGCTGAGGTTCAAGGACATCGACGATTTTGACCCAGTCAATATCGTCAAGCAGATCACCCCGCTGCACCGACTCTTCGAGGCTCGCCAACGCCTGCGCGACCTGCTGACCAAGCTGGACGGCAATGACGACCTGGACAAACTGCTCAAGGACGTGGTGAGCAATACCGAGGGCCTACAGGAAATCAAATCGGCTCGCCCGGAAACCCCACCCGCGACGGAGTCTGCGTCTGCGGAAAGCAGCGACAGTGACGAAACGAGCGAACCGCAGGCCTGACCGATACGCGAATTTCCGGAGAACTCACCATGGCAACAAAAGCCGACACATCCAGTGAAAGCAGCACACAAACCCTGACCTTGCTTGACCGCATCATCGCCGAAGGCCGTATGGCCCATGACGACAGCCAGCAGGGCTATGCCCGCGATATGCTCGCGGAATTCGCCACTCAGGTACTCGACGAAGGCATGGCCATCGACAAGGACACGGTGGCCATGATCAATGACCGTATTAGTCAGATCGACGAACTGATCAGCGCGCAACTCAACGAAGTCCTTCACCACCCCGACCTGCAGAAACTCGAAGCCTCCTGGCGCGGCTTGCACTTACTGGTGCAAAACACCGAGACCAGCAGCCGCCTGAAATTGCGCTTGCTCAACGTCACCCAGAAAGAGCTGCAGACCGACCTGGAAAAAGCCGTCGAATTCGACCAAAGCGCGTTGTTCAAAAAGATCTACGAAGAAGAATACGGCACCTTCGGCGGACACCCGTTCAGCCTGCTGGTAGGCGACTACAACTTCGGTCGCCATCCTCAGGACGTAGCCTTGCTGGAAAAGCTTTCCAACGTCGCCGCGGCCGCTCACGCCCCCTTCATTGCTGCAGCCAGTGCGCGCTTGTTCGACATGAACAGCTTTACTGAGCTGGCCGTGCCACGCGATCTGGCCAAAGTGTTCGAGAGTCAGGAGCTGATCAAGTGGCGCAGCTTCCGCGAGAGCGAAGACTCACGCTACGTCTCCCTGGTGCTGCCGAATTTTCTTCTGCGCCTGCCCTACGGCCCGGACACCAAACCGGTGGAGGGGATGAACTATGTGGAAGACGTCGATGGCACTGACCATTCCAAATACCTTTGGGGGAACGCCGCCTGGGTACTGGCACAGCGCATCACCGAAGCCTTCGCCAAATATGGCTGGTGTGCGGCGATCCGCGGTACCGAGGGCGGCGGCGCGGTAGCCGGCCTACCGGCGCATACCTTCCGTACCAGCTCCGGCGACCTCTCGCTGAAGTGCCCCACCGAAGTGGCCATTACCGATCGCCGTGAGAAGGAGCTCAACGATCTCGGGTTCATCGCCCTGTGTCACAAGAAGAACTCTGACCTGGCGGTTTTCTTCGGCGGCCAGACCACCAACAAGGCACGTCTGTACAACACCAATGAGGCCAACGCCAACGCACGCATCTCGGCGATGCTGCCCTATGTGCTGGCCGCCTCGCGGTTTGCCCATTACCTGAAGGTCATCATGCGCGACAAGGTGGGTAGCTTCATGACCCGCGACAACGTACAGACCTACTTGAACAACTGGATTGCCGACTACGTCCTGATCAACGACAACGCCCCCCAGGAAATCAAGGCCCAATACCCCTTGCGTGAAGCACGGGTGGATGTCTCCGAGGTCGCCGGCAAGCCGGGGGTTTATCGCGCGACGGTGTTCCTGCGGCCGCACTTCCAGTTGGAAGAGCTGACCGCCTCGATTCGCCTGGTAGCCGAACTGCCGCCACCGGTAGCCGCCTGAGTTGCATAGCCCGCAGCTTTAACTGCGGGCTCTTCGCCCCCCCTTTTCCTGATCCAGGAGTTAGCAGCAATGGATGCGATCATTCTCGACCTCGGCGACACCATCAAAGGTGACAGCCTGCTTGAGGGTTACACCGACAAGATCGAATTGATGTCCTACAGCCACAACGTGGCCATGCAGGTCACCAACGATGTCAGCAACTCGGAGCGTACCTCCGGTAAGCCACATATCGGTGAGTTCACCGTCACTAAGTTCGTCGACACCTCAACCCCAACGCTCAATGAATACTGCTGTGCCGGCAAACCCATTCCAACGGCCAAGATCACCATCGGCCGCAACGCCGCCGAGGGCGATGGCAAGCTACTGCCCTTCATTATTTACACTCTGGACAACGTAGTGCTGTCCAACGTCAGTGTCAGCGGTGGCGCCGGCGGTAAGCCGGTGGAAACCCTGTCGCTCAACTTCACCAAAATCAAATGGGAGCTCACCGCGCAAAAGGACGATGGCACCAAGGAAGGCACAGCCGCCTCGACCTGGGACCTCGCTGCCAACAAACTGGTCAAGTAAGGATTGCCCATGTCCCAGGCCGGCCCGCAGCCACCACTTTTCGAGCGCCTGTCCAGTCAAACGGAAAGCCTGCGCGCGCTCGATCAGGATGCACTCGCCGAGTCGGTGCGCTGCGAGCTTGGTCGCCTGCTCAATACACGCCGCGCCACGCGTGCAAAGGGCGCGGCGCTCAGCGTGATTGACTATGGCATTGCCGACTGGAGTGCCCTGCAGTCACTTCGCGAGGAAGACCGCCGTACCCTGCTACGGGAAATTCGCTTGGCCATACAGGTTTTCGAACCACGTCTGCAACTGAGCGAACTGGATATACAAACGCCGCACGGCCAGCCTCAGCGGCTGCTGATTCGCCTCGGCGGGATGTTGCGCGCTGGCCAGCAACACTGGCCGGCCGTATTCGTTATCGACAATGCGGCAGAAGGTATCGAGGTGCGCCATGAGCGACTCGATTGACGCCGAACTGCTTGATTACTATCAACGCGAACTGACCTGGCTGCGCCATGCCGGCAGCAATTTCGCGACCCGATACCCCAAGGTTGCCCGGCGTCTGGAACTGGCGCCAGGCGAATGCCCCGACCCGCATGTAGAGCGCCTACTGGAAGGATTTTCCCTGCTGACTGCGCGCCTGCAACGGCGCCTGGACGACGACTATGCGGAGTTCAGCGACGCTCTGCTGGAACAGCTCTACCCGCTGGCATTGCGCCCGCTGCCCTCCTGCTCCATCGTCCAGTTCGATCCTGACCCGACACAGGGGAATCTGGCCGAAGGCTTTAGCATCCCCCGTGACACGCCCCTGTTTGTCACCACCGCAGAAGGCGCCAGCGTGCACCTGCGCACCACCGCCGAAGCCATGCTCTGGCCCTTGTACATCAGCGAAGCCACGCTACTCGACGGTGATGAAGCAGTCGCCCTCACTCAGCAGCCATTGGCCCGCTCGGCCCTGAGTCTGCATCTGCAGTGCCTGGGTGAGTTCGACTGGGCGCAGTTACCGATCAGCCAATTACGTGTACATCTTGCCGCTTCGCCCGTGACTAATGCTGCACTCTACGATCTGCTAGGTGCACATGCCTTGGGCATCCATTGCGGGGCGCCGGATCAGCCGCTGCAAGCTTGCCACGGTGCCCCGGGCATCGTGGGCTTCGGCGAAGACCAGACACTGCTACCCGATGAAGACGGCCAGCACCCAGGTCTACGTCTACTGGCGGAATACTTCGCCTTCCCGGACAAATTCGCCTTCTTCGATATCCCCCTGACGCCCCCCGTCGATGGCACTGAATGCCGTGTACTTATCACCTTCGATCGAGCGCCACGCAGCCGCCTACACCTGCAAGCGAGCGAACTGCGCCTGGGCTGCGTGCCGGCCATCAACCTGTTCCCACGCACATCCGAGCCATTGCGCCCGGATGGTACCCGCAGCGAGTACCGCCTGGTGGCCGATGCGCATCGGGAGAACAGCGTCGAGATCCACAGCATCCGTAGCGTTCGTGCCGTATCCCCCAGCGGGGTGCATCCGGTGCCGGCCTACTACGGCCATAGCCACGGCCAAGGGGAAGCAGGCCGGGATCTCTACTGGCATACACGGCGGGTCCAGGGCATGACGCCCAACCGCTTGGGCACCGACCTGTTATTGAGCCTGGTGGATACCAGCTTAGACCCGTTACAGGACGCCCCCGAATACAGCCTTACCGCCGACCTGCGCTGCACCAACCGGCATCTGGCCGAGCGCTTGCCGGCCGGCACCCGTCTTGGTTTCGAGCGCCCCGGCCCTATTGCCCTGGCCAGCTTGCTGACACCACCCACGCCGCAGAGCCTGCCGCACCTGTCCGGGCAATCGCGCTGGCGCCTGGTTTCGCAACTGACCCTCAATCACCTGTCCCTGGTCGAAGGCCCCCAGGCGCTGGAAGCCCTGCGCGAACTGCTCGGTTTGCACAACCTGCGCGACGAAAACAGTGCGCGACGGCAGATTGCCGGCATCCAGCAACTGCGCTGCGAGCGGGTGATGGCGCAAGTCGGGGCAGACGCCTGGCGAGGCTGGCGCAATGGCCTGGAAGTGCGTGTGAATTTGGACCCAGAGCATTTTGTCGGTGCCAGTCCGGTGCTGTTTTCTGCCGTGTTGGCGCAGTTCTTTTCTGTCTATGCCACCACCAACCGCTTCGTGCGAACCGTCCTGCTAGACGCTGACAAGGAAGTAAAAACGTGGTCACCCCAAGCCGGCATGCCGTTGTCGCTCTGAGCGAACGTTTGCGCAATACGCCACAGGCTTTCGAGCTGCTGCAGGCGTTGTTGCTGCTGGAGCGGGAACGGCCGAGTGCCGCCCTCCTCGGCCAGAGTGCCTCTCCGCAAGGGGAGGCGGTGCGCTTACGCGGGCCACTGACCGCCAGTTTTGCCGTCAGCCAGGTGGAGAGCCTGATGCAAGAGCCGGGGCAGCCCATCACGCTGACCACCCCGGTATTCGGTCTCGGCGGTCCTGACGGCCCGCTGCCCTATGCCTATCAGGAATGGCTGGCGCAGCGCGCCCGGCTGAAAGACCACGCGCCTGCCGAGTTCCTCGATATTTTCCAACACCGCCTGCTCAGCCTGCTCTACCGCGTGCTCGGCAAGCATCGCTTGGCCTTGGGTTTTCGCACACCGCAGGACACCCCTGTGCAGGCACAACTGCTGGCGCTCTGCGGTCTTCTGCCCGATGCGCTACAACAGCGCCTGGCCGTACCTGATGCCACGGTCACCGCACGCACCGCTCTGTTCGCTGGCAGCCGCCGCTCGTTAGCCGGGTTTGCCGCGCTGGTCAGCCAGCAATTTTCTGTGAGCACCCGCTTCGAGGCCTACTGCGGCAGTTGGCGAGACATTCCCGCCGCCAGCCGCAGCTGCCTGCAACGCAACGGCCGCAACCTGAGTCTGGGCCGCAGTGCGATTGCCGGCATCCGCGTGTGGGACGAGCACGCCGGAATCCGCCTGATCCTCGGCCCACTCAGTAGCGCACGGGCAGAAGATTTCTTGCCCAGCGGCAGCGCCCACGCCGAACTCGCCAGCCTTGCCGGCTTTTACTTTGGCCCAGACCTGGACTGCGAATTACGCCTGCTGGTGCGCCCCGGCGCGCCACTCACCCTCGACCGCAGCGCGCCACCCCGGCTGCGCTGGAGCAGCGGCCTGCACCTGCGCAGTGAGCAACTGCAACAAATCGACACCCGCTTGCGGCAGAGCGAGGTGGCCTGAGCATGGAACTCAGCAGCCTGATCGGCCGGCTGAACGCCGAAAGCCGCCGCGCCCTGGAGCGTGCTGCTCAGCGCTGCCTGCAACGTACCCATCACTATGTGGAGATTGAGCATCTGCTGCTGGAGCTGCTGGATATAGAAGGCGGCGACCTGGCCTTTCTGTTGCCACGTTTTGGCCTGGAGCGCGACGCCGTGGCCTCGGAGATCAACCAGGCGCTGGAGCTGTTCAAGGCCGGTAACACCCGTACGCCGGCGCTGTCTGCACAAACCATCGGCTTGTTTGAAGACGCCGTGGTCCAGGCCAGTGTCTCCGGGCAGGCCAGCATCCGCTCAGGATTGCTGTTGCTGGCCCTGCTCGAGCGCGACGAACGCCGCAGCTTGCTGCTCAACAGCGCCTCATCGCTGCTGCGCATTCCCCGGGATGCCCTGCGCGAAAATCTCCAGGACTGGACGCAAAGCTCTCGCGAACAGGTCGCCAGTGCCACGCCAGCCAACAAAGGCAAGGCCGCCACCCAGGAGTCAGTGCTCGACCAATACACTCAGGACCTCACCGCCGACGCTCGCGCCGGGCGCATCGACCCCATCGTCGGACGCGACAGCGAAATCCGCCAGAGCATCGACATCCTCCTGCGCCGCCGGCAGAACAACCCGATTCTGGTCGGCGCCCCGGGCGTCGGCAAGACTGCGGTGGTCGAAGGCCTGGCCCTGCGTATCGCCGCCGGCGATGTGCCGCCACCACTGCAGAACGTTATCCTGCGCGTGCTCGACCTCGGCTTGCTGCAGGCTGGCGCCGGGGTCAAGGGCGAGTTCGAGCAACGCCTCAAGGGCGTGATCGATGCGGTGCGCAGCAGCGAACAGCCGATCATTCTGTTTATCGACGAGGCCCATACCCTGATCGGCGCCGGTGGCAGCGAGGGCGGCAGCGACGCGGCCAACCTGCTCAAGCCAGCCCTGGCCCGTGGCGAGCTGCGCACCCTGGCCGCCACCACCTGGCTGGAATACAAAAAGTATTTCGAGAAGGACCCAGCCCTGGCCCGGCGCTTCCAGTTGGTGCAGGTGGAGGAGCCCGACGAAACCACCGCCGTGGAAATGCTCCGTGGCGTTGCCAGCAAACTGGAACAGCACCACGGCGTGCAGGTGCTGGATGCCGCCATCCTCGACGCGGTGAAACTCTCCCACCGTTACATCTCCGGCCGACAACTGCCGGATAAAGCCATCAGCGTACTGGACACCGCATGCGCCCGCGTCGCCCTCGGCCAACACGACGTACCGCCGCCCCTGGAGAGCCTGCGCCACCGCGAAGTGGCGGTTGCCGAAGAGCTGCTGCGCCTGCGTCGGGAGCAGGCCACCGGCCTGGAGCACAGCGTCCGCATCACCGCGCTGGAGCAAGAGTCCGCCGCCAACCTCGTGACCATCCGCGCACTGCAACGCCGCTGGGGCGAAGAGCGCGAAGCGGTGCGCGAACTCTTGCAGACCCGTCGCCAGTTACTGGCCCTGTGCGAAAGCGCCGACGCCGCCAAACCGGACGCCGAACTGGATGGCCGCATCGACCACCTGGCCGCCGAGCTGACCCGCCTGGAAGCCGGCCTGGAGGCCATCCGCGAAGACGACCCACTGGTGCCCGAACAGGTCGACTCGCGCATCGTCGCCGCAGTGATCGCCGGCTGGACCGGCATCCCCATCGGCAAGATGCTCGCCGACGAAGCCTACGCCGTGCGCACCCTCGGCCAACGCCTGGGCCAGCGGGTGATGGGGCAAAACAGCGCGATGGCCACCATCGCCCAGCGCATCCAGGCATACCGCGCCGGCCTTACCGACCCGGCCAAGCCGGTGGGTGTGTTCCTGCTGGTTGGCCCCACCGGCGTCGGCAAGACCGAGACCGCCTACTCCCTGGCCGACGCCCTCTATGGCGGCGAGCGCAACCTGATCAGTATCAACCTTTCTGAATACCAGGAAGCACACACCGTCAGCCAACTCAAAGGCGCCCCGCCCGGCTACGTTGGCTACGGCTCAGGCGGCGTGCTCACCGAAGCCGTGCGCCGCCGGCCCTACTCCGTGGTGCTGCTGGACGAAATCGAAAAAGCCCACCCCGACGTGCTCGAGGCCTTCTACAACGTCTTCGACAAAGGCGTGATGGAAGACGGCACCGGCCTGGTGGTGGACTTCAAAAACACCGTAATGCTCGCCACCAGCAATGTCGGCGCCGAACTTATCCTCGACACGCCCGCAGACCAACTCGGCAGCGACGCCTTCAATGAACGCCTGCGCAAGGTTCTGTTACAAGCCTTCCGCCCGGCTTTCCTAGCCCGTATGACCGTGGTGCCCTACCGCCCACTGGACGAAGCGACCCTAGAAGGGATTGTGTTGGCCAAGCTGGAAAAACTGCGGGAGCGATACAAGGCGGCAACTGGCAAACAGTTTGATTTCGACATGGCAATTGTTAAAGCCGTGCTCGCCAAGTGCAGCGCGGCGGGCGCGCGGGATATTGAGAACGTGCTGATGGCGCAGGTGACGGGGAAGTTGGCGGAGTGGGTGTTGGAATGAAAGAGGACGGGCAACCCGATCGCTTCCATACAGCCACGGCTCCGCTCGAATACGGCAACCGAAAGAGCCCGGCGACAGGTCGGACCTTCGCCCCGGCCCCATAACAACAGTAAAGGAGTCGTCATTCGTGAAAGACACAATCATCACCTACATAGACAGCGACGGAAAACGCGCGGCAAAAAGCCTGTGGAACAAATACTCCAATATCGCCAGCCTGGTTCCCTTCGAAAACCTTAAGTGGATGGAAGACTTTGGCGGAATATTGATCATCATTGGCCACGGAAGCACGATGGTTAAAATGGGAAGATACACTGGCCTGAACAACTCACTGGGTAGATGTGGCAGTTTGTTCATTGTGCTGGCAGCCTGCGAAGTTGGCGAGGTCCACCAAAATATCGGCGAATTGCAATCAATCGCTCAGGGCCTGGCTAATAGCCGCAAGGATTGCATTGTCTGGGGTACGACTAGAGATCTGCCGCAACACGCGGTGGCGGATGGAACCTGCTTCCACAAAAGCCCGATATTCAATTGGCTACAGCCAGCCAATGACAACTTTCCCGGGATGTGGAGACAATTCAGAAAGCAAGCCGAGCAAGACGAGGTCCTTTCCATGATATCGAATCTCAATCTTCATTTATTATAGAGCCTGCCCCCAGGCGCTATACAGGGTATCGATCGACACCAACCCGGATGGACACTGATCGGACAGGCAGGGATACATCCTCCCAAGGAGGGAAAAATGAAAATCGGGCGATTCCAATCGGAAGAAGAGTTCTCTGTGGAAGTCATGAAGCAAGCGATCGGGCAAAGATTATCCGACAGACAAAAATCGGAAAAGGGACGACCTTCGGTTAATTTTCGAAAACAGTCGGATATGTGTCTGGCGTACAGCATCTCCGACGATCATTTTTATATCGGCTATAGTGCGATCTCAGGCGGTATCATCGGTGGGAAAGGGGCCAGAAAAAAAGTCTATGCCAACTTTGAGGATCCAGACCAACCCAACCGCCGGTTCCAACGCATCAGGAAATTTGTCGGTATCAGCAAACCACTGCAAGTGGGCGTACTGCACAGACCCATTATCAATTGCGCGGAAGCCTGTGCCCTGTCCATTGCAATAAGCTGGGAGCAGTCCGGTTTGAATCTGGTTTTTGTCACCTTCTATCCCGAAGCGGGCGATGGCGCTTCGGTCGGGTCCAAGGGTGAACCGGTACCCAAGCCTCCTTGCGAAAACTGCCAAACCTGGATGAAACAATCCTTTGGTTATTGGGGCGAGCAGGGGCTCGTCTTCAGAGACCCCGGATAAATCTGCTCACTCAACGATAGCCAAGCGTTCGCCCACATCATTGAAACGGTAACTGGCCAGGAGCAGCGATCCAGACTCTTTCAGGCCCGGAGTGCGTATTTCATGCCGCGAGACTCAGCCCCCACCCCCTCCATCTCCCTGACCGCCGGAAAGCTCCTGCTACCTGATCCACAGGCGCTTTCCTCCACGGAGCGCCTGAATGGCCTTTGCCTATCGTCGGTCGCCTGTATCTGCAATTCGGCTACTGACTTGGCGGCGGCAATCTGCAGTTCTGCGACGATCAACCTGATCCACGACAGCTTGCAACGCCCCCTCGACGCCCTCATCGCCGAACTCCACCAACTCTCCGGAGACGCCACCGCCGACCGCTACCAACTGATTCTGCGCCCCTGGCTCTGGTGGCTGACCCTGGCCAGCAACAACCGGACAGGAAAAGCAGGAAAAGGGGACAGATTTATTTATTGGCATACTCGTCGATCAAAAATAAATCTTTCCCCTTTTGTGTAGCAGAACTAGGAGACCCTCCGAATGCCCTTCACAAGAGATCAACTAGACACCATATCCAATCACATATTGAGCATAATGTTTAGAGGCACCTATGGGGGCGATGAATACATGAACAGTGCTTGTATCGCTGTAACTTCTGACGGCGAGAACATTTATGTTTCTGCGAATGACGTCTACAGTGACGCACGCTGGAGGGATGACATATTAAAGGCAACTCAAGAGATCACTAAGCACCCTGCAAAGCAAAGGCCATACATATGGCAAAAAAATAAATACCGGCTCAAGCTCTCACAAAAGCAAAAATTCTGGCACCAGTTCGATATAGCAGCATCAATCATCGCCAGCGCATATTCAATTCCATCATCAAGAATTTTATTCATACCAAACAGAAAAGGCGACCTTGACAGAACCTTTCACGCAGAAATGCAGTTGATTCGCTACCATGAGATATCGGAAACTCCGATGAGACCCAGATATATTGCTGTTTCAAAGCCCTGCTGTCAAAACTGCTCAAGAGTCCTGTTAAACTTAGGAATCGGATTTTTATTAATGCACAATGAAAGCGAATCACGTGATTGGGTACCTCCAACTACCTATTTGGATCCGGAAAGCCAAGGGTTCCCTTTTCTTACCTTGAAGGAAGAGTAGATTTAAAAAAGATCAGAAAAAGGATAGCTATTGACCTGCTCATTTTTAGAATTACTTCTGAATCACATGTCCCCTATTCGAGCAGCCGAGAATTTTGATGACCCACCCCACCGATGCTTCCATCAGCCTTTCTCTCATAGCACCGGCTCTGACGGACCTCTATCCGCAAAGTATTTCCGGGCAGGAGGCGCTGAACGATCTCGCCCAACTGAATCTGCTGGGGTTCAACAATAACCAGCTTGCGTTGTCCGGTTCAGTGGCCACGCATATCACCGCCACCCTGCACAACGACGCCAACCAGCGCCCCCTCGATGCGCTGGTCGCGGAGATCCGTCAGCTCCCTGCCGATGCAACCGCAGACCGCTACCAGGTGGTGCTGCGCCCCTGGCTCTGGTGGCTGACGCTGGCCAGCAACAACCGGGTGTTCCAGAACCTGTCCTCCAGCGACATCGTTACCACCATCTTCAAGGCCCATGGCTTTACCGATTTCAAGCTGTCGCTCTCCGGCAGCTACGAGCCGCGCGAGTATTGCGTGCAATATGGGGAGACGGATTTCGCCTTCGTTTCGCGGCTGCTTGAGGAGGAAGGCATCTTCTGGTTCTTCACCCACGAAGACGGCAAGCACACGCTGGTGCTGGGCGACAGCAGTGATGCCTTCGTGCAGATCCCTAACGGGCCGAAGGTGCCCTACCTGGGCCAGGGCATCGGCGTGCGCGAGCTGCATGGCATCCGCTCGGCGCAGTACAGCGTGCAGGCGGTGAGCGGGGTCTACAGCGCCACGGACTATGCCTTCACCACCCCCACCACCTCGCTCTACAGCCAAGCCGAGGCGGTGGCCGGGCCGCTGTCGATGTACGAGCACCCGGGCGGCTACATCGCCAATGCACGCGGCGATGCGTTGACCAAGCAGCGCGTGGACGGGCTGCGCAGCCAGGAGAAGCGCCTAATTGGCGAGAGTGACTGTCGCTGGCTGGTGCCCGGCCACTGGTTCACCCTCACCGGGCATGACGACACCAGCCTGAATATCGACTGGGTGCTAACCTCGGTCACCCATGACGCCAGCCACGAGCATTACCGCAACCGCTTCGAGGCCATCCCCAAGGCCAGCGCCTACCGCCCGCCACGGGTCACGCCCAAGCCGCGCATGCACACCCAGACCGCCCTAGTGGTCGGCAAAGCCGGCGAAGAGATCTGGACCGACCAGTACGGTCGCATCAAGGTCCAGTTCCCCTGGGACCGTGATGGCAAGAACGACGAAACCTCGTCCTGCTGGGTGCGCGTGGTACTGCCCTGGAGCGGCAAGGGCTTTGGCATGCAGTTCATCCCGCGCATTGGCCAGGAGGTGATCGTCACCTTTATCGACGGCGACCCGGACCGCCCACTGGTTACCGGCTGCGTCTACAACGGTGACAACGCCCTGCCCTATGCGCTACCGGCCAACCAGACCCAATCCGGCATCAAGACCAACTCCAGCAAGGGCGGCGGCGGCTTTAACGAGCTACGCTTCGAGGACAAGAAGGACGCCGAGGAGCTGTTCCTGCAGGCGCAAAAGGACATGAAGGTCAACGTGCTCAACGACAGCACCGCCACCATCGGCCACGACGAAACCCTCACGGTGCAGAACGCGCGCACCCGCACAGTGAAGGAAGGCGACGAGACCATCACCCTGGAGAAAGGCAAACGCACGGTGGCCATCCAGACCGGCAGCGACACTCTGGATGTCAAAGACAGCCGCACAGTAAAGGTTGGCGCCGACCAGACTCACAGCACCGGCGGCAACTACACTCACAAGGTCAGCGGCAACTATGAGCTGACCGTGGACGGCAACCTGACCATCAAGGTGACCGGCACCCTCACCCTGCAGAGTGGCGGAAATTTCACTGCCAAGAGCGACCAGAACCTCACCACCCAGGCAGGCATGGCGCTCACCGACAAGGCCGGCACCGCGCTCACCAACCAGGCCGGCACGTCCCTGGACAACAAGGCCGGCACCACCCTGACCAACGATGCTGGCATCAGCCTGACCAACAAGGCGGCGGCCGAACAGACCGTGGATGGCGGTGGCATGCTGACCCTCAAGGGCGGCCTGGTGAAAGTGAATTGAGGCGCACGGCATGAGCCAATCCGGCAAGCTCGAACTGACCCGTGGCGACAGCCATCTGCAAGGCCGCCTGCAGGATGGTCAACTGGACGGCCCCCTGCGCATCAAAGAAGCCGGGCGCCCCCAGGCACAACTTGGTTACAGCGGCGGCGAGCTGCATGGACCGACCACCCTCTACCATCCCAACGGCCAGGTCTCGGCGATCTTGCCCTACCTCAACGGCAAACTGCATGGCATCGCGATGTTTTATGCGGCGCAAGGCGCACTGCAGCGCAAAGTCAGCTACCGCCAAGGGTGGATGCACGGCGAGGCCAGTAACTACTACCCAGACGGGACCTTGGCCGAGGTCGAGCACTACTGCGATGGCGTGCAAGAAGGCGCCTATCTGCGCTACCACAGCAACGGCCAGTTGGCATCCCGCAGTCGCTATCTCAAGGGCCGGCTGCTGGACGATAGCCAGCAGTTCTCCAACGATGGCCGCCCGCTGGACGCCGCAGGTAAACCCATGACGCGCGTGCGCTGGTGGTGGAAGCGCTGGAGCGAAGCAGGCCAGGTTTGATCAGGGGATCAACATCTGCATCTGGCCTGGCATGTTGATCTTGATCACCCCCGCCCAGCTGCACATCAAGGTGCTATTGGCATCCAGCGACGGCATATTTCCCAACAGCAGGGTTGGCGGGCCGCCGGGGATCCAGGGCGCCGCCGTGGCCGGTATGCAGGGCATCGGTGTCAGCGCACCAAGCGCTGCAGCGGTCGCCGCCGCCACCATCGGGTTGGCCAAGCTCTGGCACATGCCGAAGGTCCCGATATTGACCAAAGGGATATGATCCATGATGTTCGCGGCCGGCATGCTACTGGTCAGCGTACGGTTGATAGGCAATACATTCAGTACCGCCGGCGCCACCCCAAAACTGCACTGCAGCACCGCGCCGCTGCACACTTGCGGGCATCCCATAGGTCTTCTCCTTGACTGGACTTACTCAAGGAGTCTAGACAGGGTTTGCGAGATATGTGCCCAAAAACCCTGGCAGCCCCCATGCGAGCGCTGTTTCTCCCTACGCAGACCGAAGAAATCCACCACCGTATTCCGCTTGGTAGCCTTAGATTTGTCCTCTCTGCAAACACAGGCGGGCTGTGGATCAAGGAGCCAAGTGTTACCATTAGCCACTTCCACGCCACGCTAACTGCCTTGGGCAGCCCTGGGCGCTGGCAATACGACGCCCGACATACATGCGCAACAGTGCCCGATGGCCGAAATGAACCCCGTGTTCATAGCACGCCAGCCGATACACGAAGCCCAGATGTTGCTCTCAACCCACGACCAAATGGCAGAGCTCTGCCCCCAGCTGGAACGAGCTCGAAAAGCTGCTTGCCACGATAAAATGGCAAGAATTGGCAGGGGACCAGAGAAAGGCGATTAACCACCGCTGTAACGCCCGCAGGACAAGTAATTGATCTCCACCGCTAACATCACCATGCAGTTCGGTGCCAAGCCGCTGTTTGAAAACGTTTCCGTGAAATTCAACAACGGCAATCGCTATGGCCTGATTGGCGCCAACGGCTGCGGCAAGTCGACGTTCATGAAAATTCTTGGCGGCGATCTGGAGCCATCTGGCGGCCAGGTGATGCTCGAGCCGAACGTGCGCCTGGGTAAATTGCGCCAGGACCAGTTCGCCTACGAAACCTTCAACGTGATCGACACCGTGATCATGGGCCATGAAGAGCTGTGGAAGGTTAAGGCTGAGCGCGACCGCATCTACTCCCTGGCGGAGATGAGCGAAGAAGACGGCATGAAGGTCGGTGAGCTCGAAGGTGAGTTCGCCGAGATGGATGGCTACACCGCCGAATCCCGTGCGGGCGAGCTGCTGCTCGGCCTGGGGATTCCGCTGGAACAGCATTTCGGTCCGATGAGCGAAGTCGCTCCTGGCTGGAAACTGCGTGTACTGCTGGCCCAGGCGCTGTTCTCTGATCCGGACGTGCTGCTGCTCGACGAGCCGACCAACCACCTGGACATCAACACCATCCGTTGGCTGGAAACGATCCTCACGGCGCGTAACAGCACCATGATCATCATTTCCCACGACCGTCACTTCCTTAACTCGGTCTGCACCCACATGGCCGACCTGGATTACGGCGAGCTGCGCCTGTTCCCGGGTAACTACGACGAGTACATGACCGCTGCGACCCAGTCGCGCGAGCAGTTGCTGTCGGACAACGCCAAGAAAAAGGCGCAGATATCCGAGCTGCAGAACTTCGTCAGCCGCTTCTCGGCCAACGCCTCGAAAGCCAAGCAGGCCACGTCGCGCGCCAAACAGATCGACAAGATCCAGCTAGCCGAGGTCAAGCCGTCGAGCCGCGTCAGCCCATTTATCCGTTTCGAGCAGAACAAAAAGCTGCATCGCCAGGCGGTGATGACCGAAAAAATGGCCAAGGGCTTCGACGGCAAGCCGTTATTCGAGAACTTCAGCTTCCAGGTTGAAGCGGGCGAGCGCGTGGCGATCATCGGCCCCAACGGTATCGGCAAGACCACCCTGCTGCGTACCCTGGTCGGCGAACTAAAGCCAGACGCCGGCAGCGTTAAATGGACCGACAGCGCAGAAGTCGGCTACTACGCCCAGGACCACGCGCACGATTTCGAAGACGATGTGACCCTGTTCGACTGGATGAGCCAATGGACCCAGGGCGAGCAGATGGTGCGCGGCACCCTCGGTCGCATGCTGTTTTCCAACGACGAGATTCTCAAGTCGGTCAAGGTCATCTCCGGTGGTGAGCAAGGTCGCATGCTGTTCGGCAAGCTGATCGTGCAGAAGCCCAACGTGCTGGTGATGGACGAACCGACCAACCACCTGGACATGGAATCCATCGAGTCGCTCAACCTGGCGCTGGAGAACTACCCTGGCACGCTGATCTTCGTCAGCCATGACCGCGAGTTCGTCGGTTCCCTGGCCACGCGCATCATCGAGCTGTCGGCCAACGGCATCACCGACTTCAGCGGCACCTACGATGATTACCTGCGCAGCCAGGGCGTGATCGTCTGACGCCCTGAGCCGCACAAAAAAGCCCGCGATAATCGCGGGCTTTTTCGTTTCTGGCGAATGCTTTACAGGCTCAGTGGGCGGTTCGACGCCTTGAGGAATTCCTGCTTGAGGTCGGCGTAAGTGTGCACAGCCGGGAACTGCGGGAATTCGCGGATCACATTGTCCGGCGCATGGAACAAGATGCCGGCATGGGCTTCGCTGAGCATGGTGGTGTCGTTATACGAATCCCCCGCGGCAATTACCCGGTAATACAGGCTCTTGAAGGCGATGACCGACTGGCGCTTGGGGTCTTTCTGGCGCAGCTGGTAGCTCACCACGCGGTCGCTGTCATCGGTGATCAGCTTGTGACACAGCAGTGTGGGGAAACCCAGTTGGCGCATCAGCGGCTGGGAGAACTCATAGAAGGTGTCGGAGAGGATCACCACCTGGAAGCGCTCACGCAGCCAGTCGACGAACTCCACCGCGCCGTCCAGTGGCTTGAGGGTGGCGATTACCTCTTGAATATCGCGCAACTTCAGGCCGTGCTCATCGAGGATGCGCAGGCGCTGCTGCATCAGCACATCGTAATCGGGAATGTCCCGGGTGGTCGCCTTGAGGGCGTCGATGCCGGTTTTTTCCGCGAAGGCGATCCAGATTTCCGGGACCAGAACACCTTCCAGGTCGAGACACGCGATTTCCACAGGCCATTCCTCGATTGAGCGTGAAAGAAGCCGGCACTCTAACGGCTCGCCAGAAGCAGCGCAACGCAAGGCTTATAGCTAAAACACGCAGTAGAAAGGGGTATTAGTTATTTAGCCGTATAACTGGTGTTTGCTACCATCGGCGGCCTCACGCACCCACGACCTGGAGTCCTCGCCATGGATCTCGACCTGGATACGCTCAACGCCGAATTCGCCAACCAGCCGCAGAAGTTGGTCGAGTGGGCCATTGGCCTGGGCAAGCCCGCCATCTGCACCACCAACTTCCGCCCCTTCGAGGCGGTGATCCTGCATATGGTGACCCAGGTGCAACCTGACCTGCCCATTGTCTGGATGGACAGCGGCTACAACACCGAGGCCACCTACCGTTTCGCCGATGAGGTGGCCCGCACGCTCAACCTCAACCTGATCACCTACCTGCCCAAACGCTCGCGTGCCCACCGCGAAGCGCTGGATGGCCCCGTACCAGGCCTGGATAACCCGCGCCACGCCGCCTTCACCGAGGAAGTGAAACTGGAGCCTTTCGCCCGCGCCCTGCGTGAGACGGCGCCGGGCGTGTGGTTTACCGCCCTGCGCGCCACCGACACTGCCGTACGCGCACAGATGGCGCCGATCAGCATAAATCCCGACGGCCTGATCAAGGTCGCGCCCCTGCTGCAGTGGTCGTCCAAAGACCTCTACGAGTACCTGGTAGCCCACAACTTGCCGAACAACTTCGACTATTTCGACCCAACCAAGGGCGAAGACAACCGCGAGTGCGGCTTGCACATCAACCACTGAGCCGCCAGTGGCAGAGCAGAAACGAACATGGCGCCCTGGGGCGCCATGTTGCGTTACAGACTTTGTTTTGGTGATCTCCAATTGGCTGTTGCAGCGCTGATTAGGCGTGTGTAGGAGCGAATTTATTCGCGATCGTCCTTGAAAGCGCTGAAAATATCGCGGCTAAAGCGGAACGCCGCTCGCCCCCTCCGACGCGACCTCGCATTGACCGACATTTGATGCGTATCGCGACCCTAGCCTTTATTCGCGATTGCGCCGTGATCATCGCGAATAAATTCGCTCCTACAGGGCTGCACAGCCAAACGGGACGCAGCCTTTGCTTTAGTACGTCGGCAAGTCAACGTCGTGGAACAGCTCCTCGAGCTCCGACTTGTTGTGGCACTGCACAGCTTTGGCGAGCATGTCACGGGTCAGGTGAGGCGCGAACTTCTCGATGAACTCGCACATGAAGCCGCGCAGGAAGGTGCCACGGCGAAAGCCAATCTTGGTCACGCTCGACTCGAACAGATCACTGGCATCAAGCACCACCAGGTCCGGGTCAAGCTTGGCATCGACGGCCATGCGCGCCACGATGCCGACCCCCAGGCCCAACCGCACATAGGTTTTGATCACGTCGGCATCCGCCGCAGTGAACACCACCTTGGGCGTCAGCCCGCGATGACTGAAAGCTTCATCGAGCTTGGAGCGACCGGTGAAGCCAAACACGTAGGTCACGATCGAGTATTCGGCCAGCGCCTCCAGGGTCAGCTTCGGCAGCTTCGCCAGGGGGTGACCTTGCGGCACGACCACGCAGCGATTCCAGCGATAGCACGGCATCATCACCAGGTCATTGAACAGCTCCAGACCTTCGGTGGCGATGGCGAAATCCACCGTACCATCGGCGGCCATCTCGGCAATCTGCATCGGCGTACCCTGGTGCATGTGCAGGGCCACATCGGGGTATTGCTGAATGAAGCTGCTGATCACCGGCGGCAGCGCATAACGCGCCTGGGTATGGGTAGTGGCGATGGACAGCGTGCCTTTGCGCTCGTTGGAGAACTCCTGAGCAATCTGCTTGATGCTTTCGACCTTGCGCAGAATCTCGCCGGCGGTAGTGATGATACGTTCGCCGGCCGGAGTCACGCGGGTCAGGTGTTTGCCGCTGCGGGCGAAAACTTCGACCCCCAGCTCGTCTTCAAGCAGGCGGATCTGTTTGCTGATACCGGGTTGCGAGGTGTAGAGGCTTTGCGCCGTGGCAGATACGTTGAGATCGTGGTGAGCAACCTCCCAGATATAGCGCAATTGCTGCAGCTTCATATAAAACCCTCACAAGCAGATAAGGTGGGCCACAAGCGGCGGCCACATATAACCATATTAGTGGTTTGTTACATCAATCTAGACGATTTTCTAAAAACCATCGCTATTCTTTTTTACCCGGGATTTCGCCACGACTGCGGTGCTGCAGCATCGGCACCAGGTATACGGGCACATCTGACAGTTGTACCAGGCGCGCGGCGGTGCGCCCGAGGGGAATATCCAGTTCGCCGCCATGGCTGTGACTGCCCACCACCAGCAGGTCTACGCCCAACGCCTGCATCTCTTCGAGGATGACCAGCGGCGGGTCGCCTTGCAGCACGCGCACCGCACGGATCAGTTCGAGGTCCTGATGGGATTCGCCCAATTCATCACGAAACCCTTCCAGTACACGGCTCTCGATACTCGACATCACCGTACTGAGACCAGTGCTACGCAACTCTTCCAGACGCTCTTGATCGACATAGGTCTGCAACACCGACTCGGCAAACAGCCCCATGGGCTCGACCGCATGGACGACGTACAAGCCGGCGTTGTAAGCGCGACAAAGCGACAAGGCATGTTGCAGCACATAGGGTGCGTACAACCCCAGATCGGTGGCGTAGAGAATCGAACGAATCATGCGGTATCCCTCGACAGCATTACGCGGTAGACCTCGACTGAGCTTAGCAGCGCCGTCGACAAATCAACTGGGAACCCGTGCTATTTCGCCTCACATTCCATGGCTGGTATTGCGCCGATCCAGGAATCGTAGCGCTTGATATAAGGCTTCTACTCTCGGCATAGAGCAGCCGGCTGCCGCTGCTTCGGCGAGTGGCGCCGCATAAATGGCTTGCAACTCCAGCGGCCGGCGCAAGGCGAAATCATGGTACATGCTCGGCAGGTAGTCCGGCATGCGCTCGGTCGTGCGCAAGAGCTTGGCCGGGTAATCATCCGGCAGTCGATAACCGCAAGCCATCGCCCCTTGCGCCACTTCCTGCATGATGGCTTCGATCAGCGCCCGGCTACCCTCATCACTCATTAACCCAGTGGTGCCGGACCCTAACAACACCGACAAACCGTTATAAGGCACGTTCCATACCAGCTTCTGCCAGCGCGCCTGGCCCAACTCGCTCATGGCGGTGGAATCCAGGCCGGCCTCAATAAACAACTGTGCCCCCGCCTCAACCAGCGCCTGGTGAGCATCAGGATCTGTCGATGGGCCGGAATGGTAGCCGAGATTAACGGCGCCGAGCGCTTGATGCTCGACCACGCCTGGAGCGCTACGGTGTACACAAATGAAGCACAGGCCGCCCAGCAGGTGCAGGTTCGGTGGCAACAATGTGCGCACCTCGTCCTCTACACCCAGGCCGTTCTGCAACAGCACGACCTTGGCATCGGGCGCAGCGGCCTCAATGATCAAGGGTGCCAATTCCTGATTACTGGTGGCTTTGGCGCCTACCAGCAACCAGTCGCATGGCGGCATCTGTGAGGCCTGGGTATAAGCCTGCACCTCACGCAGGTGGATGGCACCGTGGACTGCACTGTTGACGCGCAGGCCGTTGCTGGCGACCGCATCGTACTCACTGCGCAGCAGAAAATGCACGTCGAAACCGGCACGGGCCAGCATCACACCATAGAAACCACCGATTGCACCGGTACCGATTATGCCGATACGCGGCCTGGCCAATGTAGACATCAGGGAAGCTCCTCTGCCGGGCGGGCCAGCGCCTCACCTACGGCCTTGCTCAGTTCGGGGGCACTCAGGCGTGCGTGCAGCGCCCCATGGAAATAGCCGTCACGCACAACAAACAGTGCCGGCAAGTGAAACACCTCGTAGCGCTGCACCAGCCCAGGGCTCTCACCGGCATCGATCCAGGCCAAATGGCTGACGGGAAGCAACATGCTCGGCAGACACTGTTGGGCGAAGCGGCAATGCGCACAGCCCTGGCTGACCAACACCAACAGTGTCGTGCCGCCGAGGGCCAGTAGCTGGTGGTCGGCATCAAAATCGGACAAGAACAGCTCGATCACTATACTGATGTCACTTTAGTGGCGTGAGGTGAAATCAATCATGCGGCGTTTTCTGCGGCATCCCAGCACTATGCCCGTCCAGTTGGTACTGCGCAAACGCCCCTGGCTTGACGCCCAGCGGCTCAATGACGTCAGCCTCGGCGGCGTCGCCTGTCACTGTGTGAAGCGCTTTCGGCGCGGTACGCAGGTGCAGATGCGCGTTCCCCTACTCGGCCAGCAGGCACAGTGCAATGGCGTCGTGGCGTGGTGCCGCAAACAGGCCGACAACTACCTCGTGGGTATCGCCTTTCTCGATGAAGACACCCTGTTTCGCGCCCGTATGGTCGAGCAACTTTGTCAGATCGAGGTCTACCGACGTGAACGGGAGCAGGAAATGGGCTGTTCGCTGAGCATGGAGGTGGTCGCTGCCGAATGGATAAGCACCCATGCCGAGGCGTATTCGCGCGCCAGCCTGATGTAAAAGCCAACACGCCCTGGGGATTAACGACCTTCGACCCATTGCCCAGGCGCCGCCTACAGGCTAAGGTTCGGCATCCCCGCTGTGCTCATACTGCTGTGCTCCGCCACACGGGGCTCGCTGGCGGCCGGCACCCGTGACCTGACGACCTACCTGATGACTAGCACGATGGCTGATTTACCGATCGACGATCTGAACGTTGCCTCTAACGAGACGCTGATCACCCCCGCTCAACTCAAACGCGAAATCCCCCTGACTGCTGCGGCGCATGACACCGTCGCAACGGGCCGCCAGGTGGTGCGCGACATTCTCGACGGCAAGGATCATCGCCTGTTCGTGGTGGTTGGCCCCTGCTCGATCCATGACATCAAGGCCGCCCATGAGTACGCCGAGCGCCTGAAGGTGCTGGCGGCAGAGGTGTCCGACACCCTGTATCTGGTTATGCGCGTGTATTTTGAAAAGCCGCGTACCACCGTGGGCTGGAAGGGGCTGATCAACGATCCCTATCTGGATGACTCCTTCAAGATTCAGGACGGTCTGCACATCGGCCGCACGTTGCTGCGCGACCTGGCTGAAATGGGCCTGCCTACGGCTACCGAAGCCCTCGACCCGATTTCCCCGCAGTACCTGCAGGACCTGATCAGTTGGTCGGCCATCGGTGCCCGTACCACTGAGTCCCAGACTCACCGGGAAATGGCCTCCGGCCTCTCCTCCGCCGTCGGCTTCAAGAATGGCACCGACGGCGGCCTGACCGTGGCGATCAACGCACTGCAGTCGGTGTCCAGTCCGCACCGTTTCCTTGGCATCAACCAAGAAGGTGGCGTATCAATCGTCACCACCAAGGGCAACGCCTACGGCCACGTGGTGCTGCGCGGCGGCAATGGCAAGCCCAACTATGATTCGGTCAGCGTGGCGCTCTGCGAGCAGGCGCTGCACAAGGCCGGTATTCGCCCGAACATCATGGTCGACTGCAGCCACGCCAACTCCAACAAGGATCCGGCTCTGCAACCACTGGTCATGGAAAACGTGGCTAACCAGATTCTCGAAGGCAACCAGTCGATTGTCGGCCTGATGGTCGAGAGCCACCTGGGCTGGGGCAGCCAGTCGATTCCCAAAGACCTGGCGCAACTCCAGTATGGCGTGTCCATCACAGATGCCTGCATCGACTGGGAAAGCACAGAAAAGACCCTGCGCGGCATGCATGCCAAGCTCAAGGATGTGCTGCCCGCCCGTCGCCGTTAAGTGATAGGCAGGCATGAAAAAGCCGGGACTTAGCCCGGCTTTTTCATGCCTGCGACAGCGCGCTTTACCTTACTCGCTGTCAGGCGCTTCGCCAGGGCGTCGCTCCATATAGCGCTCCACGTAGGAACACGAAGGAATCACCGTGTAGCCCATACGCTCGGCATACTGCAGCGCATGCTCGGTCAACGCAGCAGCGATCCCCCGCCCGCGTAGCGAGTTGGGCACGAAGGTGCGGTAGATATCCAGGGTCTGCTTGCCCAGGTCCATGTAAGCCAGATAAGCCCGGTCCCCTTCTACGGTGGTCTCGAACTGATGACCGGCTTGGTCATGGTGAATGGTTAACGCGTCGCTCATTGCTACTCCTCTAGACGCTTGCTTCAGCCTTGGTCAGAACTGCACACGCACCTGAGAAATCTTCTCCAGGCGCAAGGACATCTCGGCAGTTCCGTTACCGCCTTGGAGGCTGAGGTAAGCTTTGTCGTTCATTATTCTTGTCAGTACGCCCTGATAATACATGCCATCGAAGGTGACGAAACGCAGTCGTTTGCCTACGTGCTGCGGCAGGCTCTGTACAGTCACAAAACGCTCGGCTGCCGGCTGCACGGTCGATGACGTTTGAGTACCCTCTGCAGCCTGCGCAGCCACCGCAGGCTGCACCGCTGCGAGCGGATCAACCCAGGCAAAGCCGAGGGACTCGACCAGCGTCTGATTGACCAGAACCGTGGGCCGCATCATCGTCAACACATCCTGCGCGTCGAAGAACTGCAGCCCATCCCAGACCATTCCCTCGCTTGGTTCGAGTTCGACACGCAGCGACTGCGGGTCCGCCAGGTAGCGACCATAGGCCTGCAGAACCGACTCATTGAGGGCGACTCGCTGCAAACGCAACACTCGATCAAACTGCGCCAGGGCCAGCTGCAGATAGGCCTCGTGTTCCACGCCCTGTTTATTCGCGCAATAGTTTTGCATCCTGCGCAGGTACTGATTGTCCGTAACCTCTACTGAAACGCGCTTCAGGCGTGGCGGGTTGGCGCGTAGGTCATGCGGCCGCTCCGGCATGTTCATCACCAGCATGCCCAAGCGCATCGCCCCCATTTCACGGGTCTCGCCGGTCATATTCAGATTGAGGGTCTGAGCGCCCGGCTGAAAGGTATAAGAGAACTGCACATCGCTTTCAACGGTGTGGTACCCCATATCTTGCAGTTCGCTAACGCCAATGTGGCGGACACTGCCACAACGCACTTCACTCATGGCGGACGCCAGGCTACGCTCACCGGGCGGCATGTACAGCGCCTGCATGATGGGGCCGTGCAGGTCCAGCGTCAGCCCTTCGAGGCGGATACTCATCTGCTCCGGCAGTTTGTGTTCAGCCAGGCGCTCCTTGAAACTCAACAACTCGCCCAGGCCTGAAAATACCAGCTCGGCGTGAGCCACCTGCACACGATCGGCAATTGCCGGAATGCGGATCTCTACCCCTTCCAGTCCCACCCGTCCGTTAAAGGAAGAGGTGATGCCGTCGTAGCGCAGCTCCATCAGCGGCGCGAGCGTGGTGCTGACATCGTCCATGATCGAGCGGACCGACAGCCACAACGACACCTTGATCAGCAACGCGATCGCAACGACCCCCAACAACCCCCACTTGATCAGCTTCAGCATGCACACATCCTTGATTAGGCCATTGGGCGGCGCAGAGCTTAGCAGCCAGCAAACCGTTTGCTAAGCCGTCAGAGCACGCTTAATACGGCGATGCAGGCCAGCACGGCCACGACCGGGATCAGCACGGTCACCACGAAGATATCCTTGTAGGCCTGGCGATGAGTCAGCCCCATGATCATCAGCATGGCAATAACGGCGCCACAATGGGGCAGCGAATCCAGGCCGCCCGCGGCGATATTGGCGATGCGGTGCAATACTTCGGGCTCGACCCCCATCGCCAGGTACTGAGGCGCGAGGGTCTGCATGAATATTTGCAAGCCACCCGAAGAGGAGCCGACGATGCCCGATACCACGCTGACCGAGGTGAAAATCGATAGCAGCGGCGGCAGATCAATACTCAGCACCCACTGAGCAAATTGACCAAAACCGGCCGTCTTGGTCACCACGCCACCAAAACCGATCACTGCAGCCGTACTCAACAGCGGCATGATCGAATCATCGGCACCCTGCCCCAGCACTTGCAGCGTATTGCGGCGCAACACCGGAAACAGCACGATCGCCACCGCTGTCGCGATAACCAACGCCAAGCTTGGCCAGAGAATCGGCTGGGTCTGACTCAGCGTAACCAGTGCCCCAAGCGTGCCTTGCCCTGGTATGGCCAGACCTGTCGAGAGCAGCGCCCGCGGCAGCATGATGACACCCAGCACCACCACAATAGGTACGATGGCGAGGCCCCAGTGCGGGCCAGCGCCGGGCGCGCCGGCCATCTGCTCCATGCGCAGATCCTGCGCATTGGCTTCGAAGCCTTCGCCGCGCACCTGCGCCAGCCGCCATTCACGCTGTACGTAGGCCATGCCGAGCACGATCATGATGACGCTGGCCAGCAAACCGATCCAGGCGCCGGCAAACAGGTCGGTACCCAGCGCGCTGGCAGCGATAACGTTATGGATGGACGGTGTACCTGGCAGGGCTGTCATGGTGAAAGTGCCCGCCCCCAAAGCCACCGCCGCACAAAATAGTCGCTTGGGCAGGTTGGCCTCGCGCATCAGGGTGATGCCCAGTGGGTACATGGTAAAAATCACCACAAAGACCACAACGCCACCGTAGGTCAGGACCGCGCACACCAGCATCGCCACCCACAGGGTGCGCGCCGTGCCGAGCCCACCAATAATCGCCTGGGCAATGCTGTTGGCCGCCTGGCTGGCCGCCATGACCTTGCCGAAAATCGCGCCGCAAAGAAACAGCACGAAGAACTTGCCGGCAAAGGTAAAGGCACCCAGCGGTCCGAACGGAAAGAACTCCAGCAATGCCTTGTCCAGCGCCAGAGCATTAGTGGCCGCGACAATCAATGAGCTGGCCAATACTGCGAGAAAGATGTTCACCCCGCGCAGAGCCAATACCACCAACAAGACCAACCCTGCCAATAATCCCAGATTGCCCAACATAGCCCGCCCCTCTTGTTATTAGTTATTCGCTCGGACATGCCGAGTGTGCGTTGCGTATCACTGAGAACCCTTGCACTCGTCGCTTGGCCGTTCCGGCAAGTAAGATTTTGTATGTTTTTTAAGCAACCCAAGGGCCGTGCACACCCAGATGTCGGAGACGTTGAAAAAAAGTTTGCCACCTTGCGCTGCCCGAGTTTACTTACTACAAGTTATGAGTAGTATGTACGCCGGCTTATTTCCCAGTTGGGAAATTGCTTTTATGGAAAACACCACCCCAAGGGGAACACGATGAACAACGTTCTGAAATTCTCTGCTCTGGCTCTGGCCGCAGTTCTGGCTACCGGTTGCAGCAGCATCTCCAAAGAAACCGAAGCTCGCCTGACTGCTACCGAAGACGCAGCAGCCCGTGCTCAAGCCCGTGCCGACGAAGCCTACCGCAAGGCTGATGAAGCAATGGCTGCCGCTCAGAAGGCTCAGCAAACCGCTGACGAAGCCAACGAGCGCGCTCTGCGTATGCTGGAAAAAGCCAGCCGCAAGTAATAGCTCAAAAAGCTGATACAAAAAAGCCGATCCAGCAATGGATCGGCTTTTTTATTACCTGCTATTCACGGGGCAACGCCCCGCGAACAAAACCTGCTTAGAAGACTTCGGGGATTACCGTACCAACCGCCATTGGCTCGCGCGGCTCGGCAATCTCCACCGGTAGGCCGTCCTCGGCGGCAACCACCTCACGGACCACATCCCAATCCAGGCTCAACTGGCTTGACTCATTACGCTTAAGCAGCGCGTTGATAACTGCAGCATGTTTGTCGACGACCGAAGGAGCCCCCTCGTCATCCAATGGAGCATGGGCCTCCAGATAAACTTTGCCATTGCTGATGCCAAACTTGTAGGGCTCATTGATGATCCGCACCGAGGTCCCCACCGGCACCATGTCAGCCAATGCCAGCACATTGTGGTTGAGCATGCGGAAACAGCCGTGGCTAACCCGCATGCCGATACCGAATTTCTTGTTCGAGCCATGGATCAGATAACCGGGTACAGACAGGGTCATCTTGTAAGGCCCCAGCGGGTTGTCAGGCCCTGGCGGTACATATTTCGGCAAAGGATCACCGTCGGCCGCATGCTCATCACGGATCGATTGCGGCGGGTACCAACCGGGGTTTGGCGTCTTGGCCGTAATCCGTGCATGCGCGACCGGCGAACTCCAGCCCTCGCGACCGATGCCCAATGGGTAGGTGTGCACCACATTGCGGTCTTTCGGGTAGTAGTAGAGGCGGTACTCCGCCAGGTTGATCACAATACCTTCGCGTGGCCCTGGCGGCAGAATAAAGCGCGTCGGCAGGATGACTTCGGTGCCCTCACCGGGCAGCCAGGGATCGACACCCGGGTTGGCGACTACCATCTCTAGATAACCCAGATCATTGGCGGTGCCCAGATCGGCAAAGGTGTCCTCGTACTTGGCCTGGATCACCCGGACTTCGCCGACGATGTCTTCGCCAGGAGGCGGCAAGGGAAGCTCAAGAGCCTCGACCGCCCCAGCAGCGAACAGGGCACTAAGGGACAGACAGCGGGCGACGGCAACTGAGCGCGACAACATCCGGTAATCCTTGGAGTAGAACTGAGGTGATGCGCCGATTGTACACGGCGCCGAATCCGTTCGGGAGGCCCTGCTCAGGCCTGCGGCCAGAGCCCATGCAGGCCACGGCGCTGTGCCTCGAGCGTGGCGGCGCAGGCCGGGCACAGGCGCTTGTCACGCAGCAGCGCGCGGTCGACCTGGCGCCACAGCGGCTGGGCCGGCAACAAGCCGCCGCACAGAGTACGGTCCGCGAAGCCGCCCAGCTCCAACTGCCGAGCGACCAGGTGCACACGTACTTCACGGCAGGCGAACAGGTCCAACTGCTCGTCGGGCTCGATCAGTTGATAGGCATGCAGGGACCAAGTAGGACGGGGCATCGACGGCTCCAAAACGGGGGCGCCACATTAGCCGAAAGACCGTCGCTGGAAAAGCCTCTCAGAGCAGCGGTTCAAGCGCCGGCCAGGCATTCTCAAGCAAGCGCTCCTGGGCAGCGAGCGCCGGGTGGATACCATCCTCCTGCATCATTTCCGGAACACCGCCAACGCCCTCTAGAAAGAAGGGCACGAGCGACACCTTCTGCGCCTCTGCGACTGTCTTGAAGGTCTGGGCAAAGGCGGTGATGTAGCGTTCTCCATAATTGGGCGGCAGCAACATACCAAGCAACAGCACCTTGGCCCCTGCCTCTTGTGACTGGCGAACCATCGACGCAAGATTCTGTTGCAATTGTGCCGGAGGTAAACCACGCAGTCCGTCGTTACCTCCCAGCTCGATAATCACCACCTCAGGGCTATGAGTCCGGAGCAGTGCCGGCAGTCTGGCGGCCCCGCCAGCACTGGTGTCGCCACTAATCGAGGCGTTCACCACCGACTGCTCGAAGCCCTGTTCATCCAGGCGTTTTTCCAGCAAAGCGACCCATCCCTGGCGGGTATCCAGGCCGAAAGCGGCGCTGATACTATCGCCCACCACCAGTATGCTGCCCGCCAGCGCGGTTTGCCCCCAGATCAACAGGCCGAAGGCCGCACTCATTAACCCTGCACGCATTGGATTCTCCATGAGCTCTAGCATTCTTAAGGCCCAGAACCTTAGCAAAGTGGTTCCGAGCACGGAAGGCGAGTTGGCCATCCTGCACGATCTTTCACTCGACCTGGCCCACGGCGACAGCCTGGCCATCGTCGGCGCTTCCGGGTCGGGCAAATCTACCTTACTGGGCCTGCTCGCCGGCCTCGATCTGCCGAGTTCGGGCAGCGTCACCCTCGCCGGGCATGATCTCAGCAGCCTCGATGAAGACCGCCGCGCCAAGGTGCGCGCCGAACACGTAGGGTTCGTTTTCCAGTCGTTCCAGTTGCTCGACAGCCTCAATGCCCTGGAAAACGTCATGCTGCCGCTGGAGCTGGAAGGCCGCGGCGATGCCCGTAGCGTGGCCCGTGGCCTGCTCGAACGCGTCGGCCTGGGGCAGCGCCTCGGCCATTACCCACGGCAGTTGTCGGGCGGCGAGCAACAGCGAGTGGCCATCGCCCGCGCCTTTGCCGCCGAGCCGGACGTGCTGTTCGCCGATGAACCGACTGGTAACCTTGACAGCCACACCGGTGAGCGTATCAGCGACCTGCTGTTCGAGCTGAACAGCGAACGCGGCGCCACCTTGGTACTGGTGACCCACGACGAACGCCTGGCCCATCGCTGCCGGCGCCTGATCCGCCTTGAAGGCGGCCACCTGGTCGATCAGGTGGAACCCTGATGACCCAGTTGCCCTTTTCCCGACTGCTGACCCTGGCTGCACGCCAACTGCTGCGTGATGCGCGCGCCGGCGAATTGCGGGTGCTGTTCTTCGCCTTGATCGTCGCGGTCGCCTCGAGCACCGCTATCGGCTATTTCGGCGCACGCCTGAACGACGGCATGACCCTGCGCGCGACCGAGTTCCTCGGTGCCGACCTGGTTCTACGCGGCAGCTCCCCAGCCCGTGCCGAGCAGGTGCAAGCCGGTCGGGATGAGGGGCTCGACCACGCTGAGCTGGTTGAATTTTCCAGTGTCATCGCCGGCGAACAAGGCATTCAGTTGGCCAGCATCAAGGCCGCCGACAATGGCTATCCGTTGCGTGGCCAGCTCAAGAGCGCCGGCGAGCTGTATGGCGAGGAGGCCGTTAGCACGGGCCCGGCGCCGGGCGAAGCCTGGGCCGAGGCACGACTGTTCGCCGCCCTGGAGTTGAAGGTGGGCGACTGGATCGAAGTGGGCAGCAAACGCCTGCGCCTGACCCGCGTGCTGACTTATCTACCGGATGAGGCCGGTGATTTCTACAGCCTCACCCCCCACGTACTGATGCACCTGGATGACCTGGAGGCCACTGGTGTAATCCAGCCCGGCAGCCGCGTGCGCTACCGGGAAATGTGGCGCGGCACGCCGGAAGCTCTAGCAGCGTATCGCCAGGCCGTGACGCCGGGCCTCGAGCCGCATCAACGAATGGAAGACGCGCGCGACGGTAACCGCCAGGTAGGCGGCGCCCTCGATCGTGCCGAGCGCTACCTGAACCTCGCCAGCCTCGCTGCTGTGCTATTGGCGGGCGTTGCCGTGGCGCTGTCGGCTGCACGCTTTGCCGCTCGGCGTTTCGATGCCAGCGCCCTGCTGCGCTGCCTCGGCTTGTCACGCAACCAGGCGCTGGGACTGTTCAGCCTGCAACTGGCGTTGCTAGGCCTGGCGGCCAGCAGCCTGGGCGCCCTGATCGGCTGGCTGGCCCAGCTTGCGCTGTTCCAGGCCTTGCATGGTCTGCTGCCCGCGCAAATTCCTCCTGGCGGTATCGGCCCAGCCCTGGCTGGCATGGCCACCGGTCTGGTAGCCCTGGCGGGTTTCGCCCTGCCACCGCTGGCCGCACTGGGCCGGGTGCCGCCACTGCGCGTACTGCGCCGTGACCTGCTGCCGGTGCCGGCCAGCTCCTGGCTCGTCTATGGCACCGCCCTACTCGCACTCGGCCTGATCATGTGGCGCCTGAGTCTGGATCTGCCGCTGACCCTGGCGCTGCTCGGCGGCGGCCTGCTGACCGCGGTACTCCTTGGCGGCCTGTTGCTGCTGGGGCTGCAGAGCCTGCGCCGGCTGTTGGCTCGTGCGCCCCTGCCCTGGCGCCTGGGCCTGGGCCAGCTACTGCGTCACCCCCTGGCCGCCGCTGGGCAATCCCTGGCATTTGGCCTGATCCTCCTGGCCATGGCGCTGATCGCCTTGTTGCGTGGCGAGTTGCTCGACACCTGGCAAGACCAGTTGCCGGAACGCGCACCCAACCACTTCGCCCTGAACATTCTTCCGGACGACAAGGACGCCTTCGCCGCGCGCCTGGCCGAGCTGTCACCGGAACCTGCGCCCCTTTACCCAGTAGTACCGGGACGCTTGACCCAGGTGAATGGAGAGCCCGTCAAACAGCACGTCAGCAAAGACTCGCAAGGTGACCGCGCGATTCGACGCGACCTGAGCCTGACCTGGGCTGCGGAACTACCGACCAGCAATAACCTGGTCGCGGGCACCTGGTGGACAGGCGACAATGGCGATCAGACACCTGGGGTGTCGGTTGAGTCCGAGCTGGCCGAGAGCCTGCAACTCAACCTGGGCGACCGCCTGACCTTTATGATCGGCGGCGCCGAGCGCGAAGTGGTCGTGCGCAACCTGCGCGAAGTGGACTGGAACAGCTTCCAGCCCAACTTTTATATGATCTTCCAGCCAGGCACCCTGCAGGATCTGCCGGTCACCTACCTCACCAGCTTCTACCTGCCACCGCAGCAGGAGCGTGAGCTGGTAAGCCTGTCGCGGGCCTTCCCCTCGGCGACCCTGCTGCAGGTCGAGGCGCTGCTGGCGCAACTGCGTAGCATCCTTGCCCAGGTCACCCTAGCCATCGAGTTCGTCCTGCTGTTCGTGCTTGCTGCTGGTTTGACCGTACTGTTCGCCGGGCTGCAAGCGACCCTCGACGAACGTATTCGCCAAGGCGCCCTGCTGCGCGCACTGGGTGCCGAACGGCGCCTGCTGATCAAAGCCCGGCGTGCCGAATTCGGTCTGTTGGGCGGTGCCAGCGGTGTCTTGGCGGCACTGGGCTGCGAGCTGATCAGCTATTTGCTGTACCGCTACGCATTCCAGCTCGACTGGCAACCGCACCCCTGGCTGCTGGTACTGCCGCTGATCGGTGCGCTGCTGGTGGGAGGTGCCGGCATCATCGGCACTCGCCGAGCACTCAATGCCAGCCCGCTGACGGTACTGCGCGAGGGCTGATAGACTCGCGCACTTTTCAGCAGGCGGAAGATCAATGAGCCGTTACCGTCCCCCGCGCAGCGCCGGCACGCCCTTGATCACGCCAGAGGGCGAGGCGCGCCTGCGCGCCGAATTACATGAGTTGTGGCATGTGCGCCGGCCCCAGGTTACTCAATCGGTCAGCGAGGCTGCGGCTCAGGGCGATCGCTCAGAGAATGCCGAATACACCTACGGCAAGAAGATGCTGCGCGAGATCGACAGCCGCGTGCGCTTTCTGACCAAGCGCCTGGAAAGCCTAAAAGTCGTCAGCGCCCACCCCAGCGATGCCAGCAAGGTTTACTTCGGCGCTTGGGTCACCCTGGAAGACGAACAGGGCGAACAAGCTCGCTACCGCATCGTCGGTCCCGACGAGCTCGATCTCAAACAAGGCCTGATCAGTATCGACTCGCCCCTGGCTCGGGCGCTGGTGGGCAAACCCCTGGATGCCGAAGTCCGCGTGCAGACGCCAACCGGTGAAACCTGCTGGTACGTCGTCGCCATCGACTATCTGTAGGAGCGAAGGGGGCGCCTAGCCTTTATTCGCGATACTCCTTGAAAGCGCAGAAAGCATCGCGGCCAAAGCCTCATGCGACCTGGCATTGACCGACATTTGATGAGTGTCGAGACACTAGGGCTCAGCGACTAACGGCGAGTAATCAGGCCTTGGCGCGCCACCCTAACCAGGTCGCGCACACAACTGTCGAGTTGTTCAGCGCTGGGCGCTTGCAGCACAGCCATGTCAAAGCTGTCGCTGGCGAAACGGGCCAGCGACTCATCATCGCGGACGAACTGGATCAGAAAAGCGCGTGGGTAGTGGCGTGGCCAGCCATCGAGGTAGCGCAGCAGTGTCGGCTGGTGGCTACCACCGAGCAGCACTTTAGGGTTCGCCCGGCCTAAGCCTGAACTAAGCGGCGCCAGACGAAACAGGGGTTGGGGGTGGGTCATGCCGGTGTCTCCGCCTCAGAAATCCCGCTGGGCTGCGGTGAGAGGCGACACCGAACCAGCACTTTAGCGGTATTTCGAAGCGCCTTTGGCTGCTTCTAAGGGCGCTGCTTCAGCAGTCACCCGGCGCCCCGCAAGTAGCTGTTTAAATCGGCGCAGAACGGCATCCTAGAGAAGCGCCGGGCGAGCTGTCAACACAGCCTGTAAAGCAGGCAGTACAAGGCCCTGCACGGACGCCAGAGGCGGTCAGAGGTAGCGCACCAAGAGCCCGCATGTTTCCCTCGGTAACGCTGGCAATAACGACTCGATCAGCGACGATCGCTACAACCAGCTGTAAGAGCCGATGGTAGAGCGGTTCAGCTGAAAAACGTCAAAATGGCACGCTTCCTGCCATTACATGGCCACCACAGGGAAGGTGTGCCGATCGCACGGATCGCGGTGACTCAGCCCAACTACCGAGAGCAACTATGCCCAATAATAATAAGACCCTGCTCGCCCTCTGTCTTGCCGGAGGCCTGCTCGCCACCACGCCAGCCCAGGCATTCTGGTTCGGCTCATCCGGTTATACCCAGACGCGTTACCCGATTGTCCTGACCCACGGCATGATGGGCTGGGACAGCATGCTCGGCATCGACTACTGGTATGGCATTCCTTCAGCGCTGCGGCGTGACGGCGCCAGCGTTTACATAACCGAAGTCAGTCAGCTCAATACCTCCGAAACGCGCGGAGAAGAGTTATTGGAGCAAGTCGAAGAAATCGTCGCGATCAGCGGCAAAGGCAAGGTCAACCTGATCGGCCATAGCCATGGGGGCCCGACTATTCGCTATGTAGCTGCAGTTAGCCCGCAGTTGGTTGCCTCGGCGACCAGCGTTGCGGGGCCGCACAAAGGCTCGGACCTCGCTGACTTCATCCGCCAGGTCCCCCCAGGCTCTGCCGGAGAAACCCTGCTGGCCAGTATCGTCAACAGCCTGGGCGGCGTGATCAACTTCCTTTCCGGCAGTGCCAGCACCTCACCACAAAACTCTCTTGGTGCGCTGGAGTCACTCAACAGCGAGGGGGCGGCGGTCTTCAATGCCAAGTATCCACAAGGCCTACCCACCAGTGCCTGTGGCGAAGGTGCCTACAGCGTGGGTGGGGTGCGCTATTACTCCTGGAGTGGCACCAGCCCGGTGACCAACCTGCTCGACCCCAGCGACGCGATGTTTGCTCTGACTGCGCTGACGTTTAACGGTGAAGACAGTGACGGCATGGTTGGGCGCTGCAGCTCTCACCTGGGCAAGGTCATCCGCGATAACTATCGGATGAATCACCTCGATGTGGTCAACCAGGCGTTCGGCCTGACCAGCCTGTTCGAGACCGATCCGTTGACGGTGTTTCGCCAGCACGCCAATCGTCTGAAAAACGACGGTCTTTAATAAACTCAGGGGCTACGGCCCCTGCACCTCTGGTACCTCTGCGATGCCGTTGAAGACGTTGCTGATCGCCCTGCCGCTGCTGTTTGTTGCCTGCCTACTGCTGTTGCTCAGCCAATCTCCTGCCCCGCCCGAACTGCCTGCACTGGCACCTCCAGCAGCGGTTCAGCCCGCCCCCACAAGCACACCAAATGGTGTGCCCACACCAGCACCGTTACCGGTTGCAGTGCCAGCTTTACCCGCATCGTTCAGTGGCACGTCAGTCGATGGCCAATTGCGCGTCGATGACCAGGGCCACCTGCTGATAACCGAGGAGACACGGCGGCTGTTCGACTACTTCCTGGCCGCGCTGGGCGAAAATTCGCTGCGCCAGAGTGTGGCGCGCCTACAAGCCTATATCACGGCACAACTCGGTGAGCCGGCGCGCGCGGAGGCCTTGGCCTTGCTGGACACTTACCTGGCTTACAAGCGTGAACTGGTGATGCTCGAACAGTCTCTCCCTGCCATGGCGAATATGGATGCCCTGCGCGCCCGTGAAGAGGCTGTACAAGCACTACGCGCGCAACTGTTCAGCCCCGAAGCCCATGAAGCGTTCTTTGCTCGTGAGGAAGCCTACAACCGCTTTACCCTGCAGCGTCTGGCCATTATTCGCGACCCCACGCTGGATGCCGCCGCCAAGGCCGCAGCAGTCGACGCCCTACGAGCCGGCCTGGGCGAGCAGGCCGAGGACACTATCCTGCCGCAGCTGCAACAGGACCTACGTCAACAGACGGCCGCGCTCAAGGCCGCAGGCGCTCCGGCCAGTGCCGTCCGCCAGTTGCGCCAACAGATGGTCGGCAGTGAAGCCACTACACGTCTCGAAGCGCTCGACAGCCAGCGCCAGGAGTGGCAGCGCCGCGTCGGCGATTACCTAGCGGCAAAGCAGACCATCGAAACCAATACCAATATGTCTGCCGAGCAGCAGCGTCAGGCAATCCGCGAGCTGGCGGACAGCCGCTTCGATGAGCGCGAACGACTGCGCTTGGAAGCAGCCGCTGAACTCGCGGCCGCCCGTGCACAACGTACCCCCTGAACGCAAAAGGCCCGCACGCGGCAGGCCTTGGACTGCACCTTGACTTATGCCAGACGCTTGTCCACGGACAGTTTGCCAGCCCCTTCAAAGGCAATCGCGACACTGGCAGCGAGCAGGGCCAGAGCAAACTCGTAACCGTTGTTGCTCATGAAGAAACCGTTGGCCAAGTGCACGGTAACAATGGCCACAAGCATGGTCACCGCCAGGACTGCTGCGGCAGGCCGCGCCAACAGACCGATGATCAGCGCAAGACCGCCAAAGAACTCGGCGCTACCAGCGGCCAGAGCCATCAGGTAGCCCGGCGCCAGGCCGATACTTTCCATCCACTGGGCCACGCCCTCTAGGCCGTAACCACCGAACCAGCCAAACAACTTCTGCGAGCCGTGGGCCACGAAGGTCAGGCCAACGATAATACGCAGCACGGTGATACCGTAGCCAGCGTGGGTGGAGGTAAGGGATTTGATCAGTGCGTTCATGGGTACAGTCCTAGGTGTGTGAGGAGATGGGCGTAGAGTAAATTAATTTACTGATATTTATAGCGGCTTTTTCCGCTAAATATGATCGAATAAATAAATCACTTGCGCGTATTAAAGCTAAGGGACTGCGTCTCCAACCCATAGCGCTCGCGGTCATACGCCAGGTAATACTTATTGACCGCATTAACATAGCTCACCACGCCCATGCCCACCTGCTCCATAGCGATGCGCTCGACCTGAAAAAACCACTGGTTGGGGTTGAGTCCCCGTCGCCGCGCTTCGGCGCGCATGCTCTGCACACGCTGCGGGCCCATGTTGTAACCGGCCAGGACGAAAGCCATCCGCTCACGTTCATTGAGTTGCGGGCTGTTGAAGAAGTTGCGACGGATCATGGCCAGGTACTTGGCGCTGGCCTGAACGTTATTTTCCAGCACGCCAATGTTACTCACACCTACGCTGCGTGCAGCCGCCGGGGTGATCTGCATCAGGCCGGTCGCGCCGCCAGCACCCCGGGCAGCGGGGTTGAGCGTGGACTCCTTGAACGCCACCGCTGCCAGAGCCAGCCAGTCAAAATCGTGTAATTGGGCATAGCGCTGTAGCACCGGACGGACCTTTTCCAGACGCTGGCGTTCTGCCCGTCCGAGTGGCGAGTGAACTTTGTACAGACGTCGATAAACCCGCTGGAACGCTGCATCCTGGTCACTCGGCGCACGGTAGCCAGCCAGGAATCGGTCAATCGCCGAGCCCAGCATGGGGGTGTCGCGCCGCAGGTACCAGCGCATGTCGCCTTCACGGGTCAGCACCAGCGCAGGCTCCAGGCGCAAGCGCGGCATGACCTTGGCCCAGCGCTCGGCAATCGGTTGCTCGACTGCAGTCATGCTAAAAATCCCGGCCTGAACCATTTCCAGCACATCCTCAATGGCCAGTGTCGGGTCGACCCACTCGATGATGATTGGCGCCAGTTTGCGCAGCTGCAGCTCCTGGTTGATCTGTCGTACGGCTTCCCCAGCCACACTGCCGGTGGGCAACGCCAGGCTGCGCCCGGCCATCTGCTCGAAGCGCTGATAGCGCCGATCCCCCTTACGCCCCACGATAATCACCGGCACATTACGACGTATCGCCGCGCTGGCACTGATATGACTGCCACGGGTATCGAGCAACTCGCCCGGCGCAACCAGGTCACCCTCGCCGCGCTGCAAGGCGCCGACCAGTTGATCCTTGGCCTTGGGGATCAGCTTCAGGCGCACACGACGTCCTTCGCCTGCATCACGGTTGAGGTACTGCTCGAATGCCCGCAGACGGTGGTATTCGACGCCAATGCTCTGGCCCTTGATCTCCCCCGAGCTGTTGCGACTTTGGTTGACCAGTACGCGCAACTCGCCGCTGCCACGGATACTCGCCAGGTCACGCGCGGCTGCTGGACGAGCAACTTCCGGCGGCCCAGCCAGCCGCGCAACCGCCGACATCGGCAGCAGCAAGGCGAGGCACAGGACGAGAAGCGGACGCAGCATCAGGGCTCCGGAGCACGGTCAGCGCAGCGAGCGCATGACCAATCGACTAAACGTAGGGGCGAGCCGCAGGCTGCCCGAGGGCGGCGAAGGGTGTCACAGCACGCACTGGGATGCCAGCCAAAGCTTTCATAGCACATTACAAAGCATCCACAACCTCTTGTAATACAAGCGTTTATAGTTTGAATAGAAAGCTTTGTTATGCTGCACCCCCTGATAGGTAGGTAGCACCATGCAACTCATCGACATCGGCGTCAATCTGACCCACCCCAGCTTCGCCGAACAACGTGAAGCACTGCTCGAACGCGCCTATACCGCCGGCGTCTGCCAACTGGTGCTGACCGGTACCAGCTTGAGCGAGAGCGAACAGGCCATACAGCTGTGCGAAACCCTCGATACAAGCCGTGAACGGCTGTTCTGCACCGCCGGGGTCCACCCCCATGACGCCGACCAGTGGCGACCCGAGAGCGCTGTGCAACTGGCTGAGCTACTGCGCCAGGAACCCGTACGCGCGGTGGGCGAATGCGGTTTGGATTTCAATCGCGACTTCTCCCTGCGCAGCAACCAGGAGCGTGCCCTGGCCGATCAGCTGGCGTTGGCCTGTGAACAGCGCTTGCCGGTATTTCTCCATGAGCGTGATGCCAACCAGCGCCTGCTGGAAATTCTGCGCGACTACCGTGACCATTTACCTGCTGCGGTAGTGCACTGTTTCACTGGAGAGAAACAGGCGCTGTTCAGCTACCTGGACTTGGACCTGCACATCGGCATTACCGGCTGGATCTGCGATGAACGCCGCGGTACGCACCTGCACCCACTGGTGCGCGAAATTCCCCGTGGCCGCTTGATGCTTGAAAGCGATGCGCCCTTCCTATTACCACGCAGCCTTCGCCCTAAGCCGAAGAACGGGCGCAACGAGCCGGCGTTCCTGCCGGAAGTGCTGCGCGAGGTGGCGTTGCACCGTGGGGAAAGCGAAGCATGTCTGGCTGAGCACACCAGCGCCTGCGCACGGGCGTTTTTCTCACTGCCAGTGCTGCCGTCAGAACAACCCTGAGCGGGCAGACAGCTTTAAGCTATACCGGCCATAGCCAGGACCAATTCGCCGGCCACCAAGCATGCAGCCTAGACTGGCGCATGCCTTGGAGGAACCCAGCATGACCAGCAAACGCCTGAATGATCTCGCCAGCCAGTTGCGCGACTATGCGCGCAGCCATAGTCACCCAACCAATCTGTTGATTCACCTGCTCACGGTGCCGTTGTTTATCGTTGCCAGTGCGGTGCTACTCAATGGCCTGGTGCAATTGAGTTTTGTCGCGGTCGTGACCGGGATTATCGGTCTGGTCGCAGCAGTGATTCTGCAGCGTGCCGGGCACCGCTATGAAACCGACACGCCTGAGGAGACGCCCGACATCAAGCAACTGCTGCGTGAACAGTTCGTCACCTTCCCGCAGTTCGTCCTCAACGGTGGTTGGCTGCGTGCCTGGCGCGCCGGTCGGCATAGATCTTAGGATCAGCCGAAGACCGTGACGGTTTGCCGGCTGATTGCAACCAGCTCGCCGCTCGGCGCCCATAGCGCGGCCGCCACATGGCCATACCCATCGCGGGCATGCTCGATGGTCGCCCGGTACATGCACCAGTCATCGGTGCTAAGGCTGGCCAGCGGTTGTACGAACTCGATGGTCCAGGTCAGGGAGCTACCTGGTGCCGGCGCCCGCAAATACGGCAGTACCGCTGGCGGCCAGGCATCGACCAAGGCCAACAGATGGGCTTCGTCCAGCGGCTGTGGTTGTGGCTCGTCACGCAAACGTACCCACCCCCCCATCTCGCGGGACTCAGTGGCACTGAATGGCAGGCCGCCAATCGCCCAGCGCATGGCCAGGTAACGGGTGAACTCTGGGGTGACCTTGGCGATGTACGGCATTTCCTGACAGCTCTGCACATCCTTCAGTACAGGGGCAGGCTCTGCCGCCACTTGAACGGCCGAAGCGCGCGATGCGCCAAAGCTGCCCTGCACCAGGGTCACGGTCTGGCCATTCTGCACAGCACGACCAAGCACCTGGCTGACCGCCTTACCTTCACGCAGCAATTCAGCGCTAAAAGCAACCGGTACATCCGGCTCGACCGGACCGACAAAGGTGATAGCCAGCGAACGCACCGGCCGCCCTTCTGCCACAGCAGCACGCATCACATCGAATACCAGGGCAGCCACCAAGCCACCAAAACTGGCGCGACCCTGCCCCCACACCGGTGGTATCACCACGTGCTCCGGGTTAGCGCGTACCGCAGCCAGCAATTCAGAAAACCTCATACTCACCTCAATTGGACAATCTGCTGCCGATAGTAGGGGATTGCCTGGTCATCGGGTAAGTTGCCATGGCGGCATATTGGCCAATCAGCATGATTGAGCGGTGCATGCCCGCTTATTGCGTGCGCTTATCGGCCACCCGCAGGCGCCAGGGCAAGGCGCGGCGCAACAGACGTAGCTGGCGCCATAGCTGGGCATCCGGAATGGCTTCGCCGGCGTAACGACGTGCTTCGTAGAGGTCAGCAAAAGCTTCAATGGCTGCTGCATGAGCCGGCAGCAGGCCGGCTGCCCGCGAGGCATAGGCTCGCGCACCCTCCCCGGTCTGCCAATGCACACCCTGCCGAGCCAGCAGCCGGGCGAACTGGCGAAACAGTCGCTGCTGGGGGTCGCGCTCGCGCTGCCAGGGCTTGAACAGCCAGAGCGCCAGCGCACCGAGCAGCACCCCACCGCCGCCGACCAGCACCAGTGCCAGCAAACGACCGTCCAACTGACCAAACCAACGCTGCAGCAACTCCAGTTGCTGGGTGCCCTGATACCCCAGAACCCAGCGCTGCCAGCCATAATTGAGGTTGTCCCAGCCCAAGCGCAGTTGGTTGAGCCAAGCGAACTGTCGGTAGCGCAATGGCGAGAAAGGCGAATCCTCAAGAAAACTCTGCTCATCTGTGAGGGCCTGTTCGAGGCCTTGCTCTATACGTTCGGGGGCCACCTGGAACGTCGGGTCGACTCGGGTCCAGCCGATTTGCGGACGCCAATACTCGACCCAGGCATGGGCGTCGAACTGGCGCACCTGCAGGTAATTGCCCGCCGGGTTGAATTCACCGCCCTGGTAACCGGCCACCACCCGCGCCGGGATGCCGGCAGCGCGCAACACGAAGGTCATGGCGCCCGCATAGTGGGCGCAGAAACCGCGCTGGGTATCGAAGAGAAAGCCGTCGATGCTGTCACGCCCAAGCCTGGGTGGACGCAGGGTGTAGCTGAAAGGTTGTTGGTTGAAATGACGCAACAGCGCCTGCACCAGTTGCTCGCTTTGCGGATGTTCACGCTTGAGCTGTGCGGCCCATTCGCGTGTGCGCGGGTCGCCGTCTGCCGGCAACTGCAGGGTCACGGCACGCCGCGCTGCATCCAGCTGCGGCTCGCGCACGGCCTGGGGCCAGGACTCCACCCCATACAGCAGCGAGCGGTCCACCGGGCGATTGCGCTGCAAGCGAAAATCCGCCATCAGCCGCGTGCTGTCCAGACTGGTCCGCGCCACATCCAGACTGAATAACCACGGCTGACCACTGGGTTGCATCACCACGCTGTAGCGCAGCGACTCACCCGCGGTTTGCCATTGCGCGGCCTGAGGCGACTGCGCCAGACTGGATTGCGACCAGCGCCGGCCATCGAAACGCTCAAGCGTCAGGGCGCGCCAGTACAGCTCGGACCGCGCAGGTACCTCTCCCTCGAACTGGGCACGGAACGCCAGCGCCCCGGAACGGCTGAGTTCGGCGATATCCGCCGGCGCCATACTGTCGGCCAAGCCGGTGACGCCTCTGTCATTCGGCCCCGGCAGCGACCACAGCGGGCCAAAGCGCGGAAAGAAGATAAACAACAGCACCATCAACGGCACCGCCTGCAATACCAGGCTGCCGGCCAGACGCGCCGTAGGCCAGGGGCGCTGAGCAATAGCGCTTTGCTGCAGGCCGATCAGCGCCGCCAGCAGTGCGGTCACCGGTAGCAGGCTGAACAGCGCCACCAGGATGCTGTCATCGAACAGATAGCCAGTGACCACCACGAAGAAACCGAGAAAGATCAGCACCAGAGCATCGCGACGGCTGCGCATCTCCAGCAATTTGAGCAGAAACGCCGCCACCAGCAGCACTACCCCGGCGTCCAGGCCGACAAGGCTGCCACGGGAGAAATACACCCCAAGGCCGGCGGCGATCATCAGGCCGCCCTTGGCCCAGGCGTTCGGGAAGGCAGCGCGCATACGGAATATCTGCACCCGCCAGCCTGCGCAGCCCAGCCAAAGCGCCAGGATCCATAGGGGCAGATGGGCCAACAGCGGCAAGATTACCAGCGCCTGAGCCACCAGCAGCCAGGTCAAACTGATGCGTGGAATCGTCGGCAGCGCACTCATGGCGTGCCCCCGTAAAGTGCCAGGGCCTGCAGGCAGGCGTCACGGTGAGCGTCACCGCTCGCCGCTGTGCGGTACAGGCCGGGCAGCCTGAGCGCGAACGACTGCTGGCGTTCCGAGAGCATCAACACCCAATGGCACAGGCGCGACAGGCGCGTCTCTATATCCCCGTCCAGGGCATCGAAGTCCAGGTCCAGCTCAAGCCCGCTGTAGCTGGCGAAGTCCTTGACCTGCAGGCCTTGCCCGCGGGAATAGGCCTTCCAGTCCAGGCGTCGGCGTGAGTCGCCCGGCTGGTAAGCCTTGAGCCCCTGAAAATCATCGGCGCCCTGACCATGCGCCAGACGCCCCTGCTCCGGCGACTGCTGATCGGCACCCGCGTGCAGCGGCAGCTCACCGGGCAGCGGCCGCGGATAGACCAGCAGCGGCTGGTCGAGGTCCACCCAGCTCCAGGCCACCAGCACACCGAGGGGAAACCGGCTTTCGACCCGCAAACGACCAGGACGCAACCAACCACGGCGGGTTGTCGGCGCGTTCAGCTCGCAGGTGACACTGCCATACTCGGCGATATCCACGGCCTGCAGGTCAGCCGGCGGCCAGCCCAGGGCGATGGCCTGATGTGCGCGGCCGCTGCTCTCCAGGCGCACCCGCCAGCGGCCGGCCTCGCCCACGAATACCGGTGTCGTGCCTCCAGCCTTGAGAATCAGCCCAGCCAGGTTGCGGTAGGTGTGCAGAATGGCCACCACGAATACCGAGGCCAGCAGAAAGGTCAGGCCATAGGCCAGGCTGTTCTGGTAGTTGATGCCCGCCAGCAGCATCAGGCCCAAGGCGATCATGAAGGCGCCGCCCACTCGGCTGGGTACGATGAAAATCCGCCGCTGGGTCAAACGGACGCTGCCGGAGGCCGGAATCCGTCGTGCCAGCCAGCGGTCCCAGTGCGGGCGCCAGCGACGGTTCAAAGCGCCGGCACCTCACGCAACAGCCACTGCACCAGCGCACTGCCGCCATGCCCGGCAGGATCAGCCTGGTCACGCAGGCGGTGGCCGACCACCGCCGGCAAGACCGCCTGCACATCCTCGGGAATCACGTAGTCGCGCTCGGCCAGAAACGCCCAGGCGCGCGCCGCGGCGAGCAAAGCCAGGCTGCCACGCGGTGACAGGCCCCAGGCGAACTGCGGCTGGGTACGGGTGGCGTCGACCAGGCGCAGCACATAGTCGATCAGTGCATCGCTGGCCCGCACCTGGGGAATTTCGGCCTGGATCAGCCCCAGCTCGCGGTGATCGAGAATCGGCTCCAGGCGTGGCAACAGGCTGCGCCGCGAATCGCCGAGCAACAGCGCGCGTTCTGCGGCCTTGCCGGGATAACCGAGCGACAAGCGCATAAGGAAACGGTCGAGCTGCGACTCCGGCAGCGCGAAGGTGCCGCCCTGGCTGACCGGGTTCTGCGTGGCGATAACGAAGAACGGCTCGGGCAGCGGCCGGGTTGCGCCCTCGATGGTCACCTGCCCCTCTTCCATGGCTTCGAGCAGCGCGCTCTGGCTCTTGGGGGTAGCCCGGTTGATTTCATCTGCCAGCACCAGCTCGGCGAAGATCGGCCCAGGGTGAAAGACAAACTGCCCGCTGTCCTTGTCGAACACCGAGGTGCCGAGGATATCGCCGGGCAACAGGTCAGAGGTGAACTGAATGCGCTGAAAGCTCAGGCCCAACACCCTGGCCAGGGCGTGGCTGAGGGTGGTCTTGCCCATCCCGGGCAGGTCCTCGATCAGCAAATGCCCGCGGGCCAATAAGCAGGCCATGGCCAGGCGAACCTGCGGTTCTTTACCTAAAAGGACCTGATTGACCGCGCTAAGGCAGGCGTCCAGTTTTGTGCGCATCGTTTCACTCCCTTGCAGTTGCCGCGATGCTACTGGGCTGGCTGCTGCGGGCAAAGCGCGCTGTAACCTTTGCTCATGAAAACCTGCAGTGGCGCACACCTAGGGCCTGTTCTACACGCGAAACTGCGCCGCCATGTTCTGCAACTCATGGCCTAGCTCGGCGAGCTCACGACTGGCAGTTGCCGACTGGTCCATGGCCGTGGCGGACTGTTCGGTGGCATCGCGAATTGCGCTGATGCTGCGACTGACCTGCTCCGCCGCAACGCCCTGCTGCTCGGCTGCTGCGGCGATCTGCTGGTTCATCTCGACTATCTGGGTCACCGAACCGGCAATTTCTGTCAGCGCCCGGCCGGTCTGCTGCGCATCCTGCACCGTGTGTTCGACCAGACCGGCGCTCTGGCGCATATCACTCACCGCACGCTGAGTCCCGGCGCGCAGCGTGGCGATCAGGCTTTCGATTTCTGCCGTGGATTGCTGCGTACGCCTTGCCAGCGCGCGGACCTCATCAGCGACTACGGCAAAACCGCGCCCCTGCTCCCCCGCCCTGGCAGCTTCGATAGCCGCATTCAGAGCCAGCAGATTGGTCTGCTCGGCCACACTTTTGATGACTTCCAGAACCGAGTCGATGCGCTGGGTGTCCTGGCTCAGTCGTTCGATACTCTGGGTGGTGGCGCCCATCGCCTCGGCTAGTTGGTCGATGCGCTGCAAGGTCGCCTGCACCTGCCCGACGCCTTGGCCAACTCGCTGCTCCGCCTGGGTGGTGGCCATGGCTGCCACCTCGGCATTGCGTGCGACACCCTGCACCGTGACCGTCATCTCATGCATCGCCGCCGCCACCTGGTCGGTCTCGGCTTTTTGCCCATTGACGCCTGCCTGGGTCTGTTCCGTAGCCTGGGATAAGCCCTGAGCAGCCATCGAGATACGCGTGACGCCGCCTTGCAGGTGGCCGAGCATATTGCGCAGGTTGCTCGACATAGCCTGCATCGCCCGCAGCAACTGGCCGATCTCATCGTCGCGCTGCACCTCGATCTCGGCGCTCAGGTCGCCGGCGGCAATGCGCTGTGCCTGGCCGATCACCGCCTTGAGTGGCCGGACAATCAACAGGGTAATCACCAGGGTGGCGAACAGCCCGAGGAGTATCGCCAGGCCAGTGGCAGCGCCGATCAGCCAGGCACTGCTGCTCAGTTGTGCTTGCAGCGCGCCTTGCTGCGTCGCATAGGCCTGGTCGACCTGCGCCATCATCTGCTCGGCCTGCTGCACAAGGTTGCCGTACTCATCCTTTTGCGCCTGCAGATCACGGGTGTACTCGCCCAGGCGCTCGTTGAAGGATTTGATATTGCCCATCACCTCGACCAGCACCGCCGCGTAACCGGGATCGCTCATCGCCTCGCGCAAGCTGTCTGCCAGCGCCTGAGCTTGCTGGGCCTCGGCGATTTCGCTCTGGACCGGTTCGCCACTGCGCCGGCTCTGCTCAAGGCGCACCCGAGCCTGATCGAGGGCTTGCAGGAGCAGCTGGTGCACCTGACTAAGCTGGCCGGACTGGCCGATGGCCGTGCGCCCCTCCTGCTCCTGGCCACTTTTGAGCAGGTAGATGCCGTCATCGGCCAGGCCTTCGCGCAGCAGGTCCAGGCTATTGGCTGCGCTGACGACCAGCCAGGTGGCCGCCTCGAGCGACAGCAGCATGTTGTCGCCAAGCGACACATAGCGATCAAAGCCTTCACGGTACTGCGTCATGCCACTTGCCAACCCAGCCAGGCCTTGCTGCTCACTCACAGGCATGCTGGCCAGCAATGCGGCGCTGGCCTCACTGATATGCTCGGACTGCTCGTGCAAACGCTGAATATGTTGGGGGTCTGCGCTGAGCGCATAGGATTGCTCGCTGCTGCGCATTTGCATGACCTGGCTGTTGAGCGCGCTCATGCGCTCCAGCAGCAAGGAGCGCGCGGCGACATCGCGCAGAGCCAGATATCCCGTCGCGGCAACGACCAGCGTCAGTGCCAGGACCACAGCAAAGCCCAGCGCCAGCTTGCTCGCCGTCGCCAGACTGGCCAGGCGACGCTGCAAAATACGCCCCATAACGCCTCCCATTTGGTTGTATCGGCAAGCTTGCACGGTGCTCGTCACTGCAAGCGGCAACGGCTCCAGAGGGCAGCAGAAGCGAAAAAAAGACCGTGTCGCAGAGGCGCAACATAGAGGCAGACTGCCAGCAGCGACAAGCGACTGACAGGAAAGATGGTGCTGATAGCTAAATGAAGGTCGTTTTTGATGCGAGAGACCGACCCAGTAAGTCTAGCTCGGCCGCTGCAACTCGAAGGTATCGCGAGTGCGGGTGTAGGCCATACCGCCCAGACGGCCGACCACATCCAGCAATGCAGGGTCGATTCGCCCCTTGTCGTTGAGCACCGCGTCGTCGATATGCGCCAGCAGTACCTCGGCGAAGATCAGGTGGCAGTTGGCGGCCTCACGTGGGAACGGCTGAATTTCCAGCACCTTGCATTCAAAGGCCACCGGTGCGCCCTGCACCCGCGGCGGCGCGACCAGGCTTGCCGGCAGACTGGCGATCGCACACTGCTCGAACTCGCTAATGCCATGGGGCAACACGGCGGCCGACGCATTCATCGCCTCGGCCTGGGCCACGGTGACCAGGTGAATCACCAGCTCACCGGTCGTCTGGGCATTGCGTAAGGTGTCCTTGAGCGTGCCATCGTCCCGGCTGCCGACGTTGATCATCAGCGTCGGCGGATCATCACTGATCACCTGGAAGAAGCTGAATGGTGCCAGATTGCTCACGCCATCCTGCGACAGGCTGGAGACCCAGGCGATCGGCCGCGGGGTCACAGTAGACGCCAACCAGCGGTAGCGCTCCAGCGGGGTCAGGGTGGAAAAGTCGAGTTGCATTGCGGCTCCAGGGTTAGCGGCCAGCGCGAGATTCGCGAATGTAGAAGCGAGCGCGTTCTGCTTTGCTGGTACAGCCTTCATACGCCTCGAACTGCTGCTGAGTCTTGCCTGCAGTAAGCAGAGACAGCGCCTTGGAATAGCTCACGGTCCCGGCAAAACCTTCGGCCTTGGCCAGGTCCAGCTCACGCCAGGCAGCATCCAGTTGGCTGGCGCAGCTGTCGCGGTAGGCAGTCTTGCCGGCGCAACCGGCAAGGGCAAGCAGTATCAGGGGCAGGCAGATCCAGGTTTTCATGGCAGTAGTCCTCAGAAAATCGGTTATTCGGCGAGATACGACGGTTAAAACGCAAAAAAGTGCCCGATCTACCAAACAGCTTATAGGTCTCAATCCGCTTGCTGCAGCGCGCGCTCGCGCAGGAAGGCCACGACCTCGTCTTGCGCACCGACGAACTCGATACGCCCTGCTTTGCTTTCCCGCTGGAAGGTATACATCGGATCGTAGTATTCCGTCAGCAAGGCTTCGATCCACGCCCGGTGCAAGGTCACATCACCCGTCGCGGCTTGCTCGGCCAAGGCCTGATCCATAATCGCCGCCAGGCGCTGATGACGCTCGCCGCCTAGGCGTTTGAGGATGTTATCCAGGCTCTGACGCAAACGCTCGGCGAACGCCTTGAAGCCGTCTTCAACGCCTTGCAGGGCAATAAAATCGGCACACAGGTCGATCACGTAATCCCTGAGAATGCGCTCCACCCGCCCGACCAGGCTGTCTTCCAGCCAGACCATGGGAAAGGCCTGCATCTGCGTGTACAGAGGCAACGGCAGAGAACAGCGGCCGATCATGCGGCCTTCGTCTTCCAGCACGAATTGCTGCATGCCGGCTGCGCGCTTGCGCAGAAGGTCCACGGCCAGGGCGTTCTCGAAATCGATCTGCGCCGGCTGCAGCGTGGCCCGCTTGCCGAAGCTTGAGCCACGATGATTGGCGTGACCTTCCAGGTCGACGGCGTTGTTCAACTGGGCAATCACCTCGGTCTTGCCGGTGCCTGTCATGCCGCCCACCACCACGAACGCGCACTGGGCCATGGCCTGTTCGGTTGTCTCCAACAGAAAGGTACGCATGGCCTTGTAGCCGCCAATCACCCGTGGGTAGACGATGCCCGCCTCGCTCTTGAGCCACTGCTGGACGATTTGCGAGCGCAGGCCGCCGCGGAAGCAGTACAGGTAGCCCTCGGGATGAGCCTGGGCAAATGCGGCCCAGGCCTCGATGCGCTGAGCCTTGGTCGCGCCGCTGACCAACTGGTGTCCCAGCTCGATGGCCGCCTGCTGGCCTTGCTGCTTGTAGCAGGTGCCGACGCGCTGGCGCTCGAGATCGTCCATCAGCGGCAGGTTGACCACGCCAGGGAATGCGCCCTTTGCGAACTCGACCGGGGCGCGGGCGTCCATCATCGGCGTGGCAGTGAGAAACAGGGTGCGGTAATCGTCACTGTTATCACGCATCAGGCAACCTCGACCGCGTATCGCTGTCGCTCTACCAGCCGACCGATCGGCTGCAGGTCCAGCCCTAGCTCACGGGCCGCAGCGAGAAACTCGTCCTCGCCCTCGGCGGTAACCGCCACCAGCAGCCCGCCACTGGTCTGCGGATCACACAGCAACAGTTTATGCAGCTCGGGCATGGGCGCGATTTTCTCGCCGTAGCTGTCGAAGTTGCGCTGGGTACCGCCCGGAATGCAGCCCTGCTCCAGGTAATACTCGGCACTGCCCAGGCGCGGCACGGCGGCGAACTCTACGCAGGCGGTCAGGCCACTGCCATCGGCCATTTCTACCAGGTGGCCGAGCAGGCCAAAACCGGTGACGTCGGTCATCGCCGTGACCCCGGCCAGCTTGCCAAAGCGACTGCCGGGTTTGTTAAGGGTGCACATCCAGTCACGGGCCAGGCCCACGTCCTCGCTGCGCAACTTGGCCTTCTTCTCGGCGGTGGTGAGAATGCCGATGCCCAGAGGCTTGGTCAGGTACAGCGCACAACCGACGCTGGCAGTGTCGTTGCGTTTCATGTGGCGCTTGTCCACCAGGCCGGTCACCGCGAGACCGAAGATCGGCTCCGGCGCATCGATGGAATGACCGCCGGCCAAGGGAATGCCAGCCTCGTCGCAGATGGCGCGGCCACCGCGGATCACCTCACGGGCGATCTCCGGGGCCAGCACATTGACCGGCCAGCCGAGAATGGCGATGGCCATCAGCGGGTCGCCGCCCATGGCGTAGATATCGCTGATGGCATTGGTCGCGGCAATGCGGCCGAAATCGTAGGGGTCGTCAACGATGGGCATGAAAAAGTCGGTGGTCGAGACCACACCGCGCTCTTCGTCGATGGCATACACCGCCGCGTCATCGCGTGAAGCATTACCGACCCACAATTTAGGGTCGAGGTTTTGCGCGCCGCTGCCGGCAAGGATGATATCCAACACTTTCGGGGAGATCTTGCAGCCGCAGCCAGCACCGTGGCTGTACTGGGTCAAACGAACGGGCGCGCTCATGGTGGCTCACTTGTCTGGGCGATAGGCGGCGATTCTAGCAAATGCCGCCTTGGCGACGGGCGCGGGTGCACGGTATGTTGCTCAATCAGCGACACAGGCCACCCAGAGGGACGATCTATGAGTAAACGAGTGGCATTGGTACTGGGCTCGGGCGGCGCCCGCGGCTATGCGCATATCGGCGTGATCGAGGAGCTGGAGGCCCGTGGTTATGAGATCGCCTGCATTGCGGGCTGCTCCATGGGCGCCGTAGTCGGCGGCATCTACGCCGCCGGCAAGCTCGATGCCTACCGCGACTGGACCCAAAGCCTGGATTATCTGGACGTGCTGCGCCTGCTCGACGTGAGCTTTCGCCTGGGCGCAATTCGCGGCGAAAAAGTCTTCGGGCGGATCCGCGAGATCGTCGGCGAAATGAATATCGAAGACCTGCGCATCCCCTTTACCGCCGTGGCCACCGACCTGACCAACCAGCAGGAAATCTGGTTCCAGGAAGGCTGTCTGCACCAGGCCATGCGTGCCTCAGCGGCGATTCCGAGCCTGTTCACCCCGGTGATTCAGGGCAAGCGCATGCTGGTCGATGGCGGGCTGCTCAACCCGCTGCCAATCGTGCCGGTGGTGTCCAGCCATTGCGACCTGATCATCGCAGTCAACCTGAACTCGAGTCACCAGCAGCATTACGAATTGCCCGTGGTCCAGCGCCCACCCGCGCTCAAGGGCCGTTTCGATCTCTTGATGAACTCCCTGGGCGCGCGCTTATCCTCACTCAAGCGCAAGCCCGGCGAAGATGACGCCCTGCTGTTACTCGAAGACCACAACCAACGGCTGCAACCCGAGGCCATCAACCCCTGGCAGCAGCAGGTCAAGGCCAGCCCGGCCAAAGCCGCCACGCCCAAGTCTGCCAGCGGTTCGCGCGTTGCCGACCTCAGCGGCCCGGCCTCATTGCTGGAGCTGATCAACCAAAGCTTTGAGGTGATGCAAAACTCTCTGGCGCAGTACAAGATCGCTGGCTACCCGCCGGACATTCTGATCAACGTGCCCAAGCGTGTATGCCGCTTCTTCGAGTTTTACAAAGCGCCGGAACTGATCATGCTCGGCCGGCAGATTGCCAGCGATACGCTGGACAAGTACGAACGCGGGGAACGCTAGGCCGACTCGCGCAGGCGGTAGCCAACACCGGCTTCGGTGACGATAAACCGCGGTGCGGCTGGGTCGTCGCCCAGCTTGTGCCGCAGGTGACCGACCACCACGCGCAGGTAGTGGCTGTCTTCGGCATGGCTGGGGCCCCAGATATCGCGCAGCAACTGCTGCTGGGTCACCACGCGGCCCAGGTGGCGCGCGAGCAAAGCCAGCACGGCGTACTCCTTGCGCGTCAGGGCTATTTCCTGCCCTGCCAGGCTGACCCGGCGATAGGCAAAGTCCACGCTCAAGTCGCCACTGTCGACCCGCGCTTCGCGCTGCGGCTCGCCCTCACCGGCCTGGCGCAGCAGCACGCGCACCCGGGCGAGAAATTCCTGAATGCCGAAGGGTTTGGTCACGTAATCGTTGGCGCCGCCATCGAGCGCCAAGACCTTCTCACCCTCGCTGGCGCGCACCGATAGCACCAGCACCGGCACGCTCGACCATTCACGCAGCTCACGCAGGACCTCTTGGCCGTCAAGGTCCGGCAGGCCCAGGTCGAGCACCACCAGGTCCGGCTGCACCAGGGCGGCCTGCTCCAAGCCCTCACGGCCATTCGCCGCCTCGACCACCCGGTAACCCTGAGCACTCAGGCTGATGCGCAGAAACTTGCGGATCTGCGGCTCGTCGTCGATCACCAGCAGCGTGGAGGCGTTGGTGTTCATGCCTGCTCATCCTCCATCTGCGGCTGGGGCGGCAACGGCAAATGCAGCGTGAGTGTCGCGCCCTTGCCGTCCAACCCCTCACCGACCGTCACCCGCCCGCCATGGGCGCCCACCATGCCCTGGCAGATCGCCAGGCCCAGCCCCGTGCCCTGCCCGCCGCGATCACCACGGGCGGCGGTGTAGAACATGTCGAAGATCTTCTCGCGTTCATGCTCGGGAATACCCGGCCCCTGATCGCTGACCGCAAACGCCAGCCCGTCGTCCTCCACCACACTCACCCGCAGCCGTCCCTGGGCTGGCGAGAAGCGCGCGGCGTTTTCCAGCACATTGACCAGTGCCTGCTCGATCAGCGCGGCGTGCACGTACAAAAGTGGCAACTCGGCGGGAATGCTGACCTCAACCTGCAGGCCCGCCAGCACCGGGCGCAAGCGCTGCAGGGCGCTGGCGACGATATCGCCAGGCGCCACCCAGTCCCGCGCCAGCTTCAGGCCACCGTGGCCCAGACGGGTCATGTCGAGCAGATTCTGGATGTAACGGTCGAGGCGCTCGGCTTCATCACGGGTGCCTTCGAGCAGCTCACGGCGGTCGGCCAGCGGAATCTGCTCGCCCAGGGCCAGCAGGCTGTCGATCGAGCCGCGCATGGCGGTCAGCGGTGTGCGCAGGTCATGGGACACCGACGCCAGCAAGGCACTGCGCAGCTCCTCGGTCTGCCCATGCAGGCGCGCGGCCTCCAGCTCTTCGGCCAGTTGCGCACGAGCCAGGGCCTGGGCCAAGGGTTGCGCCAGAGCGGTGATCAGCCGGCGCTGGGCCGACGACAGGGCCGCGCCGGATTGCGGGCGAATGCCCAAAAGCGACAGCGGGCCTTCCTCGGCCGAGAGCGGGCACCACCACCAACGCCCCGAAGGCAGCGTGTCGGTGCCCAGCCCGGCTGTTTGATCGTGCTGCCAGGCCCACAGCGCCGCAGCGCGCTCCGGTTCGCTGAGCAGCGCCGCCTCGCCGGCTTCGACCTGCCAAGTGCCATCCGCATCGGCCACTTGCAGGCGCACCTCCAGCTCCGGCCAGTGGCCGAACTGCTGCATGGCTGCGGCGATCACCGCCTGGCGATCCGTGGCAGCGGTGAGCTTGCGCGACAGTTCGAGCAGCGCCGTGGTCTCCGACTGAGCCTGGCGCACAGCCTCCAGCTGGCTGCGCTGACGGCTGGCCAGGTTGCCGGTGAGCGCCGCCATCAGCAGGAAGAACAGCAGCGTCAGCACATCTTCCTGACGCTGCACGCTCAAGGTGAAGGTGGGCGAGATAAACAGAAAGTTGTAGGCCAGAAACGACAGCCCCGCGCACACCAGCGCCGGCGTCAGGCTGCTGCGCACCGCCACCAGCAATACCGCGCTGAGAAAGATCAGGGAGATATTCGGCAGCTCGAGGAACTGCGACAGCGCCCAGGCCACAGCTGTCGCCACCAGGGTCGCCAGGCTGGCAAACAGCAGATCGCGCCAGGCCAACGGCCGGCGCCTGACTGGTGCCGCAGGCAATGCATCGACTTCGGTATCAAGCACGCTGACTTCCAGGCCCTGGCCCTTGGCCAAGAGTCGCTCGGCCAGGCCGCGCCCCCACCACTGACGGCGTAAACGCCGCCGGCTGCGGGCCACCAGCAGCAGGTTGGCGCGCCGCTCGCGAGCATGCCCAACCAGGGTGTCGGCGACCGAGACGCCGCGCAGCACCACCACTTCGCCACCCAGGCGTTCGGCCAGTTGCTGGGCGCCCTGCAGGTAACCGAGACGGCTTTCGTCACGCTCGCCGCCGGTGTCGACATAGACCACCGACCAAGGCAGATGGCGGCGTTCGGCCACCCGGCTGGCGTGGCGCACCAGACGCTCGGCCTGGGCATCCCCGTCGATGCCGACCAACAAGCGGCCACGCAGCGCAGGCGCCTGCTGGCCCTGCTGGCGATAGCGCCGGCTGAGATCAGCATCGACCCGCGCGGCGGCGGTCTGCATGGCCAGCTCACGCAACGCGGTGAGGTTGGTCTGGCTGAAGAAGGCATCGATGGCCGCCCGCGCCTGTTCCGGCACATACACCTTGCCTTCGCGCAGGCGCTCGAGCAGCTCGCGCGGTGGCAGGTCGATCAGCAGAATCTCGTCGGCTTCCTGCAACACCCAATCGGGCAGAGTTTCGCGTACCTGCACGCCGGTGATGTCACGCACCTGATCATTCAGCGCTTCAAGGTGCTGCACATTCACCGTGGTGTAGACATCGATACCGGCTTCCAGCAGCTCCTGCACATCCTGCCAGCGTTTGCTGTGGCGGCTGCCCGGCGCGTTGCTGTGGGCCAGCTCATCGACCAGCAACAGCTTGGGCGGTTTAGCCAGAATGCCGTCCAGATCCATTTCGTTCAGCAGCACACCGCGGTACTCCACGCGCAGCAGCGGCTGCTGCGGCAAACCGGTGAGCATCGCCTCGGTTTCGGCACGGCCGTGGGTTTCCACTACGCCTGTGCGCAGGTCGACGCCCTGGCGCAGCTGCGCCTGCGCCGCCTGCAGCATAGCGTAGGTCTTGCCCACGCCCGGTGCGGCGCCGAGAAAGACCTTCAGCCGACCGCGCCCCCCTCTGGGCATGTCATCGAGCAGGGCATCGGCGCGTACGGCATCACTCATGCAAGTTACTCAGTCTTGGCGGGGAACGAATTGTCAGCCAGCGCCAGGTTAAGCGCCAGTACGTTGACCACGGCGGGGCCGACTAACGGCGTTTGCACATGCTGCTCGATCAACTGTTCCAGGCGGCTTGCCGCTATGCCCCGCGCGGCGGCAATGCGCGCCACCTGATAGCGCGCCGCAGCCGGTGATAGATGCGGGTCGAGGCCACTGGCCGAGGTGGTCACCAGCTCCATGGGCACGGCGCCCTGCCCTTCGCCCTGCCAGCGCTGGGCGTCTTCGGCGATGCGTGCGGCCAGCGCCGGGTTGCTCGGTGCCAGGTTGCTTGCGCCACTGGGCACGCTGGCGTAGTCAGCGGCCGATGGGCGCGCCTGGAACCATTCGGCGCCCGCCACCGGCTGGGCCAGCAAGGCACTGCCGCGCACCGCACCTTGGGCGTTGTGCAGCAGGCTGCCATTGGCCTGCGCCGGCAAGGCCAGTTGCGCCACGGCGGTGACGGCCAAGGGATACAGCACGCCGGTGATCAGGGTCATAAAGGCCAGCACGCTGACGGCTGGACGGAGTTGCTTGAACATGACGAATCTCCAGGTTGCAGGGTTGCTCAAACGAGGCCGACGGCCACCAGCAGCAGGTCAATCAACTTGATGCCGACAAAGGGCGCCACCAAGCCACCCAGGCCAAAGATCAGCAAGTTGCGGCGCAGCAGGCTGGCGGCATCGGCAGCCTTGACCCGCACGCCGCGCAGGGCCAGGGGAATCAGCGCGACGATGATCAGCGCGTTGAACACAATGGCCGAGAGAATCGCGCTCTGCGGGCTGTGCAGGTGCATCAGGTTGAGGGCACCGAGCTGCGGGTAAATCCCGGTAAACAATGCCGGCAGGATGGCGAAGTACTTGGCCACGTCGTTGGCTACCGAAAAGGTGGTCAACGCGCCACGGGTCACCAGCAGCTCCTTGCCGACCTGCACCACATCGAGCAGCTTGGTCGGGTCGGAGTCCAGGTCGACCAGGTTGGCCGCCTCGCGCGCGGCCTGGGTGCCGTCGTTCATCGCCAGACCGACATCCGCCTGGGCCAGCGCCGGGGCGTCGTTGGCGCCGTCGCCGCACATGGCCACCAGCTTGCCGTCGGCCTGCTCGGCGCGGATGCGCTGCAGCTTCTTCTCCGGCGTGGCTTCGGCAATCAGGTCATCGACGCCCGCTTCGGCGGCAATCGCGGCGGCGGTCAGCGGGTTGTCGCCGGTCACCATCACGGTGCGAATACCCAAGGTGCGCAGCTCGGCAAAACGTTCGCGGATACCCGGTTTGACCACGTCCTTGAGGTGAATCGCACCGAGCAATTGCCCGTCGCCGGCCACCAGCAACGGCGTGCCGCCGCTTTGGGCGATCTGTTCAACCTCGCGCGCCAGCACTGCTGGCATCGCGCTGCGTTCGATATCCAGGTAACGCAACACCGCATCCACGGCGCCCTTACGGTAACTGTGACCCTGGTAGTCGGCACCGGAGAGGCGCGTCTCGGCGCTGAAGGCAATCGTGGTCATCGCACTGCGCTCGGGCTCATGCGCCAGGCCCAGCGCACGCAGGTACTCGACGATGGACTTGCCCTCGGCCGTATCGTCCGCCAAAGACGCCAACAATGCCGCCTCGCCCAATACCTCGGTGCTGACACCGGGCGCCTTGGCCATCGCGCTGCAGCGCCGGTTGCCGAAGGTGATGGTGCCGGTCTTGTCGAGCAACAGCACATGCACGTCGCCCGCGGCCTCCACCGCGCGGCCGGATTTGGCAATGACGTTAAGTCGCACCAGGCGGTCCATGCCGGCGATGCCGATAGCCGACAGCAGACCGCCGATGGTGGTCGGAATCAGCGTCACCAGCAGCGCGACCAGGTACACCAGCGGCAGCTCGCCGCCGGCGTAGCGGGCAAATGGCTGCAGGGTGGCCACCACCAGCAGGAAGATCAGGGTCAGGCCGATCAGCAGGATATCCAGCGCCACTTCATTGGGCGTTTTCTGCCGCTTCGCGCCTTCGACCAGCGCGATCATGCGGTCCAGGGTCGACTCGCCTGGGCCGGCGGTGATCTTCACCAGCAACCAGTCGGACACCACCCGGGTGTTGCCGGTCACGGCCGAACGGTCGCCACCGGACTCGCGGATCACCGGCGCGGACTCACCGGTAATGGCGGCCTCGTTGACCGCGGCGATGCCTTCGATCACTTCGCCGTCACCGGGAATCAGCTCACCGGCCTCGACCCGCACAATATCGCCCCGACGCAGGCTGCTGGCCGCCACAGTCTCGAACTGCTGTCCGTTCTGCCGGCGCGCATCGAGCCCCTGGCTGCCCGCCTTGAGGCTGTCGGCGCGAGCCTTGCCGCGGCCTTCTGCGAGCGCCTCGGCGAAGTTGGCAAACAGCACGGTAAACCACAGCCACAGGGCAATCTGCACGGCCAGGCCGGTGGATACCTGTGGGTCGGGCACAAAGCACAGTACGGTGGTGACCACGGCGGTCAGCTCCACCACCAGCATCACTGGCGAGCGCAGCAACTGGCGCGGGTCGAGCTTGACGAAGGCCTGGCGCAACGCCGGTCGCCACAAGGCGCTCATCGAGGTTTTCGGGTGCTGTGCAGCGCTGCTGGGCGCCGCTTCGGTACGCGCATTCATCATGGTTATCCCTCAAAGGCCCTGAAACAGGGTCAGGTGCTCGGCAATCGGGCCCAGGGCCAGTGCCGGCAGGAAGGTCAGGCCGCCAACCAGCAAAATGGTCAGAGTCAGCAGGGTGACGAACAACGGGCCGTGGGTCGGGAAGCTGTTGCTACCCACGGGTGCCCGGGTCTTGGCCGCCAGACTGCCGGCAATCGCCAGAATCGGCAGGATGTAGCCAAAGCGCCCCAGCAGCATCGCCAGGCCGAGCATCAGGTTGTGATACGGCGTGCCCGCCGCGAAACCGACGAACGCCGAACCGTTGTTCGCCGTACCCGAGGTGTAGGCGTAGAGCAGCTGACTAAAGCCATGGGCACCGGGGTTGCTCACCGACGCCGCCGGCCCTGGCAGGCTGGCCGCCAGGGAGCCGAACACCAGCACACCCACCGGCATCACCAACAAGGTCGCGACCAGCAGGCGCACTTCGCGCGCTTCGAGCTTTTTGCCGAGGTATTCCGGGCTGCGACCAATCATCAAGCCGGCGAGAAACACTGCGATCAGCACAAACAGCAGCATGCCGTAGAGCCCCGCGCCGACGCCGCCAAAAATCACCTCGCCGAGCATCATGTTGAGCAGCGGTACCATCCCGCCCAGGGGGCTGAAGCTGTCGTGCATGGCATTCACCGAGCCGTTGGACGCCGCCGTGGTCGCCGTGGCCCAGAGCACCGAGGCGGTGGTGCCAAAACGGCTTTCCTTGCCTTCCAGCGATGCGCCTTGCTCGATGGGCAACGCAGCCAGTGCCGGGTTTGGCTGATATTCGGCATACAGCGTGCCGGCCAGGCCGAGGCTGAACAGGATCAGCATGCAGGCCAGCAGTGCGCGGCTCTGGCGCAGGTCCTTGACGTAATGGCCGAAGGTGAACAGCAGCGCCGCCGGGATCAGCAGGATCGCCGCCATCTCGAACAGGTTGCTCCAGGCCGTGGGGTTCTCGAACGGATGCGCCGAGTTGACGCCGAAAAAGCCGCCGCCGTTGGTGCCCAGTTGCTTGATGGCAATCTGGCTGGCTGCCGGCCCCAGGGGTACGACCTGGTCGGCGCCGCCCAGGGTGTGCGCGGTGACATAGGCCTGGAAGGTCTGTGGCACGCCCTGCCACACCAGGAACAGCGCCAACAGCAGGCACAAGGGCAACAAGCCGTAGAGCGTGCCACGGGTCAGGTCGACCCAGAAGTTGCCGACGCTATTGCTGGAACGCCGCGCGATGCCGCGACAGAACACCACCAGCACCGCCAGGCCGACCGCTGGGCTGACGAAGTTCTGCACACCCAGGCCGACCATCTGGCTGAAGTAGCTCAGCTGCGCTTCGCCGCTGTAGGCCTGCCAGTTGGTGTTGGTGGCGAAGCTCACGGCGGTATTGAATGCCAATGTCCACTCCAGCCCCGGCAACTGTTGCGGGTTGAGCGGCAGGCTGCCTTGCAGCATCAGGATGCTGAACAGCGTCAGCAGGCTGACCAGGGTAAAGGCCAGCAGGGCCAGGGCGTAGGTTTGCCAATCGTGCTCGCGCTCATCGTCAACCCCGGCAACCCGGTAGCAAAGGCGCTCCAGCGGCTGCAGCACGGGGCTCAGCCAGGTTTTCTCGCCCTCCATTACGCGGTACAGGTAGCGCCCGAGAAACGGCGCGGGGATCAGCACCAAGGCGAAAAACGCCAGGATCAGCAGGAAATCATTGCTGTGCATACGCCCTCCTACGCCTTATCGGCGCGCAGCAGCGCAACCAGCAGATAAATGAAAAGCCCTGCGGCCAGCCCCAGGGACACCCCGTCGAGAATGCTCATGTGTTTGCTCCTTGATGCGGTGATTACCGCCTGGAGCAAATTGTCCGCAGCAAGGGCGTAAAGGTGCGAGTTGCGGCCAGGCGCCTGGGCATAAAGAAAGTGTAAAAATTGCAGCCGCGCTGGTTTGTATCAACGCCGATACAGTGCCGACATGTTGTCGATACGCATGCTGGGCACCATGCACGCTGCGCAGTGCCTGGACATACCGCAGAAGTGGCACTCGCGACTAAACAGGAACAGGCCCTAGAATGCAGTCCGATAACCTCGCCATGGAGCCCGCCCAGTGGACGCCTTTACTGCACCCGAAGCGCTGCCACGGCCAATCCGTGCCCTGCTCGTGGATGACAACCGCGAACTGCGCGAACTACTGAGTGGTTATCTGACCCGCTTCAATATCAGCAGCGAAGCGGTCGGTGATGGCAGCGGCATGCGCCGGGCCTTGGCGCAGAGCCCGTTCGATGTGGTCATCCTCGATTTGATGCTCCCCGGCGAAGACGGCCTGAGCCTGTGTCGCGAATTGCGCAGCCGCTCGGACATCCCGATCCTGATGCTCACCGCACGCTGCGAACCGACCGACCGCATCATCGGCCTGGAGCTGGGCGCCGACGATTACATGGCCAAACCCTTCGAACCCCGCGAGCTGGTGGCACGCATCCAGAGCATCTTGCGCCGCGTCCGTGACGATCGTGACCCAGCACGCCGCGAGCCTCAGCCGACCTCGCGCACCTGCGTACGCTTCGATAACTGGAGCCTGCACAGTGTGTTGCGCCAGTTGCAGGCTCCCGATGGGCTGGTCGTGCCGTTGTCGAATGCCGAGTTCCGCTTGCTCTGGGTCTTTCTCGAACGGCCTCGCCGTGTCCTCAGCCGTGAGCAGTTGCTGGATGCCGCGCGCGGCCGCTCCATCGAGGTCTTCGATCGCAGCATTGACCTGCTGGTCTCACGCTTGCGGCAGAAACTCGGCGACGATCCCAAGGCCCCGCAGCTGATCAAGACCGTACGCGGTGAAGGTTACCTGTTCGACGCCACCGAGATCGCCTGATGCGCCGCATGGACAGCCTTTTTGCCCGCCTGTTTGGCGTCTTTCTATTGGCTATCCTGCTGGCCCATGCCCTGGCATTTGCCTGGTTTCATTTTTATGGCCATCCGCCGCCTCCACCGCCACCCGAACACCTGCGAGCGCTGGACATGCCCAGGCCACCGCCTTTTGCGGGGCCGCTGGTGGCGCTGATCTTTCAGGTAATGGCCCTGACCGTAGCGGCCTGGTTCGCTGCACGGGTGCTCAGCCGCCCCATTCAACGGCTTTCGGAGGCAGCCGGGCGCCTTAGCGAAGACCTCGACAGCCCGCCCCTGGCCGAGACCGGCCCTCGCGAAACGCGCCAGGCAGCCTACGCCTTCAACCTGATGCAGACGCGCGTGCGCCAACAGGTGCAGCAGCGTGCACGCATGCTCGCTGCGGTATCCCACGACCTGCGTACCCCGCTGGCACGCCTGAAATTGCGCTTTGAACAGATCCCCAACGCGATGCTCCGCGCACGCATGACCCAGGACCTCGACGAAATGATCGGCATGCTCGATGCCACGCTCAGGTACCTGCACGAGCAGCGCAGCAGCGAACCCCTGCAGTGGCTCGACCTGCAAGCATTGGTCGAGTCGCTGGTCGAGGATGCCCAGGATCGCGGCGCTGATGTCTCCGTCATGGGCCATTGCGCGCCCTTGCAGGTACAGCCGTTGGCTTTGCGCTCATGCCTGAGCAATCTGCTGGAAAATGCGCTGCGCTATGCCGGGCATGCCGAAATCACCCTGCATGACGACGCTGAAGTGGTTGAAGTTCGCGTATGCGACCACGGTCGCGGCATCCCCGAGGAGCAGCGCGAAGCCGTTTTCGAAGCGTTCTTTCGCCTTGAAGGTTCACGTAACCGCAATTCCGGCGGTGTGGGCCTGGGCCTGACCATCGCCCGCGAAGCAGCCCAACGCCAGGGCGGCGATATCCTGCTGGAAGAAACACTAGGCGGTGGCCTGACCGCCATCCTGCGACTGCACCGCCGCTGACACACTGTATGCAAGCCGATACCAAGACCACACACCCAGGACACATGGCCTCGCGACCCTGATACCACCGGAAACCCGTCCGGCATGCCCACGACAGGAGAGGCCTCCATGATAAGTGGTGTCAGCGGTTACTCGAGCTACAGCTCGACCCTCGCCAGTACCCAGCGCAGCAGTAACGGCAGCTGTGGCGCTGGAGATTCGACGAAAATGCAGGAAAAGCTGTTCAGTCTTCTGGACAGCAACAGCGATGGCAGTGTTGCCAAGGATGAACTGGACAGCGCACTGAGTGCGGCCAAGGAAGTCGATAGCAGCCTGAGCATCGATATCGACGCCCTGCTCAGCCAGCTCGATGCCAATGGCGACGGCAGCCTGGACCAGGAAGAAACCGCGGCGCTTATGCCACCACCACCCCCGTCGGGTGGGCCTGCCCCCGAGGACCTGCTCACGCAACTGGATGCCAACGGTGACGGCAGCATTGATCAGGACGAGCTGAATGCGATTACTGGCAGTGATGACAGTGGCGAACTGCTTGGCGAGCTGGACACTGATGGTGATGGCAACCTGAACCTGGATGAGCTATCAGCTCTGGCGCCGCCACCGCCAACCCAGCCGATGGCTAATCTGGATAGCCTGTTTGGTCAGATAACCACTGATGGAGGCAACGCCATAGACCAGAGCGCACTGGGCAGTGTGTTCGACTCGCTCAGTCAGAACGCCTCATCCGATAAAGCGGCCAGCACTGAACTGGGGCTGGTGGCCAAACTGCTTGAGCAGTACCAAAGCAGCGCTAACTACAGCTCGCGCATCGGTAGCCAGCTCAACCTGTCCGCCTGAACACGTACCTGCAACGGCCAGCCTGGGTAAACACTTGGGCTGGCCGTTTGCTTTTGTGTGGTCTCAGCGTGGCTGAGACTCCGACGCATCGTTCGGAGCAGGCGAGGTCGGCGCCTTAACCGCGACCCAGTCACTGAGCAGGCTGTATGCCACGGCAAGCAGGGTTGGCCCGAGAAACAGCCCCATGAAACCGAACGCCAAAATGCCGCCAAATACCCCCAGCAGCACCACCACCAGCGGCAGGTTGCCACCACGGCTGATCAGGTAGGGTTTGAGGATATTGTCCACGCCGCTGATGATGAAGAAGCCCCATACACCCAGGAATATCGCCATGCCGATCTCGCCCTGCCAGACCAGCCAGGCGACCGCAGGGCCCCAGACCAGTGGCGGGATCATGATCAGGCTGAAACCGAAGGTCAGCAGGCCCAAGCCCAAGGCCCCCGGCACACCGGCGATGGTGAAGCCGATCCAGGCCAGGATGGCTTGCGCCGCCGCAGTGCCGATCACACCGTTGACCACCCGCTGCACGGTACCGGCAACCAGATCCAGATAGTGCTCGGCACGCTCGCCGATCAGGCGCTCCAGCAGGCTCTTGGCAAACGCTGCCAGGCGTGCGCCATCGCGGTAGAAGAAAAACACCAGAATCAAGCTCAGGGCCAGCTCCAGCATGCCGCCACCGATCTGCGCGCTGCGGGCGAGTAACCAGTTGCCCAGTTGCCCCAGATAAGGCCGCACACTGTCGAAGAACGCCGCGCCCTGCTGATCGATGGTCTGCCAGATGCCGAGCAGGCGCTCGCCAACCAGCGGAATACCGACCAGCCAGCTCGGCGCCGGCGGCAGGCCTTCAACCTGGAAACCTTTGATCAGGGCCGTGATATCACGGATATGGTCAGCCAGATTGAACCCCAGCATAACCAGCGGCACTGCCACCAACCCGGTCCAACCCAGGGTCAGCAGGCCCGCGGCAAGGGACTGACGGCCGCGCAGCAAACGCGTGAGATGGCGCATCAGCGGCCAACTGGCAAAGGACAGCACCGCGGCCCAGAACAGCGCCGACCAGAACGGCGCCAACACCCACAGGCTGGCGCCCAGCAACCCGAGCAGCAGAATCTGCACCAGCAAACGATCGTTATTGAGCAATGCACAGGCTCCACGGCAGGAAAACACCGGAGCGCGATCCCGCTCGAGCCGCACGCTACAGCGCACATAGGTTCAAGCGGGCTTCCAAGCCCCGATTCAGCGCGCAAGCATGCCTGGGTCGCATTGGCCAGAGCAAGCAGAGCAGCGCCCAGGCATCGCAGCGCAGAGGGTTTTAGCGCAGGACCTCGATACGCAGCCCCTCGCTTGCTACATCACCTAGCTCCAGGCGGGCGCTCCTGACACGCTGGGCGACCAACGCCTCGCGCCAGGCTTCGGCATGCGCGCCCCCCAGGCTGACCCGCAGGGTGCTGTCCTGGTTCAGACTGCGCGCCAATAGCGGCAACCACTCCTCATCTGGCATCTGAAGCTCGCTAAGCTGCAGCGCCCCGCTGCTCTTGAGCTGGCGCAACAACGTAGCGGGCGTGGGCAGCACCGCCTGCAGCGGGCTGCTGGCTTCGAGCAGCTCGGCATGCAAATAGGCACGGCGGTTGCCGCGCGTGATGCTGTACAGCGCCACCAGACTGTCCGCATGGGGCTCAGCCAGACGGGCCAGCAAATAGGCCTGCTGGTCGTCCGAGCCATAGAGGATCGACTGGTTGAACACCGCATTGGCCCATAGGCTGCTGGCCCCGCACTCACGGCCCTGGCACCAGTACAACAGCTTGGCGTTCTGCGTTTGCAAGGCTTCACGGGCGCTGGTGAACACCTCATTGGCGCTATGAGTGCCCGGCAGTTCATAGGTCACTGCCGTCAGCGCGCCCTGGGCCTGCACCTCGCGCTCATAGCGCAGCCGGCCACTGATGCGGCGAATGGCGCCTTGGGGGTAGATCGCCTCCTGCTCAGCGGCTTCCTTGAATACCACGATCTCACTGCCGGGAAACCGCGGCAGCATTTGCAAGTCACGGCTGCCCGAAACATCCGCCTGAGCCACCGTACTGCCCAGCAGAGAGATTGCCAGCAATACCCCTCGGATAGCGGCGCTCATCGGGTCAACATCGACTGGGCAGTTTTCACCGCCTTGTCGCCATCGGTTTCACGCACGGGGACCAACAAGCCACGCTGCACCGCAGGACGCGCGTCCAGCGCCGACATCCAGCGTTGCAGATTGCTCAACCCTTCGACCGAGACACCGGACCATTCGTGAATGCGTACCCAAGGGTAAGTCGCAATGTCGGCGATGCTGTAGTCGCCCGCGAGAAACTCGGCTTCGCCCAGGCGCGTATCGAGCACCTGGTAGAGGCGCCGGGTTTCGTTCTGGTAACGGTCGATGGCACCCTGCAGCTTCTCCGGGAAATAGCGGAAGAACACATTGGCCTGGCCCTGCATCGGGCCGACGCCGCCCATCTGGAACATCAACCACTGCATGACGGTGGAACGGCCGTTGCGGTCCTGCGGGATAAGCTGGCCAGTCAGCTCGGCCAGATACAGCAGAATGGCGCCGGACTCGAAAACGGCAAAATCACCATTGTTACGGTCGACGATGGCGGGAATCCGGCCATTGGGATTGATCTTGAGGAATGCGGGGGTTTTCTGCTCCTGCTTGTCGAAGCTCAGGGCGTGCACGGTGTAAGGCAGTTGCAGCTCTTCCAGGGCGATGGACACCTTGTGTCCGTTTGGGGTGGCGGCAGTGTAAAGGTCGATCATGCGATTCTCCGTTGCAATGCCTGGCACCTTTCCCCACTTGCCTTTGGCAAGTCAAGGCGCGCGCAGGAAAGCTTTGAAACAGTCTGCTACCAGCTCCGCGCCCGGTTCGTCATCCAGGTGCAGATGATGGCCGCCAGGGCGGGTCATCACCTCGATCGGGCTGCCTTCCAGCAAGCGAGTTAATTCTGCCTGGTTGGCCAGCATGCCCTGCTCGGCCAGTACCAGACGAGTTGGGCAGGTTAGCCGGCGGACAAAGGCCTCGGCGTGGGCACGGGTCAGGCGCAACGGCGACGGCAGCGTCAAGCGGCTGTCTGTGCGCCAGGTGTAGCCGCCCGGCACCGGCATCAGGCCGCGCTGGGCGAGGTATTCGGCCGCATCACGACTTACCGCCCCAACGCCGCGCATGCGTGCCTCCACAGCCCGCTCGAATTGGGCATAGACCGGTTTGCGTTTGCTCGCCAGGGCCATCTGCGCGAGCAGCGCTTCGCCGAGTTTTTGTGGCGCGCCCTCGGCTTCGCCGGTGTAGGGCATCACTCCGTCGATCAGCGCCAGACGCTCGATTCGCTCGGGCAAGGCGCCAGCCAACAATACCGAAACGATGGCGCCCATGGAGTGCCCGAGCAGGGAAAATCGCGCCCAGCCAAACTGCTCGGCGACCTGCAGTACATCATGCACATAATCCCAGATCGCGTAGCTGGCACCGGCCGGCCGGTGGTCGGAGTGGCCATGCCCGGCCAGATCCAGCGCGACTATGCGCACGCCTTCAAGCTTGGGGGCCAGGCGCGCGAAGCTGGCGGCGTTATCCAGCCAGCCATGCAGTGCAAGGACCGGGCGACCGTCTTCGGGCCCGTACAGATGGGCCGCCAGTTCGATATGCGGCAAGCGCAGGCGGACTTCCTCAAATGCCAGGCTCATGCTCGCGCTTCCTCAATGGGCCGATCCCAGCGTTGCAAGGTGCGGATCAGCAAATCAGCGGTGGCCTGCGGCCGTTCCAGGGGAAACATATGCCCACCCGGCAGGGTCAGGGTTTCGCCGCGCCCCATATAACGCACCAGCCGGGCATGATGGGGCAACACCACGCGGCTATGCCGCCCACGCACCATCGCCAGAGGCACCCGCAGATGCTGCGGACGGCCAGGCGCCGCGTGGGGCACACTGCGGTAGATACCAATCTCGGTCGCTGGATCGAATGCCAAACGCAGCTGGTCCCCCTGCTGCTGCAGGCCATGCTGAACATAGGCATCGAGGCATTCAGGGTCGAAACGCTGGAACAGCGCCTTGCTGGCAAAGTAGCCGCGCGCCTCAGCGTGGTCAGCAAAAGCTTCACGACGGCCGAGGGTGCGCCCAGCCGGGGTGATCCGGTCAATGAAACCGAAACGTTTAGCCGCGCGAATCACCCATTGATCAGCACGGGTGAGAATCGGCGAATCAAGCATCACCACGCCCCGGTAGCAGCTCGGCTCACGCAGCGCAGCGTGGTAGTGCAGCAACCCGCCAAGTGAGTGACCGACACCCCAGACCGGCTCAGGCAAGGCGCGCAGGTGATGCAGCAGTTCATCAACCAGGTTGCTCCAGTTGTCATTCACCGGAAAGCGCGGGTCATGGCCATGCTGCGCCAGGTGCTGAACCTGGTAATGCGGTGCCAGGGCGGCAAACAGCTTGCCGTAGGTGGCAGACGGAAAGCCGTTGGCATGGGCAAAGAAAATCGTTTGGTGCATGACAGGCTCAACGTGCGGAAACAATGCCCGGATTGTCGACCAGCGCCCTGCCCCAGGCAACGACTGTAACGGCCAGTGATGACGACGCTATGGCCAGGCTCGGGGTACGAAACCTCAGCGACTCGGTGGCTGCTCGCCCAGAGGCACGATGGCCATGGTCAGCCGCGAGATGCAGCTGGCCTTGCCATCCTCCCCCGTCAGGCGAATGTCCCAGACATGGGTGGTACGCCCCAGGTGGACCGGCCGCGCGACGGCCGTGACCCGACCGCTGCGCAGCCCGCGCAGGTGATTGGCGTTCACCTCCAGGCCCACGCAGTAGTAACGCGCCGTATCAATGCATAGATAACTGGCGGTGGAACCCAGGGTTTCCGCCAGCACCACGGACGCCCCGCCATGCAGCAGCCCGTACGGCTGATGAGTGCGCGCATCGACAACCATGCTGGCACTGATCGAAGCCTCATCGAAGGCCTCGAAGCGGATATCCAGCTGCTCGCCAATGGTGTTTTTCAAGGTGGCATTGAGGTGGTCAAGATCAGGCACTTGCCGCCATAGGCTCATCTCGTTTACAGGCTTCATGGACTAGTCGCCTCATGCCAGAGAACCGATTCGCCGCGTGCGACCCAGCCGGCGAAATGCTCGCCATAGGCGCCCTCCACGACAGTACGCTTGATTTTCAGGGTGGGGGTGAGAAAACCATTGTCGACCGCCCAGACATCTCCAACCAAGATCAGCCCCGTGAGCCGCTCGTGTTTGTCGAGCTCTGCATTGACAGCGCTAAGCAGTGTCTTGAGGCTGCTCTCCAGCTCACCTCGTCGCCCTGCCTCTGCCTCGCTGCGCCCGACCTCGGAAAGCACGCAAAGCGCCAGCGGCTGGGCCAGGCCATCGCCGATCACGCAGACCTGCTCGATCCGCGGGTGCACCGCCAGACGGTTCTCGATGGGCGCAGGCGCCACATACTTGCCTTTACTGGTCTTGAAGATTTCCTTGATGCGCCCGGTCAGACGCAGGTTGCCCTCGGCATCCTGCTCGCCCTTGTCGCCGGTACGCAGGTAGCCGTCTTCAGTCAGGGTTTCAGCGGTCTTCAGCGGGTCCTTGTAGTAGCCGCGCATGGTCGCTCCGCTGCGCACCTGCACCTCACCATCCTCGGCGATACGCACTTCGACGCCAGGGCTGTTCTGGCCAATCCAGCCCAGTTTGAATTTGCCCGGCCGGCCGACATGGGAGTAACCGCAGTTCTCGGTCATGCCATAGACCTCGAGTACATCCAGGCCCAGGCGCTTGTACCAATTGAGCAGCGCCTCAGGTACCGGTGCAGCGCCGGACAGCGCATAGCGCACAGCATCCAGGCCCAGGCCGGCGAGGACCTTGCGGCCGACGAAGCGCCCCAGCAGCGGGATGCGCAAGAGACGCTCGAGTTTTTCGGCGGGCATCTTGCTGTACACGCCCATCTGAAACTTGGTCCAGATTCGCGGCACCCCGAAGATCACCGTGGGCCGAGCCCGTTTGAGGTCTTCGAGGAAGGTATCCAGGCTCTCGGCGAAGAAGATGGTCAGACCGCCATAGAGTGATGCCATCTCGACGAACATGCGCTCGGCGACGTGGCACAACGGCAGATAGGACAACACCCGATCCTGCTCGCTTACGCCGAATAGCTCAGTGGCATGGCTGGCGGCGAAGCCAAAATTGGCGAAGGGATGCATCACACCCTTGGGTGTTCCGGTAGTCCCGGAGGTGTAAATGATGGTCGCCAACTGCTCACCTGTCGGACTGGGCCTGTGCTCGATCGGCGCCATGGCCTGCAGATCGTCCCACAGATAACTGAAGCTACCCGCTGGGCGCAGGGGCAGGCCGATGGTCGGCACCGACTCGGGAACACCCGGCGCCATCGCGGGCCAGTCATCGAGCTTGCCGATAAATACCCGCTCCACCTCGGCATGCTCGAGCACCTGGCGTACCGAGTCGGCGGTGAGGTTGGGGTACAACGGCACCGATACATGCCCCGCCATCCAGATCGCCAGGTCGCTGATGATCCAGTGTGCGCAGTTCTTCGAGATGATCGCGATACGGCTGCCTGGAGGCAGTTGCTGATGGCGCAGCCAGTTGGCGGCACGGCGGGCCTGGTCACCGACCTCGGCCCAGCTCAGCTCCAGAAGCTGCCCACCAGGTAGGGGTTGAACCATGTAGGTTTTAGTGGGGTGACGGGTTTCACGCGCAAAAAACATATCCAGCGGCAGTTCATAAGCTTCGGCCACGGGGGTTCCTCCTTTATTGTTTTTGTGGAGCCAACCAAGCAATTGCTTGGTTGACTATTCCACGCACAACAACGGGTCGCAAGAGGAGAAATGTATCGGTGTGTAGTTCGCGTTAATCCAGCGCGGGATGCTGCAGGCTGTGCATCGTCATGCAGCCAGCCGCCAACAGGTCGCCGTCGAGCGCGGCGAGGCTGGCGGTATACATCGGCACGGGCTGCTGCCTGTGTCCATCAACCAGCAGCCCGGCTAATGCACCCACCAAAGGCTGATGGGTCACGAGCAGCACGCTGCCCTGATCGAAGCGGTCAAGCTGCAGCAGCACCTCTCGCAATTCGCTGTCCGGGGTCAGCCAGGGCACCGTATGCCAGGCGCCGCGAAAGCCGATAGCGTCGCGCACCAGTTGCGCAGTCTGCTGCGCGCGCACATAGGGGCTGACCAACAGGGTTTGTGGTGGCTGCTCACGCAGGTGCTCGGCTGCACGCAACGCTTGCACGCGGCCATGGGCCGTCAGCGGGCGCTCGGCGTCTGTGCGAGCCTGGGGTTCAGCTTCGCCATGGCGTAACAGCCACAGCCTCATCACCCTGCCCTCACAGCTTGGGCTCTTCATCCCGCACGGGATGAGGCGCAGGGGGGATGCTGTGCGCCACCTCGCCGTCAGGAGCGCGCGGTGTTGGCCAATCCTGGAATGGCCAGGGCTTCTCATCGCTGTTGAAGGTGCCAAAGCGGCCGATTTGCGCCAGGTACTGGCTAAGGCTGTCACCAAAGCCAAGCAAGCTTGCGTTGGGAGCGCTGTAAATGATCCGGTAGCCCAGCTGCAGCAGCACTACGCCGGCCAGGACCAACTCAGCCAGTTGCCAGACCAGCGCGAACAGCACCATCCAGAGAATACGCAGCACGATGGATTCGCGCTCCAGCGTCTTGTGGGGATCAGTCATGGGCAAGCTCCTGCAAGACCGGTTCAGAAACCGGTGGGTGAGATGAAGTCGACATCGGTTTTTGGCTCCGCGCTCATCAGTGCCGCGATCACCTGGTCTAGCGTGCGACCGCCAAACAGAATGGCATACAGACCGCTAACCAGCGGCATATAAATGCCCATCTCCTCGGACTTGGCTTTGAGCACCCGGATGGTGTTGACGCCTTCGGCCACTTCACCGAGGCGCGCCACAGCATCATCCAGCGAAAGCCCTTCACCGAGGGCAAAACCCACTTGATAGTTACGGCTCTTGGGTGAGGAGCAGGTGACAATCAGGTCGCCTACGCCGGCCAGGCCAAGGAAGGTCATCGGGTTTGCCCCCAGTTGCACGGCAAAACGGGTCATTTCTGCCAGGGCGCGAGTGATCAGCATGCTGCGGGTGTTCTCGCCCATGCCCAAAGCTGCAGCCATCCCAGCGATGATCGCGTAGACGTTCTTCAACGCCCCACCCAGCTCGACGCCAAAGCGATCGGCACTGGCGTACACCCGGAACGTCGGTCCATGCAGTACGGCCTGAACCTGCAGGCACAGGGCTTCGTCTTCGCTGGCCACCACGGTGGCAGTCAGTGCGCCGGCAGCCACCTCCTTGGCCAGGTTAGGGCCGGATAACACACCAATACGCGCCTGGGGCGCTATTTCCTCAAGGATCTGGCTCATCAGCTTGAAGCTCTGCGCCTCGATCCCCTTGGTCGTGCTCACCAGCAACTTGCCCGCTAGCTCTGCGCTGTGCGGCTGCAAGACCTGACGCAAGGCGCTGGATGGCAGGGCGACAAAGATCAACTGGCAGGCGCTCAGCACAGCACCCAGGTCCGTCAGCGGTTCGACAGCAGAGTGAATGTCGACACCTTTGAGGTAGCGCGGATTCTGCCGTGTGGTACGGATGGCCTCAGCCTGGATAGGGTCACGCATCCAGTGCAAGACACGCTGATCGTTATTGGCCAGCAGGTTGGCGATCACGGTGCCGAAGCTGCCGCCGCCCAGCACGGCAATAGGGAGCTGCTCAGTCATAGGAAATCCGTTTGGAGCCATACGCGATGGCGAACCCGGGCATTATACGGGGCCATCGTAGGGTCTGTGGCCGTTTCGTCGCGAGCGAACGAAGCGACAACAGAACCCTAGCCTACCAGCACTGTGCGACCGTGCAGGCTTGCGGCGGCGCGCACATTTGCGGCAATTACGCGGCTGCACCGCTGCCAAAGCCAGGCTGCTCGGTTAACATGCCTCCCTTCAAACGCGAACAAGGCCGTTGCGTGATCAACCACTTATCCGCCGCCAGCAGCCCGCTACCCGCTTCACTCATCAGTGCGCACATGCCGTACGGTGACTGCGTATGAAGTGGGGTCGCAGCTGGAACATTCATACCCGCACCCAGTTGATCAGCGTCGGCCCGGCCCTGCTCATGACGCTGCTGCTCACCGGCTTTTTCACGTTCGTGCGGCTGCAGGACCTGCATCAGGAACTCAATGACAACGGCCAACTGATCGCCAGCCAACTGGCGCCGGCCAGCGAGTACGGCGTGATTTCCGGCAACCTGAAGGTGCTCGACACCCTGCTGCAAGCGACACTCAAGACCCCTCATGTGCGCTTTCTCGAAGTACGGGATCGTAACGACGAGATTCTGGTTTATGTCGAGCAAGCAAAAACTCTGCAAAGTGGCGCCGATGTAGCGGTCTACCACGCCCCCATCCACCTGCTGCAGGTCGAGTCCGCGCAGGCAGGTCATGCGGATAACGTCTACCTGGGACGGGTAGTCGTCGGCATGTCAACCGAAGCCCTGAATGCACGCCAACAACGCATCCTGCTGAAAGCCACGGGCCTGGCCTTATTAGCCCTGCTGCTGACCTTCCTACTGGCACGCCGCCTTGCCCGCCACCTCTCGCAGCCATTGAGTGCCATGAGCGATGCTGTAGTGGCCATTGAGGGTGGCAACTACCGCACTCGCCTGCCAGAGCTCGGAGACAGCGAACTGGGCGCCCTGGCACGCCACATCAACAGTCTGGCCAATGGCCTGGCGCACGCCAGCCAGCAACAGCAGCATGCCATGTCCCTGCTGATCAAGGCCCGCGAAGAGTCGGAACAGGCCAACCGCGCCAAGTCGGACTTTCTGGCCATGATGAGCCATGAGCTGCGCACGCCCATGAACGGCGTACTGGGCATGCTGCAATTGCTCGAAACCACCGAGATGACTCAGGAGCAGGCCGAGTACGCCGCCCTGGCCAGCGAATCCACCGAACACCTACTCAAAGTCATCAACGATATTCTCGACTTCTCGCGTATAGAGCGTGGGGCGCTGGAGCTCGAACGCATCGCCTTCAACCTGGCCGAGCTGATTCAGAGCTCCGCGCTGGTCTTCCAGCACAGTGCCCAGCAGCGTGCACTCAGTCTGGAGGTGGACCTGCAGCCGGGCCTGGAGCTGGTCGAGGTACAGGGCGACCCGACACGCATCCGGCAAATACTGGTAAACCTGATTGGCAACGCCCTGAAGTTCACCGAAACCGGCGGCATTCGCCTGGAAACCCGCTGGCAGGCACTGGATGAAGACGTACTCTGGTTCACCTGCGCGGTCCACGACAGCGGCATCGGCATCAGCCCTGAGCGTCTGGAACACATGTTTGATGCCTTCCAGCAAGCCGACAACTCGATCTCACGCCGCTATGGCGGTACCGGCCTTGGCCTGCCGATCGCCCGAACCCTGGCCGAACGCATGGGCGGCACCCTGGTTGCGGAAAGCGAAGAAGGCCGTGGCTCGATCTTTACCCTGGAAATCCCCCTGCCCTTCAGCCGTCAGCCCAAAGCAACTGCGCTCAACAGCCCCGACGAAGGCAAAAACGGTCAGGGTCAGCATGTGTTGCTGGTGGAAGACAACCCGGTCAATCAGACCGTTATCGAAGCCATGCTGCGCAGCCTCGGCTATCAGGTCAGCCTGGTTGGGGACGGCGCCCAGGCCGTGCACCTGGTCAGCCAGCAACCGTTCGATGCAGTACTCATGGACTGCCGCTTGCCGGTAATGGACGGTTATCAGGCTACTCGACAAATCCGTCAGCAGCCGGGTTGGGCGCAGACGCCGATCATTGCGTTAACCGCCAACGCCCTGCAGGGTGACCGCGAAGCTTGCCTTGACGCCGGAATGAACGATTACCTGGCTAAGCCCTTCAAACGCGTAGACCTGCAGCGTGTGCTGCAGCGCTGGTTGCCGCCTAGACCATCGACGGGTGGTCAAGCGCAGTGAAATGCGGCAGGCTTGACGGTTATAAGCCAGTCGGCGGTGTGGTGTGACAGTGCGCCAAGAGCGGAGTACAACTGTACTCACGCCGCTGTGACTTTCATTACAACGCAACAGTCTATGACTAGGCTGCTGGCATGCGCACTCGGTTGCGCTGCCGGCCAGGACGATTGCCCAGCCGTGGTGCGTGGGATTATTGAGGAGCTCGCATGACCAAACAAAACGCCTTCACCCAGGAAGATCTGTTGCGCTGCAGCCGCGGCGAACTGTTCGGCCCGGGTAACGCGCAACTGCCCGCACCGAACATGCTGATGATCGATCGCATCACTCATATCAGCGATGTCGGCGGCAAGTACGGCAAAGGTGAAATCGTCGCCGAGCTCGATATCAACCCGGACCTGTGGTTCTTCGCCTGCCATTTTGAAGGCGACCCGGTCATGCCTGGCTGCCTGGGCCTGGATGCCATGTGGCAACTGGTCGGCTTCTTTCTGGGCTGGCAAGGCAACCCGGGCCGCGGCCGCGCCCTGGGTTCGGGTGACGTGAAGTTCTTTGGCCAGGTCCTGCCGACCGCCAAGAAGGTCACCTACAACATTCAGATCAAGCGCACCATCACCCGCTCGCTGATTCTGGCCATTGCCGATGGCACGGTCAGCGTCGACGGCCGCGAGATCTACAGCGCCGAAGGCCTGCGGGTCGGCCTGTTCACCTCTACCGACAGTTTCTAAAGGACTCTCTCCATGCGTCGCGTCGTGATTACCGGTCTGGGCATCGTTTCCTGCCTGGGCAATGACAAAGAAACCGTGTCCGCCAACCTGCGTGCTGGCCGTCCCGGTATCCGCTTCAACCCGGAATACGCCGAGATGGGTCTGCGCAGCCATGTGTCAGGCTCCGTCGACCTGGATCTGGAAGCCCTGATCGACCGCAAGCTGTTCCGCTTCATGGGCGACGCTGCGGCTTACGCCTACCTGGCGATGGAACAGGCGATCAAGGATTCCGGCCTGAGCGAAGAGCAGGTTTCCAACCCACGGACCGGCCTGATCGCCGGCTCGGGTGGCGCCTCCACGGTCAATCAGATGGAAGCCATCGACACCCTGCGCGAAAAAGGCGTCAAGCGCATCGGCCCATACCGCGTGACCCGCACCATGGGCAGCACCGTATCGGCCTGCCTGGCGACCCCTTTCAAAATCAAGGGCGTCAACTTCTCCATCTCCTCGGCTTGCGCCACCAGCGCCCATTGCATCGGCCAGGCCATGGAGCAGATCCAGCTGGGCAAGCAGGATGTGGTCTTCGCCGGCGGCGGTGAAGAAGAGCACTGGAGCCAGAGCTGCCTGTTCGACGCCATGGGCGCGCTGTCCACCGAATACAACGCCACGCCCGAGAAAGCCTCGCGCGCCTACGACGCCAAGCGTGATGGTTTCGTCATCGCTGGCGGTGGCGGCATGGTAGTGGTCGAAGAGCTGGAGCACGCACTGGCTCGCGGCGCCAAGATCTACGCCGAAATCGTTGGCTATGGCGCCACCTCCGATGGCTACGACATGGTCGCCCCGAGTGGCGAAGGCGCGATCCGCTGCATGCAGCAAGCGCTGTCCACCGTCGACACGCCAATCGACTACCTGAACACCCACGGCACCTCAACGCCGGTTGGCGATGTGGCAGAGATTCGTGGCGTACGTGCGGTATTCGGCGACAAGGCTCCGCCCATCAGCTCGACCAAGAGCCTGTCCGGCCATAGCCTGGGCGCTGCCGGGGTACATGAAGCGATCTACTGCCTGCTGATGATGCAAGGTAACTTCATCACCGCCTCGGCCAACATCGACGAACTGGACCCGGAAGTGGCCGACCTGCCGATCCTGCGCGAAACCCGCGAGAACGCCAAGCTGGACACCGTCATGTCCAATAGCTTTGGCTTCGGCGGTACCAACGCCACACTGGTGCTCAAGCGCTACCAAGCCTGAGTGTCACTGCATTGAAAACGGCGCCTCAGGGCGCCGTTTTCATATCTGCGCAGCGGAACTAGACCTTGAAGCGTGCGATCAAGCCATTGAGGTCGATAGCCAAACGTGACAGCTCCTGGCTAGCCGCACTGGTCTGGTTCGCCCCCGCCGAACTCTGCAACGACAGATCACGGATATTCACCAGATTGCGGTCCACTTCCCGCGCCACCTGGGCCTGCTCTTCGGATGCACTGGCAATCACCAGGTTGCGTTCATTGATCTCGGAAATCGCCTGAGCAATTTGATCCAACGCCTCACCTGCAGCTTTAGCCACATCCAAGGTGGAGCGTGCACGTGAATTACTGTTCTGCATCGCGCTGACAGCCTGATCGGTGCCCTGTTGAATGCCGCCGATCATCTGTTCGATTTCCTGGGTCGATTGTTGCGTGCGATGGGCCAGCGCCCGCACCTCGTCCGCTACCACCGCGAACCCGCGCCCGGCATCACCCGCTCGCGCGGCTTCGATTGCCGCGTTGAGCGCCAGCAGGTTGGTCTGCTCGGCAATCGAACGAATTACGTCCAGTACCTTGCTGATGCCACGCACCTTATCAGCCAGCAGCTCGACCTGACCCGCCGTGTCAGTAACATCGTCAGCCAGGTGACTGATCGAGTCGACCGTCTGGCGAACCTGCTCGCGGCCATGCTGGGTGGTGCGATCCGAAGTACGCGAAGCTTCGGACGTGTTGACTGCATTGCGCGCCACCTCTTCCACGGCCGTGGTCATTTCATTGACCGCAGTGGCCGCCTGCTCGATCTCGTTATTCTGCTGGTGCAGGCCACGGGTTGAGTCCTCGGTAACGGCATGCAACTCTTCCGACGCCGACGCCAACTGGTTAGAGGAGTCCGCAATGCTCTGGATGGTGGCGCGCAGGCTCTGTTGCATCCCCCTCAGGGCACTCAACAGACGTGCAGGCTCATCACTGCCCTGCACGACGATAGACTGAGTAAGATCGCCACTGGCAACCGTCTCGGCTACGTGCAGAGCCTCGCTCAGCGGGCTGACGATGCTCCGCGTAAGCAGCATGGCCAGCAGAACAGTCGCGATAGCCGCCGCAACCATTACCACAATTACCCAAAGTCGGGCCGCACTGAAAATGTCAGCCGACTGCTCAGCCGACTGACTGGCCAACTCGCGGTTATAGGCATTGATTTCGTTCAACACCGCAGCCAACTGATCGGCATGCTTGGCATAGTCACCATTGATCACCGCCCGCGCTTCATCCAAACGATTTTGCTTGGAGAGCTCGATGATGCTGGCCTGGCCTGCCAGGTACTGACGCTCAGCCTGCTGATAGCGCTCATACTGTGCGCGGTCTTCATCACTGCTCATTAGTGACTCGTACTCACCATTGGCCTTAGCCAGCGCAGCACGCAGCTCTTGCGAGCGTTTCTCGCTGGCACTCACCACCTCGGGCTCACGGTTGAGCAGCATGCGCAAAGTGATTGCGCGTAGACGCATCACCGTCAGCCCCATTTCACCTGCGCTAAGAATACTGGGCAAAACGTCGTCATCGACCTTCTCCGCTTCGGCCCGGATATTGGCCATCTGCGCCAGCGAGAAAGTGCCTAACAAAATGACCATTAGGGCCACTATGGCGAAGCCGAGACCGGCTCTGGGGGCGATATTCAGGTTTCTCAGGGTCATCTTGGTTCATCCTTGGAGTTATGTGAACGGGCATGGGGACTACCAAGGCGCCAACTGAACTAATGAGGCCCACCCACTACCTGCTTATCGGACGTTGTTGGACAAATCTTGATGGATTGGTCTGATAAATAATCCTAGCTGTAGCCCGTAACAGTGCAAGCACCCAACAACGCGCACAAAAAAGGCGCCTGCAGGCGCCTTGATCTGAAGCTATGTCGTGAAACCAAAATCGAGAACTGGCTTTTAGCCTATGCCAAGGCGCAGCCCATGAGCCCTGCGTTCACCGCCCCACCTGCCGAGCAGCACATATTTCATATCGCTTAGCGAACGATGAAGCGTTGCTCCACAATCTTTCGATCTTCCTGGAAAACCATCAAATGCCACTCACCGGGCACGATCTCATGGGGCTCGCTGAACTCGAACGCCATGGTTTCCTGCGCCGCATCGGCAACCAGCGCCTGGGTCACCACAAACTTGTCATGACGTACGCCATCGGGGGTTACTACACCGGGGGTCAGATAAAGCAGGGTCAAGGGGGCTTCGCCCTCGGTCTTACCCTTGAGGCTGTAGCGCATGCCGAATTTGCTGCCGAGGCGTGCCGGCACCTCGGTAGTGCGCTCGATTGGCTGGTTACGCTGAGTCAATACGCGCTCGCCGGGCGTGAAGTCCTTGTAGGTGCTGACAAACAGCCCGTACTCAACCTCGCCTTCGAGTGTCACTTGAGCCTGGACCAAGCTGCTGCCGAGCATCAGGGCAACCAGCAGTGCACTGTTTTTGTTGAACATGTCGCGCTCCTTGGATAAGTGAGCGGCGAGCCTATGACATGTCCATGACAAGCCAATGACAGCTTGCTTCAGGGTGACGCGCGCGTCTTGAGATCGGCCTGTACGCTACGCGGTAGTACGGCGAGAAAGTTGTCCCGAGCTACCTGCCTCGCCACTTTTTCCGGCAGGGCGTCGAGGAATGGCGCAAAGCCATGCATGTACTCACCCATGCTGTCGAAGCGCCCTACCACATCGGAGCCGAGCATAAAGCGCGCCGGGTAGCTGCTGACGAGGTGGACCCAGGCTGGATCGGGTTTGCCGTCAGCATCCAGTAAATAAGGCCGCAGCATGGTCCAGGACAAATCGATATACAGGTTGGGATAGGTTTCCAGCATGCGCTCGAGGGTCGACAGCAGGAAGTCGAGTTTTTCCTGGTGACGATGAATTTCCATACTGGTACCGGCATGCGCCCAGATAAATCGCACATGCGGGTGGTTGCGCAATGGGTCTTCGATCTCCTGCAGATACAGCGGATTACGCTCGCGCTTGGAGGTGATATTGGAATGCACCATCACCGGCAGATCGTACTCGGCCGCCAGGTGATAGACCCGGGCCAACGCCTCATTGTTGGCCCGCGGGGCATCGCCATGAATCAACGCTGTCAGGTCATCATGGCGGGTGAATACTTCGCCAATGCCCTGCCAGAGACCAGGATCGAGTTCGAGCATGCGCCGGATATGGGCATCGGCATTCTTGTCGTTCGGGTTAAAACCCGACAGGAACGGATGAAAGCGATGCCGCTGTTCGGCGGGAACCTGCTTATAGGCGTGAGCAATCAGGGTATCGGTGGCGCTGTACCAATAGGCATTGGCGTCGTCCCCGGCGTAGTAGCGGGGACGCTTGGGTTCGTTCTCGTCCCACTTCTTGGCCACGGGAATCCCGGAGAACATCACATGGTCGACACCGGCCGCATCCATGCGTTTGAGGAGCACATCCATCCCGGCACTTTCCTGGAAGAAATCAACGTAGTGCAGATGCGCATCGCTATAACGGTAGTCTCGCGCTTGCGCTTGCAGCACGCATAGCCCGATTGCTGCAGCCATCACCAAACCAGGTACACGCACAGGGCACTACTCCAAGAGGACGAATGAGCAGCATAGACCGCTCGTCGCCAAACGAGTTCGACCGTTTTTGGTGCGCCCTGCCGGCGCCATTGCCAATCGGCCTGGCAGCGCGAGCATGTCATAGGCTAGGCTGCTGACCGACACCACCAGCTCAGGTAATGCCATGATCAGCATCCGCCATGAAAGCGGCTTCGTACACCGCATCGACATCGGCCCACACCAACTGCGCTGCGACTTGCCTACGGCTCAAGGCAGCAGCGAGTCTGCAGCGCCCGATCCCCATGACTTCTTTGATACCGCCCTGGGCGCCTGCAAAGCCCTTACTCTTGCGCTTTATGCACAACAGAAAGGCTTGCCGCTGGAGCATGTGGACGTCGATGTGCAGCGCGACACGCAACAGGAACGACAAGGCACCTACCGCCTGGATGTCAGCCTGACCCTGCACGGCCCCCTGGATGAGGCGCAGCGCCAGACCTTATTGCGGATCGCCGATAAATGCCCGATTCACAACCTGATGACCAAGGCCGACATCCAGATCAACACCCAACTGGCCACGGTGGAAGCATGAGTGATCTGTTGCTGGTGCAGGCACGCACCGAAGACCTGCTCGGCCAACCGATTCGCCGCCCCCTGCCTTCAGCGCGCTGTCGCAGCGTGGGACCGTTCGTATTTTTCGATCACATGCTCGAACACCACTACCCGCCGAACGATGGTCTGGATATTGCCGCGCACCCGCATATCGGCCTGGCGACCCTGACCTATTTGTTCAGCGGTGAACTGCAGCACCGCGATAGCCTGGGCTCGGACCAACGGGTCGAACCGGGCGATGTCAGCTGGATGTGTGCCGGCGCCGCCGTCGCCCACGTCGAGCGCACCCCACCAGCAGCGCGTACCGAGGGCTCACGGCTGCATGGCCTGCAAGTCTGGCTGGCGCTACCCGTGGAGGATGAGCAGGGACCGGCCAGCTATAGCCACCACCCGGCACACAGCCTGCCTGAGTCCGATGCCCTGGGGGTGCAGATCCGCCTGATCGCAGGCAGCGGTTTCTGTTTGCATTCGCCCGTAGCGGTGCGTTCGCCGACCCTGTACGCCGAGATTCGTCTGGCGACCGCCGCCCATCTACTGGTGCCGACTGAACACCCTGAGCGCGCCCTGTACGTCATTTCAGGCGAGCTGCAAGTCGATGGCCAGTCCGTCCCACCTGGCCAGCTCGCCGTATTACCAACTGAGCGCGAGGTACTGCTGGAGGCATGCAGCGAAACCCACCTGGTACTTATCGGCGGCACACCGCTTGGGCCGCGGCGGATGAACTGGAACTTCGTCGCCAGCGACCCCGCCCTGATTGAGCAAGCCCGCACCCGCTGGGCCGCGGGCGACTGGCCTGCAGTGCCCGGGGAAATGCGGCGCATCGAGATGCCAGGCTAACACGATCAGCAAATAATCCACCGGTGGGCATCCAGACGCCCCCCGCTCGGGTATAACCTCTGCCCACACGACTTCACCGAGTTTGAAGCCAACAGGAAAGCGGCATGGCGGACACGACGTTCGATTACGAAACCACCCTGGAAGCCTGCGCACGCCGTGACGAGCGCGCTTTCCAGGCGCTGTACAACCAGGAGGCCGGGCAGATGCTGGGACTGGCGATTACCCTACTCGGGCGACGCGATCAGGCAGAAGATTGTGTCCACGACGCCTTCGTGCTGATCTGGCGTAATGCCACGCGCTTCCAGCGCACTCTGGGCAGTGGCCGCGCCTGGATTCACAGCATTCTGCGCTACCGCGCCCTCAACCAACTGCGCAGCCGTGGCCGCACCGTGGAGCTGGACGACGACTTCATCGAGCGCGCCGCGGACGACAGCCCGCAAGCGGCCGATCTGCTCGAACAACAATCCGAGCAGCGCCAGCTGCGGCGCTGCCTGCAAGGCATCGAGCGTAATCGCCGTCACCCTATTCTGCTGGCGTTTTATCGTGGCCTGACCCATGACCAGATAGCCGCCCGCCTGGCCACCCCGCTGGGCACCATCAAAGGTCGCATCCGCGCAGGCCTGCGCGCATTGCAGGAGTGTTTGCACCCATGATCGCGCAACAACCTGCCGAACGCCGTGCCCTGATCGGCGAGTACGTACTCGGTTTGCTTGATGACGAGCAGGCCGCCGAGGTCCGCGCCCTGATCGAACAGGATGAAGAGGCCGCCCGCATGGCCTTGGACTGGGAGCGTCACCTGCTCGAGCTGACCGACCAGCTACCGGCGCAAGCGCCCTCCGCCCAATTGTGGCCACGTATCCAGGCCAGCCTGGGCATTGCACGCACGCCCGACCATAGCGCCTGGAGTCAATGGTGGAACAATCTGCTGACCTGGCGCCTGACCAGCGCGGCCTTGGCGATGGCGTTGATCGTCGCACTGGCACCTGGCCTCTGGCAGGGCGAGACGGCCACGGGCTATACCGTGGTCCTGCAACCCCCAGGTGAAACGGCGCAGCCGGGATGGGTGGTGCATATCGCAGGAGACGGCGCGTTGCGCCTGGAACCGTTGATGCAGGATGAAATTCCAGCGGACCGCTCCGTGCAGTTCTGGACACTGGTCGACCCGGCCATTGGCCCGCGCTCGCTTGGCCTCATCGAGCCGGGCAAGCCGACCGTGATCAGCGCCGAGCAGATCGGCGAGGTCCAACCGGGACAGCTGTTTGAGCTGACCCTGGAGCCTGCCGGCGGCTCGCCATCCAGTCGACCGACCGGCAAGGTGCTCTACATCGGCCGCGCAGTGGTCGCCTCCGTTAACTGACACCTTGGGCGGCGCCGCAATGGCGCCGCGCTTGATCAGCAACGTCGCTTCAGCAAAAAAAATCATCCTCCCGACATCCAACGCCTGACTGCCGGGTATAGCTATCAGGTGTTTCGTCGAGGCACCCGCGGTGAGTTCCTTGTTGGACTACCGCCTGATGCTGAAATGTTCCATGAGAGGATGCTTATGAACCGGTTCAACGCACGCCTGACCCTGGCCCTTTCCACCGTCGCCCTGAGCTTGGCAGCAGGCTCGGTCAACGCCGCGACCCTGCTCGCCCTGGGTAGCGATGGGCAGCTGTTCAAGATCGACAGCAGCAGCCTGAAAGTCACTAGTAAAATGGCTGCACAAAGCCCCGTGGCACTTCGCGGTTTCGACATCCGCCCGGTCAACGGTCAGCTCTATGCACTGGGCAGCGACAACCAGCTGTACACCCTGGATCTGGCCAGCGGTGCGGCCAAAGTCGCGGCCAAGCTCAACACCAGCCTGCCGGGCGCCGGCCAGGCCGTGGTCGACTTCAACCCGGTGGCAGACCGCCTGCGCCTGCTGGGCCCGGACGGCACCAGCCTGCGGGTAAACGTCGAAACCGGCGAAGTCGCGGTAGACGGCAAAGTCGCCTATGCCGCCGACGGTCCCTATGCCGGTAAAACCGCCAAAGTAGTCGCCGGTGCCTACAGCAACGCCTACGCCGGTACCAAGGCGACTGCGCTGTACAACATTGACCTGGCAACGGCCAACCTGCTGCTGCAAAACCCGCCGAATGACGGCGTGCAGCAGAAGGTAGGGGATATCGTCGATAAGCTCGATGCAGCGGCGCTGGATATCGCCAGCGACGGCAAGGGCGGCAACACCGCTTACCTGCTGACCGGCAAGACCCTGCACACCCTCGACCTGGCCAGCGGCAAGCCGACAACCCTGGGAGACATTGCCGAGCTGCCGGACGGCATCATCGATATCGCCGTGCTACCGCAGTAAAGCCACAGGACTGCAAAGTGAGGTGACGAGTTTCGCCTCACTCTGCAACTAGGGCCTGACACCCAACCGGGGCGTGTCATACAGGCACGCCCTCTTAGGGTCTGTTCCCGTTTCGTTCGCGGCCGCGCCGGAGCCAGTTTTAGCGCGAGGCAAGGCACGAGATGCGAAGTTTAGCCGGCTAAATGAGCCATCGAGAAACGCTGCATCGCGCTAAAACGGGCCCGGCCCTACGGGTTGCGCGCAAAATCTCGCCATGCGGTGTTGGAGGACTTGGCAAGGGAACACACATTCCCTGCGTCCTCCGCCTAGCCTGGCGAGATTTTGCGCGGCAACGCGGCTAGCGACGAAACGGGAACAGACCCTAGGTTCAGGGCGTTTCGAATACTTCGTCGAGCAACGCATTCATGGCCTCGAATGAGCGTTTGGCGACCACTGGATGATATTCGTTGCGACCCGGAACCTTGGCATAGGGGTCGGTAAAGGAATGCACGGCACCGCCGTAACTCACCAGTTGCCAGTCGACCTTGGCGGCTTTCATTTCCGCGACAAAGCCATCGACCTGCGCCTGCGGCACTGCCGGATCGTCCGCTCCATGCAATACCAACACGGGAGCTTTGATCTGCGCGGCATCGGCCGGGTTAGGCGTGTCCAGGTTGCCGTGGAACGAAACGAACGCCTTGAGATCGGCACCGGCACGCGCCAACTCAAGCACCGCGCCACCGCCAAAGCAGAAGCCGATGGCCGCCATACGGCTGCTGTCCAGCGCCACTGACGTACCCTGCGCCTTGAATACGTCGACTGCTGCCTGCGTGCGCTTGCGCATCAACGGGCGATCACCGCGCACTGCCGTAGCCGCAGCACGGGCTTCCTCCGGGTTGCTGGGGCGCACAGCCTTGCCGTACAGATCGGCCATGAACACCACGTATTTGTCGCTCGCGGCCCGTGCGGCTTTCTCCGCTGACTGATCGGTAACCCCCAGCCAGTTGGGCACCATGACCAAGCCTGGACGCGGTTCAGTCACGGCGTCGTCGTAGACCAGCAGGCCCTCGAAGGCCTCGCCGTCGATCTCGTAAGGGACCGGCTTAACCACCACGGCCGCCTCGGTCAAGCCGATCATGCCGGCACAGAGCAGCGGCAACAGGGTTTTCTTCTGCATGGTTGCGTTCCTTGGGAGCTGAGGTGAACGTCAACCATAGACCGTGGCACAGCTAACACCAAGGTCGGCACCCTGCCCTTTTTCAACCAAAGATGTCACACGACTCAAGCGTGCTCGGCCCAGCGCGCCTTGATCTCGAGAATGGCCGGCAACTGCTCGATAAACAGCTCAACCAGTTGCGGATCAAAATGCCGGCCGCTTTCTTCGCGCAACAAGGCCACTGCATCCTCGATCGACCAGGCCGCCTTGTAGGGGCGCACGCTGGTCAGCGCATCGAACACATCGGCAATCGCCACGATTCGCCCCTCGATGGGAATCGCCTCACCTGTCAACCCACTGGGGTAGCCGCTGCCATCCCACTTTTCATGGTGCGTCAAAGCAATGATCTGGGCTGTCTTGAGGAGGCCGCTGGCGTGTTCACCGATGATCCGCGCACCTATCTCGACATGCCCACGCATGATCGCCCACTCCTCACTGTCGAGCTTGCCGGGCTTGCGCAACACCGCGTCGGGGATACCGATCTTGCCGACATCGTGCATGGGGGCGGCATTCAGCAGCTCATCGGCAGCGGCCTCGCTAAAGCCTGCCGCCCGCGCCAGTACTCGGGCGAAGTGACTCATGCGAATCACGTGCAGGCCCGTCTCGTTGTCCTTGTACTCGGCCGCCATGCCCAGGCGCTGGACAATCTGCAGGCGCGTACGCTTGAGCTCGTCCAGGCGCACCAGCGACAGGTGTGTACGTACTCGCGCCCGAACGATCGCGGGGCTGACTGGCTTGGTGATGTAATCCACCGCGCCCACCTCAAAACCGCGCGCCTCATCGTCGATATCAGCAAGGGCCGTGACAAAAATCACCGGAATATCCTGCAAGGCAGGTTCGGCCTTGATCCGGGTACACACCTCGTAACCGGTCATGCCAGGCATCATAACGTCCAGCAGGATCAGCTCAGGCTGCTCACGAGCAGCCATTTCCAGAGCTTTCTGCCCATCCTTGGCGAACAACAGACGGTAGTCGTCCTGCAGAATATGACGCAGCACCTGCAGGTTGGTCGCCTCGTCATCGACCAGTAACAACTGCGGTCGAGTGTCGGTGGAAGTCATCATGGTGACGGTATGTCCTCATCGTGCATCTGTCGCAACAGGTCATCCAGCCCTGCAAGGGCCCGGTCAAAATCAAAATCGTCGAGGGCATGGCGAACGCGCTCACGTGCCTTGCTGAGCGTCTCATTCTGCATCGGGCTCTGAATTAACAGTGCCAGAGCCTGATCATCCAGCCTGCCACGCGCCACCGCCAGACGCAGACGCTGGATAGCCGCCAGCAAGTCCACAGCCGCCGGTCCGGGTGCCTCGTCCTCATAAGGTGCCGACGGCAGCACTGGCACCGCAGCGGCTACGGCCTGAAACGCCCTTGAGAGCTCTTGCAGGAGTGCTTGCACGCGAGGTTTTTCAGTCTGACCGAGGGCATATTCCAGGGCTTCGCCCAGGCGTGCCAAGTGTGTCAGTGCCAAATTGGCAGCGGTGCCTCGCAGGCGATGAACCAGGCTACGCGCAGCCTCCCATTCACCCGCCGAGACCAATACATGCAATTGCTTGACCTCGGCACCCTGCTCATCGAGAAAACGCTGGATGGCAGCGGCCATTCGCACCGGCCCACCCCACAGCTGCGCGCCTCGCCCCCAATCGAACAAACCATCGGCAGGCTGATGCTGAACCACCGATACGCCTGCATGCTGATCAAGCTGACCAGTGAGGCGCGCCATTTCCCCGAGCAATGCATCAAGCACCAGTGGTTTGGCGGCAAAGCCATTCATTCCAGCATCCAGAGCGGCCTGGCGATCGTGGTCAAGCACACTGGCCGTCAACGCGATAATCGGTATGGCGTCACGTCGGTGTATCGCCTCATGGGCGCGAATCCGCCGGGTGGCTTCCAGCCCATCGACCTGAGGCATTTGCACATCCATCAGGATCAGGTCGTAGTGACCAGAGGCGAAGGCATCGACAGCAGCCTGCCCATCCACGACGCCGGTCACTTGGTGCCCCAGCTGTTGCAATGTCAACTGCAGCAGCTCCAAATTCTGCTCCACATCATCGGCTGCCAGAATATTCAAAGCACGCAACTGCGGCATCACCTGACGCGGCTGTGGCGCCAACTGCTTACCCGCCCGCAACGGCAGCTCAATAGAAAAACGGCTACCCACGCCCGGCGTGCTCTCAACCCGCAGCCGGCCGCCCATAAGCTCCACCAGTTGCCGAGAAATGGTCGTACCCAAGCCTGTGCCGCCGAAACGCCGACTCATGGACGCATCCGCCTGGGCGAACGGCTCGAAAATCTTTTCCAGACGATCTGCAGCGATACCGATACCGGTATCTTCGACCGTAATACGCATGGCATCCGGCTCGCCCTGTACCCGTACGCATACCTCGCCGGCATGCGTGAACTTGACTGCATTGCCAAGCAGATTGGTCAGGACCTGCTGTAGACGCAATGCATCGCCACAGAAAAACTCCTCGACCTGGGTCGGGTACTCAAGCAACAGCTTCAGCCCCTTGTTCTCGGCGTTCAATCGCTGAGCCGTACAAACCTGCCCGCATAACTCACGCAGTGAAAAATCCCGTACTTCCAACTCGACCGCACCGCGATCCAGCTTGGCCGTATCGAGGATATCGTTAAGCAGCCCGAGCAACGAGCGTGATGAGTGCTGCACGGTTTGCAAGTGTCGACGCTGCACATCGGATAACGGTGTATTGATCAATAGCTCGGTGAAACCAATGATGGCGTTCATTGGTGTGCGGATTTCGTGACTCATGTTCGCCAGGAAACTGCTGCGCGCCGCCGCAGCGGCCTCGGCACGATCACGGGCGACGCGCATTTCTTGCTCCATCAGGCGCCGCGGGGTCAGGTCGGAGGCCAGCTTGACGACCTTGAACGGCTTGCCGTCCGTATCGAGGATCGGGTTGTAACTGGCTTGAATCCAGAACTGCTTATCGCCCTGCCCAATCCGCAAAAACTCACCCGCCTTGAAGATGCCCGCTCGCAAGTCGTCCCAAAAAGCAATGTATTCATCGCTTGCTGCATAGTGCGGGTCGCAGAACTCTCGGTGGTGCACGCCGACGATCTGTTCGAGCGGATAACCGAGAATCGCCAGAGCATTCTCGTTAGCCGTCAGGAGATACCCCTGCAGGTCGAACTCGACCATGGCCATGGCCCTGCTGAACGCATTCACCTTGCCTTCGTATTCGGCATTACGCAGCTTGGTTTCGGTCTGATCAAGCAATACACCATCGATCCAGCGCGGCACGCCCGCCTCATCGCAAACGGCGCTGCCACTTTCCCAGATCCAATGCTCGCGGCCCTGGCGATCAAGCAAACGGTACTCAACGGTGTAATTACGCCCTTGCTCGATGGCTGCCTGCACCTGCTCGACGGTCGGCTGGTAGTCGTCTGGGTGGTACAGCGCCGCAATCGACTGACGTCGGCTGGTGAAGTCCTCGGCGCTCCAACCGGTCAGGACCTGCACCGCGTCGCTGATGAAGATCATGCTCCAGTCGTCATCGAGCAGGCAGCGAAAAGAGACGCCGGGGATATTACTGATCAGCGAACGGTACTGCTGTTCGCTTTCGCGGATGGAGCGCTCCATCTGCTTGCGCTCGGTGATATCGGTGACGAACACCACGAACAGCGGGCGTTGCTCATTCTGAGTGATGCCGATGCTGATACGCACCGGCTGCTCCTGACCGTCGCGGCCCTTGCACGTCAACTCCAGCTCGCTGCTGGGTAAGCGCCTTAGGCCGGTTTGCACATAGTCGCGCAGATGTCCGCCGAGCATCTGCGCGTGCTCCGGGCTGAGCAACTGGTTCATTGACTGACCAATTAATTGTTTGGGGTGCCAGCCAAACAAACGCGTCACGGCGCGGTTTGCCGAGCGAATGGTACCGGTATGGTCAATGGTCAGAATGGCATCGAACGCCGTGTCGAAAATCGAGCGCAGGTGCTGCTCGCTGGCCTGCAGCTGTAGGCTCAGGCGGCGGTACCGCAGGAGTGCGTTGGTCGCCACGACAAAGACCGCCAGAGTCACGGTGATCAAGGTAATGGCGGTCGCAATGTAGCCACTGTCCATGATGCTCATCGGTACCGGCGACTCGGCCACCCCGACAAAGCGCGCAGCCGCCATGCCGACATAGTGCATACCGCTGATCGCCAGCCCCATCACCAGTGCGCTGATACCCAGCGCCCAAAAAGCCGGCAGTCGATTTTGCAGACCGAAGCGGACCCATAGGGCAAGAATGGCCAACCCCACCGCCACGACAATCGACAGCGCGAACATCCAGGGGTCGTAACGCAGCAAGGGCGTCATCTGCATGGCGGCCATACCGCTGTAATGCATGGCACCAATGCCAGCACCCACCAATACACCACCGACACACAGTTGTCTGCCACTGAGGTCACGCCTGGCCAGCAGGCTCAGGGCCACCCATGAAGCACCAAGGCTGGGCAGCATCGACCACAAGGTCACGCCCAGATCGAAACGCACCGTGGCGCAGAGCTCGAATGCCAACATACCGAGAAAGTGCATGGCCCAGATGCCAGCCCCCAGCGCCAGAGAACCGGTCAGGATGATCACCTGGCGGGCAAGGAGACTGCTGGTATTGCGCGCTTCACCGGCCAGCTGCAAAGCCATGCCCGAGGTGAACACGGCAATACAGAGGGACAGGATCACCAACACTGGGTCGTGACTGCTGAGCACGAGAACGCTGGGATCAGCGTCCGAGAGAAACATCAGATGAAGAAATGACATACCACCCCAAGCAGGACTGCACTGGCATGGTCCATGCCCTAGCGAAATGCCACTATCTCAAACGAGTGGTGCGGGCTTGTCAATCAAGGCCAAGGTCTGATGCCGCATAAAAAAGCCCGCCGAAGCGGGCTTTTCGACCAACGGAGCTTAGGCGGAGAGCTCCACCAACAGCTTGTTCAGGCGCTGCACGTAGGCTGCCGGATCTTTCAGGCTATCGCCTGCAGCCAGGGCGGCTTGGTCGAAGAGGATGTGGCTGAGGTCGGCGAAACGGTCTTCGTCCGGCTCCGCATCCAACTTCTCGATCAGCGGGTGACTGGGGTTGAACTCGAAGATCGGCTTGCTATCCGGCACCTTCTGCCCGCTGGCTTCGAGGATCTGGCGCATCTGCAAACCAAGGTCCTGTTCACCGATGGCCAGGATGGCCGGCGAGTCGGTCAAGCGATGGGACACCCGCACCTCGGCAACCTGTTCACCCAATGCACCTTTAAGACGCTCGACCAGGCCTTCTTTAGCCTTGGCGACTTCTTCCTGAGCCTTCTTGTCTTCTTCCGAATCCAGTTTGCCAAGGTCCAGATCACCACGGGCCACGTCGACGAACTGCTTGCCGTCGAACTCGGTCAGGTAGCTCATCAGCCACTCGTCGATGCGGTCGGTGAGCAGCAGCACTTCGATGCCTTTCTTGCGGAAGACTTCCAGGTGCGGGCTGTTCTTCACCTGGGCGAAGGACTCGCCAGTGAGGTAGTAAACCTTGTCCTGGCCTTCGCTCATGCGCGCGACGTACTCGCCCAGACCGACGCTTTGCTCGCCGTCCTCAGTACGCGTGGAAGCGAAACGCAGCAGGCCGGCGATCTTCTCCTTGTTGGCGAAATCTTCCGCCGGACCTTCCTTGAGCACCTGGCCGAAGTTCTTCCAGAAGCCCTTGTACTGCTCGGGTTCGTTCTTCGCCAGTTTCTCCAGCATGTCCAGCACACGCTTGGTCAGCGCCGATTTCATCGAATCGATGATCGGGTCTTTCTGCAGGATTTCCCGGGAAACGTTCAGCGACAGGTCATTGGAGTCGACCACGCCTTTGATAAAGCGCAGGTACAGCGGCAGGAACGACTCGGCCTGATCCATGACGAATACGCGCTGTACGTAGAGTTTCAGGCCGCGCGGCGCTTCGCGCTGATACAGGTCGAACGGCGCACGGGCCGGCACGTAGAGCAGCGAGCTGTATTCCAGCTTGCCTTCAACCTTGTTGTGGCTCCAGCTCAGCGGGTTCTCGAAATCATGACCGATGTGCTTGTAGAACTCCTGGTATTCCTCGTCCTTGATCTCGGTACGCGGGCGGGTCCACAGGGCGCTGGCACGGTTGACGGTTTCCCACTCGGTTTCTGCAGGCGCGTCTTCGCCATGCTGCTCTTTCGGTAACTCGATCGGCAGGGCGATATGGTCGGAGTACTTCTTGATGATGTTGCGCAGACGCCAACCATCGGCGAACTCGTCTTCAGCCGCTTTCAGGTGCAGAACGATGCGCGTGCCGCGCTCAGGCTTGTCGATGGTGGCGACTTCAAATTCACCCTCGCCCTTGCTCGACCAGTGCACGCCTTCGCTGGCCGGGCTACCTGCACGGCGGCTGAAGACTTCCACCTGGTCGGCGACGATAAACGCGGAGTAGAAACCCACGCCGAACTGACCGATCAGGTGCGAGTCCTTCTTCTGGTCGCCGGTCAGGTGTTTCATGAAGTCGGCGGTGCCGGACTTGGCGATGGTGCCCAGGTGGGTGATCGCGTCTTCACGGCTCATGCCAATGCCGTTGTCTTCGAGGGTGACGGTCTTGGCGTCCTTGTCGAAGCTGATGCGAATTTTCAGATCGGCGCCGCCTTCGAGCAGCTCAGGCTTGGCCAGGGCTTCGAAACGCAGCTTGTCGCTGGCATCCGAGGCGTTGGAAATCAGCTCACGCAGAAAGATTTCTTTGTTCGAATACAGCGAATGGATCATCAGGTGCAGCAGTTGCTTCACCTCGGTCTGGAAGCCCAGGGTTTCTTTTTGAGTTTCCACACTCATGCTCTCTTACTCCACTTTGTTGACGAAGCCGCAACGCGGCAGGTGTCACCAAGGTGGGGGCTGAGTAGCATTTTTCAAGTCCAGTGGGCTTCACTCACGGCTCGAGCAGCACCAACTGGCTGATTTCCTCGGGGCGCAGGGCGTAACTCACTTCGCCCGGCCCTTCCCTTTCTGGGCGTAAAACAACCCGGCCTTCACTGTCGATCCCCCGGAAGCGGCCCTCGGCTTGGCCGCCGCGGACAGTTTGCGCGCGCATGGCCAGGTTCTGGTAGTGATCGGGGCGGCGCAGCAGGCCGTCAAGGTCGAAGCGTAAGCGCCGATCAACCGGGCGCGCGATCCGTGTGGGTGCGGGCGCTTGCGGCACGGCTGCAACGGCAGCGACTGCGGTTTGTTCGACGTCAGGCAAAGCCGGGTAGCTGTCGCCAACCACAGCCCAGCCACGGCCGTTGCGCTTGCTTAGCGCTATCGCCAGTACTTGTGGCTGACCATTGATCACGGCAGAGACCTCAAGCGGTAAAGGATCGGCAGCCAAGCTGGCCGTATTTAAAGGCTCAAGGCGTATCTGACGCGTGGTGAAGCGGCGTTGCAGATAATCGCGTACCACATAGGCCAGGGTATCCATCGAGTCGACCTGCAGATCGACCTGCCCATCCTGGTAGCGTAAACCGTCGCGATAGACCTCGATCTGCCCACTCAAGGTGGTGCGCAACGAGGTCGGCAAGACCAGGTGAAAATCGCCCTGCAGCCGGTTAGGCTCCACAGCACGCAGATCCAGATGCAGGGTATAGCCATGGCTAAGCCGGCGCGCCTCGGGCAACTCCTGCTCGGGCAACAGCCAGCTGATTTCCACTTCGGGCAAGGTGCCGCTATCGGTGGGCAGTACATCCACACGGATGCTGCCCTGCTGGGGCTGACGCGGCAAGCGAATGATCACCTCGCGGCTGGCAAAGAAATCCTGGCCCTCGCGCAGGCTCAATACGCCATCGATTAATTCGCCCTGCTGCGGCATGAATGGTTGCCCGTGCAGTTCACCGCTCAAGTGGATCGCCAGGTCTGGCGTCTGCTGGGCCTGCGGCTGCAACCATTGCAAGCTGAGAATCGCGGCCAGACGCTGAGTATCGTGACTGGCCAGCAGGGTCAGGCCAACGATCAACGGAATGAACCCCAGCGCGAGCAGAGCAACAGCCTGACGCGCACTGCGCCAATGGCGCACTACATAGACCAAGGTCAGTGGCGGAATCAGGCTGCCCCAACCCCACAACAAACTGGTGGCGAAGGCACGCATCACCAACCAGACCAGCCCCGCCAGGATCAGCAACAATCCCCCGAGGATCAGCAACGCATCCATTTCCTGTCCTTACTGCTTACAGACGAGCCACTGCGCCCGCACCTCAGGCTTCATCGACTTTGAAGTGGGCACGCGCCGTGGCAATGGGCTCAGTCTGGTTGGTTTGCCAGGCGGTGATCGCGACATTGGCGACACGGCGACCCTGTCGCCACACCTGACACTGGGCGTAGGTGTCACGATAATGACCCGCTCGCAGGTAATCTATCGAGAAGTCGATGATTTTCGGAAAATGTGGGCTGCCCATGAACATCAGCAGGTGCAACAACGCGGCCTGCTCCATGAAGCCTGCAATCACCCCACCGTGTATGGCCGGAAGCATCGGGTTGCCGATGGTGTCTCGGTTGGCCGGCAAACGCAGCACCATGTCGTCGCCAAGGCGCAAGCATTCGATACCCAGCAGCCGAGCGTAGGGAATCAAATCAATCAGCTGGCTGTAATCGTTGCGTGCGTGGGCATCGCGCACCAGCTCGTCGAGCGAGGGCGTAGTCATGCCTTACTCTCCCGTGGCCGCTGCACAGGGGCAACTTTACCCATGCGCATAAATGCCCCGACAACATGGGCAATGGGTTGCTCAGGATCATCCTGATAGGCATAACCGCGGGTAAAGATCACATGGGGTGTGACGCGGTAACACTCCGCGAAGCCGAACACATCCTTGTGCGGTTCGGCTGGGTGCATGTAGTCGATGCGCAAGTCGAGCGTCGGGCAGATCTCGAAATCCTCCAGCACGCAAATGGTGGAAATACCGCAGGTGGTGTCCATCAAGGTCGTGATGGCGCCACCGTGGATTACGCCAGTGTCAGGGTTGCCGATAATCTGCTGACTATAGGGTAGGCGTAGGGTCAACCCTGCAGGACCGGCATGCTGCACTTGCATACCCAGTACCTGGCAATGGCGCAACGCGCTCAAAAAGCGCTGGGCACGCTGATGTAAAGGGGTGTCACTCATGCTCAGGTTCGCCAAAACAGAAATTCCAGGCCGGCATCATACCTGCGCCCGGCGTGGCAACCGACCTGACGGACACAAATACCCTGAACTTACGCCAGCCCGAGCGCCTCGAAAAAGTCGTGGACACACTAATTCCAAGGAGATTATCCATGACTAAAAATGCCGCTTATGCCCTACTGCTCGCCGCCACGCTTGGCCTGGCCGCCTGCGACAACGCTGCTGAAAACAGCGCGCAAGACGCTCAAGAATCCCGTGAGGAAGCCCAGGAGTCGATGAATGACGCCAAGGAATCCATGAACGACGCGGCCGAAGCACAAAATGAAGCCGCTGCTGAGGAAGCCGAAGCGGCCGAGCAGCGTGCTGAAGAAAGCCGCGAGGCTGCACCAGCCACAGAGCAACCGGTTTCTCCACCGCCGACTAATCAGCAGTAATGTAGGGGTCTGTTCCCGTTTCGTCGCGAGCCGCGTTGCTGCGAACGAAACGGACCCTAGGACAGCCTGCTCCCGGCAGGCTGTCTGTCCCACCTTCCCCCTCCCCTGTAACACGTTGGGAACTTCAGGCAGTGCACATACTCCAAGGGCAGCGAGCATGAACATTGCCCGTACCCGTATCTTATGGAGAAACAACCGTGCAAAAACCGCTGACCTACGCCCTGCTGTTCGCCCTCACTCTGGGCCTGGCCGCTTGCGAAAAAACCCCGGAAGACAAGATGGAGTCCGCCAAGGAGTCCGTTTCCGAAGCGATGGAATCGCTGGGTGATGCGGCTGAAGATACCGGTGACGCGATCAAGCAAAAAACCAATGAAGTGACCGGTAACGAGCCGACCACTGGCGAGAAAATAGAAGCCGCCGCAGAAGATGCTGGCGAAGCGATTCAAGATGCAGGCGATGAAGCTAAAGATGCCGTTGACGGCAACTGATCGTCGCTCAACGAGTACGCTGCAAACAGAAAGGCCCGCTGATGCGGGCCTTTCTGCATTCAGGCGCTGACTATTAGCCAGCGTACTGCCGGGCTGAGCATCAACAGCAAACAGCACAGCAGGCTAAACACCCAGACCAGCGAACGCTGCCAGTGCAGGTTCTGCCAGTAGAACACCAGGTACAGAACCCGGGCGATGACAAACAGCACGGCCAGCGCATCCACCCAACCGCCATACATTTGGGTGGTATGGGCCATCAGTACACCGGCGGCGAACAACGGGAAAATCTCCAGGGTATTGAGGTGCGCAGCGAGTGCCCTCGCCCCCAGCCCGGTGAGTTTCGCCTGCTGAGCACGCGGGTGCTGATTGTCATAACCACCGGTTTCGGCGTTCATGGCTTTGGCCACGGGGATCTTGGCCACATAGATCAGCAGCGCCGTGATGAACAGACACCAGAATGGAATGCTCATTCGCTTTTCTCCTTGGCAGGCTCTGCCGTGGGTGTAGGGGTATAGACCATGACATCCAGCACGTCGGAATGGAACTCGCGACGATGCAGTACCAGAACCACACCTGTGGTCACAGCCATGAAAAACCAGGGACTGATGAACCAGGCGAGCGTGGCCATACCGAAATAGTAGGCGCGCAGACCGTAGTTGAACTGGTTGGCCGCCATCGAGATGACCCGTGCGGTGCGCTCGGCAAACGCCTTGCGCTCCTGCTCGGTAACGTGGCGCTCGCCCACCATAGGCGCCGAGCCAACCAATACCGCAGCAAAGTTGTACTGGCGCATGCACCAGCTAAATGTGAAGAAGGCATAAACAAACACCACCCCAAGGCACAGCAACTTGGCCTCGGACATTTCTCGGCTGACCGCCTGCACGAACGGCAGATCGGCGAGCAGCGACACCGCACGGTCGGACGCACCGAGCACGGTGAGAATACCCGCCAGAATAATCAGCGTACTGGACGCGAAGAAGGAGGCATTACGCTCAAGGTTGCCGATCACATTGGCATCGGCAATGCGGTTATCACGCAAGAGCATCCGCCGCATCCAGTCTTCCCGATAGAGGTGCAGAACACTGGCCAGACAGGGCGTAGTGCGACCCTTGTGCTGGGCGTAGCGGGTATAGCCGACCCAGCAGATCACAAACCAGGTCACGGCAATCAAATGTGGCAGGTAGGCTGAATCGAGCGGCATGGAAACTCCTTGTTGGCCAGTGCTCGATTATAGCCAGCCAGGCGCCCTGCCCGGCCAGAAAAAGCTGCTTTCTGCACACCGCCCACACAACAAGAGCGGTGCTGCGCCAATGGGCTTGAGGCCCGGGCACCTAAAAGCCGCCCACCTGGGCGGCACGTCACTGGCTCAGACGACAGCTGCGGGCGTACGTCCCACTAGCCGATCAGACATACAGGCGACAACCAGGGTCAGCAGTACCGGCAACAGCCAACCCAGGCTCTGCTCGGCCAATGGCAGCTTGCTGAACAGCGTCGGCACCAGGTTGGAGAAGCCTGCCGCGGCAAAACCATCCACGACGCCAAATACCAGGGTGACCGCCATCACCGGGACAAACACGCGGCGCGGCGACAGCCACAGGCGATCGCACAGGCTCAGGGCCACCAGAACGATAGCCAGGGGATACAGACCGACCAGCACCGGCACCGAGACGCTGATCAGCTGCGTCAGCCCCTGATTGGCGACCAGCAAACTGAATACCCCCAGAGCCACCACCACGACTCGGTAGGACACTGGCAGCAGACCGCTGAAAAATTCGCCACAGGCCGTCAGCAGGCCCACCGCCGTGGTCAGGCACGCCAGGGTAATCACCACGGCCAAGAGCAGGCTACCGGTGGTGCCGAAGGTGTGCTGCACATAAGCGCTGAGGATCTGCACACCATTTTGCGCCTCGCCGGCGATGCCCTGACTGGTCGCCCCCAGGTAGAACAGCGCCAGATAAACCAGGGACAAACCAGTGGCGGCGATCACCCCGGCGATCACCGAATAGCGAGTGATCAGCGCTTGCTCGGTCACACCGCGGTCGCGGATCGCCGTGGCGATCACGATGCCGAAAACCAGCGCCCCCAAGGTGTCCATGGTCAGGTAGCCCTGCAGGAAGCCCTGCACGAAAGGCGCCTGCTGGTAATCGACAGCCACCGCGCCGACCTCGCCGGCCGGGCTTAACAGCGCAGCACCACCCAACACCAACAGCGCGGCCAGCAGCACCGGGGTGATGAACTTGCCGATGCGGTCGACCAGACGCCCTGGGTTGAGCGACAGCAGGATTACCGCGGCGAAGTACGCCAGGGTATAGAGCCCCAGGGACAGGCCGGTGTTACCGGTAAAAGGTGCGATGCCCATCTCGAAGGACACCACAGCGGTACGCGGCGTCGCGAACAGCGGGCCAATGGCCAGGTAAACCGCCACGGCCAGCAGCAGGCCCGCCGTCTTGCCTAGAGGCGCAGTCAGCAGCGCCATGCCACCGCCGACACGGGCCAGGGCCACGATGGTCAGCAGGGGTAAACCAACGCCGGTGAGCAGAAAGCCCAGGGCAGCGATGCCCATATGTTCCCCGGCCGCCATACCGGCGCTCGGGGGAAAAATGATGTTGCCTGCGCCCAGAAACAGGGCAAAGGTCATAAAGCCAAGGGCTAGGAGATCCGAGCCTTTCAAACGAGTCATAGAAGGGAATACCACTGGCAGAAAGTTATGAGTTCCGAGGGTTTCCCGAAGGATTGGGGAAACGTCGCCCAGCCGGTGAGCTGAAGCCCTGATGCGCGGCCAGCCACTTTTGGTGGCATCCCACGCGGCAGCGCGCCTGACGCATTCGCGGTAGCAACTGCTGCTATAACGGTCAGACAACCTGCAATCGCCTGAGCGAAAGTGGTCAGCCGTAAATGCAAGAGGCCACCCGAGGGTGGCCTCTCTGGCAAGCGAGAACGCTTAGGCGTTCTTCACTTCCCAACCGGTCAGCTCGGCGAGTGCCTTACCGATGTCGGCCAGGGAACGCACGGTTTTCACACCCGCGTCCTGCAGCGCAGCGAACTTCTCGTCCGCAGTGCCTTTACCGCCGGAGATGATGGCGCCAGCATGGCCCATACGCTTGCCCGCCGGAGCGGTCACACCAGCGATGTAGGACACCACCGGCTTGGTCACGTTGGCCTTGATGTAGGCAGCCGCTTCTTCTTCAGCCGAACCACCGATCTCACCGATCATGACGATCGCTTCGGTCTGCGGGTCTTCCTGGAACAGCTTCAGGATGTCGATGAAGTTGGAGCCCGGAATCGGGTCACCGCCGATGCCGACGCAGGTGGACTGACCGAAACCGGCGTCAGTGGTCTGCTTCACAGCTTCGTAAGTCAGGGTGCCGGAACGCGACACGATGCCTACTTTGCCTGGCAGGTGGATGTGACCTGGCATGATGCCGATCTTGCACTCGCCCGGGGTGATGACACCTGGGCAGTTCGGGCCGATCAGGGTCACGCCCAGCTCGTCGCACTTAACCTTGGCGTCCAGCATGTCCAGGGTCGGGATGCCTTCGGTGATGCAGACGATCAGCTTGATGCCGCCGAATGCCGCTTCCAGGATCGAGTCTTTGCAGAACGGAGCCGGAACGTAGATCACCGAAGCATTGGCGCCAGTGGCTTCCACAGCTTCCTTGACGGTGTTGAACACCGGCAGGTTCAGGTGAGTGGTGCCGCCTTTACCGGGGGTCACACCGCCAACCATCTTGGTGCCGTAGGCAATGGCTTGTTCGGAGTGGAAGGTACCCTGGGAGCCGGTGAAGCCCTGGCAGATAACCTTGGTGTCTTTATTAATCAGGACGCTCATTATTTGCCCTCCGCAGCTTTGACGACTTGCTGAGCAGCGTCGGTCAGGCTGGTTGCCGCGATGATGTTCAGGCCGCTTTCTGCCAGGACTTTAGCGCCCAGTTCAGCGTTGTTGCCTTCCAGACGGACGACAACCGGGATTTTCACGCCGACTTCTTTTACGGCGCCGATGATGCCTTCGGCAATCATGTCGCAACGTACGATGCCGCCGAAGATGTTCACCAGAACGGCAGCAACGTTGCTGTCGGACAGGATGATCTTGAAGGCTTCGGTCACGCGCTCTTTGGTTGCGCCGCCACCTACGTCGAGGAAGTTGGCTGGCTTGCCGCCATGCAGGTTGACGATGTCCATGGTACCCATGGCCAGGCCAGCACCGTTGACCATGCAGCCGATGTTGCCTTCCAGCGCTACGTAGTTCAGTTCGAACTTGGCAGCGTGGGCTTCGCGCGGATCGTCCTGGGACGGATCGTGGAAGGTTTTCAGCTTCGGCTGGCGATACATCGCGTTAGCGTCGATGTTGATCTTGGCATCCAGGCAGTGCAGGTCGCCGTCGGCCTTGATAACCAGCGGGTTGACTTCCAGCAGGGCCAGGTCGTGGTCTTTGAACAGCTTGGCCAGACCCACGAAGATCTTCGCGAACTGAGCAACTTGCTTGCCTTCCAGACCCAGCTGGAATGCCAGCTCACGGCCCTGGAACGGCTGCGCGCCAACCAGCGGATCGATGGTCGCCTTGAGGATCTTCTCAGGGGTGTCGTGAGCCACTTTCTCGATGTCCACGCCACCTTCGGTGGACGCCATGAACACGATGCGACGGCTGGAGCGGTCAACGACGGCGCCCAGGTACAGTTCCTTGGCGATGTCGGTGCAGGACTCAACCAGGATCTTGGTGACCGGCTGGCCATTGGCGTCAGTCTGGTAAGTCACCAGGCGCTTGCCCAGCCAGTTGGCAGCGAATGCCTTGGCGTCTTCTTTGCTCTTGACCAGCTTCACGCCGCCCGCTTTACCGCGACCGCCAGCGTGGACCTGAGCCTTGACGACCCACTCGGTGCCACCGATTTTGTCGCAGGCTGCTGCGGCTTCTTCCGGAGTGTCTACCGCGAAGCCTTTGGATACGGGCAGGCCGTATTCAGCGAACAGCTGCTTACCCTGATACTCGTGGAGATTCATGCTTGTCTACCGTCTTCGTTTAGGTATTGCGCATTCGGCGCTGCACAGAAGTGCCGCGCCACCTGTGATTGCTTCGTGAGCAATCCGCCGAACATTCCGCACAGCATGCGGGCCGCCTGACGTGGTTCTTGAGCCCGCCCCGGCTATAGCCGGGGCGAACCTTACGACTGCTTAGCGCTTCTTGCGGTTGGCGATGTGGATGGCGCCGCCATTCACCGCCAGTGCAGCTTCGTGCAGCGCTTCGGACAGTGTCGGGTGCGAGAAGACCATCATGCCCAGGTCTTCGGCGCTGGTGCCGAACTCCATGCCGATCGCGCCTTGCTGTACCAGCTCGGCCGCGCTTGGACCAATCACGTGTACACCCAGAACACGGTCGGTGTTGGCATCAGCGATCACCTTGACCATACCGCCGGTGTCGTTGGCAGCCATGGCACGGCCGCTGGCCGCGAACGGGAAGGTGCCGACGTTGACTGCAACGCCTTCAGCTTTCAGTTGCTGCTCGGTCTTGCCGACCCACGCGATTTCCGGATGGGTATAGATGACTGACGGAATCAGGTCGTAGTTCATCTGGGCCTTGTGGCCAGCGATGCGCTCGGCAACCATCACGCCCTCTTCCGAGGCTTTGTGGGCCAGCATCGCGCCGCGCACTACGTCACCTACGGCATACACACCCGGAACGCTGGTGGCGCACTGGTCGTCGACGTAGATGAAACCACGCTCGTCCAGGGTCACGCCGCTGTCGGCCGCCAGCAGGTCGGTGGTCACCGGACGACGGCCAACCGCGACGATCAGCTTGTCGAAGGTCATCTTCTGTTCGCCATCGGCGTCGGTGAAGCTGACAGTCACCTGCTTCTTCTTCACTTCGGATGCAGTCAGACGAGCACCCAGGCGAATTTTCAGACCCTGCTTGGTGAAGGTCTTCATGGCTTCCTTGGCGATCTGCTCGTCAGCCGCCGGCAGGAACTTGTCCTGAGCTTCGATCACAGTGACTTCAGCGCCCAGACGCGCCCATACCGAGCCCAGCTCCAGACCAATCACGCCGGCGCCGATCACGCCGAGGGTCTTGGGTACGCTCTGGAATTCCAGGGCGCCGGTGGAGTCAACGATCACGTCCTGGTCAACCGGAGCAGGCGGAATGTCGATTGGCTTGGAGCCGGAAGCGATGATCACGTTCTCGGCTTGAACCAGCTGAGTCTTGCCGTCCAGGCCAGTGACTTCGATCTGCTTGCCAGCCAGCAGTTTGCCGTGACCTTCGAGCAGGGTCACACCGTTGGCCTTGAACAAGGTGCTCACGCCGCCGGTCAGGTTCTTCACGATGTTCGACTTGCGCGCCACCATGGCCGGCACGTCAATGCTCACGCCTTTGGCTTCGATACCGTGAATGGCGAAGCCCTCTTTGGCTTCGTGGTATTTCCAGGAGCTGTCCAGCAGCGCCTTGGACGGGATGCAACCAACGTTCAAGCAGGTACCGCCCAGGGCGACCTTGCCTTCCTTGTCCTGGTACTTCTCGATGCAAGCCGTCTTGAGGCCAAGCTGAGCGGCCTTGATGGCAGCTACATAGCCGCCAGGACCGGCACCGATGACAACCACGTCGAATTTCTGGGTCATAACTTTCTCCTAAGCCTTAAGCGTCAAGCGGCAAGCCGCAGGTCATAGCAGCGCAACGTGCCGCTTGAGACGTGCAGCTTGCCGCTGATTTTTAGATATCCAGCAGCAGACGAGCCGGATCTTCCAGCAGGTTCTTGATGGTCACCAGGAAGCTCACAGCTTCCTTGCCATCGATCAGACGGTGATCGTAGGACAGTGCCAGGTACATCATTGGGCGAATCACGACCTGGCCATTGATGGCCATCGGACGTTGAAGGATGTTGTGCATGCCCAGGATCGCAGCCTGCGGCGGGTTGACGATCGGGGTCGACATCATCGAACCGAAGGTACCACCGTTGGTGATGGTGAAGGTGCCGCCGGTCATTTCTTCGATCGACAGTTTGCCGTCACGGGCCTTCTTGCCGAAGTTGGCGATGCCGCCTTCGATCTCGGCCAGGCTCATCAGCTCGGCGTTACGCAGCACCGGAACCACCAGGCCACGGTCACTGGATACGGCAACACCGATATCGGAGTAACCGTGGTAGACAATGTCGGAACCGTCGATCGACGCATTGACTGCCGGGAAACGCTTCAGCGCTTCGGTAGCGGCCTTGACGAAGAACGACATGAAGCCCAGGCGTACGCCGTTGTGGCTCTTCTCGAACAGGTCTTTGTACTTCGAGCGCAGCGCCATGACTTCGGTCATGTCGACTTCGTTGAACGTGGTCAGCATGGCCATGGTGGACTGGGCTTCGACCAGGCGCTCGGCAACCTTGGCCCGCAGACGGGTCATTGGCACACGCTTCTCGACGCGATCACCCGCGACGAAAACCGGTGCAGCAGCGGGTGCAGCCGCTGGCTTGGCAACTGCTGCCGGTGCGTTCTTCTTGGCTTCGACGGCTGCGACCACGTCTTCCTTGGTCACGCGACCACCCTTGCCGGTACCGGCAATGCTGTTCGGGTCGATGCCGTTTTCTTCGGCGAGCTTGCGCGCGGCCGGCGACAGGATCTGATCATCAGCAGCTGCGGAAGCAGCTGGCGCGGCGGCTGGAGCAGCGGCCTGGGCAGCAGCAGGTGCAGCAGCGGCAGCACCGCCCTCGCCCAACATGCCCAGCAGTTCGTTGGAAAGAACGGTGTCACCTTCGTTCTTAATGATTTCGGCCAGCACGCCGTCGGCCTCAGCCAGCACTTCGATCACAACCTTGTCGGTTTCGATGTCGACGATCAGCTCATCACGCTTGACTGCGTCGCCCGGCTTCTTGTGCCAGGTGGCAACGGTGCCGTCGGCAACCGATTCCGGGAAGGTAGGGGCTTTGATCTCGATAGCCATTTTCAGTAATTCCTTAAATTCGGTTTCTTCTATGGGGCGGTCTCACGCGACCGCCCGCTGCGCGAAGGCGTTAAATGGTGAAAGCCGTTTGCAGCAGTTTTTCCTGCTGCTCGGCGTGCATCGACGCATAACCACAGGCCGGTGCTGCCGAAGCATCACGACCGGCGTACTCCAGAACCAGCGACTTCTTGTGAGCAGTGGCGACACGACGCATGTGATGCTGGCTGCAATACCACGCGCCCTGGTTCATCGGCTCTTCCTGACACCAAACGATGTGCTTGACGTTCTTGTAAGGTGCCAGCACCTCGGCCAGATCGTCTTCCGGGAACGGATACAGCTGCTCGATACGTACGATCGCGATATCGTCGCGAGATTCCGCACGACGCTTTTCCAGCAGGTCGTAATAGACCTTGCCGCTGCACAGCACGATGCGCTCTACCTTCTTCGGGTCGATCGCGTCGATTTCCGGGATAACCGTCTGGAACGAGCCTTCGGAAAGGTCTTCCAGGGTCGAGATCGCCAATTTGTGGCGCAGCAGCGACTTCGGTGTCAATACGACCAACGGCTTGCGCAGCGGGCGAATGACCTGACGACGCAGCAGGTGGTAGATCTGCGCCGGCGTGGTCGGTACTGCTACCTGAATGTTGTGCTCAGCGCACAGCTGCAGGTAACGCTCCAGACGTGCCGAAGAGTGCTCCGGGCCCTGCCCTTCATAGCCGTGTGGCAGCAGCATGGTCAGGCCACACAGACGGCCCCACTTGTGCTCGCCACTGGAAATGAACTGGTCGAAAACCACCTGGGCGCCGTTGGCGAAATCGCCGAACTGTGCTTCCCAGATCACCAGCGCATTGGGCATGGTGGTGGCGTAGCCGTATTCGAACGCCAGTACGGCCTCTTCCGAGAGGAAGGAGTCATACAGGTCAAAACGTGGCTGACCTTCGTACAGGTTTTTCAGCGGCAGGTAGGTCTGCGCGTCCTTCTGGTTGTGCAGCGCCGCATGGCGGTGCGAGAAGGTGCCGCGACCGACGTCCTGACCGGTAATCCGCACCGGGTGCCCTTCGAGCAGCAGGGTGGCGTAGGCCATGGTCTCGGCGTAGCCCCAGTTGATCGGCAGCGCACCGGCGCCCATCTTCTGGCGGTCTTCGAGGATCTTCGCGACCTGGCGCTGCACCACAAAGCCTTCCGGAATTTCCAACAGTTTGTTGGAGAGTTCCTGCAGGGTCTTGAGCTCGAAGCGCGTGTCGTGACGCGCGGTCCAGGTGTGCCCCAGGTACGGACGCCAGTCGACGAACAGTTCCTTGTTGGGCTCTTTGACCAGACTCTTGACCACGTGCTGGCCATTGTCCAGCGCAGTACGGTACTCGTCGATCTTGGCCTGTACCTCGTCAGCCGACAGGCTGGCAGCACCGACCAACGCATCAGCATAGAGCTCACGGGTGGTGCGCTGCTTGGCGATCTGCTGGTACATCAGCGGCTGGGTACCGCTTGGCTCGTCGGCCTCGTTGTGACCACGACGGCGGTAGCAAACCAGGTCGATCACCACATCACGCTTGAACTGCATGCGGTAATCGATGGCCATCTGGGTCACGAACAGCACTGCTTCCGGATCATCGCCATTAACATGAAGGATCGGCGCCTGAATCATTTTCGCCACGTCGGTGGCGTATTCAGTGGAGCGCGAGTCTTCAGCGCGGCTGGTGGTGAAACCAACCTGGTTGTTGATCACGATGTGGATGGTGCCACCCGTCTTGTAAGCACGGGTCTGCGACATCTGGAAGGTTTCCATCACCACACCCTGACCTGCAAAGGCAGCGTCGCCGTGCAGGGAGATGGGCAGTACCTTGTCGCCGCTGGCATCGTTGCGGCGATCCTGACGAGCGCGTACCGAACCCTCGACTACAGGCGAAACGATTTCCAGGTGCGACGGGTTGAACGCCAGGGCCAAGTGAACTTCGCCGCCGGTGGTCATCACGTTGGAGGAGAAGCCCTGGTGATATTTCACGTCACCGGACGACAGGCCTTCCACTTTCTTGCCTTCGAACTCGTCGAATAGATCGCGCGGGTTCTTGCCGAAGGTGTTGACCAGCACGTTGAGGCGGCCACGGTGGGCCATGCCGATAACGATTTCCTTGGTACCGTAGGAGCCCGAGCGCTGGATGATTTCGTCCAGCAGCGGGATCAGGCTCTCGCCACCTTCCAAACCGAAGCGCTTGGTGCCCGGGTATTTGGTGCCCAGGTATTTTTCCAGGCCCTCGGCGGCAGTCAGACGTTCAAGCAGGTGGCTTTGCACCTCGGCCGAGAACTGCGGACGACCACGTACGCTTTCCAGGCGCTGCTGGAACCAGCTGCGCTGTTCGGAATCGACGATGTGAGTGAACTCGGAGCCGATGGTGCGGCAATATGTCTGCTGCAACGCATCGCGAATTTCACGCAAAGTAGCCTCTTCCTTGCCAATGGCCAGACCACCCGTACGGAAGGTCGTGTCCAGATCAGCATCGGTGAGGCCGTAGTGATTGATGGCCAGATCGGCCGGCACCGGACGCTGCCACAGACCCAACGGGTCGAGCTTGGCAGCCTGGTGGCCACGCATGCGGTAGGCCTGAATCAGACGCAGCACTTCAACCTGCTTCTTTTCGTGCTCGCTGCTCACGCTACCGGCAGAAACCGGCTGGGCGCGACGCTGATTCTTGGCAAGCAAAACGAAATGATCACGGATCGTCGAATGCGATACGTCGGTAGCAGCACTGCCGTCAGCAGGCAGCTTCTGGAAGTAAGTGCGCCATTCTTCTGGCACAGCGTTGGGATCGTGCAGGTAAAGCTCATAGAGCTCTTCCACATATGCAGCGTTACCACCGGATAGGTGGGCACTGTTCCACATGCGCTGCATCACACTTTCTTGCATGCTTGGTCACCCTCGGTAAGGGGACACCACCGGCGTAGACTCGGTGTGAGCTTTAGCAGTCATAAAGCAGCGACTTGCTGAAGCCACCACGGGTCCCGCAGATAGTCCGGGTACCAGCCCGGATGCCCCTGCTGGTCGTTATTTTTCAAATTAAGCCGCGGCTTTGTGGGCTACGACTTTGGCTATAAGCCACAGCGCCGGTCAGGACCAGCGCTGTGGGTGCAACGGTTCAAGCAGTCGCGGTATCAGGTACCGCTCTGCAGGAGCATGTTACGTACGTGACCGATGGCCTTTGTCGGGTTAAGACCCTTGGGGCATACGTTCACGCAGTTCATGATGCCACGGCAGCGGAACACACTGAACGGATCATCCAGCGACGCCAGACGCTCATTGGTCTTGGTGTCACGGCTGTCGGCCAGGAAACGGTAAGCCTGCAGCAGTGCAGCCGGGCCCAGGAACTTGTCCGGGTTCCACCAGAAGGACGGGCAGCTGGTCGAACAGCACGCGCACAGGATGCACTCGTACAGACCGTCCAGCTTCTCGCGATCCTCCGGTGACTGCAGACGCTCGATGGCCGGAGCCGGAGTATCGTTCTGCAGGAACGGCTGCACCTTCTCGTACTGCTTGTAGAAGATGCTCATGTCGACCACCAGGTCACGAATGACCGGCAGACCAGGCAGCGGGCGAATCACCAGCTTGTTGTTCTTCACGGTCGCCGACAGCGGCGTGATACAGGCCAGACCATTCTTACCGTTGATGTTCATGCCGTCGGAGCCACAGACTCCTTCACGACAGGAGCGACGGTAGGAAAAGGTCACATCCTGTTCCTTGATCAGCGCCAGCACGTCAAGAACCATGATGTCCTTGCCACCGGTGTCGATCTGGAAATCCTGCATGAACGGAGCAGCATCCTGCTCCGGGTTGTAGCGATAGACACTGACTTGCAACATATCAGGCACCCTTAATAAGTCCGAACCATGGGTTCAAACGTCGGAACTGTCTTCGGCGAGAAGTTGACGGCTCGCTTGGCCACACGTTTTTCACCTGGGAAGTACAGGGAATGGCACAGCCAGTTTTCGTCGTCACGCTCTTCAAAGTCTTCGCGGGCATGGGCACCACGGGACTCCTTACGAGCCTCCGCCGCTACCGCAGTCGCCTCGGCTACTTCGAGAAGGTTTTGCAGTTCCAACGCTTCGATACGCGCAGTGTTAAACGCCTGGCTCTTGTCCGCGATCTTCACAGTCGCGATCCGCTCACGCAGGTTGACCAGTTGTTCGATACCTTTCTGCATGTACTCGCCGGTACGGAACACACCGAAGTAGTTCTGCATGCAGGTTTGCAGCTCTTTACGCAGCGGCGCCACGTCTTCACCCGTCGTGCGCTGGTTGACACCAGCCAGACGAGCAAGCGATTGCTCCAGATCGGTTGCCGACGCACCGCGGTAGTCGACGCCTTCTTTCAGGGCCTTTTCCAGGTGCAGGCCGGCGGCACGACCGAACACCACCAGATCGAGCAGCGAGTTGCCGCCCAGACGGTTGGCACCGTGCACCGATACGCAGGCGACTTCGCCTACGGCGAACAGACCGTCGATGATCTTGTCGTTGCCGTTGGCATCCTGAGTGATAGCCTGACCGTGGATGTTGGTCGGCACGCCGCCCATCATGTAGTGGCAGGTCGGCACAACCGGGATCGGCGCAACAACTGGGTCAACGTGGGCAAAGGTTTTGGACAGCTCACAGATACCCGGCAGGCGGCTGTGCAGCACTTCCTCACCCAGGTGGTCGAGCTTGAGCATCACGTGATCGCCATCCGGACCACAGCCGTTGCCAGCGATGATTTCCTTGACCATGGAGCGCGCAACCACGTCGCGGCCGGCCAGGTCTTTGGCGTTCGGCGCATAGCGCTCCATGAAACGCTCGCCGTGCTTGTTGATCAGGTAGCCACCTTCACCACGGCACCCTTCGGTCACCAGAGTACCGGCACCGGCGATGCCAGTCGGGTGGAACTGCCACATTTCAATGTCCTGCACCGGTACGCCAGCACGCAGGGCCATACCCACGCCGTCGCCAGTGTTGATCAGGGCGTTGGTGGTGGAGGCGTAGATACGCCCAGCACCGCCAGTGGCCAGCACGGTGGCCTTGGAGCGGATATAAACGGTTTCGCCGGTTTCGATGCAGATGGCGATCACGCCGACAATGGCGCCGTCCTGGTTCTTCACCAGATCAACTGCGTACCACTCATTGAGGAACGAGGTGCCGTTCTTCAGGTTGGCCTGGTACAGGGTGTGTAGCAGTGCGTGACCGGTTCGGTCAGCTGCAGCGCAGGTACGTGCAGCCTGGCCACCCTTACCGAAGTCTTTCGACTGACCACCGAAAGGACGCTGATAGATACGGCCCTGCTCGGTACGGGAGAATGGCAGACCCATGTGCTCGAGCTCGAACACAGCTTCCGGACCAACGGAGCACATATATTCGATAGCGTCCTGGTCACCGATATAGTCGGAGCCCTTGACGGTGTCATACATGTGCCAGCGCCAATCGTCGTTCGGATCGGCCGAAGCGATGGCACAGGTGATGCCACCCTGGGCCGACACGGTATGCGAGCGAGTCGGGAAAACTTTGGTCACCACGGCGGTCTTGTGCCCGCCCTGGGCCAGCTGCAGCGCGGCGCGCATGCCGGCGCCACCACCACCAACAATGATGGCGTCGTAAGAAAGTGTACGGATGCTAGTCATGAATCAGATACCCCAAAGAATCTGCACGCCCCAGACGAAGAAGGTGAACATGGCAATGCCACACACCGCCTGGAAGAGAAAACGCACGACAGTCGCGGACTTACCAAGCGCCATGGAGGTCAGGTAGTCGGTGGAAATTGTCCACATGCCGACCCAGGCATGGGCGCTGAGCGCGACCAGGGCCAGGAGACTGAAGATGCGCATTGCAGTATTGGAGAACAGACCATGCCACTGCGCGTAGCCCATGCCAGGGTTGACCACCACATAGCCGAGCAGAAACAGCACATAAGCCGCGAGCACGACCGCCGACACACGCTGTGCCATCCAGTCATAGAGCCCGGAACGGGAAAGGTTCGTGACGTTGGTTACCATATCCATACCCCCAGCAGTACGATCACGATCGCCGACACGACGATAACGATTTGCGAGCCCAGCTTGCCGCCTTCCAGCGTCTCACCGACACCCATGTCCATGATCAGATGGCGTACACCGGCCACCAGGTGGTACAGCAGAGCGGACAACAATCCCCAAATCACGAACTTGGCCAGCGGACTGGTCAGGCATTCCTTCACCTGGGCAAAGCCCTCTTCAGATGCCAGCGACTTGTCGAGCCCATACAACAATATGGCGATACCGACAAAGAGGATGACACCGGAGATACGGTGCAGAATGGACGTGTAAGCGGTGACTGGGAGTTTGATCGTCCTAAGGTCGAGGTTTACAGGTCGTTGGCTATTCACGGCTTTTTTATCACACTGAGAGCCCCTAACTATCAGGGCAAAGTTGTCGGGAAGTGCACTGGTCAGGTACCCATCACCCAAGGAGTGACAACCACCTGAATCGGGCGCAAAGCCCTTGGTGGTCGGGCGCAGAGTATAGACAGTTAGGTCGCTAATGACAACGCAAACCCCCCTACCTAAATGCTGATTGCAGAGCGCTCGATAATCACGTAAATGGGTGCTTTTTACAGCCTAAAATATCGCCCAAACCCTTCTGCCAGCTGGGTTTTCGCAAATTGACATTCGCATTTATCTCACTATAGTGGTGCGGGCCCTGCGTGGGGGGCTGTCAGATGATTCCAAGCATAACTAGGAGGCCAAACATGGCTGACAAAAAAGCGCAGTTGATCATCGAGGGCAACGCCCCCGTAGACCTGCCTATTTTAACCGGCACCGTTGGTCCCGATGTCATCGACGTACGCGGCCTGACCGCTACCGGGCGCTTCACCTTCGACCCCGGCTTCATGTCCACGGCTTCGTGCGAGTCGAAGATTACCTATATCGATGGCGACCAGGGCATTCTGCTGCACCGTGGCTACCCGATCGAGCAACTGGCCGAACAGTCCGACTACCTCGAGACCTGCTACCTGCTACTCAATGGCGAACTGCCGAATGCCGACCAGAAAGCGGCTTTCGTCAGCACCATCAAGAACCACACCATGGTTCACGAGCAGCTCAAGACCTTCTTCAACGGCTTCCGCCGCGATGCCCACCCGATGGCCATCATGTGCGGCGTGGTAGGCGCGCTTTCCGCCTTCTATCACGACTCGCTGGACATCAAGAACCCGCATCACCGCGAAGTCTCGGCCATGCGCCTGATCGCCAAGATGCCGACCATCGCCGCCATGACCTATAAGTACTCCATGGGTCAGCCGATGATGTATCCGCGCAACGACTTGAATTACGCGGAAAACTTCCTGCACATGATGTTCAACACCCCGTGCGAGATCAAACCGATCAGCCCGGTACTGGCCAAGGCCATGGACAAGATCTTCATCCTCCATGCCGACCATGAACAGAACGCATCGACCTCCACCGTTCGTCTGGCAGGCTCCTCGGGTGCCAACCCGTTTGCCTGTATTGCAGCCGGCATCGCTGCGCTCTGGGGCCCGGCCCACGGCGGCGCCAACGAAGCCGTACTGGCAATGCTGGACGAGATCGGCAGCGTGGATAACATCGATGCTTATATTGCCAAGGCCAAGGACAAGAACGATCCGTTCAAACTTATGGGCTTCGGTCACCGGGTCTACAAGAACCGCGACCCACGCGCCACCGTGATGAAGCAGACCTGCGACGAAGTGCTGGCCGAGCTGGGCATCACCAACGATCCACAGCTGGAACTGGCCATGCGCCTGGAAGAGATCGCCCTGACCGATCCATACTTTATCGAGCGCTCGCTGTACCCGAACGTCGATTTCTATTCGGGTATCATCCTCAAGGCGATCGGTATTCCGACCAGCATGTTCACTGTGATCTTCGCCCTGGCGCGTACCGTCGGCTGGATTTCGCACTGGAAGGAAATGCTCTCCGGCCCCTACAAGATTGGCCGTCCGCGCCAGCTGTATACCGGTCCTGTGCAGCGCGACATCAAGAAGTAAGTCGCCGCACCCCGAAAAGGCTGCCTCAGGGCAGCCTTTTTCGTTTCTGCAGCATCACAGGCTATTCAGGCCGTTTGCTGCTCAAGCCATCCAATAAACCTGATCGCCTCATCTCGGCTACTGCCACACACCTCAGCATCCGCAGCGAATGAGGCACAAACGGCTGGGCGCTCCGGCAAACCGAACAATCCACAGTAATAGCGCTCATCCAGATGAATGCACCGCATACCCGCAGGTTTGCCTTGGGGCATCCCCGGAATGGGTGAACTGATCGAAGGGGCGATGCAACAGGCACCGCAACCGGCACGACACATCATGATGACTCAAGGCCTCGCCTGCAGTGTGGAGGGCGCGCATTCTAGCGTGCCGCTGTAAATTTGACAGATTCTATGCCAAGGCAAGCACAAGACGAAAACAGCTACCTACCCCATGCGTACTGCGCACCTGCAGTTGGGCACCCAGTATGTCCACTGCCAGTTGATGGGTGATGTGCAGCCCTAAGCCCGTGCCGCCACGCCCGCGACGCGTGGTAAAGAATGGATCGAATATGTGTGCAAGCACGCCCTCCTCCATTCCACAGCCGTCGTCTTCGACTTCGATTACGCAATGGTGGGCGGCCTCGTCACGGCTTAGCCGAACACTGATCACACCCTGCTCACGACCCTCAAAGGCATGGACCAAGGCATTTTCGATCAGATTCTGTAACACCTGACTGATTGGCCCTGGGTAACTGTCCAACCACAGCTGATCCGGAGCGTGCACGCAGACCTGATAATCGCCCTGACGTAGCCGTGGCGCCAGAATGACCAGCACCTCCTGTACCAGCGCAACCAAATCAAACTGGCGCCGCTCAGTGCTGGCACGATCACTGGCCAGGCGCTTGAATGCCTGGGTCAGCAGCGCCATGCGTGCCAGGTTATCAATGACGATGCTAAGGCCTGCTTCGCTGCGGCCAAGAAAATGCCCAATATCGTCGACCTGCCCGGCCTTGCGTGCCCGCTGCACCGCTGCTTGCAGAGTCGAGGCCGTGACACTGGCCGCACCGATCGGGGTATTCAGCTCATGCGCCACACCGGCGACCAAGGTACCGAGCGATGACAATTTTTCCGCCTGCAACAGTGCACCCTTTGTCCGCTGCAACTGCTCAACCGTTTCGCGCAACGCCTCATTGCTGCGTAGCAGCGCACGCTGACTGCCCAGTAAGTCCTGCTGAACACAATCATGCTGATACTCGGAGCGCCCAAGCCTAATCACCACAAAAGCACCAAGCGCCAACATACCTACACACAGCGCTAGTACCTGCCAAAAAATCTGACCTTCCAGCGTACGCACCAAGGGGGCAGGTACGTGCGCCACCAGCATCCACTGCCCTTCCCGGTTATCCAGGCGCGATTGGTCGTAGGGGTCAAACCGGCTGTATGCCCAAAGGCCGTCCGCGTCACTGAAAACGCCACTGGGTTCTTGCTGCATGCGCAGCCAGCTTGAACGGTTGCGACTGGCCAAAGTGGCATCGGCACGCCCACGCATCAGCCCCCAGGCATCTTGCGGGTCAGGCGCGAGCATCCAATAACCTTCATGATCGACCAGACTGAGGCTGCCCGCATAATCAGCGGCCACCTCGCCAAGTCGCTTGAGCAAGCCTGCCCCCAGGTAATTCAATACCAGCACGCCGCGCCGTCCTCCCTGCTGATCGAACAGCGGACTCGCCACACGCAAGGTCGGCTTGAGCGGCTGCTGCAAGACGCCAAACACCTGCTGCAAATCGAAGCGCGAAAGGTAGCGACCGCCAGCCGGTAAGCTCATGGCCTCCACGAAGTAATAGGCATCCGCCATATTCTGTAGATACTCGTCAGGCCGCAGCCGAGCGCCATCCTCAGTCATATCGACCCGGACGCGCTCATTGCCTTGTTCGTCCAGCCAGCGAATCTGGTCGTACCCGCCTGTGCTGACAGAGAACTCCAGAAACAACCTGCCCAGCGCCTGCCGATTCGAGGTACCAGGGTTTTCCAGTGCCCGTGCCAGCACAGGCTGCTGAATGAGGAACTGCTGATGACCCAAGAGGTTCGCCAGCTGCCGATTGAGAATGCCCAACCCCTCGCTGAGAACGTACTGCTGCTCGCGTAACAAAGGTGCCAGCCGCGCATCCAACAAACGCTCATACAGAAGCACGGTCAACAGCAGTATCAACAGCATCCAGGGTAGAAACAGCAACATCAGGTTGCGCCGCACCGGGCGACTGCCCAACCAGTCACGCCTTTGCATCATGCCGTCGCCTGCCCCTGTTCGGCCAGCCAGTTCAACAGCTGATCGCAGGGCATTGGCTTGCCGAACAGATAGCCCTGAGCCTCATGGCAGCCATGCTGGCGAACCCAATCGGCCTGCAGCGGTGTCTCCACCCCCTCGGCAATGACCTGCATACCCACGCGCGCAGCAATCTGGATGACCGCCTCGGCAATCAGTTGATGGTCGGCTACGGCGCCGATCTCCATGATGAAGCTACGGTCAATTTTCAGCCGATCGGCAGGTAGCAGGCGCAGGTAACTGAGCGAAGAAAACCCCGTACCAAAATCATCGATGGCTACGCTCACCCCTCTTTCCCGTAGCGCGCTGAGCTGAGTGCAGACGCTGTCAAAATTGCGCATGGCCACCGACTCGGTGATTTCCACCTCCACCTGCTGAGCACGCACTTCAGCAGCGCGCAGGTGAGCATCGAAACGCTCGACAAAATCGGGCTGCAGCAATTGCGCAGCTGAGACATTGACGGCCACCCGAATTCCTCCGTACCCCGCATCAGCCAGGCGCTTGGCGGCTTGCAGAGACAGGCGCAGCAGCAAATCACCCAGCGGCAGGATATAACCCGTCGTTTCGGCCAACGGAATGAACTGCAGCGGCGGAACAGACTGACCATCAGCCTGACGCCAGCGCGCCAACGCCTCGACGCCGATCACCGCGCCGCTGTTCAGATCGAGCTGGGGCTGCAGCTCAATGCTGATACGCCCGGCTTCGACCGCATCACGCAGCGCCAACAGCATCCGATAGGATTCAGCGTGAGTACGCTGCAGGCCGGGATCATGAATCACATGCTGATCATAGCCCGCAGACTTGGCCTGTTTTAGCGTCAACAGCGCACTCTGCAGAGCAATATGCGCGCTGCCAACAAAATCAGCGAGGCGCAACGTGACACTGCTCAAGCTGTGCACCTGCCCCAATTCATAGGGCCGCCCCTGGCGCCGAAACAACGCGACCACCGCTGCGGCCCTGACCTCCTGCTGAGGCCCCAGAATGGCAAACAGATCGTCACGCACCCGCGCCACAAGCACTTTAGAGGCAAATGCATCGCGCAAGCGACGCGCGACCAGGCCAAGGATGAAATCGCCATAGCCGGTGCCAAAAGCAGTATTGGCTCCGGAAAAATTATCGATATCGATCAACACCAGCACCTGCTCGCTACGCAGTTGCTCATCCTGCAGGGTGAGATCAAGCATGCGCAGCAGTGCGTTGCGGTTCGGAATTTTCAGCAACTCATCCTGGTAGGCCATTTCCTCCAACCGCCGAAACAGGGTGACGTTGTACAACCCACGACTGATGCTCGCGCTGAATACGCGCAACAACTCGAGATCGGTGTCATCGAGAACGCATGCGGTCTCCAGATAGCACGCGTAGTCGGCCCCCGCCTGGAGCCGTGGCAGATAAAGCACCAAGCCACGCGAGCGCCGCACAACAGCCTCAAGGTCGAAGGCGGAGCGCACGGCATTAACCACCTCGGGTTCATCCAGACTGTCCAGGGAGGTATCACGGGCGTGCTGAAAACGGCCAGTAGCACTGATCACCCGACCTTGCAGAGGGCCGCCCGGCGCGGTCATATCCTCACGCATGCAGATCAGCCCTTCGGCAGGCTGATCAAGCAGAAAACCGATTTCGCCCAGCACCTTACCCGCAAGTTCATGCTGGCTTTTCGAGCAAAACAGCGCATTGCTTGATTCAACGATCATCTGCAACCCGCGGCGCGCCTTGGTCACGCTGCGCAGTTGGGCAAAGCTACGCAAACCTGCAGTCAGCACGGTCAACAAACGATCCGCCGTGAGCTCGCTTTTGCTCCAGTAATCGTTGATATCGTATTCGCGCATGACGTCCTGAACCGGCGCCATACCGGGCTCGCCCGTCAACAGGACGATACGCACCTCGCTGTTGCCGATCACCTCGCGCAAGGTTCGGACCAGGCGCAGACCAGCATCATCGGTTTCCATAACCACATCCAGCAGCACCAAGGCTATATCCGGGCGGCGCGCAAACACCGCCGAAGCCTCGCGATAGCTGAAAGCCTGTAGCAACTCGATCCGCCCGCCAAGCACCTGCAACTCGTCCAGCGCGAAGGCGGTGGCCCGCTGAAAATCGGCATCATCATCAACTGCCAGCACACACCAGGTCAGCGCGGGCTGTGCAACCGGGCTCTCGCCTTCCAACCAGAGTATTCGTTCATCCATGAGAGCCGCCTTACCTGTCGCTCTGCCGTATGGAAACACCTGCCCAAACCAGGTGCATAAGCAGTATAGACAGCGTAAAAAAACAAGGCGGACAACCCTTGTCAGGCCCTGTTTAGCGGGCTAAATGAGCCATCGAGAAACGCCGCGCGGCGCTAAAACGGGCTCCGGCGCGGCCGCGAGCGAAACGACAACAGAGCCTAGCGCACCTTCAGGCGGGTAAGCAGGCTGGAAGTATCCCAGCGCCCGCCCCCCATGCGCTGAACGTCGGCATAAAACTGATCGACCAGCGCAGCCATGGGTAATTGAGCGCCATTTTGACGGGCCTCCTGAAGAACAATCGACAGATCCTTGCGCATCCAGTCAACCGCAAAACCGAAATCGAACTCTCCGGCCAGCATGGTCTTGTGGCGATTCTCCATCTGCCAGGACTGCGCAGCGCCTTTGCTGATCACATCGATTACCGCCTGGCCATCAAGCTCGGCACATTGAGCAAAGTGCAACGCTTCGGCCAGGCCCTGGACCACCCCAGCGATGCAAATCTGGTTGACCATCTTGGTCAGCTGACCACTACCAACCGGCCCCATCAGGCGGGCCATGCGTGCGTATGCCCCGATAACCGGTTCGGCCAGCGCATAACTCGCCGTGTCACCGCCGACCATGATGGTCAGCACGCCATTCTGCGCACCTGCCTGGCCACCGGAAACTGGCGCATCAAGAAAGCCCACACCGCGCTCAGCGGCACATGCGGCCAACTCGCGGGCGACATCAGCAGACGCGGTGGTGTGGTCGACCAACACGGCACCTGTCTGCATACCTGCCAAAGCGCCATCGCTACCGAGCACCACGGTGCGCAAATCATCGTCATTACCAACACATACCATCACCAGCTCGGCGCCTTGGGCGGCTTCACGCGGGGTTGCCGCATAGTCGCCTGCGTACTCCTCGACCCATTGCTGCGCCTTGGTCTCGGTACGGTTATAAACCCGGACCTGATGACCGGCACGGGCCAGGTGTCCCGCCATCGGATACCCCATCACGCCCAAGCCGATAAATGCTACCTGTGCCATATACACCTCCGAATGTCAGGGTCGACAGACTAGGGGCTGTTGCCGTTTCGTCGCAAGCGGCATGATCTCTGCAGCCCTAGCCCAGCATGCTCAACAGCGCTTTGCCTGATCCGCAAAGACTTACATACTGACCCAGTGCGAGGGAGAGCCTATGGGACACTGGCTGGTAATCGATTTGGAAGCGACCACCGAAGACGGCGGCTGGCCGTTAACGGACATGGAGATCATCGAGATAGGCGCCTGCCTGGTGACCGCCGATGGCCGTGAGGTCGACCATTTCCAGCGTTTCGTGAAACCGCTGCGGCGCCCGCACCTGACCGCGTTTTGCCGAGAGCTGACCCACATCAGTCAGAGCAACATCGACAGTGCTGCCCCGCTGACGACTGTCTGGCCACAATTTGAACAGTGGCTAAGCGCTCACGCGGCGCGCCTGGCGGGCTGGAGCAGTTGGGGCGACTACGACCTCCAGCAACTGACACAGGACTGGCAGCGCCACCAGCTGAGCAGCCTGCTCGGTGAGCGCCCACACCTCAACCTCAAGCAAGCCTTCGCCACCGAGCGCCAGTTAGCCAAACCTGTGGGCTTGCACAGCGCCTTGCAGCTGGCCGGCCTGAGCTTTCAGGGTCAGCAGCACCGTGCTCTGAACGATGCGCGCAATACAGCGCGGTTACTGCCACTGGTATTGCCCAGCTAAATGCAGATGACGACCGAGTGGGGCTTGGGCATACTTGCCCGTCTTTTTCAGCCCCTTAGCGAGGACTTGCAGATGTTCAAGGTCAACGAATACTTCGACGGCACCGTCAAATCCATCGCCTTCACCATGGCTGAAGGCCCGGCGACCCTGGGCGTCATGGCGCCCGGCGAATACGAGTTCGGTACCAGTCAGCTGGAAGTCATGCACGTGGTTGCAGGCGCTCTGACGGTCAAACTGCCGGGCAGCGAAAACTGGGATACCTACAGTGCTGGCAGCCAGTTCACCGTACCGGCCAACAGTAAGTTCCAACTCAAGGTTGCCAGCGATACGGCCTATCTCTGCGAATACCGCTGAGTTTGCCCGCCCCAGAAAGCCGGCCTACAGGCCGGCTTTTTCGTTAAGGACTTACATAGACCGGATTCCTTGCATGCCCAGCGTTCGCCCTGTCTCCATCCTTTTGCCCATTGCCCTGCTGCTGGTGGCCATGACGTCCATCCAGAGCGGCGCAGCCCTGGCCAAAGGGCTGTTTCCCCTGATTGGGCCGGAGGGCACGACTGCACTGCGCCTGGTGCTGGCAGCGCTGATCCTGGCGCTGGTAATGCGCCCTTGGCGAGCGCGATTAACCGGGGCCTCGTGCCGTTCACTGCTGGCCTATGGTTCGGCATTGGGCGGCATGAACCTGCTGTTCTACATGTCGCTCAAGACGGTGCCGCTGGGTATCGCCGTGGCCCTGGAGTTCACCGGCCCTCTGGCCCTGGCCCTGTTCGCATCACGCCGGCTGATCGACTTCGTGTGGATTGTGCTGGCGGTGTTCGGCCTCTGGTTGCTGCTGCCCAGCGATGTCCACAGCACGCCACTGGACCCCATGGGGATGTTGCTGGCTCTGTCAGCAGGCCTGTGCTGGGCGCTGTACATCATCTTCGGGCAAAAGGCGGGCGCCGAACACGGCGGCCATACCGTCGCCCTGGGCACCCTGGTCGCCGCCCTGCTGGTAGCACCCATCGGGCTGTGGCAGGCCGGTACAGCCCTGTTTTCAGTGGATTTGCTGCCAGTGGCGGTGGCCGTCGCCATACTGTCTTCGGCCCTGCCCTACAGCCTGGAAATGATCGCCCTGACCCGCCTGCCCGCGCGCACCTTCAGCGTGCTTATGAGCATGGAGCCGGCCATCGCCGCGCTGTCGGGCCTGCTGTTTCTCAGTGAGCGCCTGTCATTCAATCAATGGCTGGCCATTGCCGCCATTATCGCCGCCTCAAGCGGCGCGGCAGCGACCCTGCGCGGCAAGGCCCAGCCCATCGTCCATGACTAGTCCGCAGCAAACTGTAACGCAGCCAGGCGCGCGTAAAGCGGGCTGCTGATCAGCAGCTCGGCATGTCGCCCGATGGCCACCAGACGGCCCTGGTCGATCACCGCAATCCGATCGGCGCGTTTCACCGTGGCCAGGCGATGGGCGATCACCAGCGTGGTGCGCCCGGCCATCAGCGAGGGCAGCGCCTGCTGGATCAGGTGCTCGCTTTCCGCATCCAGGGCACTGGTTGCCTCGTCGAGCAGCAGCACCGGAGTATCGGCCAGTAGCGCACGGGCAATCGCCAGGCGTTGACGCTGCCCGCCAGAAAGACCAAGGCCGCCATCGCCCAGGTGAGTCTGGTAGCCCTGGGGCATAGCGACGATAAAGTCGTGGGCGTGGGCCGCCCGCGCCGCAGCCTCCACCTCGGCCTGACTGGCGCTGGGACGACCATAGCGAATGTTGTCTTCTACCGAGCCGAAGAACAGCGCCGGGTTTTGCGAGACCCAGGCAAACGCCCGGCGCAGGTCGTGAGGGTCGAGCTGCTGGATCGGCTCGTTATCAAGCAGGATGCGGCCCTGCTGCGGGTCGTAAAAACGCAGCAACAACTCGAACAGCGTCGACTTGCCCGCCCCCGAGGGCCCAACCAGCGCCAGGGTTTCCCCTGGTTCAATCTGCAGATCAATCTGTGTCAACGCGGGCTGCCCGGGCCGCGAGGGGTAGGCAAAGCCGACCTGCTCGAAGGCAATGGCGCCGCGCACTGGATGCGCCAGGCGGCGCAGATCATCTGCCGGGGCAGTGATCACACTGCGCGCCTGCAACAACTCGGCAATCCGCTCGGCGGCGCCAGCGGCACGTTGCAACTCGCCAATCACCTCGCTCAGGGTGCCAAAGGACGAGCCGACGATCAGGCTGTAGAAGACGAATGCGGCCAGCTCCCCCCCGGAAATGCGCCCGGCGATCACGTCCATGCCGCCTACCCAGAGCATCACCCCAACGGCGCCCAGTACCAAGACGATCACCACGGTAATCAGCCAGGCTCGCTGGGCAATGCGCTTGCGCGCAGTGTCGAATGCTGCCTCGGCGGACAGGGCAAAGCGCCGCACGTCTTCCGCCTGGTGGTTGTAAGCCTGTACGGTGCGGATCTGCCCAAGCGCTTCGCCAACATAGCTGCCGACATCAGCCACCCGGTCCTGGCTCTGCCGCGACAGCGCGCGCACGCGCCGGCCGAACAGCAGAATCGGCGCGACCACCAGGGGCAACGCGGCCAGCACGATGCCGCTGAGCTTGGGGTTAGTCACCACCAGCAGCACGCTACCGCCGATCAGCATGATCAGGTTACGCAGGGCCATCGACAGCGACGAGCCGATCACCGACTGCAACAGCGTGGTATCGGCGGTCAGGCGCGATTGAATTTCCGAGCTGCGGTTGTCTTCATAGAAGCCTGGATGCAGTTCGACCAGGTGATCGAAAACGCGCCGGCGAATATCGGCAACAAAGCGCTCCCCCAACCAGGACACCAGGTAAAAGCGCATGAAGGTGCCCACCGCCAGGGCCAGCACCAAGACGAAAAACAGCCCGATCGACTGACGCAGCGCCGCTGGCGACTGAGTAGCCAGCCCCTGATCGACCAACAGTTTGATGCCCTGCCCCATGGACAGCGTGATCGCCGCGGTAAACAGCAGCGCCAGCAGTGCGCCGAGCACACGCAGACGGTAAGGCGCGATAAAGCGCCAGGCCAAGCGCAGGGCACCACGCTGGCGGGAGGAAAGGATCGAGGACATGCTGTCTCGCTGCGGCGTTAGGAGTGGGAAGATGTCGGCGCTTCGGCCAGCTAGGCCACAGCACAGAGTGTCAGTGCGGCCAGGTTGGTAGATAACGGATTGAGCGCCTGAACCAACAGATGGGGGCTCAGCAGCAGTACATCAAGGAGCAGCAGAATCAATACCGCTCCTGCCAGCAACAATGGCCAGCGCCGGCTGCGCACGCCAACCAGCAAAAGACCTAGGGTCTGTTGGCGTTTCGTTCGCGGCCGCGCCGGAGCCAGTTTTAGCGCGAGGCAAGGCACGAGATGCG
>JAHJYA010000123.1 GCA_018826895.1 Gammaproteobacteria bacterium
GCTCCCTGCGCGCGGCGGAATACGCCGAGGAAGCGCAAGGCCCGGCGCAGCAGGAGGAGTTCGTGCTGATGCACTGCGACACCGTTGAAGCCGGTGGCTTCGTCTCCCACCTGAAATTGCCGCACTACGTCGACTTCCAATCCGAGCTGGAGCTGATCCGCAAACTGCGCAAGCAGACGTGCGAGCAGCCAGCCGCCGAGGAGCAACGCGCATGAATGCCCAGGCCCAAACGCAGTATGCAACTGAGGTTGGCTATAACTTCGCCTATCTCGATGAGCAGACGAAAAGAATGATCCGCCGTGGCCTGCTCAAGGCCGTGGCGATTCCCGGTTACCAGGTGCCGTTTGGTGGCCGCGAGATGCCGCTGCCCTATGGCTGGGGCACCGGCGGCATGCAGCTGACCGCCGCTATTCTCGGTGCTGACGATGTGCTCAAGGTGATCGACCAGGGCGCAGATGACACCACCAACGCGGTGTCGATCCGCCGCTTCTTCGCCCGCACGGCTGGGGTTAAAACCACCACCCGCACGCCCGAGGCGACGGTGATTCAGACCCGCCACCGCATCCCGGAAACGCCGCTCAATGGCGATCAGATCATGGTCTACCAGGTGCCGATCCCCGAGCCGCTGCGCTTTATCGAGCCCTCGGAAACCGAGACCCGCACCATGCACGCGCTGGAAGACTACGGCGTGATGCACGTGAAGCTGTACGAGGACATCGCCACCTTTGGCCATATCGCTACCAGCTATGCCTACCCGGTGACGGTCGATGAGCGCTACGTGATGGACCCGTCACCGATCCCCAAATTCGACAACCCCAAGCTGCACATGAGCCCGGCGCTGATGCTGTTCGGTGCCGGCCGCGAGAAGCGCCTGTATGCCGTGCCGCCGTTCACCCGGGTGGTCAGCCTGGATTTCGCCGATCACCCATTCGAGATCCAGCGCTGGGACGAGTGCTGCGCCTTCTGCGGCAGCCAGGACTCCTACCTCGACGAACTGATCGTCGACGACGCCGGGACCAAGCGTTTCGTCTGCTCCGACACCGACTACTGCATGCAACGCCGTGACCTTGAAGAGGAGGGCGCGCAATGAGTGCTGCCGAAAAGTTGCACCTGCATAGCGAAACTGCTCAGCCGCTATTTAGCGTGCGCGATCTGACGCGCCTGTATGGTCCGGAAAAGGGCTGCCAGGGCGTGTCATTCGATCTGTATCCAGGCGAGGTGCTGGGCATCGTCGGTGAGTCCGGTTCGGGCAAGTCGACCCTGCTCAGCCTGCTCTCCGGGCGCTGCCCGCCGGATCGCGGCGCAGTCAGTTATCGCGACAGCGAAGGCAACTGGCTCGACCTGTACAGCGCCAGCGAAGCGCAGCGGCGCACCTTGCTGCGCACCGAGTGGGGCTTTGTCGAGCAGAACCCGCGTGATGGCCTGCGCATGGGCGTGTCGGCCGGGGCGAATATCGGTGAGCGGTTGATGGCCCAGGGTGTGCGCCATTACGGCGAGTTGCGCGCGGCCGGCATTGACTGGCTGCAACAGGTGGAGATCGACCCACTGCGCATCGACGACCTGCCACGCACTTTCTCCGGCGGCATGCAGCAGCGTTTGCAGATCGCCCGCAACCTGGTTTCCAGCCCACGGCTGATCTTTATGGACGAGCCCACCGGCGGCCTCGATGTATCGGTGCAGGCGCGCCTGCTCGACCTGCTGCGCGGCCTGGTGCGTGAGTTGGACCTGGCGGTGGTGATCGTCACCCACGACCTGGCTGTGGCGCGCTTGCTGGCGGATCGGCTGATGGTGATGCGCCGCTCCCATGTGGTCGAGGCCGGTCTCACCGACCAGATTCTCGATGACCCGCAGCACCCCTATTCGCAGTTGCTGGTGTCGTCTGTCCTGCAGCCCTGACGTGTGTGCAGCCCGGATTGCATGGGGCTGCCGGTCAATATGAGGTCAATCATGAATACGCTTATCGAGGTCTCCGGCCTCAGCAAGACCTTCACCCTGCATCAGCAGCA
>JAHJYA010000124.1 GCA_018826895.1 Gammaproteobacteria bacterium
TCGGCTACGTAGCTCAGCTGGTTAGAGCATAGCATTCATAATGCTGGGGTCCGGGGTTCAAGTCCCTGCGTAGCCACCAAACAAAACAAGGGTTTACCGAAAGGTAAGCCCTTTTTTGTTTGCGCCGGTGACTACAAAGTGACTACGGCGTGTCTACTCCCTTTCCTTGCAGCTTCTCAACCTCAATCTGCAGCTTGATCAAATTCAGCTTGGCGATATCGATCTGAATCCTCTGAGCTTCATCCAGCATCGGCTGCACATGACGATGCCAACGAATGAAGCCGTAGACAGCAGACCAAAATGCAGCACCAGCGACTGCAGCGAGAAGCCATCTAAAAAAGATCTTATCGGACATAGCTACGTCCAACCGCGTTTCAAGCATTAGCTTTCTTGCCTCATCAGAAGCAGTGGGCTTTTCCTTCTCGCCTAACGCAGCCTGCTCAACATAAGTGGTAAAGATCAGCTCGTTTGTCTTTTCCGTCTGATAGAGCATCGTGACGAACGAAGAGACGAAAACAAACATTGCGAAAAGCGCGATGAACTTAAAGATATTGTCGGTGGGAAGAGGAATTCTGCTTTCCATGAAACGCCTTAGTGCCGAACCATTTCGGGGGGCAGTATGGCGACTAGTCGTTGTCGTAGACAATTAGATGCCCCTCCTGATGCCGAATACTTGAGGCAAGTGCCCACTTTGCGTAAGGGGAGAAAGCTTCAGGGCTGAAGCCAGGTGGTCAGGCGACAGATGCGCGTAACGCATGGTCATGGTGATGGAGGAATTTCCAAGGATGCGTTGAAGGCTGAAGATGTCCCCTCCCCCCATGATGTAGTGACTGGCAAAGGTATGACGCAGGATGTGGGTCAGCTGACCAGGGGTGCTAAACCCACAACGTTCGTACGCGCTACGGAATGCAGACCTGCAGGAGATGAAGAGGCGGCCAAATCCAGGCATGCCGACAGCAAAGGCGGCTTGTTCAACTTCCTTAGGAATGGGAACGGATCGAGACTGACGATTTTTGGTGCGGTGGAAATGCGCTTTACCGCCAAATATCGCGGAGCGAGACAGGCTTTCAGCCTCATCCCAGCGGGCACCCGTAGCCAAACAGATCAGCGCAACCGGACATCCACCGCGACACACACCCTGTTAACGCGGCTAAGTAGCTAAGCGTCTAAACAGCAGACTTTTAGGCTATCTATAGCGAAAGGCTTACACGCACTGGTAGCAATCGCCTCTGTCAGCCCCTGCCCGTTGAACGTAATCTAGCCCCATCAACTGAAGCGCAGGACGCGCTCAGGATCACGGATGATCGACCATTGCCTTGGAGGCTTCTGACAGGATGTTGGATTGGTCTTGAAAAAACCCGCTTCGGCGGGTTTTTTGTTGTCTGTTGGATTGGTAGTGAATGGTGAACAACCAATGCCATGCTGCAAGGGTTTACCGGTGGGTAAGTTTTTGCTCGCGGATTAACTCCAGCCGACGCCGCCTGAGCAGGTATCCCGCCCTCCCCGTCGTCACATCCAGCAGAAATCATCCGCCAATCATTAGCCCGGTTTTGCGCCGCCACTCGGGTGATAATGGCCGCTCTATTCGCCCAGGAGCACCGCCGTGATTTTTGCAATTACCCCGATGGACCCCGAGCGCTATCGCGCGAAGACACGCTTGAGCACCTTTGCAATTGCCGGTGTGTTTCTGCTGTTGGGCCTGGGGATTTCCACGGTGTTGGTGCAACTTTTCGGTGAACCTGGCGGGGACAATCTGCGTTGGAATATAGGTGGGGTTTTGGCTGGGCTGGCCATTACCGTGGCGTTGGTGCGCTGGGTGTTCTGGCAGCAGCCGTGGATGGCCCCTGCGGTGTATGGCTGGCGGCTCAAGCGCACGCTGATGCGCGTAACCAACGTGATGCACCACGTAAAGGCCGGGGTTAGCGCGCAGCAGCCTGTCGCCATGACGGTACTGCGCTTCTATCACCTGGGGCTGACGCAGATGCATCAGTTGGACGGCGACAGCAGCTCACTGAGCCAGGCAGTGCCGGAGATCAACCGGCACCTGGAGGCCATGCAGGCCCTGGGGCTGGAGACTGAAGTGACACGCTTTGACCCGGCCTGGCTACCTGAGGTCAAGGCGATACCGGCAAGTCGCTAAGCGCAACTTACGCCTCGACAGCGCACGAAGGGACGAGTGGACGGCAGACAGTCTGAACCCTGTTCGCAGGCAGCGGCTCCAACCTGTATCGCCCACAGACCGGGAGGCCTTCACCATGAGCCTGCAGCTGCAACAACCGCCAGAACCTGACCCGCGCCCGCAGCCGGACCCGATCAATGACCCCGGCAATGAAGACCCGGGCTCGGAGATCGATCCAGATATGCTCAAGGAGCCGCGCAAGTGCCCGCCCGACCCGGACGCGCGTCCGCGTTGAGGTCGCTTAGATAACTGCGGCGATTCTTTTTACGGCGATGTCCCATTGGCTGTAGCACATCTGTAGGAGCGAATTTATTCGCGAAATTCGCGACACCATCGCGAATAAATTCGCTCCTACACAAGCCGATTTGAGGTTGCAACACGGTTTTGGGACATAGCCTTTTTATAGGCGCTGTCCTAGTTTTGTGTTGCGTTCAGTTGCTGGGCTTAACGGTAGACCCGTAGGGTGCGCCGTGTGCACCGCGGTGCAGGCTGCAGACTCTTGGTGCGCACAGCGCACCCCACGTGGTTGGGCCTGCGACGCGTGAATGCAATATCAGCTTTTATCGGTGCATTCAGGCGGCGTTAGCGTGCCGCCGCGCGCTGGGTGCCGAGTAGCAGGCCGGAAAAGATCAACGCGCCGCCAACCCAGTGGAACAGCTGCAAACCCTCACCCAACAGCAGCCAGCCGAGAATCGCGGTGAACACCGGCATCAGGTAGTTGCTGAGCGCCGCCTTGGCCGCGCCGACCACGCGCACGCCGTGGTTCCAGCACAGGTAGGCCAGTATCGAGGCGAATACCGCCGTGTAGGCGACGGCGCCCAGGTTGCCGGGGCTGGCGACAAAGTGCGCGCCCTGGCTCAGCTCATACAGGTAGAACGGCAGGATCAGCGGCAAGCCCAGCAGCATCAGCACGCCTAACAGCGCCAGCGGCGGAATCGGCTGCAGGTAGTGGGCCCAGCGCCGCAGCAGCAGGGAATACAACGCCCAGTCGGCCACGGCCAGCAGCATAATCAGATCGCCGTGGTTGAATGACAGCGTCGCCAGGGTCGTCCAGCTCGCCTGGGTGATCAGCACCAGCAGACCGATAGCTGCCACGCCCATACCTACCCAGGCACGACGGTTGGGCCACTCACCCAGCAACAGCCCGGCGCCGATAAAGGTCATCAGCGGCAGGCAGGTGTTGACCAGGGTGATGTTGATCGCGGCAGTGCTTTGCGCGGCGCTGTAGAGCAGCGAGTTGTAGGCACTGATGCCGCATGCGGCGAGCGCCACCAAGCGCCAGCCGGCGCTGCGCAGGGCCTGGCGGTGACGCAACAGCGGCGCAATAACGAAGGGCAGAAGCAGGGCCAGAGCCAGGCACCAGCGCCAGAAAGCCAACGTAAAGGGCGCGATATCACCGGCCACGGCCCGCGCTACCAGGGCGTTACCCGACCAGCAGAGCACTGAAACCAGCAGGCCGAGGGTGGCAAGGCTACGTGAGGCAGGCATGGCGTCAGACTCGCGGCAGCGGACGCAGGCGGTACTGCGGCGCGAGTTGAGCCATGCGGCTGACGCTAAGGTCTCGCCAGCGCCGATTGTTGATCAAGGCAGGCCAGCGTTCGTTGTTCTCGAACAGTGGCGTCAGATCACTCATGGGGTGTCCTTGCTAGGCGCCGCACGCCTGGACACGCAGGGCATGACAGGTCATCGGCAGACGATAGAGAACGGCGCGTCGCGATGGGCTAGCGGCAGGTTGCTGCATCGCCAGCCGAGCGACGGCCAGGGGCAGCACCTTAGGCGGCGAGCACGGCTTTGACAAGGCTGGTGAGCCTCCCTAGACCGCGATCTTGTCCGTGGGCTGGCGGCCGGCACCGGCCGCATGCAGGTCGGCGAGAAAGCGGTCGCGCCAGCGCGCCAGGTCGTTCTGGCGAATAGACAGCATCATGCTGGCGTAACGATCCTTGCGTTCGGCCAGCGGCATGCGCAGGGCACGGTCGAGGGCTTCGGCCATGCCGACGGTGTCGTAAGGGTTAACGATCAGCGCAGTATTCAGCTCGCGGGCGGCCCCGGCGAAGCGCGACAGTACCAGCACCCCGGGGTTTTCCGGGTCCTGGGCGGCGACATATTCCTTGGCGACCAGGTTCATGCCGTCGCGCAACGGAGTGACCAGGCCGATGCCCGCGCCACGGAACAGGCCCATCAGCACGCGCCGCTCATGGCTGCGGTTGAGGTAGTGCAGCGGCATCCAGTCGAGTTCGGCGTAACGACCGTTGATATGCCCGGCCTGGGTCTCCAGTTGCTGACGGATATGCTGATAGGTCTTCACATCGGAGCGCGAAGTCGGCGCGATCTGCACGAACTGCACGTTACGGTGATGCTCAGGATAGCGCTGCAGCAGTTCCTCGTAGGCGCAGAAACGCTCCAGCAGGCCCTTGGAGTAGTCGAGCCGATCGACACTGATAATGGTCGGGCACGGCCCGCCCGCCGCCGTGCGGCCAATCAGGTTGCGCCGGCCCTTGTAGCTGGCCGCAGTGGCCTGGATCTCGTCGGGCACCACGCCAATCGGGTAGACCTCGGCGCGAAAACGGTGACCGTAGGCGGTCAGGTAGCCGTCGGGCCCCGGCACGCCGCGCACTTCGCGGGTGATGTAATCCGAGAATGCCTGGCGGTCGACTTCGGTTTGAAAGCCGATCAGGTCATAGGCGCAGAGCGTGCGAAACAGGTCGTTATGCGGCGGGATGGCAGTGAGGATTTCCGGCGCGGGAAACGGGATATGCAGGAAGAAACCGATACGGTTGCGGATACCCAGGCGCCTGCACTCATCGGCAAACGGGATCAGGTGGTAATCGTGCACCCAGATCACATCATCCTTGCGTAGCAGCGGCTTGAGCTGCTCGGCGAGCTTGCGGTTGACGCTGCGGTAGCCTTCGTACTCGTCGCGCCGGTAGCGCGCCAGGTCGATGCGGTAATGGAAGATCGGCCATAGGGTCGCGTTGGAGAAGCCGCGGTAGTAGTGGTCGTAGTCGCGGCGGGTCAGCCCCAGGGTGGCGTAGGTGATCCGCCCGTGGGTCTCGCTGGCCAGCTCCGGAGATGCGCTGATCTCGCCATTCCAGCCGAACCAGATACCGCCTGAATCGCGCAGTGCTTCATAGACACCAACCGCCAGACCACCGGCCACCGCCTTGCCATCCTTGATCGGCGCCACCCGGTTGGACACCACCACCAAGCGGCTCATGCCTCGCCTCCCGGCTGCAAGGTGCCCAGCTCGGACACCGGGCGCACCTCCAGCAGCGCATGCAGCCAGGCGTCCACCGCATCCACCGAGGGCAAACGAGCGCTGGCGATGGTTGCGCCCTCGCCCACCTTGATGCTCACCCCGCCGAGGGCATTGACCACCTCGAAGCCGGCTTCATCGGTCAGGTCATCACCCAAAAACACCGGTATGCGCCCAGCAAAGGGCGCTTCGGCCATAAACGCGCGAATCACCTCGCCTTTGCTCGCGCCCTTGGGCTTGAGCTCGAACACGCACTTACCCGGCTGCAGGCTGAGGGTCTCGGGGTACAGGGAAACGAAATCGGTGGCTAACTGCAGAGCCACGCTTTCCAGCGCCGGCGCCTGACGGTAATGCAGGGCGAAAGCCACGCCTTTGCTCTCCAGCAACAGCTCTGGGTAGGGTTCGCAGGCCAAGCGCAGTTCATGCTCGATATGCGCCAGCAATTCTTCGTCCAGCTGCAACTGCTGGTATTCACCGGCGGCCGTGCGCCGTTCGCTCCCGTGCACGCCGGCGCTGGGCAATTGCAGGGGCTGGAGCAGTTCATCGAGTTGCACCAACGGCCGCCCGGAAATCACTGCCACTGGGGCGCGACCTACCAGCTGCGCCAACGCAGCGTGCAGAGTGCCGGCGATAAACACCAGCTCCGGTCGAGGCTGCAGGTCGGCCAGGGTACCGTCAAAATCGAAAAAGAAGGCGTGACGGTCGAGGGTTACCAGGTGCTGCGCAATTTTATTGTCCATGCACAATGGACCGCCCACAGGGGCTGGGTGTTCAGCAAAAAGTTCGCGCCCGCCTACGCAGGCCAGCCTCGCACCCTGCGTAACGGCGCTAGTCGAACAGCGGACAGACCATCACCAGCGCATCTTCACGGCCGCCCACCGCCGGGTAATAGTCACGCCGCCGGCCAACCTCGTTGAAGCCGTAGCGCTCGTACAGGCGATAGGCACTCTGGTTGCTGGCGCGCACCTCCAGAAAGCAGTCGTTGGCACCGCGGCTGCGCGCGTGCTGCATCAGGTGTTCGAGCAATTGCAGGCCGAGACCACGGCCCTGGCTTTCGGCCTTGATGGTGATATTGAGCAGGTGCGCCTCATCGAGGATCAGCTGGATCACCCCATGGCCCACCTGCTGCGTGCCCTCGAACATCACCCAGCAATCGTAGGTTTTCAGGCTGTCGAGAAACAGGCCACGGGTCCAGGGATGACTGAACGCCGCGTACTCGATCTTCAGCACCGCCTCGATATCCGCCTCGGTCATCGGGCGAAAACGGATCGCATCACTCATTGCCACTCACTCGACAGGTTGCGGGCACCCTGGGGGCGCCGCTCAAAAAAGGGGTCAGGCCGGATCCAGCAGGCCGTTTAAAAACGTAGGCGAGGCAGGCAAGACAAGGCAAAAACGGCCGAGGAAGCGGAGTTTACGAGTTGTAAATGAGCATTCCGAGGACGTTTTTAACGCAGTATTGCCAACGCAGGTAGTTTTTCAACAGCCTGCCAGCCAGCGCTGCCGCACACGCCGCATGGCCTGCCACAACTCGGCCTTGCGCGCCGGCTCCTCCATCAGCAGCTCCAGGCCAGGCAAGGCCCAGGCCGCGCCAAGCCCTTCGATCTGCAGCTCGCGATTATAGCTGTGCGCATCACCCTCGCCGGCAAAGCGAATCGCCGGCAGGCCGATCAGCCACAGGCAACTGCAGGGCTCCTGCTCTTCCAGCCGCGCGGCGATAAAACTCTGCACGAATTCCAGGGCTGCCTCGGGGCCTTGATCCATGCTGCCGCGCACCAACAGCGGCCAGCGCACCGGCTCGCCGATCAGTTGCGGGCTATCCGGTAGACCGGCCGCGCGCAGTAGATCCTTGAGCAGCAGATAGGCAGGATCGCGACTCTGGAAGGGCTCGCCGGTGGGCAACTCGACCAGCACGGCGCAGGCACCGGCGCGCAACAATTGCAGGGAGAAACGCGGCGCCGGCTGAGCGCGTTCGCGCACTACAGGCTCGCTGGCTGGCGAGGCTGCTTCAGCCTCGCGGGCGGCGGCGGAACTGCCGGGTTTGGGCACTTCGATGCGTGGTCGCTCGCGGACCTGCTCGGTGACCGGAGCCGGCACTTCGGCGCGCACCGGCACAGGCGCAACGGGGGCTTGCTGGGTAGGCGCTAGCGCTGGCCGCGACTCGACCACAGGCTCAGGCTGCACCAGCAATTCGGGCCGCGAGGGCGCAGCGAACGGCAGTTCGACACGGGGCAGCCAACTGGCCACTTGCATGGCATTCAGGTAGGCGCGGCGGCGCAGCTCGGCATTCAAACGTCAGTCACTCGGCACATCGCTTCACAAGGGCGCTGATTGTCGCGTGAAACACGCTTTGCGGGTAGTTCTTTGCAAAGTCTATGTCTGAGTTAGGTGCTCCATCCATATTGCAGCGAAGGGTTGCACCCAACCTTTATTCGCGAAATTCGCGGCACAATCGCGAATAAAAGCTGGGCGCCCCCTTCGCTCCTACACGAGCCTAATCAGCGTGCACCCTCTACCATGTTGCAGCCCATGCAAGACATACCGTGGCACCTTCGTGAGCCACCGAACGCGCGTAGGAGCCCCGCCTCGGGGCGAATCGGTTGCAGCCATTCAGTAAATTCGGCGTTGCCTATAGCATTCGCCGCGGGGCGCGGCTCCCACGAAAAGCAGCACCGCCGTGCAAAACGGTACAGGGACATAGCCTTTACAAAGGTCACTCCCGCCTAGCGAGGCGGGCACAGCAGCGCCTACGCCATTGCTGCCCCCACCGTCAGCGGCTGGACGTCCGGCCGCTTGATCACGGCATAGACCACGCCGGTGAGCAGGCTGCCAGCGACGATGGCCAGCAAATACAGCAGCGCGTGGTTGATCGCATTGGGGATCAGCAGCACGAACAGGCCGCCGTGGGGCGCCATCAGCTTGCAGCCGAAGTACATCGACAGCGCGCCGGTCAGGGCGCCGCCGGCGATGCTCGCCGGGATCACCCGCAGCGGGTCCTTGGCGGCAAACGGGATTGCACCTTCGGAGATAAAGCACAGCCCCAGCACCCCGGCGGCCTTGCCGGCTTCGCGCTCGCTCTGGGCGAACTTGCGCCGCGCCAGCAGGGTGGCGATGGCCATGCCAATGGGCGGCACCATGCCGGCGGCCATGGTTGCGGCCATCGGTGCGTAGCTTTGCGAGGCCAGCAGGCCGACCGAGAAGGCATAGGCGGCCTTGTTGATCGGCCCGCCGAGGTCGACGCACATCATCGCCCCGAGCAGCAGCCCCAGCAGGATGGCGTTGGTGCTGCCCATGCTGTCGAGAAAGGTCGTCAGCCCGGCGAGCATACCGGCCACCGGTTTGCCGACCACGTAGATCATCACCAGGCCGGTAAACAGGCTGGCCAACAGCGGAATGATCAGAATCGGCTTAAGCGCTTCGACGCTTGCCGGCAGTTGCACCCAACGGGCAATCGCCTTGGCCGCATAGCCGGCGAGAAAGCCCGCGACTATGCCGCCGATAAACCCGGCACCCAGGCTGCTGGCCAGCAGCCCGCCAATCATCCCCGGCGCCAGGCCGGGACGGTCGGCGATGGAGTAAGCGATATAACCGGCCAGCACCGGCACCATCAGCTTGAACGCGGCATCGCCGCCGATCTGCATCAGCGCCGCGGCCAGGGTGCCCTCCTCCTTGAACGCTTCGATGCCAAAAACGAACGACAGGGCAATCAGCAGCCCGCCGGCCACCACCATCGGCAGCATAAAAGACACGCCGGTCAGCAGGTGTTTGTACGGCCCGGCTTGGCTGCTGCCAGCAGCCGACTGGCCTGCGTCGTTGCCCGCGCCGCCCTGCAGCGGCTGGGCCTCGGCCAGGGCGCGTTCAAGGGTCTCGCGCGGTTGTTTGAGGGCCACGCCGGTGCCGCAGCGATATACCTTCTTGCCGGCAAAACGGCTGGTGTCGACTTCGATATCCGCCGCTAGCAGCACGGCGTCGGCCGCGGCGATGTCAGCGTCTTCCAGCAGGTTGCGCGCACCCACCGAGCCGCGGGTTTCCACATGCAGCACATAGCCCATCTGAGCCGCCGCCTGTTGCAGCGCCTCAGCGGCCATAAAGGTGTGCGCCACCCCGGTCGGGCAGGCGGTGATCGCCACCAGGCGCGGCGCCTGTTCAGCCGGCAACCCGGCCTGGATGGCCTGGGCATCGAGCACCTCGGCCTGTTCGGCGGCATCGCGCAAGAACTGCTGCGGGTCGATCAACGCCTGGGACGGCGTGGACTGCACCACCCGCTTGCCAATAAAGCGCTGCAGATCCAGGGCGCCGGTCTTGACCACGACGACCAGGTCGGCAGCGGCGATATCGGCGGCACTCAGGGGCGAGCCGATAGCCTTGGGGTCGTGCACTTCAACCCGGGTGCTCCAGCCCAGACGCTGGGCGGCGGCGTCCAGCAGGCGCGAGCACAATACGCTGGTGACCTGGCCGTTGGGGCAGGCGGTGACGATCAGCAAATTCATAGAAGATTGACCTCTTATTGTTCTAAAGCCAGGGGCGTGACGGTCACGCCGGCCTGCAAACGCGCCAGCTGCTCGCGGTCCTGAATACCAAAACCCAGTTGGGTGACGGCCTGGGCTGCCACCGCAGTCGCCAAGCTCAATGTCTGTTCGGCGGGCCAGCCGTTGAGCAGGCCATGCAGGGTCGCCGCCAGCAGCGAGTCCCCCGCACCGACGGTACTGACCACCTGCACCTGCGGCGGCAGCGCCTGCAGCGCCACGTTCGGGCCGTACCAGTTGACCCCCGCTGCACCGCGCGAGAGCAGCACATGGGCCACCCCCTTGGCGCGCAACCGCTCGGCCGCCTCGCTCAGTGCCGCCAGCGAGGCATCGTGCAAATCACAGGCCTCGGCCAGCTCCTCGTCATTCGGTTTGACCAGCCAGGGCGTCGCAGCCAGCCCGGCGCGCAAAGCCTCGCCGCTGGTATCCAGCGCCACCGGTACGCCCAGCGCATTGAGCCGGCTAAGCAGTTCGGCGAACCAACTGACCGAGACACCACGCGGCAAGCTGCCAGCGACCACCACGGCGTCCTGCCCGACCACCAGTTGTTCGAGCTGCTCGAGCAGTGCGGCCTGATGGGCCTCACTCACCTCGACACCGGGGCCGTTGAGGTCGGTGACCCGGCCATCGTGCTCACTCAGTTTGATATTGCTGCGCGTCTCGCCGGGCACGCGGATAAAGGCATCGTGCAGGCCACGGGCGGCGAACAACGCCTCGAAGGGCTCAACGTTATCCGCACCGAGAAAGCCGCTGACCGTCAGGCTGTGGCCCAGGTCCGTGAGCACCTGGGCGACGTTCAAGCCTTTGCCGGCGGCGTGCCGGGTCAGCCCCAGGCTGCGGTTGACCGCGCCAAGGGTCAGGCTGTCGAGGCTGACGGTCAGGTCCAGCGCCGGGTTAAGGGTCAGGGTTAGGATGCGCGCCATCAGCGTTGCTCCTCGACCAGGGCGCGTACGGCGGCGGCGCTGTCGAGCAGCAGGGCGTCACGGGCCAGGGTCTGACTGTGGTTAAGGTCGAGCTCGCGCACCCGCGCCTTGACCAGGGCGATGGAGCGCGCCGAGACACTCAGCTCGTCCACCCCCAGACCGACCAGCAGCGGCACGGCGAGCATGTCACCAGCCAGCTCGCCGCACACCCCGACCCATTTGCCGTGGGCGTGGGCGGCGTCGACAGTCATGCCGATCAGCCGTAGCACCGAGGGGTGCAGCCCATCGGCCTGGGCCGAGAGCGTCGGGTGGCCGCGGTCGATGGCCAGGGTGTACTGGGTCAGGTCGTTGGTGCCGACGCTGAAAAAGTCCACCTCGCGGGCCAGCACCGGCGCCAACAGCGCGGCGGAAGGCACCTCGATCATGATGCCCAGTTGCAGGTCGGCCACCGGGATTTCCTCGCGCAGGCGCAGGGCCATGTCGCGCGCGGCCCGCCATTCTTCCACCTGCCCGACCATCGGGAACATGATGCGCAGGGCGCGCCCATCGGCACTGGCGAACAGCGCGCGCAGCTGGGTTTCCAGCAATTGCGGGGCCTGCAGGCTGAGGCGGATGCCGCGCACGCCGAGGAAGGGGTTCTCTTCAGCCGGCATCGGCCAGTACGGTAACGGCTTGTCGCCGCCGACATCGAGGGTGCGCACCACCAGCGGCCGGCCATCGAGGGCATCGAGCACGCGACGGTATTCGGCCTCTTGGGTGGCCTGATCGGGGGCCTGCGGGTGGTCCATAAACACCAGTTCGGTACGCAGCAGGCCGATGCCTTCGGCGCCCAGATCGACCGCCTCGGCGGTCTCACCGCTGGCGCCGATATTGGCGACCACTTCGACCGCATGGCCGTCACGGGTCACTGCCGGCTGCAGGCGCTCGGCATGGGCACGTTCGCGGCGCAGCTGGTTGGCCTCGCGCTCACGCTGGGCTTGCTCAAGCACCTGTGCATCGGGGGCCACGCGCACCAGGCCGCGCTCACCATCGAGCAGCAGCGGCGTGCCCTGGGCCAGGGCCAGCACGCCTTCGCCGGCACCGACTACCGCCGGGATGCCCAGGGCGCGGGCAATGATCGCGCTGTGTGCAGTCGCGCCACCACGGGCGGTGAGGATGCCGGCCACGCGCTGACGGTTGAGGCTGGCGACGTCCGAGGGCGCCACTTCATCCATCACCAGAATGTAGGGCTCGTCCGGCTCACGGGGCGCCTCGACGCCGCACAGGCGCGCCAGCACGCGCCGGCCAATGTCGCGCAGGTCCGCCGCACGCTCGGCCAGCAGGGCATCGTGCAGGGCTTCCTGCTGTTGGGCGGCGGCTTCGATTTCAGCGTTCCAGGCGGCTTCGGCGCTGAGGTCCTGGGCCAAGCGAGCATCGACATCCTCGCGCAGGGCCGGGTCGCGCAGCATGGCCTGATGGGTGACGAAAATATCGCGCACACTGGCCTCTTCGCTGGCCTCGACCAGGCGCTGGATATCCGCCTCAATCTGCGCCAGGGCGTCGTCCAGCCGCGCACGCTCATGCTCGCGGCCCTGGCCTTTCTGGGCATATTCGAGGTGCGGGACCAGGCGCAGCAGCGCCGGGCCGATGGCAATGCCGGGGGCGGCGGCTACCGCCTGCAAACGGGCACCGGCCTCGGGCGCCGGCAGCGGCGTGGCCCGCGCAACAGGGGTGACGGCCGGTGCGCTGCCGGCAGCCGGCAGCGGCTCGACCGTCTCCCCCAGGCCCTCGCGCACAGCCGCCTCGATGGCTGGCAAGGCGTCGGCGGCGATGCTCGGCTCGGCGCTGAAGATCAGCGTCTGCCCGCGCCGCGCACCGAGGGCCAGCAGCTTGCTCAGGCTTTTGGCCGAGACCCCGGCAGCCTGTTCGTCCAGGCGCACGCGAATGTCACCGTCGAAGGCCTGGGCGATTTCACTCAGCGCCTTGGCCGGGCGCGCGTGCAGGCCATGGGCATTGGCCAGGACGATGCGCAGCGACGGCCAGTCGGGCGCCACTTCGCCACCCAGGGCCTCGAGCACACTGCGGCTGGACGTGGCATGGGTGAAGGTCGCGCCCTGGCCGTTGATCAGCAGGTCGCACAGGCGCTCCAGCAACTGGCGATGGGCCTCGCCGACACTGGCCAGGCAGAACAGCCCGCTCACCGGTTGTTCAGCATGGCGCAGCGCCGTGGCCGGGGTAACGAACGCCAGGCCAGGGCGGCTGACCGTCTCATCACTGTTAAGCCACCACAGGCCATTGCCCAGGGGCAGCGGCGTGCCCTGGGCCAGGCTGTTGGCAAAGCCTGCGTCAGCACAACCGGCCTTTTTCAGCAGGCGCGCGCCTTGCCAGATCAGTTCGTCGAAATCTTCCGCCTGCACGCCGAGGCCGATCAGTTGGCTGTCCAGCGCCAGCGCCTGGGGCGCGCCCTGCAGCAGCTCAAGTATCTGTTCGGCAGCAGTGGCCTCGCGCAGGGCCGGGCTAAGGTCGTCCTCGCCGAGGGCGCGGGTCAGCAGTTGCAGCAAGCGCAAGTGTTCGTCAGAACGCGCGGCGATGGCGATGGCCAGGTACACGGTCTGGCCGTCGCCCCACTCCACGCCCTCAGGGAACTGGATCAAGCGCACGCCGGTGTGGAATACCTGATCGCGGGTTTGCGGTGTGCCATGGGGGATTGCAATGCCCTGGCCGAGGTAGGTCGAGCCCTGTGCCTCGCGGGCCTGCAAGCCGGCCAGGTAACCCTCGGCGACCAACCCGTCGGCCACCAGGGCATCGGCCAACAGGGCGAGGGCCTGCTGCTTGTCCGTGGCCTGGCATCCCATCTGGATCTGCGTAGCGTTCAACTCGAGCATTGCGGTACTCCTCTGGCAGGCTTGGCCGACACCGGCAGCCCGTGGAACCAAGGCACATGGAAGGGCAGAAACTCGCCCACGCGCGAAGCAGGCCCCGAACTTCCACTAAGGATAGTCGACAGCACGGCCTGCTGAATCGTTTCATCTAGGAAAGGAACGTTACCTGATAATGACTGATCCTTGAAGCCCGGTCGTCAGCCGCACTCCGGCCGCTCAGCGCCCAGGGTCAGGCGCGGCCGACGCGCAACTGGTTACGCTCAAAGTATGCCCGTAGCTGGCTGCTCGCCGGGTCGGCCAACAGGCAATCGGCCAGCGCCGGCTCAAGCTCGCGGCGCAGCCGGCGGGCCAGATCGCGGGCGCCGAAGCGCTCATCATGGGTGCGGCACAGCCAGGCCCGAGCGCTGTTTTCCAGCACCAGCACCCGGCCCTGGCGGCTCAAGCGCTGGTTGAGTTTGGCCAGTTCGATATCGAGCAAAGCCTGCAGCCACTGCGCATCAATGCGTTCGAACAGCAGAATGCGGTCGATGCGGTTAAGCCACTCCGGCTCGAAGCGCGCGTGCAGCACCCGCTCCAGCAGCGCCGCCTCACCACGCGGCGCCAGGCCCAGCCAACGCCGCCAGCCACGCTGGAAGCGTGCGCGATAGTCACTGGCCTCGCGCGCGCCGAGGTTGCTGGTCATAAAGATCAGGCTGTTGCGGAAATCGAGGGTGCGGGTGCCGGCCGCCAGGGTCAGCTGGCCGTTTTCCAGAATCCCGAGCAGGCTGCGCAACACCTCCTGGCTGGCCTTTTCCAGCTCGTCGAACAGGACGATACCGGGGCGGCTGAAACTGCCGGCGATGGCCTCGGCGTCGAACAGCGTGGTGCCCTCCTTGCTGCCGACATAGCCCGGCGGCGCGCCAGTCAGCGCGGCGGCATAGTGCTCCTGGGCCAGGGTGTGCATGTCGATGCGGCAAAAGGCATCGGCACGGCCGTGGATGGCCTGGGCCAGCAAGCGCACGATCTCGGTCTTGCCGACGCCGGTCGGACCCATAAACAGGTTGACCGACAGTGGCCGCTCGCGCTCGCTGATATCCACCTTGAGCACCTTGAGCAGCGCCTCGATCTCGGCCAGTACGGCCTCCTGGCCGACGATGCGTGAACGCAACAAGGCCATGACCTGGGCCGGCTCGAAGACAAAGCGCGATTGCACTGTTGCCTCCGTGCGCTGTTCGGCCAGGCGCTCACGGTTGTGGTCGATCAGCTCGTTGGCAAAAGGCATGGGGCTGTCTCGCATGGTTGGCGGGCTGGTGACGATTACGGAGGGATGTCAGCCGGCGGCTTTCTCCTGGCCCAGCTGCACTCACTCGACATCGCCCCGGGTGTCGCTACGCTCGACCCAGGCTACAACCTGTGTAGGGCTTTGACCGCGATGGGCCCGTCGCGGCTAAAGCCCCTCCCACGGAGCCTTGATCTGCCGCGCGTTCCTCACCGGTAGTTGCTCGAAACAGCCCCCTGTAGCGAAGGGAGGGTCCGGGCGGCGTTCCGCTTTAGCCGCGACAGGGGGCTATATCAGGCAGTGCGTTCCTTGCCCGGATGGGGCAGTTCGCCCACCGGGCAATCGGCCACGCCGATGGTCTTGCGGGTCAGTTTCTCCACATCTTCCTGGGCCTTTTGTGCGTCCAGCACCCAGGTGCGGTAGAACTCGAACGGGCAGTCGGCCACGCCCTTGTCGCCATCGCCGGAGTTGTACACACCGGTGTAACCCCGATGCAGCAGCTTGAACAGGTGGTTCTGCGACTGGTCATTGGCGCGGGCGTCGCGGATCTGCGAGATGGATAACTGGGCGTACTGGATGCCCATTTCCTCCTCGCCACATTCGCCCAGGGTGCGGCCGTCGAAGCCGATCAGCGCCGAATGGCCGAAGTAGGAATACACGCCGTCGAAACCGGCGGCATTGGCCACCGCCACGTAGCAGTTGTTGGCCCAGGCCATGGTCTTGGACATCAGCACCTGCTGCTCCTTGGCCGGGTACATATAGCCTTGGCAGCGCACGATCAGCTCGGCGCCCTTCATCGCGCAATCGCGCCAGATCTCCGGGTAGTTGCCGTCGTCGCAGATGATCAGGCTGATCTTTATGCCCTTGGGGCCGTCGGACACGTAGGTGCGGTCGCCCGGATACCAGCCCTCGATGGGGCACCAGGGGATGCACTTGCGGTACTTCTGCACAATCTCGCCGGCATCGTTGATCAACACCAGGGTGTTGTAGGGCGCCTTGTGCGGATGCTCTTCATGGCGCTCGCCGGTGAGCGAGAAAATGCCCCAGGTCTTGGCCTCGCGGCAGGCGGCGGAGAAGATCGCGGTTTCCTCGCCGGGGATGGTCGCGGCGGTGGCCATCATCTCGTCCTTGTCGTACAGGATGCCCATGGTGCTGTACTCGGGGAACACCACCAGGTCCATGCCCGGCAGGCCGAGTTTCATGCCCTTGATCATCTCGGCAATCTTGCGCGCGTTGTCGAGCACTTCGGCCTTGGTGTGCAGGCGCGGCATCTTGTAGTTGACGACGGCGACGCCGACGGTATCGGGGCTGCTGGAAATATCGCCGTGGCGCATAGGGAACTCCTCGATTTGTAGGGTGGAAAACCGCGAAGCGTTTTCCACCAAGGGGATGGCAACGGTGGACAAGAAGAGCGTTGTCCACCCTACAAACTGTGTCGCCGTTTATCGCGGCTGAAGCGGAATGCCGCCCAGCCGCTCCTACAGGAACGCCCAGCGCATCAGTGGCTGATCATCCACGGCCGGCCGCTGGGTTTGCTTTTCAGCGCATGGGGGTTGGCCTTGGTCGGTGCCTGGGGTTTGTTCGGCGTGCAGCAGCCACAGCCTTTCGGGTGCTTGCGACCCTGGGCGTATTCCTCGACCGTCTGCGGCGCGTGGGCGCTGCGCTCGTTGGCGGCGATGGCGCGGCGTTGGCTGCTGGACATCGTGGCCAGGCCCGGCGCGCTGAGAATTACCCGTGTGCTTGGCGTGGCGCAGTAAGGGCAGGTGCAGGGTGCATCGCGTTCAGCCATCGGCCGCAACTGGGTGAAGTCGCCGCAATCGGGGCAATCGTATTCGTAGATGGGCATGCTCGAAGCCTCGTGGTTGCCACGTGCTCCGCCGACCCGGCGGGAGGTACGCCGTCCAAAGCAACCTCCCGCCGGGACAGAGGAACTCACTTGTCCGGTGCGATGGGCAGGTCGATGCTGCCGTCGAGGAACTGGGTCGGTCCGCTCGCACTGGGGTTGATGTCGAAGTCGAATATCTCCGTCGGTAGCCACAGCGTGGCGCAGGCGTTGGGGATGTCGACAATGCCGCTGATATGCCCCTGCACCGGCGCCGAACCGAGCAGCGCATACCCCTGGGCCGGCGAGTAGCCGAACTTGGTCAGGTAGTTGATGGCATTCAGGCAGGCCTGTTTGTAGGCGACGTTGACGTCCAGGTAGTGCTGCTGGCCGGCCTCGTCCACCGAGATGCCTTCAAAGATCAGGTAGTTCTTGTAGTTCGGGGTGATCGGGCTGGGCTTGAACACCGGGTTCTTGATCCCGTACTTGGCCATGCCGCCCTTGATCAGCTCGACCTTCATGTGTACCCAGCCGGCCATTTCGATGGCACCGCAGAAAGTGATTTCACCGTCGCCCTGGCTGAAGTGCAGGTCGCCCACCGAGAGGCCGGCGCCGTCCACGTAGACCGGGAAGAAGATCTTCGAACCGCGCGACAAATCCTTGATATCGCAGTTGCCGCCATGTTCGCGCGGCGGCACGGTACGCGCCCCGGTGAGCGCGGCGAGGTTGCGCGCCTCGCCCTTCATTTTGCCCATGTGTGCGGTAGGCGCGATGGGCGGGTTGGCCAGCGGCGGGACGCGGGTCGGGTTGGTGTCGATCAGTTCCTGCTCGCGGCGGTTCCACTCGGCAAGCATCTTGTGGTCCGGCAGGCAGCCGATCAGGCCGGGGTGGATCAGCCCGGCGAAGTTCACCCCCGGAATGTGCCGGCTGCTGGTGAACATGCCCTTGAAGTCCCAGATGGCCTTCTGCGCCATGGGGAAGTGGTCGGTGAGAAAACCGCCGCCGTTCTGCCGTGAGAAAAAACCGTTGAAGCCCCACTGCGACTCGGCCTTGGCGCCGATGTCGAGCAGGTCGACCACCAGCAGGTCGCCCGGCTCGGCGCCGTGCACGCCGACAGGGCCGGAGAGGTAGTGCACGGTAGACAGATCGACATCGCGCACGTCGCTGGCATCGTCGTTGTTCTTGATCGCGCCGGCGGTCCAGTCGTAGGTTTCGAGGATGAAATCGTCACCCGGCTTGACCCAGCAGGCCATCGGAATGTCCGGGTGCCAGCGGTTGTGGATCTGCTCGTTATCGGTGGCGGCCTGGTTGAGGTCGACCTTGATCAGCGTTTCGGTCATGACAAAGCTCCTGGGACCATTGGGGGGCGTGGCGCCACGGCGCCGGGGTACGGAGCTAGTCTTGAACGCCGCTGAGAAACCGCAAATACGTTGGATGACGTATGCGCCAAGCCAGCAATGACGAGGCTTTGCAGTATTTTCGCGGGCACGCGAAAGCGGCTGGGCGTGCAGTACACGCCAGCCGCAAAGCGGGAAGTTCGAGCTAAGCCAGGCCTGCCCTCACACCGACAGATAACGACTGATGGTCGCCTCGTCGACCCTGTCGCGGGTCTCCTCGACCACGAACTTGCCCTTCTCGATCACCAGGAAGCGGTCGGCGATTTCCATGGTGAACGACAGCACCTGCTCGGAGACCACGATGGTCAGATCGCGCAGGTTGCGGATCTCCTTCAGGGTGCGGGCGATGTCCTTGATGATCGACGGCTGGATGCCCTCCGTCGGTTCATCCAGCAGCAGCACCTTGGGGTTGGTCGCCAGCGCCCTGGCAATTGCCAACTGCTGTTGCTGACCGCCGGAGAGGTTGCCGCCCTTGCGCGAGCGCATCTCGTGCAACACGGGGAACAGCGCGTACAAGTCATCCGGCACCTTGCCCTTGGCGGATGCCGGCAGGCCGGTCTGGATGTTCTCCAGCACCGTCATGCTGGGGAAGATCATCCGCCCTTGGGGCACGTAGGCGATGCCGCTCTCTACCCGCTGATGGGTTTCCAGGCTGGAGATTTCGCGACCATCCACGCTGATCTGCCCGCCCCACTGCGGCAGCACGCCCATCAGGCTCTTGAACAGGGTGGTCTTGCCCATGCCATTGCGGCCCATCACCGCGACGATCTCGCGCTTGGCCACATTCAGGTTGAGGTCATGGAGGATCTGGCTCTGGCCGTAGCCGGAGGCGAGGTTGCTGATCTGGAACATGGAAAACTCCTTGTGAACGTGGCCCGGAAACCATCCGGGCTAGCGCCGATAGGTACGTGAAGTAACTCAATGCCCCAGGTACACCTCGATCACCTTCGGGTTGCTCTGCACCGCCTCCATGCTGCCCTCGGCCAGCACCTTGCCCTGGTGCAGCACAGTGACCTTGTGCGCGATGCTTTTGACGAACTCCATGTCGTGCTCGATGACCAGCACCGAGCGCCCCTGGCTGATGCGTTTGAGCAGCTCAGCAGTCTGCGCCCGCTCGTTGACGCTCATGCCGGCCACCGGCTCGTCGAGCATCAGCAGCGCTGGGTCCTGCATCAGCAGCATGCCGATCTCCAGCCACTGCTTTTGCCCGTGGGACAGCAGGTCGGCCTGCAGGTAGAGGTTGTCGGTGAGCATGATCTCCGCGGCGATCTGCTCGACCCGCGCCACCACCTCGGCGCTTCGCTTGAAGAACAGTGCGCCAAACACCGTGCGGCCCTTGGGGTAGGACATTTCCAGGTTCTCGAACACCGTGAGGTTTTCGTAGATCGAGGGGTTCTGGAACTTGCGCCCCACGCCGGCGCGGACGATGTCGAACTCGCGCATCTTGGTCAGCTCGCGGTTCTCGAACTGGATGCTGCCGGCGGTGGCCTTGGTCTTACCGCAGATCAAGTCGAGCACAGTGGTCTTGCCAGCACCGTTGGGGCCGATCACCACGCGCACTTCGTTGCGGTCGATATACAGGTTGAGGTCATCCACCGCCTTGAAGCCGTCGAAGGACACGCTCAGGCCTTCGATAGCCAACACCGGTTTGGGCATTTTGAAGCCGCTGGGCTGGCTCATGGCGTGCTCTCCAGTTCACGGGGTTGGCTGCTGGCAACGGGCGATTCGGCAACCGGTGCGGGTTTGACCGGCGCAGCAGGTTGGCGCTTGAGTTTGCCCAGCCACTTGCGCCCGTGGCTCTCCCACAGGCCGGCGATGCCGTTGGGGAAGTACATGACCACGGCGATAAACAGCCCGCCCATCAGGTACAGCCACAGCTCGGGGAAGGTTTCGGAAAAGTAGGTCTTGCCGTAGTTGACCAGCAGAGCGCCGTACACCGCGCCAAGCAGCGACATACGTCCGCCGACGGCGGCGAAAATCACCATCTCGATCGACGGCACGATGCCGACGAAGCTCGGCGACATAAAGCCCACCTGCAGCGCGAACATCGCCCCGCCGATCGCGGAAAACGCCGCTGCCACACAGAACACGAAGATCTTGAAACTGGCCACATCGTAACCGGAGAAACGCACCCGCTCTTCCTTGTCGCGCATGGCCATCAGCAGGCGGCCGAGCTTGGAGGCAAGGATAAAGCGGCCGATCAGGATGCAGCCGAACAGCAGGAAGGCATTGATGAAGTAGAGGATCAGCTTCGAGCTGTCATCGCGGATATCCCAGCCCATCAGGGTTTTCAGGTCAGTGATGCCGTTGACCCCACCAGTCAGGCCCTGCTGGCCGATGATCAGCACCGTGAGAATCAGCGCAATCGCCTGGGTGACGATGGAGAAGTACACGTCACCGACGCGACGCTTGAACATCGCCACACCGATCACCAACGCCAGAATCACCGGCACCGCAATCACCGCCAGCAGGGTGAAGCCGAAGCTGTGGAACGGCTGCCAGAGCAGCGGCAGTTCGGTGATCTGGTTCCAGTCCATAAAGTCCGGAATGCCGGGGGTGGACTGGATCTTGGTACTTTCCGGGTCGCTGGCTTCGAGCTTGAGAAACATCGCCATGCAGTAGCCGCCAAGGCCGAAGAACACGCCCTGGCCGAGGCTGAGAATGCCGCCGTAGCCCCAGCAGAGCACCAGGCCCACGGCGACAAAGGCATAGGTCAGGTACTTGCCGACCATGTTCAGGCGAAAGGCATCCAGCGCCAGCGGGAACACCACCAGGATCAATGTGGCCAGCACCGCCAGGCCGATTGCGCCCTGCTTGCCGCCGAGAAACTTATCGAGTGTCGGGTTCATGATTTAGTGCCCTCGATGGCGGGTTGGGGTTGATGGATCGCGGCTAAAGCCCCTCCTACAGGGATTGGTATGCGCCTTGTGGGAGGGGCTTCAGCCGCGACCCCACGCCCAGCGACAGCGCTATGTATCACTGCCCAGCCACTCATTTGCGCACCTTGATCGAGAACAGCCCCTGGGGGCGCAGCATCAGAATCAGGATCACCGCAGACAGGGTGAACACCTTGGCCATCGAACCGCTCATAAAGAACTCCATCAGCGACTGCGCCTGGGCAATGCTGAAGGCCGAGGCGATGGTGCCGAGCAGGCTCGAGGCGCCGCCGAAGACCACCACCAGGAAGGTGTCGACGATATACAGCGAGCCAGCCGTTGGCCCGGTGGAACCGATGGTGGTGAAGGCTGCACCAGCGACACCGGCGACACCGCAGCCAAGGGCGAAGGTCATGCGGTCGACCCGCTTGGTGTTGATGCCCACGGCGCGGCTCATCACCCGATTCTGCACCGTGGCGCGCACCTGCAAGCCCCAGCGCGAGCGGTAGAGCATGAGAAAGATGGTCGCGGTCAGCAGCAGGGTGAGGCCCATGACGAACAGGCCGTTACGCGGAATATCGATGGCCTCGGTGGGGTTCCACGAGCCCATCAGCCACTCCGGCAGCGTAGCGCTGACTTCCCGCGCGCCGAAGATCGAGCGGAACGCCTGCTGCATCACCAGCGACAGCCCCCAGGTGGCCAGCAGGGTGTCCAGCGGGCGCTGGTAGAGCTTGCTGATCATTGCCCACTCGACCAGCCAGCCAATCGCGCCGGCGATAAAAAACGACAGCACGATGGCGAGAAAAAAATAGTACGGGCCGAACAGCGGCGCGTATTGCTCGGTAATAACCGAGACCACGTAGGTGGTGTAGGCACCGATGGTGAGGAACTCACCGTGGGCCATATTGATCACGCCCATCTGGCCGAAGATGATCGCCAGGCCCAGGGCCATCAGCAGCAGGACGCAGAACACGGACAAGCCGTTGAAGCCCTGCATGGCCGCGATGGCACCAAATTCCGATAGCCATTCCATGATGAGGGTCTCCAGAAGGAAAGAGAAAGCGATGCCGGAGTTAGCCGTTGCACCCGTGTAGGAGCGAATTCATTCGCGAATAAAGCGCAACGCGCCCATCCGCTCCTACACAAGCAAAACCCGCGGCTACATCAGCCCTGTAGGCGTCGGCTTACCGGCCCCTACAGGGTGTTGTTCGCGCTTATTGGTAGCCCTTCGGAAACGGATTCGGCTCGATCAGGTCGGACTCGTAGACCACCTTGAACTGACCATCCTTCTGCACTTCACCGATGCGCGTCTTGCTCCACAGGTGATGGTTGTCGTGGACCTTGACGTAGCCTTCCGGTGCGGTAGTCAGCTCGATGCCCGGTGATGCCGCCGCCACTTTGTCGACGTCGAAGCTGCCGGCTTTTTCCACAGCGGCTTTCCACAACCAGGGGCCGAGGTAGGCGGCCTGGGTCACGTCGCCGATCACCGAGTCCTTGCCGAACTTGGCCTTGAAGGCTTCGACGAAGGCGACGTTGTTCGGGTTATCCAGGCTCTGGAAGTACTTCATGGAGGCGTAGAAACCTTCCATGTTCTCGCCGCCAATGCCCAGCAGCTCGTCCTCGGTCACCGACAGGGTCAGCAGGGTCTGCTTGGCGCTGGTTACGCCGGCGGCTTTCATCTGCTTGTAGAAGGCCACGTTGGAGCCGCCAACCACGGCGGTGAAGACCACGTCAGGCTTCTTCAGCTTGACCTTGTTGATCAGCGAGCCGAACTGGGTGTTGCCCAGCGGGTAGTACTCTTCGCCGACCACTTCGCCACCGAGCACGTTTTCGATGTGCTTACGGGCGATCTTCATCGAGGTGCGCGGCCAGATGTAGTCCGAGCCGATCAGATAGAAGGTCTTGGCGCCCTTCTCCTTGGCGATCCAGTCGAGGCCGGCGAGGATCTGCTGGGTGGCTTCCTGGCCGGTGTAAATGACGTTTTTCGATTGCTCCAGACCTTCGTAGAAGGTCGGGTAGTAGAGCAAGCCGTTTTCCTTCTCGAACACCGGCAGCACGGCCTTGCGTGAGGCCGAGGTCCAGCAGCCAAACACCGCAGCAACCTTGTCGCCGACCAGCAGCTTCTTGGCTTTTTCGGCGAAGGTCGGCCAATCGGAGGCGCCGTCTTCCTGGATCACTTTGATCTGCCGGCCGAGGATGCCGCCGCTGGCGTTGATCTGCTCGATGGCCAAGCGTTCGGCCTGGATCGAACCGGTTTCGGAAATGGCCATGGTGCCGGTGGCCGAGTGCAGCTGGCCGACGGTCACTTCAGTATCGGTCACGGCCAGGCCGGTGGTGTTGGCCTCATCGGCCAGGGCCATCTGGCTGAACACACTGGCCGCCAGCAGCGAGAGGGCCGCCGCGCCCAAGGCGAGCCGGCGGGGGAGAAAACGACTCGGTCGTGAATCCATGATCATGCTCCTCTGGGTGGTTTTCCTCCCTGGCTCGCCTTGCGGGTACCAGTTCGGTTCGCCGCCAGCATGCGTTTGCCAACCCGGCGGCGGTATACGCAGGTTGACGTAACGGCATACGTCATCTGACGTAGAGCCCTGCGCGCGGTGCTGGTGCAAGCTGGCCCCCGAGCAGGACGTCAGACAGAAGTCCGCGCGCGCGTTAGCAGCATTGCGCTGCGGGGCATGGAAGTTGCACTCGCACAGCCCGTCAGGAACGCCGGGACGCGTCCACAGGCCAGCCATTTCAGCCAGGAACCCCAACGTGCAACCGACCGGCACCCAGCGCATCGTCAAGATCCGCCGCGACTACAACAGCTGGGTCGCCGACGAGACCATGGAGGACTACGCCCTGCGCTTCACCCCACGCGCGTTTCGCAAGTGGTCGGAGCTGCGCATCGCCAACACTGCCCTGGGCGCGGTGTCCTTCCTCGCCTTGGAGGCCATCGGTGGCGCCCTGGCGCTGAGTTACGGCTTCACCAACACGCTCTGGGCCGTGCTCGCGGTGGCCCTGGTGATCTTTCTCACCGGCCTGCCGATCAGCTATTACGCCGCGCGCTACGGCGTGGACATGGACCTGCTGACCCGTGGCGCCGGCTTCGGCTATATCGGCTCGACCATCACCTCGCTGATCTACGCCAGCTTCACCTTTCTGTTCTTCGCCCTCGAAGCGGCGATCATGGCCCTGGCCCTGGAGCTGTACTTCAATATCCCGCTGGCGCTGGCCTACGTGATCTGTTCGGTAATCGTCATTCCCCTGGTGGCCTACGGCATCACCCTGATCAACCGCCTGCAGATGTGGAGCCAGCCGCTGTGGCTGTTTCTGCTGTTTCTGCCGTATATCTTCATCATCAGCAAAAACCCGGAATCCTTCAGCGACTGGACCAGCTTCGCCGGCCGCGAGGGCGAAGGCGGCACCTTCAACCTGCTGTATTTCGGTGCGGCCTGCACCGTGGGCCTGGCGCTGGTCACGCAAATTGGCGAGCAGGTCGATTACCTGCGCTTTCTGCCGGAAAAGACCCGCCACAATCGCACCCGCTGGTGGGCCGCGCTGCTGATGGCCGGGCCGGGCTGGATCATCCCCGGCGCGCTGAAAATGCTCGCCGGCGCCTTCCTGGCCTTTCTCGCGTTGCAACATGAAATCCCCATGGAGCGCGCCGCCGAGCCGACGCAGATGTACCTGGTGGCGTTCAACTACGTGTTCAGCTCGCCCGAGTGGGCGCTGGCGGCCATGGTGCTGTTTGTCATCGTCTCGCAGATCAAGATCAACCTGACCAACGCTTACGCCGGCTCCCTGGCCTGGTCGAACTTCTTCGCCCGGGTTACCCATAGCCACCCCGGGCGTGTGGTCTGGCTGGTGTTCAACGTGGCCATTGCGTTGATGCTGATGGAGCTGGGGGTGTTCCAGGCCATCGAAGAAGTACTCGGCCTGTACGCCAATATCGCCATCGCCTGGATCGGCGCAGTGGTCGCCGACCTGGTGATCAATAAGCCACTGGGCCTGTCGCCCAAGCACATCGAGTTCAAGCGCGCGCACCTCTACGACATCAACCCGGTCGGCGTCGGCGCCATGCTGATCGCCTCGCTGCTGTCGATCCTCGCCCACGGCGGCCTGTTCGGCGCCCTGGCACAGGCTGCTTCGCCGGTCGTCGCCCTCGGCTCGGCCCTGCTGTGCGCCCCGCTGATCGCCTGGCTGACCGGCGGGCGCTATTACCTCGCGCGCAGCAGCGACCCGCTGTTGCTCTACCCGCTCGGGGTCACCAGCACCCTGCACTGCGGCCTGTGCAGCAACGCTTTCGAGAGTGAAGACATGGCCTTCTGCCCGGCCTACAGCACGCCGATCTGCTCACTGTGCTGCTCGCTCGACGCGCGCTGCGGCGATGCCTGCAAACCCCGCGCGCGCATCTCCGAGCAGCTCGACGACTTTATTCGCTGGCTATTCCCCAAGGTCTCCATCCCGCGCCTGCATAGCCGCCTGGCGCAATACCTGGGCCTGCTGACGGTCCTGGTGCTACTGCTGCTGGGTGCTCTGGCGCTGATCTACAGCCAGGTGTCCCAGGGCTTGGTGGCGCAGTCGGCGGAAGCCCAGGAGACGCTCTACCTGGCGTTTCTCAAGGCCTTTCTGACGCTTTCGCTATTCGCCGCGATCCTTGCCTGGTGGGTGGTGCTGACCCGCGAAAGCCGGCGCGTGGCCCAGGAGGAATCCGACCGCCAGACCCAGCTACTGATGCAGGAGATCGAAGCCCACCGCAAAACCGACGAAGCCCTGCAAAAAGCCAAGGAAGCCAGCGAAGCCGCCAACGCGGCCAAGAGCCGCTACGTCACCGGGCTGTCCCACGAGCTGCGCACGCCGCTCAACAGCATCCTCGGCTACACCCAGATTCTGCAGCGCGATGCCGGCATGCCGGGGCAGCACCAGGACGCTCTGGCGACTATCTTTCGCAGCGGCTCGCACCTGCTGTCGCTGATCGACGGCCTGCTCGACGTGGCCAAGATCGAAGCCGGCAAGCTGCACCTGGAGTTCAGCGAAATCCCCTTCCCAGACTTCATCCACCAGCTCGAGCGCATGTTCACCCCCCAGGCCGAAGAAAAGGGTTTGCGCTTTCGCCTGGCCACCAGCGGGCGTATGCCGGCCGTGGTGCGCGGCGACGAGAAACGCGTGCGGCAGATATTGATCAACCTGCTGAGCAACGCGGTGCGCTTCACCGACAGCGGCGAGGTCTGCCTGCGCGTCAGCTACCTGCGCGAAACCGCCAGCTTCGAGATCGTCGACACCGGCATCGGTATCGACCCCGAGCAGATCGAGCGGATCTTCCAGCCCTTCGAGCGCGGCGACCTGATGCGCCAGGACAACGGTGTCGGCCTGGGCCTGACCATCACCCGCATGCTCACCTCGCTGATGGGTGGCGAACTCTCGGTAAACAGCGTGCAGGGCCAGGGCACGCGCTTTCAGGTGCGCCTGTTCCTCTCCGAGGTGCGTGTGCCCCAGGCGGTGGTGCACGTCGAGCACGACATCATCGGCTACCAGGGGCCGCGCCGGCTGATTCTGGTGGTCGACGACCATCTCGAACACCGCCGGGTGCTTGCCGGCATGCTCGAACCTCTGGGTTTTCAGGTGACGCAGGCGGCCAGCGGCCAGGAAGCGATTCGCCAGGTGGCACTGCTGCACCCCGACCTGATCCTTATGGACCTGTCGATGCCGCAGATGGACGGCTGGGAAACTAGTCGGCTGATCCGCCGCAACGCCCTGTCCCAGGCGCCGATCATCGTGATCTCGGCGAACGCTTTCGCCGATGACCGCGAGCGCAGCGTAGCCGCCGCCTGCAACGACTACCTGGCCAAACCGGTACACACCCCCGAATTGCTTGAACGGATACAGAAGCAACTCAACCTGCGCTGGCTGCGCCGCCCCGCTCGCCCAGCCATCGTGCCAGCAGCCGTGGTATTGCCGGGTGCCCAGGACCTGGACGCCCTGCGTGAACTGGCGGCCATCGGCCATGTACGCGGCCTGCAGGACAAACTCGACGCCATTGACCGCAACAACCCCGCCAGCGCCAGCTTTACCGGGCCGCTTCGCAGCCTGCTGAAAGGCTTTCGCCTGGATGAACTCAACCGCCAACTTGAGGAGGCCGAGCATGAACGCGCAGACCCACCCCGCTGACTACAGCCCAGGCCCCGCCGAACGCGGGGTAATCCTGATCGTCGATGACACCCCGGACAACCTGGCGCTGTTGTCCGACGCCCTCGACGAGGTCGGCTACATGGTGCTGGTGGCGCTCGACGGCCTCAGCGCCCTGACCCGCATTCAGCGGCGGCGCCCCGACCTGATCCTGCTAGACGCCATGATGCCGGGCCTGGATGGCTTCGAGACCTGCCGGCGGATCAAGGCCGATGCCAGCACCGCCGACATTCCGGTGTTATTCATGACCGCCCTGACCGACAGCGAGCATGTAGTCCAAGGCTTCAGCGCGGGCGGCATCGACTACGTAACCAAGCCGATCAATACCGAAGAAGTGCTCGCCCGCGTCGCGTCGCACCTGCGCACCGCACGTATCCTGCAATCTGCCCGCGCGGCCAGCCAGCCGGTGGCCCTGACGCTCAACGATGAGCCGGCCTATGCCAGGCTGTCGGCGCGTTTCCAGCTCACCGAGCGTGAAGTCGAAGTGCTGCGCTGGGTCGCCTGCGGCAAGACCAACCGCGACATCGGCGACATTCTCGGGCTCAGCCCGCGCACGGTAAACAAGCACCTGGAGCACGTCTTTATCAAACTCGGCGTGGAAACCCGCACCGCCGCCACCTCGGTCGCCCTCTCGGCGATGAGCGAACGCGCCTGAGTGCCGCCCGGACGCGTCGGGGTTATTTCTTGACCATGCTCAATTGGCCGTTACGCCCCAGCATGTCGGCTAAAAATGCCAGACACACCCCGTAGGAGCGCCGCCCCGGCGCGAGCTTTTGGACCTGTCTGTGATAGCGCTGGATGGCCACTATTCGCCGCGGGGCGCGACTCCTACGAAAAACAGCGGCGCCAGCCTTTGCTTCCGGCGCGCCTCTCCATCCCTGGCTGAATCGTTTCATTCACAACTGGAACCTGACCTGATAATCGGCGATCCTTGCCATCCGGTCGTCAGCCACGCTCAGGACACTCAGTGAAACTCACCGATATCGCCCGCCTGGCCAAGGTCTCCGTCACCACGGCCAGTTACGTGATCAACGGCCAGGCCGCGAAGCGACGGATCAGCGCGGCGACCGTGGCGCGGGTGATCGAGGTGGTCGAACAACACGGCTACCGCCCGGACCAGCAAGCCGCCGGCCTGCGTCGCGGGCAAAGCCGCTGCCTCGGTTTTATCCTTCCGGACTTGGAAAACCCCAGCTACGCACGCCTGGCCAAGCTGCTCGAACAGCGTGCCCGTGGCGCCGGCTACCAATTGCTGATCGCCAGTTCCGACGACGACCCGAGCAGCGAACGGCAGTTGCTCGACCTGTTCCGCTCGCGCCGCTGCGATGCCTTGATCGTCGCCAGTTGCCTACCCCAGGATGACCCGGTGTACGCCGACCTGGTACGCGCCGGGGTGCCGGTGATCGCGGTCGACCGGGCCCTGGACCCGGCGCATATACGCTCGGTGGTCAGCGATGACCGCCAGGCCGGCAGCCTGCTCACCGCCAGCCTGCTCGACCCTGCCCCGCAACATATTGCGCTGCTCGGTGGGCGCGCCGAACTGCCGATCAGCCAGGCCCGTGAACTGGGCTTTCGCGCCGCCCTGTGCGGTTTTACCGGTCAGGTCAGTATCAGCCATGCCGAGCAGTTCAGCCGTGCCGGCGGGCGCGAGCTGATGCTACGCCTGCTCGAACAGCCCGCCGGCTTGCCCGATGCGCTGGTGACCACAGCCTACGTATTGCTCGAGGGTGTGTTCGAGGCCCTGCGCGAACGCGGCATCCCTCTGGACAACCTGCGCCTGGCGACTTTTGGTGATACCCAGTTGCTCGATTTTCTGCCGCTGCGGGTTAACGCCATCTCCCAGCAGCACAGCGAAATCGCCGACCGCGTCTTCCACTGGACCCTGCGCGCAGTGGAGCACGACGACTACCAGGCCGGCCTGGATGCCATCCCGCGCGTGCTCAAGCGCCGCCGTTAAGTGAGCGACACGGATAAGCTGGGGCTATCTGTGGGAGGGGCTCTAGCCGCGACGCTTTTAGCGCTTCCAAGGGTTATCGCGAATAAATTCGCTCCTACCAGGGCGGCGTAGTTTTCTGTAGGAGCGAAGGGGGCGCCTAGCCTTTATTCGCGATGCGTTTAGAGCGGACTGCAAACGTCACGGCTAAAGCTAAATGCCGCCCACACCCTGCCATACAACCAAAACTTGAAGCGCGCTTGATGCCCCGCTAACGCTCACCCCGCATCTGCTTTAACAACGGCTCGCACTGGCTGGGCTGGTTGTCGCTGGGCGCGACCAGGGCCAGCAAGCCGACGGCAGGCGCCACCAAAGCCCCCAGCGCCAGCATACCCGCACCACGCAAGGCCAAGGGCACGGCTTGCACACCGGCGCGCGGCTCGGCGAAGGTGCCGCGCACATACAGCGGCGAGCGCAACGAGAAGATGCGCATGCCCTTGGCATCGGGGGTCACACTGAGGTCCAGTTGCTCGCGGGCGAAATCGACCTGGCCGTCGACGCCGATCAGCGCGTTTTCGGTATCGATCGCCAGCACCCGTGGAGTCATCACGCCCTCGCGCAGCACCAAGTCCGCCGCCGCGCAGTTGATGGCTACTTCCTCATCGCCGAACAGCCGGCCAACCAGGTAGTTACCGACATTCAGGCCGGCAATCTCCATCAGGTTGCGGCTGACCCGGCCGTCATTGATCAACACCTTGACCTCGCCATCGGCACTGCCCAGCAAGGCCGCCACCGAGTTGCCACGGCCATTCAGGTGCGCATCACCATTCAGCTCGCCCAGGGTGCTCTGCATCACCTCGACACTGGGGAACAACTGCTTGAGCTTGAAGCCACGCGCACTCATGCGCGCCTCACCGACCAGCGGTGCCTGCCGACCATCCAGGCGAATGCGCGAGCGTAGCTGTCCACCGGCCATGCCAAAACGCAGGGGTTCCAGGCTGAGCTGGCCATCGTCGAGCAGCACGCGGGTGAACAGATCGGTAAACGGCAGTTTCTCGCTGTGCACGATGCGTGTGCCGGTAAAGCTGACATCGGCATCCATGCTGCGCCAGCGCTCGGTGGCAAAGGCTTCGACAGGCAGCACCTTGCCAGCCGGCTGACGACTGGTCTCGCCCCGCGCCTGCTTGTCGGCGTTGGAGTCGGCGCCGATCAGCGGGCCCAGGTCGGCCATGCGCAACTGTTGCGACACCAGGGTGCCAGACAGTTTCGGCCGCGGTGTACTGGCCAGGTATTCGAGGTCGCCCTGAATATCGCTCTCACCAATCCGTCCACGGAAGTCCTCATAGCGAAAGCGCGCCCCGCCCGGCTCACGCAGGTCGGCCTGCAAGCGGCCGGTGGTGGCATAGGCAGGGCTGTCGGGCAGTGCCACGCCAGTCAGGGGGTAGAGATTGCCAAGGCTGTCACCGGATAGACGCAACTGCAGGTCCAGGGCACCAAGGTTTTTCGGATCGGTCAGGGTGCCCACCACCTGCACCCGGGTCGCCCCGGCGCGCAGGTCGGCCTGCAAGGGGAACGGCTGCTGCGCATCCTGCAGGGCCAGCAGCCCGCCAACCTTGCCGCTGCCGCTGAGGGCCTGGCCTTGGTAGCGCCCCTTGGCCTGCCAGGCAAAAGCGTAGTCCTGGGGCTTCACGCTGGCTGTCTCTGCCACGGCCTTGGCATCTGCTGTACCCATCAGCTCGCTAAAGGCGATAGGCGCACCCAGCGGCGTGACCTCGACCTGCACCTGGGTCTTGAGCTGCTGATCGTCATAACGCACCTGCCCGGCATCGAAGCCGATGGTGCCAATGTCGAGGGTCCAGGGGGATGATGGCGCTTCTTCGTCCTCGGCAGGGCCCAGGTCGAAGGTCCAGTTGTTGCGGCCATCGGCCAGGCGCTGCAGGTCGGCGCGCGGTGCGGTCAGGTCGATCCGTGGAATCTGTACGGTCTTCCACAGCAGCGGCAACAGCGCCAGGCGCACCTCGACGCGCTCAAGGGCGACGAAGGTATCGCCCTCAGTCCATTCGGGATTGCCCAGCAGCAATTTCTCGGCGCGCAGATGAGGCCCCGGCAGCCAGCGCTGCCAGCCGGGCTCGTCCGGGTCGCGATGCCAGCGCACATCCAGATCGCCCTCAATCGCAAACGGTCGTGCCAGGGCCTCGGAGACTCGCGCATTGAGCGTGGGCTTGATCAGATTCCAGTCGAACAAAACCAGAAACAGGCTCAAGGCCGCCACCGGCACCAAGATCACCGCCAGCACGGCCCCAACCCAACGTCGTGTTCGCGTCATACCACCTTTGTCCTTTCCCTAGCGCTCAAGGTGTTCGACTGCCACAGATGGCAAAAGACTCCCCTGGCGCATTCGCAGTAAATCGTCGATGCTTTTTGCTCAACCTTCTGCGACCCCCTCATGCACCTGATCGACACCCATACCCACCTGGATTTTCCCGACTTCGATGCCGACCGCGCCGCCGTGCTAGCACGCAGCCGCGCCTTGGGCGTGCGCGAGATGGTGGTGCTGGGTGTGTATCGCGGCAACTGGCAGCGTCTGTGGAGTTTGGTCGAAACCGACCCACTGCTGTACGCCGCGTTCGGCTTGCACCCGGTCTACCTGGCGCAGCACAGTGACGACGACCTGACCGCTCTGTGCAGCTGGCTGGAGCGCCTGCACGGGCACCCGCAGCTCTGCGCGGTGGGCGAAATCGGTCTGGATTACTACCTCGAACACCTGGACCGCGACGCGCAGCAGGCGCTGTTTGTCAGCCAGCTGCAACTGGCCCAGGCGATGGCGCTGCCGGTGTTGGTCCACGTACGCCGCGCCCATGCCGCGACCATCGCCCTGCTCAAACAGCATCGCCCCGCGCGCGGCGGGGTTATCCACGCCTTTGCCGGCAGCTATGAGGAAGCCCGCGAATACCTCAAGCTGGGTTTCAAACTGGGCCTGGGCGGCGCCCCCACCTGGCCCCAGGCCAATCGCTTGCGCAAGGTGGTGGAGCGCCTGCCGCTGGATGCCATCGTGCTGGAAACCGACGCCCCGGACATGGCGCCCGCCATGCACCCCAATCAACGCAACAGCCCCGAACACCTGCCCGATATCTGCTGCGCCCTGGCCGAGCTCCTCAACGTCCCCCCCGAAACCCTGGCCCAGGCCAGCCGCCGCAACGCTTATGAACTATTTGGCTGGAGCAACCAGTAGCCATATTCCTGTAGGAGCGAATTTATTCGCGATGCTTTTGGACTCGTCGACATACCGCTGAATGGCCGCTATTCGCCGCGGGGCGCGGCTCCTACTCTAAACCGCAATCAACTAGTACGGGTGTCGCTACGCTCAACTCAGGCTACCAAGCCAAGCGCGCTCATACCCGAAACGCGCCAATCAACTGCTTGAGGCGCGAGACCAGCGCCGACAACTCGCGGCTGGCCTGCTCGGTCTGGCTCGCGCCCTCGGCAGTGCGTTCACCAGCCTGGTTGATCTGCACGATGTTCTGATCGATATCCTGAGCCACGGCAGTCTGCTGTTCGGCAGCGGCGGCGATCTGCTGGTTCTGGTCGACGATCATGCCGACCGCACCGAGGATGTTCTCCAGCGCCTGCTGCACCTTGCCGGACTCATTGACCGTACTGTCGGCCATCTGATGGCTGGTGTTCATTGCCTTGACGGCCGCCCCTACGCCACCTTGCAGCCGCGCGATCATCGCCTCGATCTCGGCGGTGGATTGCTGAGTACGCTTGGCCAGGTTGCGCACCTCGTCCGCCACCACGGCAAACCCACGGCCCTGCTCGCCGGCACGCGCCGCCTCGATGGCGGCATTGAGGGCCAACAGGTTGGTCTGCTCGGCGATGCCCTTGATCACATCCAGCACCTGGCTGATCGAGGCACTGTCGCTGGCCAACTGGTTGATCACCACAACCGATTCGTCGATCTCACCGGCCAGGCGCTGGATGCTGCCGACCTGAGTTTCCACCAGGGCGCGCCCGGCGACGGTTTCGTGGTTCACGCTCTGTGCGCTATTTACCGCGGCAGCGGCACTGCGCGCCACTTCCTGGGCCGTGGCGGACATCTGGTTCATTGCCGTGGCGACCTGCTCGATCTGGCTACGCTGACCGTTGACCGCCTGATTGCTCTCCCCCGACACCACTTCGACCCGCTCAGCCTGACGCTCGACTTCAGCCACAGTTTGGCCGACCCGCTCGATCAGGTCGTGAATCTTCTTCACCGTGGTGCTGAACACTTCCCCCAGCTCGCCCAGCTCATCCTGGCTCTGTGCATGGAAGCTCAAGGTCATATCACCCGCCGCAACCTTGTCCATGACCTGGCCCAGGTGCTTGAGTGTGGTGCGCGTCGACACGTAGAAACCGCCGTACAGGTAAACGATCAGCAGAAAGACCAGCACCAGCGCGCTTACCAGCAGGATCATCTGCGCGCGGTTCTCCTGCAGCCGCGCCTGCAAGCGCTCGTCAAGAAACGCCAGCACGCCGTCATTGAATGCGTAGGTCTTGGCCATGGCATCGCTGACCTCGCTGTAGAACTGGTTCCACGGCATATCCAGGGTGTCGGCCACCACCACCTTGTCTTCGAAGAACACGGCGCTGTCCTTGAGGGTCGCCTGGCTAGCGCTTGCCAGTGTTTCAAGCGCAGCGCGCGCTTCAGGGCTGCTGCTAAGGGCATCCTGCAGGTTCAGGCCGTATTCGCCATGGAGTTTTTCCAGGTCCAGCAGCAGCTCATCAAACTGGGTGCTGGCCGAAGAGTTGAGAAAGCCTTGGGCCAGGGAATAAGCGCCGAGCGCGCGACCTTCACTCAAGGGCGCGGTAATACCTGGCGTGATCACCGTCACCAGTTCGCTCATCTGCCGTACTGACCGCTCACGGTCCTGGCTCAGCCCGGCCTGGCTGGCGATCAGGCGAATAAATACCTGGGAACTGCCCAGCAGCTTGTCAGCCAGGGCGATCTTGCCTTGCAATGATGCCTCGGCCTGCACCGCTTGCAGGCCGGCGATCATGTCGTCACGACGGGTGATGAACTCTTCGACTTGTTCGGCTTCCAGGGCTACAGGCTCGAATGCAGACAGGCGCGCGCCCAGCTCCGCGTGCAATTGGTCGATCCGGCTTTCAAGGTCACCGGCCTGCCCAGACTGGCCAATCATCGCGTTGATTTCAGTCAGGTCGGCATAGTTCTCCAGGCCACGGCGCAGTAACAAACTGCTGCCGAGCAGGTCGAGGCTGTCCAGCGCCGCCTGGGTACTGACGAATTGACGATAGGAATCGCGCACCAGATAGAAGTTGGTGACCAGCATGGGCACGAAGAAGAGCACGCTAATCAGGCTAAACTTCATCCCAAAACTGAGACGGTTCATCAGCGCGATAGCCGGATACAACACAGTCTTCACAGAGACTCTCCAGTTCTAATTATTTTTATGAGTGTGCCTGGGCGCTAAGCAAACGGCCGGAGCTAGCCGGAGACACGTCCACTCTGTATAGCAAGTATCGACGTGAATCTCTGTAACTTAAGGTTAAGAAGGCTTGAGGCCAGCATAGAGGGGGCTGTCAGCAGACGCGTGCTGCACCAGAGATCACAGGTATCTGCAGAAACGGCGGCTTTGGTGGAAAACGCTGCGCGGTTTTCCACCCTACCAAGCGATACCTGGAAAGCGATACCCAAGGCATCGCCACCCTTAAATCAGGACTGCAAGACAAAGCGCTAGAGCAGCAAAGTCCAGACCGCAAACACGGCGTACCAGAGCACTGCCGCGCGAACCAGCAACTGCCACAACTGGTCGAGGGTGCCGACACCTGCCTCGCCAATCACCGGTTCAGGAATCTCACTGGCCGCCCGGCCCACGCTGTAGACCAACTGAGCGGCGCCAATGTCCCAGCTCAGCAACTCGTGCAACAGCACGCGGCTGACGCCGACAAAGTTGCCGACCAGAGCGAAACTCGCCCCCAGCACTCGCGCCGGTAACCAGTCGAAGGCATGCCGCCATTGGCCGGCCTGCTCACGCAGGAGGGGATGCTGGGCATGCTCCACGGTCAGCGCCAACAACCGGTAAGCCAGTGCAGCCAAAGGCCCCAGCAGCGCGTACCAGAAGATCACCGCAAAAAAGCTCTGGTAGGCCTGCCAGACCAGATGCTTCTGTACGCTCTGCAACAGCGCGGGCTCGCTCTCGGCCTCCAGAGCCAGGTCGCGCTGCGCCACCAGATAAGCAGCTTCGCTGTCGCCGCGCCGCCAGCTGTCACGGAACGGCCCCAGCGCCGCCTGCAGGTCGCCGCGCCCCAGGCTGTAGACCACCACCAGCAGATGCACCGGCAAGGCCAGCCAGCCATAAGCCAGCGGGGACAGCACCACCAACAGCAACGCCAGAACCAGCAACGGCGCCGCCACAACCGTTAGCAGCGCCAACCAGGGCTGACCCTCGCCCTGGATGCGCGCCTCGGCTCGCGCCAGCAGGCGCAACCAAGGCCCGTCCTGCTGGATCACGGCACGCCAGGCGGAAAACTTCTCTACCCAGAGCACCAGCAACAACACCAGAAAACTCATAACAGTTCACTCCTGTCGGTCAATCCGCGGCGCAATCGCAACCAGTCGAAGGCCGGCCCCGGATCGGTCTTACGCTCGGGCGCAATGTCGCAGTGCCCGCATATTCGCTCCAGCGTGATGGCCGGATGCACCCTTTGCAACTCGCGGGTCAGCGTAATCAATGCGGCATATTGCGCGTCGGTGTAGGGCAACTCATCCGTGCCTTCCAGCTCGATACCAACGGAAAAGTCATTGCAGTTCTCCCGCCCGGCAAAGCAGGACACCCCGGCATGCCAGGCACGCTCCAGGGTGGAGACAAACTGGGTGACCGCGCCGTCACGCTCGATCAGAAAATGCGCCGACACTTGCAAGTGCACGATCCCGGCAAAATACGGATGCGCCTCGCCACACAACTGATTCTGGAAAAACGCCTGCACCTGTCCCGTACCGAACTGGCCAGGAGGCAGACTGATATTGTGGATCACCAACAGGGACACCTCAGCGTCCGGTCGCACATTGCAATTGGGCGACGGGCAACGCTGCACACCCTGGCACCAGCCACTGTGGGAATCGAGCTGCATACAGGCTCCTTGGACAGGCCCACACTCTAGCAGCCCGCCAGCCAGACGGGCACCCATGCCAGGTGACCGTACCGTGGCGACTCAGCAACAAAGCGATACCTGTGTAGGAGCGAAGGTGGGCGCCTAGCCTTTATTCGCGATTGTGCCGCGAATTTCGTGAATAAATTCGCTCCTACAGATATGCAACAGCCTATTGGGACAGAGCCAAACAAAAACGCCGCCCCAAAGGGCGGCGTCATTGCAACATCGACGAGCGAGTAACGCTAAGCGCCCTTGATCCGGCGTAAGTTGCCGATTACCGACTCCAATGCACGATCAAACAACAGCGCATCGTCGAGCAGGCGGATGGCATTGCGGCGGAACTCCACGGCCAGGCCCATGCGGGTCTTTTCCAGCACCTTCATGCCGGTGCGGTTGACGAAAATGTACTTGCCGGTGGGCTTGATGATCGCCGCCAGCTTGCAACGCAGCTTGTGCTCTTCGTCTTCCTGGAACTCGACCCAGCTACCGACACGCAGGTTATCCACCTGCACCACCGCTTCATCGTCATCCGGCAAGACGGTTTCGGGTTCCGGCGAACGGCTCTCGCCCGGTGCGATCAACACAATCTCCTCGACCACCTCGACCATCGCCGGCATATCCAGCTCTTCTTCAGTTGGCGGCAGCTCAAGCAACGGCAGGCTCAGCTCGTCTGCATCCGTAGCAATCTGCTCGTCATTCGCCGGGGCCTTCTCGGCCTCTGGCACCACCCGCTTGAAGCGCTGGAAGGCCTGCACATGCAGCACCTCCAGTTGGTTGAAGAATTCCCCAGTGGAGAAGGGATCAAACGCCGCGCTGGCCATGCCCTCGCGCAACGACTTGAGCAAGCCTGGCACCAACTCCAGCAAACGCATGCGCGACTGCGGGTCTTCATGGGGCTCGACGCTCCACACCAAGTCATCCATGGTCGCCAATGCCGCTTCCCACTCCGGCGAATTCACGCCGTGTTTCAAGCAGCTGAGCATCAGTACCTTGCTCCAGGCATCCTGCAACAGACGCACCACCACCTCCGGCAGCGTGCGCCCCAGCAGGCGCTCGTTCAGCGCATGCTCCACCTCGCGGCGGGCCAGCTCGGCGCGGGCACTGCCTTCCTCGGCGTCACGGGTGCGCTGCTCCAGAAGCTCGCTACGACGCCGCTCATCCCCGGTAAATGCCAGGAAATCGGCCAACAGTTCGGAAAAAATCGTTGGATCATCGACAAAGTCATTGAGCAGACGCTGCACCACCTGCTCAATCTTCAGGTACAGACTGTCGCGCTGCGCCTCATCTTGGTCACCCCACCCCAATGCGGCGGAGGCGATCTCGTTGAGCAGGCGACGCGCCGGATGGCTGCCACGGCTGAAAAAGGTCTTGTCGAGCACTGCGACCTTGAGCATGGGAATCTGCAGCCGACCGATCAAGGCCTTCAGCGAATCCGGCAAGGTGCGGTCATCAAGAATGAACTCAAACAGCATCGACACCAGATTGATCACATCTTCATCGACTTCCCCCACCACCCGCGCCTTGCCACTCTTGGCACTGGCGCGGCTGAGGAGCTGTTCGAGCTGCTCACGCAGGTCAAAGTCATCACTGACTTGCACCGGTGCACGCTGCTGCATGTGCGACAGCAGGCGCATCAGGTCGTTGCTGGTAATCGGCATGGCATCGGCAGGTACATCGCGCTGCGGCACGACACTGCCACGCGCCTGGGACAGCAACGCCTGTAGCGCACCGAACACCTCGCGCACGCCCTCATCGCCCAGTTCGCCGTCAAAGGTCTCCTGCACACTGGCCGTCTCGCCCGGCGAGCGGCCAGCCGGTGCACGAACGTTGGCGCGACGCGGCGGAGTCGATTTCAACTCAGGCAGTACGCCGGCCTGGACCAACGCTTGGTTGGCATCGGCATACAGTTGCCCGACGTCACCCAGTACGTATTTTTCGAATAGCTTGAGAATGATCAGTTTGACGCGGATCTCCACCCCCAGGCTGCTGCACGCCTGAAGAAAGAACCCCACCAATGCCGCAGGACCGAGCGGGTTGCTCTTGTCATCCAGCTTCTTGCTGACCATGGCATTCAAGCGGGTGGTCAGGTGCCCAAGCGACAGGCTGTCGCGGCTCATGACCTTGGCGACCATGGCGTCCTGGGCGACCGACTCTTCCAGCTCGTCGTTCTGCACCAGCGACAGGCTGTCGTAGCTCACCGCATCGAGCGGCGCCGGCCGACCAATTTCATATTGGTTAAGGGTGGCGAATGCCTCGAAGACATTCTGCAAGAAGCCGCGTTCGATGCTCTTGCGCTTGAGGCGCAAGTCGCGCATCGCCTCGAAGAAGGCATTCTGCTCGGCATTACTGGTGGCCCGATCCGCCATCTCGAAGAGCGTATCATCGGCGTTGTCGAACAACGCCTGCAGCGCTTGCTTGAGCTGCACAGCAGCCTTGTCACGCACTTGAATGAGCGCCACGGGCAGTCTTCCTACCGGCGAAGTGGGCGGGTGCTCAGAGGCCACCTTGGTGAGGTGGACCACGTTCGCATCAGTCTTCATTACGAGTCTCCTGCAGACTGCCCCTCTTGGGCGACCCGACCTGCGCAGCGATCACACCGAACGTCGTCCGTAACGTCAAAGGCCTGGCGTCAACATTCATAGGTTTGGGGTCATTATAGGGATGTCCAGCGGCATACCAAGCAGGCATTTCTCGCAGACATGACCCACGTCACAGATGCGCATCACTTGCTCGCTTGGTCCAATTTCTATGGACTCAGCGAGACGCTGCCGGTTCAGCCCCAGCCCTTCAACCACATAACAAGCCGACGAACGACACCTGCCTGCACAACACTCGTTTGTGCAGCATAGACGGCAACCGTACCTGCGCCCGGCCACAGCCCCTATAATCGCCGCTCTGCCCGTGGAGCCTTATATGCCCAACCTGACCCTTGCCGACCTGACCGCCGAAATCACCAGCAACGTGCGCCACGCCCTGGCCGAAGACATCGGCAGCGGCGACCTGACAGCACAACTGATTCCCGCCGAGCGCCTGGCCCAGGCGCGCGTGATCACCCGCGACGCAGCCGTTATCTGCGGCACAGCCTGGGTCGACGGAGTCTTTCGTCAGCTCGACCCGCGCGTGGCCGTGCACTGGCAGGTGCGCGATGGCGAACGGGTGCAACCCGACCAAGTACTGTTCACCCTCGAAGGCCCGGCCCGCGCTCTGCTCACCGGTGAGCGCAGCGCCCTGAACTTCCTGCAGACACTCTCCGCCGTGGCCACCCGCAGCCAGTTCTACGCCGACTTAGTCGCCGGCACCGCCGTAAAACTGCTCGACACCCGTAAAACCCTGCCCGGCCTGCGCCTGGCGCAAAAATACGCCGTCACCTGCGGCGGCTGCCACAACCACCGCATCGGTCTCTACGACGCCTTCCTGATCAAGGAAAACCACATCGCCGCCTGCGGCGGCATCGCCCAGGCAGTTGCCGCCGCACGGCGCATCGCACCCGGCAAACCGGTAGAAGTAGAAGTGGAAAACCTCGAAGAACTGCACCTGGCCCTGGAGGCCGGCGCCGACATCATCATGCTTGATGAACTGTCCCTGGACGACATGCGCCGCGCCGTCACCCTCACCGCCGGCCGCGCCAAACTCGAAGCCTCGGGCGGAGTGAACGAACATACCCTGCGCGCCATTGCCGAAACTGGCGTGGACTATGTGTCGCTTGGGACGCTGACTAAAGATGTGAAGGCGGTTGATCTGTCGATGCGGCTGGCGTTGTAAGCGCAACTTCGCGGCAGCTTGGGTCGGGCGCGGAGACACCTGAGAAACTACAATCACCTTCGCCGAAATAAAGCAAAGTATGCCGGCATGCACAAAAAACTCGCAAGCAATTATCCCGAGTCAAAATTAATTTGATTATGGTTGATTGCTTTAAGAAAAATGCACAAGCCCCAGAAGGGTACAAGTATTAATTTGGCATGAAGACACATTTGCGTCGATGACGGGTCGGGATTAGTGTACAGCCTAGCAGGCACGACAGCTAACATTGCAGTTTGTTTTCTAAATCGAGAAATTTCTGCACAGCGAGAAAAAACGGTCTGTGCCGACGCGGGCTAAGCCGGCATCGAGAAGCGACCAAAACATGCAGATCGCGAAGCAATCGGCTAAGCTGCCAACACCGCAGTGCGTACAAGACGCTGAGCAAAATCAGCACAATATAATAAAACTAAGGCGCAAGATCGAGAAAGTCAAAGCCAAAGCGCGCGTCAATTTTCGAGCATCTGCTCCGGGTGACCAAGCATAAAATTCTGTTATGCGAAAACACGCTTCCGTGACCTAAAGAAGAACACAGCGTAGTTGTTTACCCTGCTCACACTGTCGAACTTCTGAATGGCGCACAGATATTTTCTGGCAAATAGTAGAGGGTAGTCTTAGTATGAAAATAGCCACTGCAAGTTGCTTGCGGCGTCTACAAATACAATACAGAAGCATGTGGGCACTTTGATTACGCATGATAAAATCGCAGCTTTCAAAACTGGCAAGGATTAAAAACCAACCAGCCGCAAGTAACCAACCAGCTTTTGCCAAGACCATTAAAGCCCCACTAATTCTTCCCAGCCAAAGGAAGAATATCAGAAACCTTAAATCGCACCCAAGGCACCTTACCGGTAGCATAATACAGGCCTTTTTCATACTGATTACGGAAGCGCGGCTCATGATCACCAACCAACAATACATCCACACCTGACATATCTGGACTGCGCAAAAGTTCCCCAAGAGCAGAAAAATACTGCGCCTGCAGCTTAAAATTTCGACACGACTCGCTACTAGGATCAATATTAAACTTAGAACAAGGCACTAAATCGACAAAAAGATCACGCTCATCATATATTGAGTGGGTATTCAAAGTTAACCAATAAAAAAAGCGCTTTCCTTTAACCCGAAAAAACCCTTCAACTCGATCACGCAAATCCACATCACAGGCACCGGGGAAAGAATAGCAACGACGTTCCGGCAACATATCTTCAAAAAAAACATCTTCAGAAAACCCGGCTCCAGAATACCAGTCTCTACGATCATACATCATACCAGTAGCCCCATGCATGGCATGGGTTTTATAACCAGCAGAATCTAATTGCGCGGGCAGGCATGTCTTCAAGCGATTGTATGCATCACGAAAACCGAAATGATTAGGGTGCAGGCGACATAACTCGCGCAACTCTGCAGCAACTGTCGCCCCCTTAAAGTATAACTCCCCAGTCTTGAGTTCCACAATTGGAGCAGATCTGAGGAAGCTCAACAAATAATCATTAACCTCTGAATTATTTGCCATTCCCCATGACTCATTGACTATCAACAACAGCCGCTCACCCAGCAAACCTTCTTGCCATTCCGAGCGCCACTGATCGGAAGCGGCTTTTCCATAGTACTCACCCAACGCACTATCCGCTCCGGAAAAATTACTCAAAAAAGGAGAAAGCCTGCCATTAAAGAAAACAGCGGACTGGCTACTTATAGCATTAAGATCAGCAACTCGCCAAAAACGACTTCTATCCTCGACACTTTCAACCTGAAACCAAAAAAAACCTAAAAGCAACACGAAAAGAGAAGATTCGCGAACCAATTTATGCCGTATACGATATAAAAAAAACACCCCTAAAAAAACAATTAAGACAGCGCACACCAACCACACCCTATAACTAACCGGCGCAACCCATATAAAGCTTGACAAGTAAAGCAGATCCTCAAAACGCATGAAAGGAAAAACCTGCACAACCATACTCAAAAAATCAATCGACATCATAAAAATCAATAAAAAGACACTCAATCGCCAACAACCTAGCGTCAGCGCAGCCAAAACAAAAAAATAGTCAATATTCAGCGCCGTACGCCCTACTCCAAAATACTCAGACGCCCCCCAAAGCAGCATATTTGGCATAACTACAGCTAACAATAGCGCGGAAATGATTCCCTGCAGAAAAATTAAAAAACTCCATTTCATTTTAATTATCGGCCCCAAAAAACCACATCAATCAGAATAATCATGAACCTACACCGGCACCTTGGCGACACAAACGATCATCACCTCGCCCCGCTGAAACAACCGAATACTCAACCAGACCTCCAACGCCCAATACAGCGGTCACCTCACAAAAGTCGTCGCGACTACGCCAAATCAGACTGAACGCTTGGCCTTGCGCAGGGGCAGGTACAATCGTTAACTCAACCAATTTGTCCGCATCCTGCTGCAATCCTTCACACCTCCCCAGTTGCTGACAAATTATCGCCTTGCTATAAAAAGCCGAAATCCCTTTCATTGCAGAACCTCCAGAAGTCACAACCATAAAATCTCGATACAAGGGAATAGAAAAAGCTGCCAACACACCTATGATTGCTACTACGACAATAAGCTCTACCAAGGTGAAACCTTGCGCACCTCGCACATTCAACATATCCCCACCTGATTTGACACTCATTAAAAAGCGCCCTGCTACTTACGTAACAGGGCGCTCTCCGTCTTGACTTTACAGTTTAACTTAACTGCTCAAACCAGCACCTTCCTCACATTGTTCTTGAGTCGCCCCGGACCCAACATTCGTAGCAGTCCACACCACACTACCATCCACAGCAAAAACACCTTGAACACTGCAAGAGTCAGTTTGAAAAGTCAAAGTTGCAGGATTATCCTGAGTTGGTGCCGCGCCGGTAATACCCGCAGCAGTCAACTCAGCACCGATTGACCCACAACCTACGCCGGTCAGGATACAACCCTGAACCTTGGTGGCGAAGTTGGCCATACCTTTCATGGCCGCACCACCGTTGGCGGTGGCGATATAGTCCCGGTAAGCAGGAATGGCTACGGCGGCCAAAATACCGATAATCGCAACCACGATCATCAATTCAATCAGGGTAAAACCTTTTTGAGCTTGGGCTTTCATTTTGATATCTCCTAAGAAGTGTGTGCAGGCCTGTGACCTGCAGAACACTCAGCATGCTTCGTGCCAACCTGAAAAATCACACAAGCCATAGCCTGTTCTTCTACTTTCATCTACCGAAACACTGCACATACAGGCAGTAGCTGCCATTTTTTGTCACCCATACTGGCTGCGTTTGGCAGGAGCGCGTAACTGGGCTATAAGGCACAGACTGTTGTGGAGCTTCAAATGAACGATACCGTGATCCTTACCGGCCTAGCCAAGCAAATGGTTCTGGCGGAGCTGCTCGATGAGAAAACCGCGCAGCAAGCACACCTGCAGGCGCAGCGAAATAAGCTGTCGTTGGTGACTTACCTCGTACAAAACCGCTTGGTCAATAGCCGCGCCCTAGTCGAACTAGCCTCCGAGCAGTTCGGTATCGCCTATCTGGACCTCAACGCACTGGACAAGGACGGGCAACCGAAAGAGCTGATCAGTGAAAAACTGGTGCGCCAGCATAGGGTGCTGCCGCTGTCGCGCCGCGGTAATAAGCTTTTTATTGCAATCTCCGACCCGACCAACCACCAAGCGATTACTGATGTGCAGTTCAGCACCGGACTGAATACCGAGGCAATTCTGGTCGAAGATGACAAGCTCGGCTCGGCTATCGACAAACTTTTCGATTCAGCTGATGGCGGCCTGGGCGATATGAGCGATATCGACCTGGACGGTATTGATGTCGAAGCGAGCAGCGATGAAAAGCCCATTAACGATGGCAATCAGGATGCCGACGATGCTCCAGTGGTGCGCTTCGTCAATAAAATGCTGCTGGATGCGATCAAGGCCGGTTCATCGGACCTGCACTTCGAGCCTTACGAAAAGAGTTACCGAGTGCGTTTTCGTACCGATGGCATTCTGCATGAGGTCGCCCGTCCGCCCATTCAGCTAGCACCGCGAATATCCGCACGCCTTAAGGTAATGGCGGCACTCGATATCTCGGAACGGCGCAAACCCCAGGATGGGCGCATCAAGATGCGCATCTCCAAAACCAAGTCCATCGACTTTCGCGTAAGCACGTGCCCGACACTGTGGGGCGAGAAGATCGTGATGCGGATTCTCGATTCTTCAAGTGCGCAGATGGGCATCGATGCCTTGGGCTATGAGGAATCGCAGAAAGAGCTATACCTCTCAGCGCTCAAGCAACCTCAAGGCATGATTCTGGTAACCGGCCCGACCGGCTCGGGCAAAACGGTGTCGCTGTACACCGGCCTGAATATTCTCAACACCGTCGATGTGAATATATCCACCGCAGAAGACCCGGTAGAAATCAACCTGGAGGGCATCAACCAGGTCAACGTCAACCCCAAACAGGGTATGGACTTTACCGCTGCACTGAAGTCTTTCCTGCGCCAGGACCCGGATATCATCATGGTCGGGGAGATTCGCGACCTGGACACCGCCTCCATCGCGGTCAAGGCTGCCCAGACCGGCCATATGGTGATGTCGACGTTGCATACCAACAGCGCTGCAGAAACCCTGACACGCTTGCGCAATATGGGCGTGCCCTCGTTCAATATCGCCACCTCGGTCAACCTGATCATCGCCCAGCGCCTGGCGCGCAAGCTGTGCAGCAGCTGCAAAAAGGAAATCGTGATCCCCCGTGAGGCGTTGCTTGAGGAAGGCTTCCCGGAAGACAAGATCGGCACCTTCAAGATTTACGGCCCCGTTGGCTGCGAAAATTGCAACGGCGGTTACAAAGGCCGTGTCGGAATTTATGAAGTGGTTAAAAACACGGCAGCCCTGCAGCGGATTATCATGGAGGAAGGCAACTCCATCGATATTGCCAACCAGATGCGCATAGACGGCTTTAATGATCTACGTACCTCGGCCCTGGTAAAAGCCATGCAAGGCATCACCAGCCTCGAGGAAGTCAACCGCGTGACCAAGGATTAACCATGGCAGCAAAAGCGCTCAAGACCAGTGTGTTTACCTGGGAAGGCAAGGACAGAAAGGGCTCCGTCGTCAAGGGCGAGCTTACTGGACAGAACCCAGCTTTAGTCAAGGCGCAACTGCGCAAGCAGGGCATCAATCCGACCAAAGTGCGCAAAAAAGCCATCTCGATTTTTAGCAAAGGCAAGAAGGTCAAGCCGCTGGACATTGCCCTTTTCACCCGGCAAATGGCAACGATGATGAAGGCTGGCGTACCATTGCTACAGTCCTTTGACATAATTAGCGAGGGCTTTGAAAACCCAAATATGCGAAAGCTGGTCGACAATCTAAAACAAGAAGTTGCAGCAGGTAACTCTTTTGCCTATTCCCTGCGCAAACAGCCGCAGTATTTTGACGACCTTTATTGCAACCTTGTCGATTCCGGCGAACAGGCTGGGGCGCTAGAAACCTTACTCGAGAGGGTTGCCATCTACAAAGAAAAAACCGAGGCTTTAAAAGCAAAAATACGAAAAGCAATGACATACCCAATAGCCGTCATAGTAGTTGCCATTATCGTAACCGGCATTCTTTTGATAAAAGTAGTCCCAGCTTTCGACCAAGTGTTCAAGAGTTTTGGCGCCGAACTACCAGCATTCACCCAGATTGTTGTAGCAATGTCAAAAGGGCTACAAAATTGGTGGCTTGCATTTATTGTAGTTTTCTTAGTAATTTCATACGCCTTTAAGACAGCATACTCAAAGTCCGAAAAATTCCGAAATGGGCTAGATCGTTTAACACTCAAATTACCAGTAGTTGGCGATATAGTTTATAAATCATCTGTCGCTCGTTATTCCCGAACACTATCAACTACTTTTGCTGCCGGCGTGCCATTGGTCGAGGCACTAGACTCAGTCGCAGGAGCCACAGGCAACATAGTATTTAAAAATGCTGTAAACACGATAAAACAAGATGTTTCCAGCGGCACTCAACTTAACTTCTCCATGCGTGCTACAGGAGTATTTCCAAGTCTTGCAATACAAATGACGGCAATTGGTGAAGAGTCTGGCGCACTTGATCAAATGCTCGACAAAGTAGCAACATTTTATGAAGATGAGGTAGATAATCTCGTCGACAATCTCACAGCCTTGATGGAGCCGTTGATTATGTCCGTCTTGGGTGTTTTGATTGGTGGTTTGATTATTGCCATGTACCTGCCAATATTTCAATTGGGCAAGGTGGTTGGCTAAGCATGCACCTTCTCAACTTCCTGGCCAGCCAACCGCTGGCCTTTGTTTTATGCGCCCTGCTACTTGGCCTACTGATTGGCAGCTTTCTTAACGTAGTCGTGTTCCGCCTTCCGCAAATGCTGATGCGCGAGTGGCGATCCGAAGCACGGGAGATATTGGAGCTGCCTGCTGGCCCAAAGGAAGCGCCCTTCAACTTGGTACTGCCTAATTCGCAATGCCCGCACTGTAGCCACGAGATTCGGCCGTGGGAAAATATCCCGCTGGTTAGCTATCTGTTCTTACGCGGTAAATGTTCGAGCTGCAAAGCACCGATCAGCCTGCGTTACCCGCTGGTGGAGCTGGCTTGCGGCCTGCTCTCGGCCTACGTAGCCTGGCACTTTGGTTTTACTTGGCAGGCGGGTACTGCACTGGTGCTGACCTGGGGTTTGCTGGCGATGAGTCTGATCGATGCTGATCATCAACTGCTGCCGGATGCCTTAGTGCTGCCGTTGCTCTGGCTGGGGCTGATCGCCAATGCTTTTGGCGTGTTTACCAGCCTCAGTGATGCGCTATGGGGCGCAGTCGCCGGCTATATGAGCCTGTGGACGGTGTTCTGGTTGTTCAAGCTGGTCACCGGCAAAGAGGGTATGGGCCGCGGTGACTTCAAGTTGCTCGCCCTGCTCGGCGCCTGGGGCGGCTGGCAGGTACTGCCGTTGACCATCCTGCTGTCGTCACTGGTCGGTGCCATTCTCGGGATGATCATGCTGCGCTTGCGCAATGCCGAAACCAGTACACCGATCCCCTTCGGCCCTTACCTGGCGATCGCCGGCTGGATCGCCCTGCTCTGGGGCGATGCCATCACCAGCACTTACTTGCAGTTCGCCGGCTTCCGCTAACGACCTCTCGAATGGCGGCGCACTTACGATTCGCCGCGGGGCGCGACTCCTACGAGGTTTTGCGAACGCCGCAGGCCCGTAGGAGCGCCGCCTCGGCGCGAAGCTTTTGGGCTTATCCACATTCTCGCTGAACGGACACTATTTATCGTGGACGGTGACGCACGCCATGCGCAACTCAGGCGATCCACTGCACGCCCCGGTTCGCCAGGTGGTAGTCGCCTGCACTACAATCGGCGGCCTGTTGATGACTGACGAGCCCTACGCGCCATGACGACCCCCTGGATTCTCGGCCTTACCGGCGGCATTGGCAGCGGCAAGAGCGCGGTGGCTGAGCTGTTTATCGAGCAGGGCGTGCATCTGGTGGATGCCGATCATGCCGCACGCTGGGTGGTCGAACCTGGGCGACCGGCGCTGGCCAGGATCGTCGAGCATTTCGGCCCTGGTGTATTGCAGGCCAGTGGCGAGCTGGATCGCGCGGCGCTACGCCGGCTGATCTTCGCCGATGCCGCGCAACGCCGCTGGCTGGAAACCCTGCTGCACCCGCTGATCGGCCAGGAGATTACCGCGTATCTGGCCAAGGCCGACTCACCCTACGCCATCCTGGTGTCGCCGCTGCTGGTCGAGTCAGGCCAACAGGCCCTGACCCAGCGTGTGTTGGTGGTGGATGCACCCGAACACCTGCAACTGCAACGCACCATGCAGCGCGACCAGGCCTCGGCAGAACAGGTCGAGGCCATCATCAAGGCCCAAGCCAGCCGCGAAGAACGCCTGCGGCATGCCGATGACGTGCTGATCAATGACCGTGACACCCAATGGTTGCGCGAGGAAGTCGCGCGCCTGCACCAGTTTTATTTGAGTCTTCGTGGAGGCCAATCATGAGCACACCCCCAGTAGTTGCCTGCCCGACCTGCGCCGCGCCGGTCGAATGGAGTGCGCAAAGCCCGAACCGACCGTTCTGCTCCGAGCGCTGCAAACTCATCGACCTGGGGGCCTGGGCCTCCGAGGCCCATGCGATCCCCGGCAATGAGCTGGAAGACGACGTGTTTTCCGAAGACCAGCCGCCCCGTCGCCACTGAGCCCGCGCAGTTCAAGGCCGCATAAAGGCATAGTCACGCGAGTCGTCCAGGTTGTCCGCAAGAAACTGCAGCTCACCGGCCAGGTCGGCCGCACTGCGCTGTTGCCGGCTGCGCTCGACTACCCCGCTCAGCAGCGCGCGCAACGCCAAAGCCGGGTCGAGCCCCGTCTGGCTGGCGTCGCTCAGGGCTTGCTCGATGTGAGCCCTGGCCCATTCATGCATCCCCATCGATTCGTCTCCACTCGCACCTGAAAACACTACGGTGCCACGCCTCTCGACAGAGGGTTTGACCTGGGTCAGTAGTCAGCGCGGGGGGTCGTCGTCCTTCCAGGGCACCGAGAGGTAGCGACTGCGGTTGAAGGTTTCCAGCCAGTCCGGGTAGAACACCACCAACGCGGTGACGATCATGCCGTTGATAAAGGCCTCGGGAAACACGATCAGCCAGAGGTAACCGACAAAGTCGTCAAGCCAGGGCGGCATCGGAAACAACCCATCGACCCAGAGCACCCCCAGGCCGGCGACGATGCACAGCAGCATCGCCAGCGCCGCCGGAAAGAACCCGCAAAAGAAGATGTAGACGAACAGATTACGCGGCTGCGCCCTCTCGACCCGTAGCGCGCAGTACTCGGTTACCGCCACTGGGATCAGCACCAGCAGCACGCCATTCATGCCCAGGGCAGCGAGGTCGTGACGCCCCAACAGCAGCATGCCAATTTGTGCGGCCAGCCCGGCCAGAATCGCCAGCGGCCAGTCGAGCAGCAGGGTCACGGCGGTCATGCCAATAAAGTGATAAGACAGCCCGGAGTCAAAGTCGCGGCGCACCAGCCAGAGGACGAACAACGCCAGGGCGGTGCCGAACAGCAGGTGCTGGCGACGCAAGTCACTGAACAGCTCGACCCAGGGCGCACGGGCAATGGCCCAGAGCAGCACCGGCAGGTACAACAGCCAACCGATGACCTGGCTGGTGGTCGATAGCAGTTCGGCAGCGATCATCGAGACGACCCCGTTTGGCAGTAGCGTGGCAGTTTACACCCATCCCCGACCGGCTAAACCCGCCAACGTCGGACGCGGCGCGACCGATGGTCACAGCCGCGCACAACGCACAGGGCGCTTTCGAGCCGACCCCGGCTCAGGCTAAGCTCAGCCCATGGATGACTCGGATTACCTGCGCCTGCTCACGTACCAGGCCGAACAAGCCAACGCCTTTCTGTCCAACGCCCGCAAGTGGGAGCGCGAACGGTGGGTGTGCCAACGCCTGCTGCAAGCACTCAATGTCAGCCATCGCCTCGATGAGTTCAGCGCCGCCCCTCAGGAACCGCCCGATGTACTGTTTCGCGAAGCGAACTTCGAGGTGTTTTTTGTACTCGACGAGGGCCGGCGCCTAAATGATGAGTGGCGCGCCGAGCTTGAACGGCGGCGCAGCGCGTTCTCCCTGAGCCAACTGGTACGCCGCGAAGCCAAGCCACGACGCATCGGTGCCCGTGAGCTGCAGGAGCGCCTGGCTCCGACACTGCGCAAGAAGGCGCACAACTACCGCGAACGCAGCCTGGACCTCGGCGAGCTGGACCTGGTCGCCTTCGTCAGCCTCAAGCGTGCCATGCCCGACTTCAACAGCCACTTCCCGCCGCCTACGGAGTTTTTGCGCCAGGGCTGGCGTTCGTTATCGCTGGTCGGCCCGACCTTCGCGCGGGTGCTCTTCGCCCATCCGCAGGCCCCCGATTTTCTGCGCCGCAATCTCGGGCGCAGCATTCTTTTCGATGTGGGTATCAGCCTGTGACGTGCCTTAGGTGTGCGTTGACGGGTGCCCCCTTGTAGGAGCGAATTTATTCGCGAATTCGCGGCACAATCGCGAATAAATTCGCGCCTACACGGGCTAAATCGGTGCATATAACGCCCAGCCTCACTTTGACTGACAATGGACATCCGCTGCACATGCTCAGCCCCTTGCAAGCTCTGATCGCTGCCGTCCCGCAAACCGGCTGCGTACGCTGGATTGGCGTGCGCCCCGCCTCGCGCGAAGCCATGCTCGAACTTGATGCGGTCGAGGCACGCCGCGAGGCCGGCCTGACCGGCGACCACAGCCGCCCAGGCCCACGTAACGCCCGTCAGGTGACCTTGATCCAGTGGGAACACATGGCCGTAATCAGCGCCCTGCTCGACCGTGATGGCGACCAGGCTATCCACCCGCGCGACCTGCGGCGCAATATTGCCGTCAGCGGTATCAACCTGTTCAGCCTCAAGGGCCGGCGCTTTCGCATCGGTCAGGCGATTCTGGAAACCACCGGTTGGTGCCAGCCTTGTGCGCGCCTGGAAGCCCGCCTTGGTGAGGGCACCTTCCAGGCCGTGCGCGGCCACGGCGGCATTACCGCCCGGGTGCTGCAGACCGGCATCATCCGCCTTGATGACCGCCTCACCCTCGAACCGCTATAAGGCCAATCCATGGCTACGGCTTGGGAGCCGCGCCCCGTGGCGAATGCCATGCGCAAAGCCGAAGCAACTGAATGGCTGCAATCGATTCGCCCCGAGGCGGGGCTCCTACCAGATGTTGCGTTTATGGCCTGCACCGGGTTGTAACACTCAATGGGACATCGCGAATAAAGGCTAGGCGCCCCCTTCGCTCCAACAACGATGCGACAGTTCATTCGAGGCATCGCCTACTTCTGCTGCCGAGAACGAAACGCTGCCTAGCCCTAACGACTATGCTGCATGCAGCCGCGCTTGCAGACGCAGCCTTGCGCCGACGGTCGCTGTTGCGCATTGCAGCTCGCCTCGCGTGATGACAAGCCCTAAAATGCCGACAATTCTTGAGGTGCCCATGACCAGTCGTTTGAGTCCCGAAGACCAGCAACGCGTCGATCACTACCTGAGCGCCCCCCAGCATCAAGTTGAGCGCCAACCCTTTCGGGTGTGGCGGTTGCTTGGCGTGATTCTGCTGGTGGTCGTCGGCCTGGGTGTCCTCAGTCGTCTTCTGAGTCGATTGGTGCTATGAGCTGCCTCGCGCTCGCCCGCTCGGCTCCGCGGTTTTATCAAACCTTACGAGAGCACCTGCATGTCCCATCGAATTGTGATCGTCGGCGGCGGCGCCGGCGGCCTGGAGCTGGCCACTCGCCTGGGTAAGACCCTGGGCAAACGGCGCAAGGCCCAGGTCACCCTGGTCGACGCCAACCTCACACACATCTGGAAACCCCTGCTGCATGAAGTCGCCGCCGGCTCACTGAACTCCAGTGGCGACGAACTCAATTACGTGGCTCAGGCCAAGTGGAACCACTTCGAGTTCCAACTCGGTCGCATGACCGGCCTGGACCGTGAGCAACGCCGCATCCACCTGGAGGCCAGCCTGGACGAACAGGGTGAGGTGCTGGTGCCGGAACGCGAACTGCCCTACGACACCCTGGTGATCGCCGTAGGCAGTACCACCAATGATTTCGGCACCCTGGGTGCGGCGGAGCATTGCCTGTTCCTCGATACTCGCGAGCAGGCCGAACGTTTTCACAAGCGCATGCTCAACCAATACCTGCGCGCCCATTCCGGGCAGAGTCCCGAGCCCGGCCAACTGAGTATCGCGATTGTCGGTGCCGGCGCCACCGGAGTCGAACTGGCCGCCGAGTTGCACCACGCCGCCCACCAGTTGGCGGCTTATGGCCTCAACCAGATCCGCCCGGAAGACATGCGCATCACCCTGATTGAGGCAGGCCCACGCGTGCTGCCGGCATTGCCGGAGCGCATCGGCAAGCCGGTGCACAGCACCCTGGAAAAACTGGGTGTGACCGTGATGACCAATGCAGCAGTGAGCGAGGTCACCCGCGATGGCCTGATTACCCAACAGGGCGAGCATATCGCCGCCGGGCTCAAGGTCTGGGCGGCCGGTATCCGAGCGCCGGGTTTTCTCAAGGATCTAGCTGGCCTGGAGAGCAACCGCATCAACCAGTTACAGGTACGCCCGACGCTACAAACCACGCGAGACGACAATATCTTCGCCTTTGGCGACTGCGCCGCCTGCCCCCAGCCAGGCAGCGAGGGCCGTAACGTGCCACCGCGCGCCCAGGCCGCCCATCAGCAGGCTTCGATGCTAGCGCGCTCGCTGAAGCTGCGCATCGACGGCCAGCCACTGCCCGAATACCGCTACCGCGATTACGGCTCACTGATTTCCCTGTCGAGCTTCTCGGCAGTGGGCAACCTGATGGGCAACCTCACAGGCAGCGTGATGCTCGAAGGCTGGCTGGCGCGGATGTTCTATGTCTCGCTGTACCGCATGCATCAGGTCGCACTCTACGGCCCGCTGCGCACCGCCGCCCTGATGCTCGGTGACCGCATCAGCCGAGGTACCGAGCCGCGCCTCAAGCTGCACTGAGGCCACAAAACAGCATCTGTAGGAGCGAATTTATTCGCGATAAGCCTCGCGCACGCTGAAAGCATCGCGAATAAATTCGCTCCTACGGGGACGGTGAAGCCGTGCTGACGCGTACTGCCTGTCAGGTTGTTTTTATCGGCAAGCGACATAACGCCGCCGCCCGTTTTTTTGTGGCGTTGAAGGCCAGTGGAGCGAATTTGTTCGCGAAGCTTGCGGCCGCGCCGGAGTCCTACGGACGGGGCCGCACACGAAACGGCAGCAGACACGTAGGTGGTTGGCTCAATTGAGATAGTTACGGGCAATAAAAAACCCGCCATTTAGGCGGGTTGTTTATTTTCAAGCAAGCTTGAAATGGTGGGTCGTGTAGGATTCGAACCTACGACCAATTGGTTAAAAGCCAACTGCTCTACCAACTGAGCTAACGACCCTAAAAATGGTCGGGGTAAGGGGATTCGAACTCCTGACATCCTGCTCCCAAAGCA
>JAHJYA010000125.1 GCA_018826895.1 Gammaproteobacteria bacterium
CTGCACTAGTGCTCATGAATTAGCTTCCTTGTTAATTGAATCAGGAGTCCAGCTTGCCTTGGGCAGCCAGGCCGAGTTCACCGAGTACACGGTCACGCGAGTCGTCGTCGGCCAGTACGCTTTCGATTGCCTTGCGGAAGGCCGGGGCGTTACCCAGCGGACCTTTCAGGGCCACCAGGGCGTCGCGCAGTTCCATCAGCTTTTTCAGCTCAGGCACTTGCTCGACCAGGTTGGCCGGGTTGAAGTCCTTCATCGAGTTGATGCGCAGCTGCACGGCCATGTCGTCGCCTTCGGCGTCGTCTTGCAGACGATTAGGGACGGCGAAAGTCAGGTTGAGTTCCTGCTTGGCCAGCACTTCGTCGAAGCTGTTTTTGTCGATGCTGATCGGCTTGCGGTCTTCGATCTTGCGATCGTCGGCGCGCTGGGTGAAGTCACCCAGAACCATCAGTTTCAGTGGCAGTTCGATCTCTTCCTGAGCACCGCCGGTGGCGGGTTTGAAAGTGACGTTGATGCGTTCCTTGGGGGCTACCGAGCCTTCTTTGGCCATGGTCTTTCTCCGTTACGGTTATGGCCCGAGGGCCTAGTCCAGTACCACTTCAAGATCGAGGTGGCACAACCTGCGGTAGATCTCTTCCTTGCTTTCACGTATTGCGTGGTTCTGCGGCAACAGCTCACAACAGCTGTGCAGCATGCGCAGTACGTCCAGGGCGAGATCGGGTTCCCAGTCGCCGAGGCCGGAGGCCTGTAGCGTCTGATCGAGCGATTCGAGTTGGGTCTTGGCCAGGTCGTATTTCTTCGCGCTGTAGCACAGGCGCGCCAGGGTCAGCTGCCAGAAAAAGCGTTCACGGCCGCCACGGGCCTGTGCCAGGCCGAGCTTGAGTTGCTGCACGGCGCTTTTCAGGCCGTCCTTGCGCAGCTTGGGCAGGGTTTCCTGCAGGGCGATGTCCCAGGCCGGCAGGCTGCCACCGTCGTTGGCGGCCGGAGCGGCTTCGCTCATCGGCGCCTGGACGTGGGGCATCACGTGGGAGCTCAGCCAGGCGCGGGTCTGGGCATCGGCGAAGGCGCTGCCATCATGGAAGCGCAAGTCTTCCAGGCCGCTCATGCGCTGCATGAACAGCGCCAGTTGGATTTCCACTTCACGCATGGCTTGCTCGGCGCCCAACTCTTGCAGGCACTGCCAGACCAGGTGCTGGCCATCGAGCCAGAACGGCGCACGGGCGATGCTGGCCTCCAGATCGACCAGCAGGTCGGCGTACTGGCCGTTCTGGTAGCGCTCTTGATAGCTGGTCAGTTTGTCGGCGGGTAGGCCGCGCAGGGCGGTGATTTGTTCGGCGTTGCGTTCCGGCAGGCTGTCGATCGGTAGCCAGAGCAGGGTGCGCGCCAGGCGCAGGGCGCGCAGGTCGCTGGCTTTCTGTTTCAGCCAGTAGGCGCACAGCGGGCGGGCGTGGTCTTGCAGGGCGCGCAGGGTTTTATGCGCGTCCTTTTCATTGTCGACGGGCGCGCCCGGCGCCAGCATCTGGCTGGCCACCTGCTTGACCTGGGCAATGGCCGCGCCGACGCTGCCGGGCTCCGGTTTGCCCTGGCTGGCGCGGTTGACCAGCGAGTCGAGACGATTGCACAGCGGTAGCAGCAAGGGGGCGTCGTCACCCAAGTGGTCAGACAGGCAGCCTTCCAGCGCGCGCAGTTGTTCGGCCAGGCTGCGAAACAGGGGGAGTTGTTCGCCAATCGGCACGTGGTCTGCGAGTGCCTGTTCCATTCGCGGTAGCAACCAGGTGATGGCTGCTGCGCGGGTGCGTGGTTTGCGTGGGTGAAGCTCGGCCCAATGATTGAGGCAGAGATAGTGCAGCATGCTCAGTCCAGCCTGCAGGCCGGCGAAGGATTCACGCTGGTACAGGCCCCAGATCAGCCAGGCGGTGACGCGCAGATCTTTGGAGTGAGCGCTGAGCAGTGTCTCGCTGTGTTCGCGGACTTTCTGCCAGTCGATACCGCCTGTTTCATGCAGAGCAACAGCCTTCCCCAGCTCGTTTTCCAGTGCTTCATATTCACTGGAATAACGCACGTCATTACCGGCAAAGTCCTCCTGATTAATGGGGGATTTTGCGAGCTCTAAATAATGACTGGTGAGCGTGCTTGAGTAGGTCATGGGTGACTCATCCGTGAGCTTGGGCAAGTAGGTAATAAAGCAGCTGTATATCTACCGTTACTGCCAAGTGCGCAACTTCTTGCGCACTTTCATTGCGCAGAAAGTTGCGCAGAACCTTGTAAGGTGGGCATCCTAGCCCTATGAGTTCCTCTCGGCAACCCAGGAAAGTGTGAAGCAGGTATCAGTGGAGACCATTGGTCTATTTGTCTTTAAGGAGGCTATTTGTTGCGATCTTGATACTATTTTTACAAGTAACAAGTGATGCCATTTATGTAGGAAATTACTGCGCAACTTGTAAGCAATTGCTTACTGTCAAAGTGGTATTACTTCACGCTTAATATGCTGCGCAGTGCGAATTTGTGATGAATGCCATATTTTCTGGCATCCATTAATAGTGATGGCCTAAGGCTACTTAAGCGCCTCGCTCCACAGGCTTACTTCCAGCCGGTGCTGCTCACCTGGGGCGAGGGTGATGCAATCGTCGAGCACATTGGCGTGCTCGATGCACAGCATGCCGGTCCAGGCGTCATCGGCGAATTGCGACAAGCGCTGGGCTTTGTCGATCCATGGATTCCACAGTACTGCCGAGCGTGAGCCGCTGCTATGCAGCTGCAGGCGGCGCTGCCAGAGGGGGTCGACGATGCTCAGGGTCGGCGGGGTGTCCAGGTAAATGCGGTCGGTTTCGCCGGTGAAGCGCAACTCGCCGTGCTGCTCGCGCTGCTGCCAGTCTTCGAGGGTTTCCACATAGCGACAACCCGCCAGGCCTTCGACATGCACCTGGCGAATATCGCTGACGGCGAAGTAGCTGTGCAGCGCCTGGCTGAGGACTAATGGCTGGGGGCCTGGGTTGTCGGTGCACAGACTTAGGTGCAGGCGTTCGTCCAGGCGCACACGCAGGTTGAGCTGTGCGGCATGGGGCCAATCAGGCAGCGGTTGCTGGCGGGTATCGAGGGCGAACTGGATGATGACGGCGTCATCCTGACTGTCGATGCCCAGCAGTTGCCAGTCGAGACTGCGTACGCCGCCGTGCGCGGGGGCAGCCAGCGGTTCGCCATGCAGCGCCTGTACCGCTTGCGGGTTGCGTTCCAGCGCGCCGAACCAGGGCCAGCAGACGGGTATGCCGCCACGCACGCTTTGTCCGCGCGCGTAGGCGGCTTGTTCGCTGAGCCAGATCAGCGGTGGCTGGTCATCCTGACGGTAGCTGAGCACCTGGGCGCCCTGCTGGGTGATTACCAGCTCATGGGCGCCACGGCGGATGCGCCAGGCGGTCAGAGCATCCAGGTCGATTCGTTCGATATGGGCAGTGGTCATGGGGCGGACTCTTGAAAAGGGGTTTCGCTATTGGAGCCTGTCAGGGCGAACAGTTCCATGTGGGCTAATGCAAAACGCCCGTCACAAGGACGGGCGTTTGCTTGGATCGCTGCAGTGTTACTTGCCGTACACCTGCTCCGGCAACCAGGTAATCAACCCCGGGAACTGGTAGGCGATAACCAGCAGGGCCAGCTGAATCAGGATAAACGGCACCACGCCCTTGTAAATGGTGCTGGTGGGCACCGACTTGGGCGTTACGCCGCGCAGGTAGAACAGCGCGAAGCCGAAGGGCGGTGTGAGGAAGGACGTTTGCAGGTTGAGCGCGATCATCACGCCCAGCCAGATCGGGTCCAGCCCCATGGCCAGCAGCACCGGCCCGACAATCGGTACCACCACGAAGGTGATCTCGATGAAGTCGAGAATGAAACCGAGCAGGAAGATCACCAGCATCACTAGGAAGAACGCGCCGAGCACGCCGCCCGGCAACTGGGCGAATACGTCCTCGATCAGCACTTCACCGCCAAAACCACGGAACACCAGGGAGAACAGCGAGGCGCCAATCAGGATCATAAAGACCATGGCGCTGATTTCGGTGGTGCCGTAAGCCACTTCGCGCAACTGGGCGAAGTTCAGTTTGCGCTTGCTCAGGGCCAGCAGCATGGCGCCGAGGGCGCCGAGGGCGGCTGCTTCGGTCGGTGTGGCGTAGCCGGCGAGAATCGAGCCGAGCACGGCGGCGATCAGGATCAGCGGCGGGATCAGGGCGTTGAACAGCTTGCCCCATTCGATCGGTCCCAGCTCCTCTTGCGGCAGCGCCGGCAGTTTCTTCGGTTGGAAGATCGCCACTGCAATGATGTAGACGATGTACAGCCCAACCAGCAGCAAGCCCGGCAGTAAAGCGCCGACGAACAGGTCACCGACCGAGACGGTCTTGGGCGAGAAGATGCCCATCTTCAACTGCGCCTGCTGATAGGCGCTGGACATCACGTCCCCCAGCAATACCAGCACGATGGACGGCGGAATGATCTGCCCCAGGGTGCCGGTGGCGGCCAGAGTACCGGTGGCGATAGCCGGGTCATAACCGCGGCGCAGCATGGTCGGCAGGGCCAGCAGGCCCATGGTCACCACCGTGGCGCCGACGATGCCGGTGGATGCGGCGAGCAAAGCACCGACCACGCACACCGAGATTGCCAGGCCACCGCGCAGGGTGCCGAACAGTCGCGACATGGACTCGAGCAGGTCCTCGGCCACCCGGGATTTCTCCAGCATCACCCCCATGAACACGAACAGCGGCACCGCCAGCATGGTCTGGTTGTTCATGATGCCGAATAGGCGATTGGGCAGGGCGCTCAGGTAACCTGCATCGAAGGTATTGGTCAGAATCCCGATGCCGGCGAACAGCAGCGAGACGCCGCCCAGGGTGAAGGCAACGGGGAAGCCGGCCATAAGTGCGGCACAGATGCTGATGAACAGCAGGATCGCCATCAACTCAGCCATGCTTCACCTCCGGCTCGGGCAGGCGGCCGGTGAACAGCAGTACGGATTTGATCACGTCGGAGACCCCTTGCAAGATCAGGCTGACCACCAGCACCAGGATGATGCTTTTTTGCAGATAGACGAATTTAAGGCCGCCTGACTCGCTGGAGCCTTCCAGCGTGGACCAGGAGTTGGTCACGTAATCCCAGCTCGCCCAGCCCAGGAACAGGCACAGCGGCAGCAGGAAAAACAGGGTGCCGAGGATTTCGACCAGGGCCTGACGGCGTGCGCTGAAACCTTGATAGAAAATGTCTACGCGGACATGCCCGTTACGTTGCAGGACCCAGGCAGCGGCGCCCATGAAGACCAGGGCGTGGGCATAGAGCACGGCCTCTTGCAACGCGGTGGCGCCGATACCGAAGCCATAGCGCAGGACCACCACGACAGCGGTACCCAGGACCAGGAACAGCGTGAGCCAGGCGCAGGCCTGGCCGAACCGGGCATTGAGCGCATCGATCAGATGCGCAATGCTCAGGGCGATTGAAGGTTTGTCGGACATGGTGAGTCCTTTATCGTTATTTAGGGTCTGTTGACGTTTCGTCGCACGCCGCGTTGCTGCGAAAAATTTCGCCAGGCAAGGCGGAGGACGCCGGTAATGGTGTTCCCTTGCCAAGTCCTCCAACACCGCATGGCGAGATTTTGCGCGCAACCCGTAGGGCCGGGCCAGTTTTAGCGCGATGCAGCGTTTCTCGATGACTCATTTAGCCAGCTAAACTTCGCATCTCGTGCCTTGCCTCGCGCTAAAACTGGCTCCGGCGCGGCCGCGGACGAAGCGTCAGCAGACCCTACAGTGGCAGGCAAGCCGGCGATTTTAGGCAGGCCGTGTCAATTGCAGCAATGGCACTACAACTTTAGTCGTATCCGCTAGGCTTGGGAGTCACTTCCACCTATGTTACGCAGGCACGGTTCGTCCGCAGTGATCCTGTGGTCAGACCAATACAACAAGAAGGAGCATTGCATGAAACGTCGTCAGATTCTCGCCGCAGCAGGTGTTGGCCTGGCTGCCACCGCACTGGCCGGCTGCAACAAGGAAGCCGAAACGGCCGCCAAGCCCCAACAGGGCGGCGGCGGTGGCGAAACCTTCAACTGGAAAATGGTCACCTCCTGGCCGAAGAACTTCCCGGGTGTGGGCGTGGGCGCCGAGCGCTTCGCTACCCTGGTCAACGAGATGAGCAATGGCCGTCTGAAGGTCAAGGTCTACGCCGCTGGGGAGCTGGTGCCGGCACTTGAGGTCTTCGACGCTGTCTCGCGCGGTACCGCTGAAATGGGCCACGGCGCGCCTTACTACTGGAAGGGCAAAGTGCCGGCGGCGCAGTTCTTCTGTGCCCTGCCTTTTGGCCCCAACGCCCAGGAAATGAACGCCTGGTTGCACCGTGGTGGTGGCATGCAGCTGTGGGAAGAGGTGTACAAACCCTTCGGCGTGCTGCCGATGGCTTGCGGCGCCACGGGCGTGCAGACCGCGGGTTGGTTCAACAAGGAAATCAACGGCGTTGACGATTTCAATGGCCTGAAGATGCGTACCCCGGGTCTGGGCGGTGAAGTACTGACCAAGATGGGCGGTACCGTGGTCAACATGCCGGCGGGTGAAATCTTCACTGCACTGCAGACTGGCGCGATCGATGCGACCGAGTGGATCGGCCCGTATAACGACCAGGCCCTGGGCCTGCACAAAGCCGCCAAGTACTACTACACCCCGGGCTGGCAAGAGCCGAACGTGACCTTCGAGCTGGACATCAACATCAAGGCCTGGGAAACCCTACCGGCCGATCTGCAGGCTATCGTCCGTGCTGCGGCCCGCGACGTGAACGCCGACATGCTCGACGACTACAACGCGCGCAACATGGAAGCCATGGAGCAGCTCAAGGCCGAAGGCGTGGAAGTACGTCGCCTGCCGGACGAGGTGCTGACCAAACTCAAGGGTGTAGCCGCCGAGGTGGTCGATGCCGCCGCTGCTGCCGACCCGGCGGCAACCAAGGTGTGGGCGCAGCAGCGTGCCTACCTCGATCGTCTCTATGAGTACGCAGAGATGAACGAGAAGGATATCTACAACATCCGCGGCTGATTCAAGCGCACAGCAAAACGCCGGCCCTTGGGCCGGCGTTTTTGTTTTTACGTCGCGCTGTTGGTGAGCTGCGCTCTAACGGCGCGCAGGCACCGGACGGGTGCGGCCGCTGCCGTCGATGGCGACAAACACGAACACCGCCTCGGTGACCTTGCGCCATTCGCTGGACAACGGATCATCGCTCCACACCTCGACCAGCATCTGGATCGAGCTGCGGCCCACTTCCACGGTTTGCGTATAGAACGACAGTTGCGCGCCGACCGGCACCGGAACCAGAAAGGCCATGCGGTCGATCGCCACCGTGGCCACACGCCCGCCGGCCACCTTGCTGGCCATGGCCGTGCCGGCCAGGTCCATCTGCGAAACCAGCCAGCCGCCGAAAATATCGCCAAAACCGTTGGTTTCACGCGGCAGCGCGGTGATCTGCAGGGCCAGATCGCCTTGAGGTATCGGGTCTTCCTGTTCGAATTCGTTCATCGGCTCTGAGCTCGCGGCGCGGTTGTTGTTGTGGCGCGGGGCCCGCAAGGGTGCGGGTTGCGGCGAGTATAGCGACTGAACGGTCGGCGGGCGACCATAGCGCTTTGCCCACCTAGGGTCTGTTGACGTTTCGCCGCAAGCCGCGTTGCCGCGAACGAAACGTCAACAGACCCTACCTGGCAATGTGCCGGCGTTCATCGAACTGTCACATTGGTTTCATAGAGTGATCACAAGGGCCGACAATACTTGGCCCGTTCCATCCAACACTACATTCTGCTAGGAGCAAAGCATGAAACTTAAGCGTTTGATGGCGGCCATGACTTTTGTCGCCGCTGGCGTCGCCACTGCCAATGCGGTTGCCGCTGTCGACCCGGCTCTGCCGACCTACGAAAAGACCTCGGGCGTATCCGGTAACCTGTCCAGCGTCGGTTCCGACTCGCTGGCCAACCTGATGACCCTGTGGGCCGAAGAATTCAAGAAGAGCTACCCGAACGTCAACATCCAGATTCAGGCCGCTGGTTCCTCCACTGCGCCACCCGCAATGACCGAAGGCACCGCCAACATGGGCCCGATGAGCCGTCCGATGAAGGACAGCGAAATCCAAGCGTTCGAGCAGAAGTACGGCTACAAGCCGACTGCCGTACCGGTTGCGATCGACGCCCTGGCCGTGTTCGTGCACAAGGACAACCCGATCAAGAGCCTGTCGATCGAGCAAGTTGACGCCATCTTCTCCAGCACCCGCCTGTGCGGTGGCGCTACCGATATGAAAACCTGGGGTGACCTGGGCCTGACCGGCGAGTGGGCAAGCAAGCCGCTGCAGCTGTTCGGTCGTAACTCGGTATCCGGTACTTACGGTTACTTCAAAGAAGAAGCGCTGTGTAAGGGCGACTTCAAATCCAACGTCAACGAGCAGCCGGGTTCGGCTTCGGTTGTGCAGTCGATCTCCAGCACACTGAACGCCATTGGCTACTCGGGTATTGGCTACCGCACCTCCAGCGTTAAGGCTGTTCCGCTGTCGAAGAAGGGCGGTGAAGCCTTCGAAGCCAACGAAGCCAACGCCATCGCTGGTAAGTTCCCGCTGGCTCGCTTCTTCTACGTCTATGTCAACAAGGCGCCGAACAAGCCTCTGAGCCCGCTGGACACCGAGTTCCTCAAGCTGGTGCTGTCCAAGCAAGGCCAGGACGTGGTCGTGAAAGACGGCTACATCCCGCTGCCGAAGAAGGTCGTCGACAAGACCATGCAGGAACTGGGTCTCTAAACAACCGGCGCCCAACCGGGCGCCAGCTGGCAGGGATGCCATGGGTTGGCCAAACCCGCTTCTCGTTGCGAGGGGCGGGTTTGGTTTTGTCAGCGTGCTGTAACTTTTCTGTCATATAGGCGTACTACAGTGGCCGCCTGAACCCGGACCTGAAAAACGGCGCGCGCATGGCCGTGCAGAGATGCCTTCTACTATGAACGACTTGGCTAGTGAAACCATGACCGCGTCTTCCAAATCCCTGGGGTTGGACTTCAACACGCCGGCCCTGCAACGCAAGCGCCGCATTCGTGCATTCAAGGATCGCCTGGCCCGCTGGTGTGTTTCCGTGGGTGGCATGGCGGTACTGGGTGCTATCACCCTGATTTTCTTTTACCTGGCCTACATCGTTTTTCCGATGTTCCAGGGCGCCGACCTGGAGGCGCGTGAGCCTGTGCAGCCGGCCTGGCTGGCAGACGCCGGTGCCCCGCTGCTGATGGCAGTGGAGGAGCAGAACGAAGTGGGCATGCGCCTCGATGCGCGTGGCCAGGTGCAATTTTTCAATGCTCAGGACATGAGCCTGATGAGCGCGGTGACTCTGCCGCTGCCAGCGGGCGCGCAGATCGTCTCGGTCGGCCGCGATCAGCCGGGCACCAACCGCGTCGCGGTGGGTTTGTCCAACGGCCAGGTGATGGTGTTCGAGCACCGCTATGCCGTGACCTATCCCAACGATGTGCGGGTCATCAGCCCGAGCGTGGCCTATCCCTTCGGTGAAACACCGATCACCCTCGATGAACAGGGTGCTGCGCTGGACCACATCGCTGTAAGCCTGAACAGCGGCACGCTGATGCTGACCGGCTCTACCGGCCGTGACCTGCATGTGCTGAGCCTGGGCCGCGAAGAAAACATGATGACCGGCGAGGTCACCCTCAGCGAGGAGCGCATTGCCCTGGCGCAGATCGCCGAGCCGATCAAGGAGCTGCTGATCGACCCGCGTCATCAGTGGTTGTACGTGATCAACGGTCGCGCCACCGCCGATGTGTTCAGCCTGCGTACCAAAGAGCTCAACGGCCGCTACAAACTGCTTGCCGACGGCGGCACCGAAGTCACCCATGCCTCGACGCTGCTGGGCGGCATCTCGCTGATGATCGGCGACAGCAAAGGCGGCATCCAGCAGTGGTTCATGGTCCGTGATGAAGACGGCAAGCAACTGCTCAAGTCGATCCGCAGCTTCCAGATGGGCAGCAGCCCGATCACCCAGATTCTTCCCGAAGAGCGTCGCAAGGGCTTTATTGCGCTGGACGCCAGTGGCCAGCTTGGCGTTTTCCACAGCACCGCCCACCGCACGTTGCTCGTGCAGTCGGTCAGCGATGGCGCTGCCAGCCAGATTGCCATGTCGCCGCGTGCCGACCAGATTCTGGTACAGAGCGACGGGCAACTGCAGGGCTGGACACTCGACAACCCGCACCCGGAAGTGTCCTGGAGCTCGCTGTGGAGCAAGGTCTGGTACGAGAACTATGACCAGCCTGACTATGTCTGGCAGTCCACCTCCGCCAGCACCGACAACGAGCCCAAGCTGAGCCTCGCACCGCTGGCGTTCGGTACGCTCAAGGCTGCGTTCTACGCCATGCTGCTGGCTGCCCCGTTGGCGATTGCCGCGGCCATCTACACCGCTTACTTCATGGCGCCGGCGATGCGCGGCAAGATCAAACCAGTGATCGAGCTGATGGAGGCGTTGCCGACGGTGATCCTCGGCTTCTTCGCCGGTCTGTTCCTCGCGCCTTATGTCGAAGGGCATTTGCCGGGCATCTTCAGCCTGCTGATATTCACGCCCATCGGCATTCTGTTGGCCGGTTTCGCCTGGAGCCGCCTGCCTGAGTCGATTCGCCTGATGGTGCCGGATGGTTGGGAAGCTGCGCTGCTGATCCCGGTGATCCTGCTGGTGGGCTTTATCTCCCTGAGCATGAGCGGCCATCTGGAAGTCTTGCTGTTCGACGGCAACATGCGCGCCTGGCTGAGCAATGACTTGGGCATCCCCTTCGACCAGCGCAACGCTCTGGTGGTAGGCCTGGCGATGGGCTTTGCGGTGATCCCGAACATCTACTCGATTGCCGAAGACGCCGTGTTCAGCGTGCCCAAGAGCCTGACATTTGGCTCCCTGGCGCTTGGTGCAACACCCTGGCAGACGCTGACCCGCGTGGTCATCCTGACTGCCAGCCCGGGCATCTTCTCGGCGGTGATGATCGGCATGGGCCGTGCTGTCGGCGAGACCATGATCGTGCTGATGGCCACCGGTAACACCGCGATCATGGACATGAACATCTTTGAGGGGCTGCGCACCCTGGCCGCCAACGTGGCGGTAGAAATGCCTGAGTCGGCAGTGGGTGGTACGCACTACCGCGTGCTGTTCCTCTCGGCGCTGGTGTTGCTGTCCTTCACCTTCGTCATGAACACGCTCGCGGAGCTGGTGCGCCAGCGTCTGCGCGTCAAGTACGCGTCGCTCTAAGGGCCTGGAAGGTATATGTCCGTGAAAAAGAATTCCGTTAAAGCCTGGTTCAAAAGCGGTTCGCCGTGGATCTGGATGAACGCCGGGGCGGTCTCCATTGCGGTGATCATGACCCTGGGTCTGCTGGCGGTGATCGCTACCCGTGGTCTGGGACACTTCTGGCCGGCCGATATCATCGAAGCCGACTACCAAGTGCCTGGCCAGGAAGTACGCGTCATGGCCGGCGAAGTCACCCAGATCGAGGAAATCCCCCGCGCTCGTCTGGCGGCGTCCGGTTTGCCGGTTGCCGCCGAAGGTGGCGAGTTCATGACCCGCGAGCTGCTCAAGGTCGGTAACCGTGATCTCTACGGTGCCGACTTCAGCTGGGTCGTCGGCGAGTGGCTGAGCAACCCGCGTACCCCCGAAACCCTGACCGCTTTCGAGCGCCGCGAGTGGGGCAACCTTTATGGTTACCTGCTCAACGTCAAAGAAAATGGCCAGCTGGTTGCCGAAGGTGATGCTGCCTGGCCTGCACTGCAGGAGCGCCTGGAGCGCGTCGATGAGCTGCACGCTCAGGTGGTGCGTCTCGAGAAGCGTGACATTGGCCGCATCAACGCCGGCCTGGAGCGTATCCGTCTGCAAACCCGCAAGCTGGAACTGCAGGGCAAGCTGGACGCTGTTGCCCAGGCTGATCTGGATGCCGAGCGCGCCCGCTGGGACGCTGAATACAAGGTCCTGGAAACCGAGCTGAATGGTCTGTACCAGGCCTTCAACCGCGACAGCATCACCGTGCGCTCGGTCGACGGCCGTGAAGTGGACGTAACCCTGGGTAAGGTGGTCCGTGCCTACCGGCCGAACGCCATGTCGACCATGGGCAAGTTGCAGTTCTACGGCGCCAAACTGTGGGAGTTTGTCAGCGACGAGCCGCGTGAAGCGAACACCGAGGGCGGGATCTTCCCGGCGATCTTCGGCACCGTGATGATGACCCTGATCATGGCCGTGATCGTCACCCCGTTCGGCGTTATCGCGGCAATCTACCTGCGTGAGTACGCCAAGCAGGGGCCGCTGACGCGGATCATCCGCATCGCGGTAAACAACCTGGCAGGTGTGCCGGCGATCGTTTACGGCGTGTTCGGCCTGGGCTTCTTCGTCTATGTACTGGGTGGCTCGATCGATGCGCTGTTCTTCCCGGAAGCCGCACCGGCGCCCACCTTTGGTACGCCAGGCCTGCTCTGGGCCTCGCTGACCCTGGCGATCCTCGCCGTGCCGGTGGTCATCGTTGCCACCGAAGAAGGCCTGGCGCGGATTCCGCGGGCTCTGCGCGAAGGCTCCCTGGCCCTCGGCGCGACCAAGATCGAGACGCTCTGGCGCGTGGTGCTGCCGATGGCCAGCCCGGCCATGATGACCGGGCTGATCCTCGCCGTAGCCCGTGCTGCCGGTGAAGTGGCACCGCTGATGCTGGTGGGTGTGGTCAAGCTGGCACCGAGCCTGCCGGTGGATGGCAACTACCCCTACCTGCACCTGGACCAGAAGATCATGCACCTGGGCTTCCATATCTACGACGTCGGCTTCCAGAGCCCCAACGTCGAGGCGGCGCGGCCGTTGGTCTACGCCACTGCGTTGTTGCTGGTGCTGGTAATTGCGGTGCTCAACCTCACCGCCGTTTACCTGCGTAACCGCCTGCGTGAAAAGTACAAAGCCCTGGATCATTGAATCTGAGCCGCACGCCTGCAACACAGGCGTGCGATTCTTGACTTATAGCCTGTAGCTTGCAGCTTGCAGCTGTGAACGGGAGTGAAGCCATGCAACATGAAGCACATACCCACGGCATCGATATTTCGGCCCTGGGCCGCGAAAAGCAGAGCCTGGACCTGAGCACCGAAACGGTGGCGATCCAGGTGCCCGGCCTGAACCTGTATTACGGTGAAAAGCAGGCGCTGTTCGACGTCAAACTGAACATCCCCAAGCAGCGCGTGACGGCCTTTATCGGCCCGTCCGGCTGTGGCAAGTCGACCCTGCTGCGTACCTTCAACCGGATGAACGATCTGGTCGACGGTTGCCGCGTGGACGGCGAAATCAACATCGACGGCACCAACATCTACCGCAAGGGCGAAGACGTCGCCGAGCTGCGTCGCCGCGTGGGCATGGTGTTCCAGAAGCCCAACCCGTTCCCCAAGAGCATCTACGAGAACGTGGTGTACGGCCTGCGCATCCAGGGCATCAACCAGAAGCGCGTGCTCGACGAGGCCGTGGAATGGGGCCTGAAAAGCGCGGCCCTGTGGGATGAGGTCAAGGACCGTCTGCACGAGTCGGCGCTGGGCCTGTCCGGCGGTCAGCAGCAGCGTCTGGTGATTGCCCGTACCGTGGCCGTGCAGCCTGAAGTGCTGCTGCTCGACGAACCTTGCTCGGCACTCGACCCGATCTCCACGCTGAAAGTCGAAGAGCTGATCTACGAACTGAAATCCAAATACACCATCGTGATCGTGACCCACAACATGCAGCAGGCGGCACGGGTCTCCGACTACACCGCGTTCATGTATATGGGCAAACTGATCGAGTTCGGTGACACAGATACGCTGTTCACCAACCCGGCGATGAAGCAGACCGAAGACTACATCACTGGCCGCTACGGTTGATCAAACTTCGTAGGGTGTCGCGGGGCCGCCTAGGCCATGCACACCAAAGGGCCGGTGCGCATGGCGCACCCTACATGCAGCGTTCGCGGAGCGAATTGGAATGATCAACAAAGATAACCTTACCCAGCATATCTCCCAACAGTTCAACGCCGAGCTTGAAGAGGTGCGCAGCCACCTGCTTGCCATGGGCGGCCTGGTCGAGAAGCAGGTCAACGATGCCGTGACAGCGCTGATCGACGCCGACTCCGGTCTGGCCCAGCAAGTGCGTGAGATCGACGACCAGATCAACCAGATGGAGCGCAACATCGACGAGGAGTGCGTGCGCATTCTCGCCCGTCGTCAGCCGGCCGCCTCCGACCTGCGCCTGATCATCAGCATCTCCAAATCGGTGATCGATCTGGAGCGCATCGGCGACGAAGCGACCAAGATCGCCAAGCGTGCCATCCTCCTTACCGAAGAAGGTGAAGCGCCGCGTGGTTACGTCGAAGTGCGGCATATCGGCGACCAGGTACGCAAGATGGTGCAACAGGCGCTGGACGCCTTCGCCCGCTTTGACGCCGACCTGGCGCTGTCGGTGGCGCAGTACGACAAGACCGTCGACCGCGAATACAAAACCGCTCTGCGTGAGTTGGTGACCTTCATGATGGAAGACCCGCGTTCGATCTCGCGCGTGCTGAACATCATCTGGGCCCTGCGCTCGCTGGAACGCATTGGCGATCATGCACGCAACATCGCCGAACTGGTGATCTACCTGGTGCGTGGCACCGATGTTAAGCACATCGGTCTGACCCGTATGCAGGAAGAAGTGCAGGGTGGCAACAAGGCCGAGTGATCGGTTTTAACACCGGGTTGATGCATTTCGGTTGGCCTTTGCCCGGGTGCCGCGACTATGCTTATGGCCATTCGAGGGGAGTGGCCGATGAGTAAAGTCAGTGTGTTGGTGGTGGATGACGCGACCTTTATCCGGGACCTGGTGAAAAAGGGCCTGCGTGATAATTTTCCCGGCGTGCAGATCGAAGAAGCCATCAACGGGCGCAAGGCCCAGCAGTTATTAGGCAAGCAGAGCATCGACCTGATTCTCTGCGACTGGGAAATGCCCGAGATGTCGGGGCTGGAGCTGCTCAGCTGGTGCCGTACCCAGGATGCGCTCAAGACTGTGCCCTTCATCATGGTCACCAGCCGCGGTGACAAGGAAAACGTCGTCCAGGCTATCCAGGCCGGCGTTTCCGACTTTATCGGCAAGCCGTTTTCCAACGAACAACTGGTCACCAAGGTCAAAAAGGCCCTGAGCCGTGCAGGCAAGCTGCAGGCGCTGATGTCCGGCGCGCCACCAAAGATGCTCAGCAGCGGTGGTTTTGCCAACGACTCGCTGGCCGCGCTGACCGGCGGTAAACCCCAGGTACATGCGCCCGCTGCCGCCGTTAGCTCGCCACTGTTTGCGGCGCCTGCAGCAAGTGCTGCTCCGGCCGCTGCTGGCAAACCGCCGGCCGGCCGAGGCCAGGGTCAACTGCGCCTGCCGGGCGGCAGCATGGCCTGCATCATCAAGGCGCTGAGCCTCAAGGAGGCGCTGCTGGTGGTCAAGCGCGGCGAGCTGCTGCCCCAGGTGCTGGAAAGCGCCGTGCTCGACCTGGAGCAAGGCGAGGGCGGTGAGGAAGTCGCACGGCTCAATGGCTACCTGCATGCCGTCGCTGCCTTCGAGCCCAAACCCGACAGCGAGTGGCTGCAACTGAGCTTCCGCTTCGTCGACCGCGACCCGCAAAAACTCGACTACCTGTCCCGGCTGATCGCCCGCGGCACGGCGCAAAAGCACTTCAGCCCCGGTGCTTGAGCTCCAGGCTAGCGCCATACGCGTACGTTCGGCGATTGTCGCCGGCCTGCTCCTGACGTTACTCGCCGGTTGCAGTGGGCGGGTGCTGGAACAACCCCCGACCCGCCATCCTGATGTGGTCCGCGCGCAACTGGTGCGCCTGATGCCGGCGACGGTGACAGACCGCCAGGGCTGGGCCAACGATATCTATGTAGCCTTTGCCGACCGCGAGCTGGAGGCCAGCGACAGCCAGTTATGTGCAGTGCTGGCGGTGATCGAGCAGGAGTCCACTTATCGCGCCGATCCCCCGGTGACCGGCCTGGCGACCCTGGCCCGGCGCGAGATCGACCAGCGTGCCGAGACGCTGCATATCCCGGCCTTTCTCGTCGATGCAGCGCTGGGGCTCAAGTCGCCGACCGGCGAGCGCTATGCCGAGCGCCTGGCCAAGGTGCGTACGGAAAAAGCCCTGAGCGCGATCTTTGACGATTTCATCGGCATGGTGCCCATGGGGCAGCAACTGTTCGGTGGCCTCAACCCGGTGCGTACTGGCGGGCCGATGCAGGTCAGCATCGAGTTTGCCGAACGCCTGGCCGACGACTATCCCTACGTGATCGACGGCAGCCTGCGCCAAGAAGTGTTCACCCGCCGCGGCGGCCTGTACTTTGGCATCGCCCACCTGCTCGATTACCCGGCGTCCTACAGCAGCCCGGTGTATCGCTTCGCCGATTTCAATGCCGGCTGGTACGCCAGCCGCAACGCCGCGTTTCAGCATGCGGTAAGCCGGCTGTCGGGAATCACCCTGGCTCTAGACGGCGACCTGATCATCCACGGCTCGCGCCAGGCCGGGCAGACCGAACGGGCGGTGCGCAGCCTAAGTGCTCGCCTGGACCTCAGCGATGCGGCTATCCGCCGTGACCTGGAGCGCGGTGATAGCCAGGACTTCGAGAACAGCCGCCTATACGCGCGAGTCTTTGCCCTGGTCGAGCAGCTCGAAGGCCGCAGCGTGCCGCGTGCGCGGCTACCGGGCATCGCCCTGAAAAGCCCGAAAATCACCCGCAACCTCACCACCGCCTGGTTTGCCGAGCGGGTCGAGACGCGTTGGAAAAACTGCCTAGGCCGCGCCAAGACTGGTTAACCAGGGTCTGCATGAATCATGTAGGCGCGAAGGGGGCGCCTAGCCTTTATTCGCGATAAATCGTTCAGACACTGCAGGCGTCGCGGCTAATGCGGAATGCCGCCCGCCTCCTCCCGCGCAGCCTGGCATTAACCGCGCCCTCAGGCTCTGTGTCTCCAGTCGCAAAGCCGAGCAGCGCGACTCGCCTGCATGTGTGCAGGCTGCTACGCTGACTCTCCCGGATACTCATAAACCTATAAATCCGAATGAACATGCTAGGGCTCGCTTCTCATCCATTCGCCATTGCGCAGGCCAGCGCCGTGTTGCTTGGCCGCGCCGGTGCCAGCCTCGCGTTGTTGTTGGGCCTGCTCTGCGCCGCGCCCGCGGCCATGGCCTTGACCATCTACAAATACACCGATGCCAACGGCGTGGTCACCTACACCGACCAGGCGGCGCCTGGCGCGCAGGTCTTCGTGTTTCGTGATCGCATGGTCGAGCGCCTGGATACTCAGGTGAAGCTGGAAACCAAAAAGCATGAAGCCGGCGAAACCCTGCTGGTGCGCAACGACCTGTTTGCGCCCGTGCAGGTGGAGCTGCGCCTGGAACAACTGAGCAACGTCAGTGGCGCGCCGAGCAAACCGATCACCTGGGTGCTGCCACCGCGCAGCCAGATTCGCCTCGCCACCCTGGCTCCGCGCGACCCCTCGCAGCCCCTGAGCTACACGCCCAAGCTGCGCTACGCCCTGGGTGATCCGCGCCTGGTACCGACCCAGAACCGCTACCCGCTGCCATGGCGCGGCGGGCCGTTCCGCCTGACCCAAGGCGCCAACGGCCAGTACAGCCACTTCACCCCCAAGGGCCGCTACGCGGTGGACATTGCCATGCCCGAAGGCACGCCCATAGTCGCGGCGCGCGGCGGGGTGGTGGTCAAGACCGAGAACAGCCAGAACGGCCGGGGTAACAATCCCTCGGGCAACTACGTGCGCATCCTCCACGATGACGGCACCATGGGCGTCTACCTGCACCTGATGCAGGGCTCGGTCAGCGTCGCCGAGGGTCAGCACGTGGCCGCTGGCAGCCAGATCGCCCGCTCGGGCAACACAGGCAACAGCACTGGCCCGCACCTGCACTTCGTCGTGCAGCGCAACGTCGGCCTGGCCCTGGAATCGATCCCGTTCGACTTCTCTCAGCCGGTCAACAGCCTGCCGAACTTCGCTGTAGGCGGCGAGTAAGCCGCAACAGCTTCTGCGGCAACACCAGGGCCGATCCACCGCGCCCTGGCCAGGCAGCTTTTTCCTAGCCTGCGACTACAAAAATCATAATTTCGCGAAAGCCTCGCTCTGCACAGAATGCGCCGAACACCGCCCGCCTTGTTGCGACTGCGGATTCGCCATGATCAGAAGCAGAGCAGGCACGCCATGACCGACCTTAAGCAACCCGCTTTCCCGCCACGCTCGGCCAGCGCGGCGGGGCCCCTCGAAATTGATACCCTGGTGGTCGGCGCCGGCCAGGCCGGGGTGGCCACCAGCGAGCACCTGAGCCGGCATGGCGTGCCGCACCTGGTGCTGGAGAAGAGCCGCATCGCCGAAGCCTGGCGCAGCGGCCGCTGGGACTCGCTGGTGACCAATGGCCCGGTTTGGCATGACCGTTTCCCGGGTATGGAATTTCCCGACCTGGCGCCGGATGCCTTCGCTCATAAGGATCAGGTAGCCGACTACTTCGAGGCCTATGCCCGGCAGATCGCCGCACCGATCCGCACTGGCGTGGAGGTACGGCGGGTGGTGCGCAATAGCGGGCGCGCCGGTTTTAGCGTGGAAACCTCCGAAGGGGTGATCCTGGCCAATCGCGTGGTGGTGGCCACCGGGCCGTTCCAGCAGCCGGTGATCCCGGGCATCGCCCCGCAGGATTCGGCGCTGTATCAGATCCACTCCGCCGCCTACCGCAACCCTGAACAACTGCCCGAGGGCGCGGTGCTGGTGGTCGGTGCCGGCTCGTCCGGGGTGCAGATTGCCGACGAGCTGCAGCGCGCCGGCAAACAGGTCTACCTCTCGGTTGGTCCCCACGACCGCCCGCCACGCGCCTACCGCAACCGCGATTTCGTCTGGTGGCTGGGCGTGCTTGGCCTGTGGGATGCGGAGACCGTGCAGCCGGGCAAGGAGCACGTCACCATCGCCGTCAGCGGCGCCCACGGTGGCCGCACCATCGATTTTCGCGAGCTGGCAGGGCAGGGCATCACCCTGGTCGGCCTGACCCAGGCATTCAGTGAGGGCGTGGTGCGCTTCCAGGCCGACCTGGCCGACAACATCGCCCGTGGCGACGAGAACTACCTGGCGCTGCTCGACGCCGCCGACGCCTACATTGCCCGCAATGGTCTCGACCTGCCGGAAGAGCCCAGTGCGCGCCGGCGACTGCCTGATCCGGACTGCATGACGCAGCCGCTCCTCGAACTCGACCTGGCCGCCGCCGACATCAGCGCGATCATCTGGGCTACTGGCTACGCCAATGATTTCGGCTGGCTGCAGGTCGACGCCTTCGACGCCAATGGCAAACCGCGGCACCAGCGCGGCGTCGCCAGTGAGCCGGGCATCTACTTTGTCGGTCTGCCGTGGCTGTCGCGGCGGGGCTCCACCTTTATCTGGGGTGTGTGGCACGACGCCAAACATATCGCCGACCACATCGCCACCCAGCGCACCTATACCGCCTACCGCGACGCCCAGCAGCGTCAGGCTGAAGTCCAGGCCAGCGCGGCGCCTGTCAGCCTCACCGGAGTTCGCTGATGCCCACCCATACCCGCATCCGCATGTTCAACACCAAAGACACTTACCCCAATCAAACCCTGGACAACGACCTTTGCCAGGCCGTGCGCGCCGGCAACACGGTATACGTGCGCGGCCAGGTCGGCACCGATTTCGCTGGCAACCTGGTTGGTCTGGGCGACCCGCGGGCGCAGACCGAGCAGGCGATGAAGAACCTCAAGCAACTGCTCGAAGAGGCCGGCAGCGACCTGTCGCATATCGTCAAAACCACCACCTACCTGACCGACCCGCGCTACCGCGAGCCGGTCTACCAAGAGGTCGGCAAATGGCTCAAAGGCGTGTTCCCGATCTCCACCGGTCTGGTGGTCGCGGCCCTTGGCCAGCCGCAATGGCTGATGGAAATCGACGTGATCGCGGTAATCCCGGACGACTGGCAAGCGGAGCCGCGCCCATGACCTTCTCCATCGTCGGCCGCTGCGCCGAAACCGGCCAGCTCGGTATTGCCATCAGCTCCTCCAGCATCGCCGTCGGCGCCCGTTGCCCCTGGCTGCGTGCCGGAGTGGGCGCGGTGTCGACGCAGAACATCACTCTGCCGGCCCTCGGTCCGCAGATCCTCGCCCTGCTGGAGGCTGGAGAAATCCCCAGCGCGGCCCTGAGTCAGTCCCTGGACAGCAACGGATACGGCCAGTATCGCCAGGTCACGGTGATCGACAGCCACGGCGCCAGCGCGCATTTCACCGGCAGCGAAGCCCTCGGTGTGCACCATGCGCGGGCTGGCGAGCAATGCGTGGCGGCCGGCAATTTGTTGTCCTCGCCGGTGGTGATCGACGCCATGGTCGATGCCTTCGAGCAAGTCGCCGGTGGTCTGCCGGATCGGCTGCTGGCCGCCATGCACGCGGCCATGGCGGCAGGCGGCGAGGCTGGGCCGGTGCACTCGGCGGCGCTGTCGGTGGTGGGTGATCTGGTCTGGCCGGTGGTCGACCTGCGCGTCGACTGGGCTGACGACAACCCCATCGGCGAACTGGACGCACTCTGGCGCGCGTACGAGCCGCAACTGCATGACTACATCACCCGCGCTCTCGACCCGACCCAGGCACCGCGCTACGGCGTGCCTGGGGACGAGTAGTGACGTCCCAGACACGGAGGCGCCTGTGGGAGGGGCTTTCGGCTCTGGCATCCTGCTTTGCTCTACCTCCTGCATCCATGCAGTCGTAGCCGCGACCTCGGGGCTGCCCGCGTCGCCGCTGAAGCGCCTCCCACCGCGATACCCAGTGCCACCGATCAGCCATTGCCCCGGAATTGACCCATGCCCACCAGCCGTGACCTGCTCGCCGACCTGATCGCCTTCGACACCACCAGCCGCGACTCCAACCTGACGCTGATCGACTACGTGCGCGGTTACTTGAGCGGCCTTGGTATCGACAGCCAACTGCTGTTCAACGATGAGCGCAGCAAAGCCAACCTCTACGCGCGCCTCGGCCCGCCCGGCCCCGGCGGGGTGATGCTCTCCGGCCACAGCGACGTGGTGCCGGTCGATGGCCAGGCCTGGACGGTGCCGGCTTTCATCCTTAGCGAGCGCGACGGCCGCCTGTACGGCCGTGGTACGGCGGACATGAAAGGCTTTATCGCCTGCGTGCTGGCCAGCCTGCCGGTGTTTCTGCAACAGCCGCTGCGCCTGCCGCTGCATATCGCCATTTCCTACGACGAAGAGGTCGGCTGCCTGGGCGTGCGCAGCCTGGTCGAACAGCTGCGCGCCAGCCCCGAGCGCCCGGCTATCTGCCTGATCGGCGAGCCCACCGAGATGCGTCCGGTGCTTGGCCACAAGGGCAAGCTGGCGATGCGCTGCGAGGTCCACGGCGCGGCCTGCCATTCGGCCTATGCGCCGCAGGGCGTCAATGCCATCGAATACGCAGCCAAACTGATCGGCTGCCTCGGCGATATCGGTGCGCAACTGGCCGGGCTCGAGCGCCATGACAGCCGCTTTGACCCACCGTATTCCACCTTGCAGACCGGGGTGATCAGCGGCGGCCGGGCACTCAATATTGTTCCCGGCGAATGCCGCTTCGACTTCGAGATGCGCGCCCTGCCAGCCGACGACCCCAGACAGGTTGCCGCCGAGCTGCAGGCCTACGCCGAGCGCGAACTGCTGCCGCGCATGCGCGCCGTCAGCGCCGCCAGCGACATTCGTTTCAGCGAGCTATCCAGCTACCCCGGCCTGCTCACCGACCCCGCGAGCGACGCCGCACACCTGCTGGCGCTGCTCTGCGAGCGCGAAGACTTCAGCACCGTGGCCTTCGGCACCGAAGGCGGTCTGTTCGACGCCGCCGGCATCGCCACCGTCATCTGCGGCCCCGGCAGCATGGAGCAGGGGCACAAACCGGATGAGTTCGTCACGCTCGAACAGCTCGATGCCTGCGATGCGCTACTGGCTCGGCTTGCGGGGTGGATGCAGCAACAGCACTAAGCGCTACCATTTTGTAGGAGCGAAGGGGGCGCCTAGCCTTTATTCGCGATAGGCCTTGAGAGCGCTGAAAGCGTCGCAGCCAAAGCGGAGCACCGCCTAGTCCACGCCGCTTACCGACATTCATTGCCGACGCGACACGGGCACTTCTTGATGCTTCAGGCGTTGTCGGCTGTTGATTAATCGATTGGGCTTGTGTGGGCGCGAAGGGCGCGCCTATTGTTTTGGCTATGTTCTCGTTACGTGTTGCACGGCGTCGATGCTTGTCGGGCGATGCTCTTCGTAGGAGCCGCGCCTCGCGGCGAATAGCGGCCATTCAGCGGTATCACAGATAGCCCAAAGAGCTTCGCGCCGGGGCGGCGCTCCTACGGGTGTTGCGTTATAGCCTGCATAGGGCTGGTACAGCCAATTGGGGCATAGCCATTGTTTTTCAGCCCTTCACCTTAGAGTCATGACATGCACAATGAGCCAATCGCCCTGATCGTTATCGACATGCAGCAGTGCATGCAATCGCCCGCTGCCGGGGTGCGGAATAATCCTGAGGCTGAGCAAAATATCCAAATGCTCCTCCACGCATGGCGGGATGCTGGCGGGCCAGTGGTCCACGTGCGGCACATGTCGCGAAGCCCCACCTCGCTGTTTTCGCCGGGGCAGCCGGGGGCTGCGTTTCAGGCTGCGCTGGCGCCGCTAGACGATGAGCATGTTGTCGAGAAGAATGTCCCCGACGCCTTCATTCACACGGGGCTGGAGCGTTGGCTACATGTTCGTGGCATTCGTCAGTTAGTCATTGTCGGCGTCAGCACCAACAACTCCGTTGAAGCAAGCGCGCGCACGGCGGGCAACCTCGGCTTCCGGACAGTAGTCGTGTCCGATGCGACCTTTGCCTTTGGCCAAAAGGATTATGCCGGCGTACCCCGGTCCGCCGATGAGGTTCATGCCATGTCGCTGGCGAACCTGAACGGTGAGTACGCGAGCATTATGGCAACTGCGGATGCTCTCAAACTGCTCTAGTGTCACGCAAACGTTGCGGCTAAAGCAGAGCGCTGCCCGGCCCCTGCCGCGCAGTCTGCGTATTGACCGACACTTGATGCTTAAGGCGACACGAGGAGGTTATCCATGCATGAGTTGCTTGCTCTCGTCGGCATCACGATGGCCTTGGGCCTGGGGGCTGCCAGTCCTGGCCCCAGCTTTGTGATGGTTGCCAGGGAGGCGGTAGCAACCTCTCGCCTCAACGCGCTCGCTGCCGCGCTTGGCATGGGACTGGGCGGTGTTATCTTCGCGGCTGCGGCCCTGCTCGGGTTGCAGGCGATGTTTCAGGCCGTGCCGCTGGCTTACCTGCTGCTCAAGGTGCTTGGTGGCCTCTACCTGGCCTATCTCGGCTACCGCATTTACCGGGGCGCCCGCGCGCCGCTGACGGTTGGGGTTACGGGTACCGTCACTGTCCGGCCGATACGGCGCTCGTTTCTGCTGGGCCTTACCACCCAAGTCAGCAACCCGAAAACTGCCATCGTCTACGCCAGCGTATTCGCCTCCTTTCTCCCAGCGTCGGTGTCCTGGTCACTGGCAGTGGGGTTGGTGCTCTGCGTTTTTGTCGTCGAGTTTGGTTGGTACGCCCTGGTCGCGTCACTCCTATCCGCCCCCGCTCCACGGCGTGCCTACCTGCATTACAAAAGCACCATCGACCGGCTGGCCGGAACCATCATGATCGGGCTCGGCATTCGCCTTGTTACCAGCGGTGCGCAGTCTTAGACCTGGGAAAAGGGCGTGGATTTATTTTTGCGTCAGCTGTATTCGAGCAACCAATAAGTCTGTCCCTGTTCGTTCTTTTGTTGCCAGTTCAGGCTTTGCTCAAGCGGCAACTGAGCGCGCAATGGTCGGATACGCCGGTACTCAGGTGGACGTTTTCCAGCCGGTAGCCCGATGTATGGAATAGCCCGTCGACCATAAACGGAATGTCTCCGGCGCGGTGCAGCGAGCCGTCAATGCTGCTGGTGTGGTGCGCCGGTATGCCATCGATAAAGTGCGCGGCGATCAGGTCGAAGGTGGCGCGGCCGCGCGGGGCGTTGAAGTCGCCTACCAAAAGCAGGTCGCCAGCCTGCTGGGCTTGCGCCTGAGCCAGGCGAATCAGCTTGCCGGCACTTTCCCGCTGGTAATCCGTAGACGTGCCAAGTGGGGTTACGTTGAGGTGGGTGACGGCGATGCGTAAGCCCTGCAGGGTGGCACTCAGCATGACTTCGGCGATGCTCAATGGATCGGCTGCGCGATGACCCAGCGTGTTGAAGAAGGTTATTTCGCGAATGTCCTGCGCGCTGCCGGAGTAGTAGTCGGTGGCCACGTTCGTCAATGTGTCTGCGCGGGCGATCATGCCGACGCCGACCACATCCGTAGACCCTTCCCCCGGATGGCGCATCATTGGCGCGAAGTGCAGGCGACCGCCCATCAGCGCTTCGAAGAAGCCAATGTCGCGCTCGCAGAGCTCCTGCAGGCACAGCAGATCCGGGCGTTCACGCTTGATGAAGGCTGCGACGCGTTGCAGGTGCCTGGAGCGTTCGATGTTGATAGACGCGATGTTGAGCGGCATGGGATCAGTAGGCGATGACGGCATGGGGTGCTTCGCGAGCGATGAAAAACCGCTGCGCTGGAGTTGCCGAAGTGTACCAGAGGCCCGCGCCATCATTGTTATAGGGCTGCTTCAGAGCATCCTTAGACCTACTATTTTCTAAATTGAATTGCGGCAATCAATAGGCTCAAAGGAAAAGGGTGGCAGATTTATTTTTAGGCCAGTCGGATTAGGCCAATAAATAAATCTGTCCCCTTTGTTAAAGATGGAGCTATTGCTACGTGACGAGGTTCACCGGCAAGCGCAGGCACTGGAGTAGATTTGTGGGGATTCCTTAGGGTCTGCCCCCTATTACGTTGTTAGGGATTAATGCACTCGGAGTATTCGGCCTTTTGTTCAGTGCGTGGGCACCAATTGTTCAGATTGACGATATATGCGTCGCGACGGCGACTTTTTGCTTTCAGGAGAAGTTGCTCAGCTTCTGTGCGATCAGAGGCTGTTGCAACACTTCGAAACGACCCTTGACGGAAAAATATTGAAGCGTTAGTTAGTCCATATTTTTGCGCAACTGCACCGATCTCGTATTTTGCAGCGTCAAGGTTGGTGTCTCCGCCATAGACAACACCCCATTGTACACTTGCTGCCGTTGCCGTTTGCGCCCTTTCTACTAGGGCAGCGTTTGAAGCAATAGTGAGTTGGGTATTAATCGCCACTTTTGCTGAAGCCTGTTGAAGCTTATTGTTCTCCTCCACAAGCTCTGCTAGTCGGACTTTCTCAGTTGGGTCGTTAATTTTTTCCTGTATATCAGCAAGTGCCTTGGATAAATTTTCATTTTGTCTGGTTAGATCGTTGTTGTTGGCTTGGATTTCTTTAAGAGCTAGGTCAGAGTTAACGAGTTTTGCCCTCCATTTGAAACCAACGATACTGCCTTCCTCGAAGCCCGCGCTGACCAGCAAGTCGTTAAATGTCATTGGAAACGCAAGTAAGAGGATTAATAAAGCGAGTAGGGACGTGTCGCGCAATAGGGCTACTATGTCCTTCCAAGTACTCATAAAAGACGATTTCTTTTTTGGCTGCGATTCTTCGGACATGAGCTTCCCCCTGATTAGCCTCTAACGCCCGCAGCACGCGTGGCTTTGTAGTGAAGGCGAAACCGAAACGGAAAAGCCGTCGCTGTACCTGCGATTGTTATGTGCTTTTCTCATTGAATACTCCCATCCTGAAGTCTTCTTTGACTTCCTCTGGTCTGAACGCGTGGCGCAATATTTCTGCCGGGTAGATCTTTCCTGACTCGCGAGCCCGCACTATTTTCTCCATATCAGCTACGGAGGTGTTTTGATTCACTAGTGCCACCGAAACGCTGGCGATTTCAGCTCGCTTGGTTATGAATATACACAATTGTTCTATGCTCAGTCCGGTGTAGTACCCAGCGGCGATACATGAGGCGATATCTCTTGGAAAGTCACCATTGAGCTCAGCCGCTAAAGAGCTTCTATAACGTTCGTAATATTCGCCAAGCTCCAATGGCTACCTCCGTGGCACATAGCAGTTATTAGACCGAACCCCTCATTAATCCATTATGAGAGAACTCCATAAAACTACGCCGTCTATCCCCAGCGGCTTTTATAAAGCCTTTCCCTGTCAATCACTTACCATCGCCGCCAAAACCGACTCTGTATTCGCGCGACTTCCACATTTTTGTGCAGCCATGACGACCACGCTCCTTCCATGCCCGAAAAGAGTCGGCAAGCGGTGTTGAGTCAGAGCAGGTGAAGACGAGGGCGTTGCGGGCTTTTGAGAGGGTGTCGCGCATTCCAAGCTCCTTTTGGCTACGACGGGCCAGCGGAGCTGGCAATTGGCCGTATCGTTTGCTTCGACCATAGCATTCGCCGTAAAAACGGCAAGCAACGCGTGAGGGTTACCCTCACACGCCTGATCCATTCCGGATGGCTTGAGGATGCCGAGTTATCCGGCGCTGGGCTGAGCCGTTAGTTCAGTACGACCCAAGCCAGCGGCGTCTTACCTTTCCAGGCTTGCGCGCGCCTGTTCTGCCTCACTCTGCGCCGCCGGCGTCAACTGCTCCTTGCAGTAATCCACAAACAACTGTGCCGGCTTGGTCAGTTGTGCGCGCTTGAGCCAGGCGGCGACCAGGCCGGAGCCGGTGACGTCTTCGCTGATATTGACGCAGACCACGCGTTTGCCGTCGTAGGTGATATCGCTGTGGGGGCGGGTGACCAGGACGGAGAAGCCGAAGCCTTGGCCGACCATGCCGCGGACCATTTCGATGGAGGGTGAGCTGAAGACGATATTCGGGCTCAGGCCCAGCTCTTCGAAGATGCTGACGAAGTAGGTGCGGCTCGGCAGCACGTCGAGCAGGATCATCGGTTCCAGCGCCAGGTCGCGCAGCGACACCTGGGTTTGCCCGGCAAAGCGATGGCCTTCAGGTAGCAGGGCGTAGGGGCGCTGCGGCGGCATCAGCGGTTCGGTTTCGATGGTGCTGTCGAGGTCGTGTTCGTAGAAGATCGTCAGGTCGAAGCGCCCGCCGGTCAGACCCTGCACCAGTTCCTGTTGTTCGCCATCGTGCAGGCGGATTTCCACGCCGGGGTAGCATTGGCCGAAGCCGGCGATCAGGCGCGGCAGGATCAGCGGGGCGACAGTTTCAAAGCAGCCGATATCAATCTGCCCGGCCACCACGTCGTTGTCGGCCAGGGCGTTCTGCTCGAACTCGTGGGCCATGCGCAGCAGCTTTTGCGCCTTGCGGTAGAAGCGCGCGCCGCTGGGTGTCAGCGAAACACCCTGGGCGTGGTGGCGAATAAACAGTTGCACGCCGAAGCTTTCTTCCAGGCCTTTGATTGCCGTGGAGATGGACGGCTGGGCGATATACAGCTTGCGCGACGCTTCGGCGACGCTGCCGCACTCGACGGTGGTGACGAAGTACTTGAGTTGACGCAGGGTATAGGCAGCCACACGGAACCTCGGTAGAACGCTTGTTTATGCCTCACCTTACTCCCCACGGCCAGGTAACCGGGCAGCGGCGGGGTGAGGATTTTGCTGGGCAGCGGCGATAAATTTCCTGGCCGCTGCGGGCATGGCTTCTGCTTGCAAGACCCATACACGCTTATTCAAGGAGACCGCAGCATGCGCCTGGCCCTCTGGCAAACCCAGGGTTTTCCCGCCGATGTCGATGCCAACCTCAAGGCCCTGGAGCCGCAGATGCAGGCTGCCGCCGCCGCAGGTGCGCAGGTGTTGCTGTGCCCGGAGCTGTGGTTGGGCGGCTACCAGGTGCCCGGGCAGATGGCTGCGCTGGCCGAGGCCGCCGATGGCCCGGCGGCGCAACGCCTCGCGGACCTGTGTCGCGAACACGGGCTGGCGCTGTGTTACGGCTATGCCGAGCGTCACCCGGCGGGCGGCAAGCCGTACAACTCAGCGCAGTTGATCGACGCCCAGGGTCAGCGCCTGGCCAACTACCGCAAGGCGCATTTGTTCGGGGCGATGGAGCGCGAGCTGTTCACCCCGGGCGATGGGTTCGAGGCGCCGGTGCTGCTGAATGGTTGGCGCGTGGCGTTGCTGATCTGCTTCGACGTGGAGTTCCCCGAGGCCGTGCGCAGCCACGCCCTGGCCGGCGCCGAGCTGGTGCTCATACCCACCGCGCTGACGCCCGAATACCGCGTTGTGCCGGAACTGATCGTGCCGACCCGGGCGGTGGAGAATCAGCTGTTCGTTGCCTACTGCAACCACAGCGGGGTGGAGAATGGCCTGGCCTTTCTCGGTGGCTCCTGCGTGGCTGCGCCGGATGGCGAGCGCCTCGGTGCCTTGGCCGGTGGCGAAGGCGTGCTGGTGGTCGACCTGGACCGCAGCCAGCGCGAAAGCTGGCGTGAGCGTTTTCCGTACCTCGAAGGGCGGCGCCCGGCACTGTACGGCGAGCTGCTCAAGCGCTGAAAAGGTGCGCCCTGAGCGCTGCGTTCCGCTGGATTGGTTCTTGCCTGGCCAGGCTTTTCGGGGGCTGGCCACAGGCGTGCACGCTTAACTGGCGCGCAGCACCGAAAGGGTGCGTGGGTGACCAGCTTTTTCGTATGTCCCGGCGACATTTTTAATATTTTTCCTATCCCCAGGCTTGCGCCACCATCACTGCGCAACGGCCAACCGGTACAAGGGGATAGTGGTGCATACACTCAGCGACTGGCAGCAACGCGCCCGGCAGCAAGCCTTTATCGCACAGGCCATCATTGGTGGTCGCCGTGTGGCGGCGCAGTCCGGCGCGACCTTCGCGGCCATCAACCCGGCCACCGGCCAGGTGCTGGCGCAGGTCGCCGCCTGTGGCGAGGCCGAGGTCGAGCTGGCCGTGCGCAGTGCCCGTCAGGCCTTCGCGGCGGGCGTCTGGTCGCAGCGCACGCCGGTCGAACGCAAGCAGGTGCTGTTGCGCCTGGCCGAGCTGATTCTTGAGCACCGCGACGAACTGGCGCTGCTCGACTCGCTGAATATGGGCAAGCCGGTGATGGATGCCTGGAACATCGACGTGCCCGGCGCCGCCGGCGTGTTCCGTTGGTATGCCGAGAGCCTCGACAAGCTCTATGACGAAGTCGCTCCCAGCGCGCGCAACGTGCTGGCCACCGTGACCCGCGAGGCCCTGGGTGTGGTCGCCGCCGTGGTGCCGTGGAACTTCCCGCTGGACATGGCCGCCTGGAAACTCGCCCCGGCCCTGGCCGCCGGCAATTCGGTGGTGCTCAAACCCGCCGAGCAGTCGCCGTTCTCCGCCCTGCGCCTGGCCGAGCTGGCCCTGCAAGCCGGCTTGCCGGAGGGCGTGTTGAACGTGGTGCCGGGTCTCGGCGAACAGGCCGGCAAGGCGCTCGGCTTGCACATGGATGTCGACTGCCTGGCCTTCACCGGCTCCACCGAGGTGGGCAAATACTTTATGGGTTACTCGGCGCAGTCCAACCTCAAGCAGGTCTGGCTGGAGTGCGGCGGCAAGAGCGCCAACCTGGTGTTCGCCGATTGCCAGGACCCCGACCTGGCTGCCGAGAAGGCCGCCTTTGGCATTTTCTTCAACCAGGGCGAGGTGTGCTCGGCCAACTCGCGCTTGCTGGTCGAGCGCTCGATTCACGATGAATTCGTTGAGCGCCTGCAGGCCAAGGCCCGCGACTGGCTGCCCGGCGACCCACTCGACCCGGCCAGCCGCGCCGGCGCCATCGTCGAGGCGCGGCAGACGGCGCGGATCATGGGGTTTATCCACGGCGCCGAGGCCGAAGGTGCGCGCCTGGTCTGCGGTGGTCAGCAGCTCACCTTCAATGGCTCGGACAATTTCATCGCGCCGAGCATTTTCACCGGCGTGAGCGCCGACAGCCGCCTGGCTCGCGAGGAAGTGTTCGGTCCGGTGCTGGCGGTGCTGCCCTTCGACAGTGAGGACGAGGCCGTGGCCTTGGCCAACGACAGCGTCTACGGCCTGGCCGCGTCGCTGTGGAGTGATGACCTCAACCGCGCCCACCGCGTGGCCCGCAACCTGCGCGTGGGCACCGTGTCGGTGAATACCGTGGACGCGCTGGACGTCAGCACGCCCTTCGGTGGCAGCAAGCAATCGGGCTTTGGCCGCGACCTGTCACTGCATGCGTTCGACAAGTACACCCAACTGAAAACGACATGGTTCCAGCTCCGTTGAGCTGATTACCGGATAACCCAGGAGCCTTGCGATGACTGCCCCGCAGCACACCACTTCGGAATACCAGGCGCTGGATGCGGCGCACCACATCCACGCCTTTCTCGATCAGAAGGCGTTGAACGCGCAGGGCGCGCTGGTGATCGCCAAGGGCCAGGGCCTGCACCTGTGGGACACGGACGGCAAGCGCTACCTGGACGGCATGTCCGGCCTGTGGTGCACCGCCCTGGGCTACGGCCGCGCGGACCTCAACGCCGCCGCCACGCGCCAGTTGGCGGAGTTGCCGTACTACAACCTGTTTTTCCACACCACCCACCCACGGGTTATCGAGCTGTCCGAACTGCTCTTCAGCCTGCTGCCGAGCCACTACAGCCACGCCATCTACACCAACTCCGGCTCCGAGGCCAACGAGGTGCTGATCCGCACTGTGCGGCGTTATTGGCAGATTCTTGGCCAGCCGCAGAAGAAGGTGATGATCGGCCGCTGGAACGGTTATCACGGCTCTACCCTGGGTAGCACCGCGCTCGGCGGTATGGGCTTTATGCACGAGATGGGCGGCATGCTGCCGGACTTTGCGCATATCGGTGAGCCCTACTATTTCGCCGCAGGCGGTGAGCTGAGCGAGGCCGAGTTTGGCCTCAAGGCCGCTCGTGAGCTGGAGGCGAAGATCCTCGAACTGGGCGCTGAGAATGTCGCGGCCTTCGTCGCCGAGCCGTTCCAGGGCGCTGGCGGCATGATCTTCCCGCCGGCCAGCTACTGGGCCGAGGTGCAGCGCATCTGCCGTCAGTACGACGTGCTGCTGTGCGCCGACGAGGTGATCGGTGGTTTCGGCCGCACCGGCGAGTGGTTCGCGCATGAGCATTTCGGTTTTCAGCCAGACACCCTGACCATCGCCAAGGGCCTGACCAGCGGCTACATCCCCATGGGCGGGTTGGTGCTCAGTGCGCGCATGGCCGAGGTGCTGGTGCAGCAGGGCGGCCTGTTCGCCCACGGCCTGACCTACTCCGGGCACCCGGTGGCGGCGGCGGTGGCCATCGCCAATCTCACGGCGCTGCGCGACGAGAAGATCGTCGAGACGGTGAAGAACGACAGCGGCCCTTACCTGCAGAAGCTGCTGCGCGAGACCTTCGCCGAGCATCCACTGATCGGTGAGATCCAGGGCACCGGCCTGGTCGCCGCGTTGCAGTTCAGCGAGGACAAGGCCACACGCAAGCGCTTCGCCAACGAGCACGACATCGCCTGGCACTGCCGCACGGTCGGCTTCGACGAGGGGCTGATCATCCGCTCGACCCTGGGCCGCATGATCATGGCGCCGGCCCTGGTGGCCAGCCATGCCGAGTTGGACGAACTGGTGGACAAGACCCGTCGTGCAGTGGACCGCACCGGGCGCGAGTTGAATCTGCTTTAACAGGGAATCTATCACCCGTAGGAGCGGCTTTAGCCGCGAAACACCTTAATCGCGGCTAAAGCGGAATGCCGCCCAGCCGCTCCTACGAGAGCAAAAGCGACAGGCGATGCGCCTCAACATCGCCTGAAAACCGCCCCGCAGAGGGCGGCGAAGAATCAGGCGCCGATCCAACGAGGTCGGCCCATGCACATGCAATTCGGCCTCTGGCCAGTACCTGCCCCACGCAAACCAACAACGAGCCAACAGGCTGTGGGAGTGCTTCATGAAATCGTCCTTGCGCCACCGTATCGCCCGCTCTTTCGCATGTTCCGCCCTGGCCGCCGGCATGGCTGCCAGTGCCCAGGCCGGCACCCTGACCCTGGGGCACACCACCTGGGTTGGCTACGGCACCCTGTATCTGGCCCGCGACCTCGGCTACTTCAAGGAGGCCGGTCTCGACCTGCAACTGACCACCATCGAGGAAGCCTCGATGTACATGGCCGCCCAGGCCTCGGGCAAGCTGTCCGGCTCGGCCTCGACCATCGACGAGATCCTCAAGTACCGCTCCAAGGATTTCTGCTTCAAGGCAGTCGCGGCGCTGGATGAGTCCCACGGCGGCGACGGCATCGTGGTGCAGAACGACATCGCCGATATCCAGGGCCTCAAGGGCAAGTCGGTGGCGGTCAACGAAGGCTCGGTGTCGCAGTTCTGGCTGAGCTACCTGCTCAAGCAGGCCGGCATGAGCATGGCCGACATCGAGGTGCAGAACATGACCGCCGATGACGCCGCCTCGGCCTTTATCGCCGGCCACGTACCGGCGGCGGTGACCTGGGAGCCGAACCTGACCATGGTCAAGCAGAAGGGCAACGGCAAGGTGCTGATCGACAGCGCGGCCACCCCGGGGGTGATCGTCGACGTGGTGGCATTGTCCTGCGAGGTCATCGAGCAGCAGCCAGACGACGTCAAGGCGCTGGTCGCCGGCCTGTACAAGGCGGTGGAGTACACCAAGACCCACCCGCAGGAGGCCTACGAAATCATGGCCAAGGGTGTGGGCGGCTACCTGTCCAAGCCGCAAGACCTGGCCGAAGCGGCCAAGGGCGTGAAGTTCTACGACCAGGCCATGAGCGAGAAGCTGCTCGGCACGCCGGGTAAACCGGGGGATATCGCCGGCATTATCGAACTGGCCAACGAGACCTGGAGCACCCTGCAGGGCAAGCCCTATGCGGTGAGCTACGAGGACCTGGTGGATACCGCGTTCGTTACGCCGTAAGCGTTTCGCTCCCCTCTGCGCAGAACTCGCCCTGTGGGAGGGGCTTCAGCCGCGACCGTCGCCGCTGAAGCGCCTCCCACGGATGCAGGTTGATGCCGAAGGGAGAGGGGCCTGACTGCACTTTTCTGCTCGCAACACGAGGTGGTTGATGGCCACGCAAAAAAACTGGGTGCAGCGCTGCCTGACCCCGAAAGTCGAACTGCCACGCAAGCTGGTGCTCAGCGCCGGCACGTTGTGCTGGCTGCTGGTGCTCGGCCTGTGGGCCGGGTTTTCCTATGGCGGCGTGGTGCCGTCGATGTTTCTGCCGACGCCGGGCGATGTACTCGCTGCCGGCGTACGCCTGACCAATGACGGCACCCTGGGCAAGCATGTGCTGGCCAGCCTGGAGGTGGTGCTGATCGGGTTCGTGATTTCTTCCGTGGTTTCGGTGCCGCTGGGCCTGCTGATGGGCAGCTTCCGCATCGTCCAAGCGTTCCTCGAGCCGCTGGTGAACTTTATCCGCTACCTGCCGGTGACCTCGTTCGTGCCGCTGTTCATTCTGTGGATCGGCATTGGCCTGGAACAGCGCGTGGCGGTGATCATCTTCGGCGTGTTCTTCCAGCAACTGGTGATGATCGCCGACGTTTCCAAAGGCGTACAAAAGGACCTGATCAACGCCAGCTACACCCTCGGTGCCAGCCGCCGCGACGTGGTGCTGCACGTGCTCGGGCCGGCCTCGCTGCCGGGCATCCTCGACACCCTGCGGGTAACCATGGGCTGGGCCTGGACCTATCTCGTGGTAGCCGAGCTGGTCGCCGCCAGCAGTGGTTTGGGCTACATCAGCCTCAAGGCCATGCGCGGCTTTCAGGTCGACGTGATCTTCCTCGCCATCGCCATCATCGGCCTGCTCGGGCTGATCACCGACCAGCTGTTCCGTCTGCTTCGACTGAGGATTGCCGCATGGGCGCAGTAGCCAAAAAGCCGTACATCATGCCGCCGCTCAGCGCCTACGCCGAAGTCGCCGCGCGGCTCAAGGTGGACAATGTCAGCTTGCGCTACCAGTCGCCCAAGGGCGAGACCTTTACCGCGCTGGATCGGGTCTCGTTCGAGGTGCCGGATCAGCAGTTCGCGGTGATCGTCGGCCCCTCCGGCTGCGGCAAGTCGAGCCTGCTCTACCTCACCGCCGGCCTGGCCGAGCCCAGCGAGGGCGATATCTACGTCGGTGGGCAGAGGGTCAACGGCCCCGGCGCCGACCGCGGCATGGTGTTCCAGGGCTACACCCTGTTCCCCTGGCTGACGGTGCGCCAGAACATCGAGTTCGGCCTCAAGCGGCGCAAGCTGCCATCGAACGAGATCCGCACCATCGTCGAGTTCTACCTCAATGAGGTGGGCCTGGTGAAGTTCGCCGAGCATTACCCCAAGCAGCTTTCCGGCGGCATGATGCAGCGCGTGGCCATCGCCCGCGCCCTGGCCAACGACCCGCAGATCCTGCTGATGGACGAACCCTTCGGCGCCCTCGACAGCCAGACCCGCCTGCAGATGCAGCAACTGCTGCTGCAGGTGTGGGGCAACAGCAAGAAGACCGTGGTGTTCGTCACCCACGACATCGACGAGGCGATCCTGCTCGCCGACCGCATCTACGTGATGGGTGCCCGGCCTGGGCATATCAAGGAAATCCTCGACGTGCCCATCGAGCGCCCGCGCAACCTGGATGTGGTGATGGAGCCGGAATTTATCCGCATGAAGCGGCATATTCTCGGCCTGCTGCACGATGACCTGGCCGAGGTGCACTGAGATGAGCGAATCCTTCGATTACCTGATCGTCGGTGCGGGCTCGGCCGGTTGTGTGCTGGCCAACCGCCTGAGCGCTGATCCGACGGTGCGCGTGTGCCTGATCGAGGCCGGTGGCAGCGATGCGAGCCCGCGGGTGCAGATCCCGGCCGGTACCATCACCCTGTACAAGAGCCGGGTGTTCAGCTGGAACTACTTCAGCGCGCCACAACCGAACCTCGCCGGGCGTAGCCTGCACACCCCGCGCGGCAAGGCCCTTGGCGGCTCCAGCGCGATGAACAGCATGATCTACATCCGCGGCGATGCCAGCGACTACGACCGCTGGGCCGCTGCCGGCTGCCCCGGTTGGGGCTGGCAGGACGTGCTGCCGTATTTCAAGCGTTCCGAGGGCAACCGCCTCGGCCAGTCGTTGCTCTACCACGGTACCCAGGGCGAGCTGCTGGTGGATAAACCGCGCGATCCCAATCCGCTGTCGAGCCTCTACATTCGCGCGGCCGAACACCTCGGCCTGAAGCGCAACGACGATTTCAACGGCGGCGCCCTGGAAGGTGTCGGCCTGTATAACCTCACTCAGAAGAACGGCAAGCGCCTGTCCAGTTACCGCGCCTTCGTTCACCCGCTGCACCGCGACAACCTGAGCGTGCTCAGCGGTTGCGAGGTGGAGCGGCTGCTGCTCGATGGCGAGCGGGTGAGCGGAGTGGAACTGCGGCAGAACGGCCAGTGGCGCACCCTGCAGTGCAGTCGTGAGACCATTCTCTGTGCCGGCGCCCTCGGCTCGCCGCATATCCTGCTCAAGTCCGGCATTGGCCCCAGGGCCGAGCTGGAAGCCGCTGGCGTCGCCTGCAAGGTCGATCTGCCCGGTGTCGGCAAGAATCTGCAGGAGCATATCGACGGCCTGGTGACCGTGCGCTCGAAGAGCCCGCTGTCGCTGGGTTTCTCCCTCGGTGCGCTGCCGAAAATCCTCGCCTCGCCGCTGCAGTACCTGGCGCGCAAGACCGGCTGGCTGACCACCAATTACGTCGAGGCCGGCGGCTTTGCCCGCACGCCACTGGCCGAGGCGTTGCCCGATGTGCAGATGCACTTCGTACCCGGCTATCGCAGCCACCGTGGCCGCCTGTTCGAGTGGGGCCATGGCTACGCTATCCACACCTGCGTGCTGCGGCCAAAGAGCATCGGTGAAGTGCGCCTGGGGACAGGGCGCAGCCTGGAGATCGACTTCAATTTCTTCAGTGACGAAGCCGACGCGCGGGTGCTGGTGGAGGGCGTCAAGCTGGCGCGCAAGATCCTCGCCCAACCGGAGTTCGACGCCATCCGCGGTGAGGAAATGTTGCCGGGGCCACAGGTGCAAAGCGACGAGCAACTGCTGGCGCATCTACGCGACTACGCCGCCACCGTATTCCACCCGGTGGGCACCTGCAAGATGGGCACGGACGAGGCCGCAGTGGTCAGCCCGCAGCTGAAAGTGCGTGGCCTGAGCAACCTGCGCGTGGCCGATGCCTCAATCATGCCGACGCTGATCAGCGGCAATACCAACGCGCCCTGCATCATGATCGGCGAGAAAGCCGCCGACCTGATCCTGGATCGTGCGCGCCCGAGCTGAGGCCGGGCGCGCGCTTTTTAGAAGGCCAGACCGACTTTCAGGCCGACTTGCTCTTGCTTGATCTTGGTGCGCTCGACCAGGTCGCTGTTGCTGTCGACCTGGTAGCGGGTCTGGGTGTAGTAGAGGCTGGTGCTGATGGGCAGGTTGTTGATGCCCTTGTTCCATAGCACGGTCAGTTCGCCGTATGGGTTGACCTTGTCCTTGAGGTCGACGGTGTCGCTCTCGCCGCCGACATGCAGTTTGCTCTCGCCCTCGATGGAGTAGCGCGCACCGACTTCCAGGCGCACGGTGTAGTCCGGCGTCAGGTAGTTGTAGCCCACGCCGGCTTTGGCGAATGGCGATTTGCTGGTCAGTTTGACGTCTTCCTCGAACAGGCCGAAGTCGACATTGTCCTGTTCCAGGCGGCCCCAGTCGTAGCCACCACCGATGCTCAGGTCGATGTAGTTGTTGGTGCTCAGCGCGGCGCGCAGGCCCAGGTCCAGCTCGGCCTTGGCCGATTTGAACTCGGTATCATCCTTTTTGCCGTATTGGCCTTCGACACCGATCTGGTAGATCAGGCCTTCCTGGCCGGTCAGCTTGTTGCCGAAGGTGTAGAAGGCGCCGCCCTGGTTGACGCGATCCTTGTCGCTGTCATCGTCGACCGAGAGCTTGTACTGGTTGTGCGAGCCGATCAGGCCGAAGGTGGAGATCGGGTCGGTGATGCTGTCGGCGTGGGCCGCAGTGGCACCGGCCAGGCTGAGACCGAGGAGGAGGCGTGAGGGCAGGTGAGTGCGCGACATGAGACGTCCTTACTGCAAAATTCAAAGGGCATGATGCACCGCAATGGGGCGGTGCATCGGTGTGCCCTTGCATGGACTAGCGGTTAAACGCAGATATTCGAGTAAATCGACGAACGGCAGGAGCCCTTTGGGGGCTATGTCCCTGGACTGAATGGCGGCGTGGTTGCTTCTCGTAGGAGCCGCGCCTCGCGGCGAATAGTGGCTATACAGCGGCATAGCAGATGGTGCAAAAGCTTCGCGCCGGGGCGGCGCTCCTACGGAATTGCGCATGGCCCGCATGCGGCTGCCACAGCCAAAGGGGGCATGCGCGCTGAGGCCCTAGTTCAATCGAGCTTGAGCACCTTGGCCAGGATGATCTTTGGTCCCTTCATCTTTTTCACGATGATGCGCAGGCCGTCGACCTCCAGCACTTCCTCTTCGCTGGGCATGCGCTTGAGGGTGTCGTAGATCAGCCCTGCAAGGGTTTCCGCTTCGACATGGTCGAGGTCGACGTTGAGCAGGCGCTCGACCTTGGCCAGTGGCGTGTCGCCGCGCACCAGCAGTTTGCCCGGCTGGTAGGCGAGGATGCCGCGCTCGGCCTTGCGGTGTTCGTCCTGAATATCGCCGACCAGGGCTTCGAGCACGTCTTCCATGGTCAGGTAGCCGACCACTTTGTGATCGGCCTCTTCGACCAGGGCGAAGTGTGAGCCGCCCTGACGGAACTGCTCCAGCAGGCTGGACAGCGGCATGTGCCGGCTGACCCGTTCGATGGGGTGCATCAGCTCGGCGAGTTTCAGCGCCGAGGGCAGCATCTCCAGCAGCGACAGGTGCAGCAGCAGGTCCTTGATGTGCAGTACACCGACGAACTCACCCGCGGTTTCGTCGAATACCGGGTAACGGCTGTATTTGTGCCGGCGAAACACGCTGAAGACTTCATCGAGCTTGGCGTCCAGGGCCAGGTAGACCAGGTCCTCGCGTGAGTTGGCCCAGTCCACCACCTCCAGCTCGCCCAGCTCCACCGCCGAGGCCAGCACGCGCATGTCCTGGTCGCTCGGGTCGCTGGCGCGGCTGGAGTGCAGGATCAACTTGAGTTCGTCGCGGCTGTAGTGGTGATCGTGGTGAGGCCCCGGCTCGCCCTGGCCGGCGATGCGCAGGATGGCGTTGGCGCTGGCGTTTAGCAGAAAGATCGCCGGGTACATGGCCCAGTAAAACAGATACAGCGGCGCGGCGGTCCACAGCGAGAGCAGCTCGGGTTTGCGGATGGCCCAGGACTTGGGCGCCAGCTCGCCGACCACGATATGCAGGTAGGAAATGATGAAGAACGCGGTGAAGAACGCCACGCCATGCACCACGGCCGGCGACTGAATGCCGGCGGCGGCGAACAGCGGCTCGAGCAAATGGGCGAAGGCCGGCTCACCGACCCAACCCAGGCCCAGCGATGCCAGGGTGATACCCAGCTGGCAGGCCGACAGGTAGGCGTCGAGCTGATTGTGCACGGTGCGCAGGATGTGCCCGCGCCAGCCATGTTGCTCGGCCAGGGCCTCGACCTTGGTGGCGCGCAGCTTGACCATGGCGAACTCGGCGGCCACGAAGAAGCCGTTGAGCAGCACCAGGACAAAGGCGAAGAGGATCAGGCCAAAGTCGGCAAAGTAAGTCGCAGCGGTGTAACCGGGGGAAGGGTCCATAGGGGTGTCGAGTAACCGAAGGTGGCTAAAGGGTGGGGGCAAGGCGACTACTTTGCAAGTTCCCTGCCGGTGCGAGGTGCGTGACCTAGGAGCCTGTCAGACACATATCCGTTGATCGGCGCGGCCGCGCACGCAACCTCGCCAGACCCTAGCCGCGCCGGGCGATCTGCGCCGGAGCGAAGTGGCAGATAAAGGTGCTGCCATGGCCGGGCCGGCTTTGTACCTGCAAGTGGCCGCGGTGGCGCATCAGCACGTGTTTGGCGATGGCCAGCCCCAGGCCTGTACCGCCGGTGTGGCTGGCGCGGCTGGAGTCGACGCGGTAGAAGCGCTCGGTCAGGCGCGGCAGATGGCGGGCCTCAATGCCAGGGCCATTGTCGCGCACGCTGACATGCACACCTTCGGCATCGCTCCAGCAACGGATATGGATGTCGCCGTCGTCCGGGGTGTACTTCACCGCGTTGAACACCAGGTTGGAGAAGGCGCTGCGCAGCTCGCTGTCACTGCCCTTGAGGCGCAGACCGGGCTCGGCCTCCAGGCTCAGGTTGTGGGCATGGCTGCCCGACAGCACCTGAGCGTCGGCCACGATCGCCTGCAGCAGCGGTTCCAGCGCCACGGGCTGGTTATCCGAGGGGTAGTCGGTGGCTTCCAGCTTGGCCAGCAGCAGCAGGTCGTTGAGCAGGCTTTGCATGCGCCCGCCCTGCTGCTGCATCTGTTGCAGTGGGCGTAGCCAGCGCGGGTTAACTGATTCGACGTTGTCGAGCAGGGTTTCCAGGTAGCCGGTAATCACCGTCAGCGGCGTGCGCAGCTCGTGGGAGACGTTGGCGACGAAGTCCTTGCGCATCTGCTCCAGCTGGTGGAGGCGGGTGATGTCGCGCACCAGCATCAGGTGCTCGCTGTTGCCGTACTGGGTGATGTTGAACTGCAGGCGGCGGTTGCCGCCCATCGGCGATGGCAACTCCAGGGGTTCCTGATATTGACTGCGCTCGAAGTACTCGACGAAGCGCGGGTCGCGCACCAGGTTGGTGATGGCCTGGCCGCTGTCCTGCGGTGTCTTCAGGCCGAGCAGGGTTTCGGCGGCAAGGTTCCACCATTCCAGGTTGCCCTGGCTGTCGAGCATGATCACCGCATCGCGCAGCGCGGCGGTGGACTCCTGCACCCGGTCGATGACCGCTTGCAGACGGCCGCGCGCCCGCTCGTTGCGCCGTTGCAGATGGTAGATGCTGTCGAATACTTCGCCCCACAGGCCGTAGGCGTCGGGCGGCGCTTCGTCTGGCTGGTGGTTTTGCAGCCAGCGGTGCAGACGCAACGACTGGCGCAGGGTCCAGCCAAGGTGGGCGGCCAGGCCGATGACCAGAGCCCAGGCATATTCGCCGGTGATCAGGCCGAGCAGCAGACAGCCCGCCACCAACAGCAGGAGGCGCCGTACGACGGCGCTGCGCGAATTACGGTTCACTCGAAGCTCATCCGCCAGTCATTCCTTGTGCGTTTGTGACGGCCCGCATCCTACCTGCAAGAGCAGGCGCAGTCGCTTAGCTCTTGGTAGAGAAGCGGTAGCCGGTGCCACGCACGGTCTGCACCAGATTCTCGTACGCCTCGCCGAGGGCCTTGCGTAGACGGCGGATGTGCACATCGACGGTGCGTTCTTCAACGTAGACGTTGCCACCCCAGACCTGGTCCAGCAACTGGCCGCGGGTATAGGCGCGTTCCTGGTGGGTCATGAAGAATTGCAGCAGACGGTATTCGGTCGGGCCCATCTCGGCTGGTTTGCCGTCGATGGTCACGCGATGGCTGATGGGGTCGAGCAGCAGGCCGCCGACTTCGATCGGCCCTTCGCTGTCGGCCGGGCCGGCGCGGCGCAATACGGCCTTGAGGCGGGCAACCAGTTCGCGGGGGGAAAACGGCTTGGTGATGTAGTCATCTGCGCCGACTTCCAGACCTTGGATCTTGTTGTCCTCTTCGCCTTTGGCGGTGAGCATGATGATTGGAATATCGTTGGTCAGCTCGTCACGCTTGAGGCGACGGGCTAGCTCGATGCCGCTGGTGCCCGGGAGCATCCAGTCGAGCAGGATCAGGTCGGGTTTGCGGTCGACGATGATGGCGTGGGCCTGCTGGGTGTTCTCCGCTTCCAGGCATTCGTAGCCGGCCATTTCCAGGGCCACCGCGATCATTTCGCGGATTGGGGCTTCGTCGTCGACGATCAGGATGCTCTTGCCAACCATGGGGTCCTGCCTCGGTTCATTTCATCTGTCTGGGGCGCATTAGATAACGGAATTATTGCAGCGATATGACAGATAGAGTCTGCGCCAAGAAGTGTAGGGCGAAGGGGACGCCTAGCCTTTATTCGCGATTGGCCTTGGAAAACGCTGAAAGGGCTGCGGCTAAAGTGCAGTGCTATCCACGCTGCATCCCGTTGAATCGACATTGCATGGGCATCGCGACACTAGCCCCGCAGCGCATAGTCCAGCACGATGCCGACAAAGATCGCCAAACCTGCCCAGTGGTTATGCAGGAACGCGTTGAAGCAGGCCATCGGCTTGCGGTTGCGGGTCATCCGCCATTGCCAGGCAAAGCAGCCGGCCGCGCCGAGCAGGCCGAGGTAAAACGCCGCGCCCAGCTCGAAGCGACTGCCAGCCAGCAGCAGGCAGAGCAGGGCGAGGCCCTGCAGGGTGGCGATGATCAGGCGGTCGGCCTCGCCGAACAGGATGGCGGTGGATTTGACCCCGATCTTCAGGTCGTCCTCGCGGTCGGTCATCGCATAATAAGTGTCGTAGGCCACCGTCCACAGCAGGTTGGCGATGTACAGCAGCCAGGCTTCCGACGGCAGGTTGCCGGTTTCGGCGGTGAAGGCCATCGGCATGCCCCAGGAGAATGCCGCGCCCAATACCACCTGCGGGTAATAGGTGTAGCGCTTCATAAAGGGGTAGCAGGCAGCCAGGGCCAGGCCGCCGAACGACAGCCAGACGGTTGTGGCATTGGTGAACAGCACCAGCACGAAACTGGCCGCCACCAGCACGGCGAACAGCACCAGCGCCTCACGCGGGCTGATCCGCCCACTGGCCAGGGGGCGGGCGCGGGTGCGGCTGACATGGCCATCGACCTTGCGGTCGGCGTAGTCGTTGATCACGCAGCCCGCCGCGCGCATCAAAATCACCCCGAAGACGAAGATGAACAGGTTCTTCGCGCTCGGCACGCCTTCGGCCGCGATCCACAGTGCCCACAGCGTCGGCCACAGCAGCAGGTAAATGCCGATGGGTTTATCCAGGCGCATCAACTGAATGAAATCCCAGGCGCGAGGATTAAAGCGATTCAGCGATTTCAGCAGGCGGGTGTACATCGGGCGCGTCTCCGTGCAGGTTGCGCGGATTATACGGAGCTTGACGGTGTAGGGTGGATCGCTGTTTTCCCGGGTTACGGCGCCTCAGGCTGGGTGGCTGAGCCTGGCGTCCACGCAGGCGCCTAACCCAGGCTACGGCTCTGATGCCGCTACAGGTAGCTTGGGTTGAGCGCAGCGATACCCGGGATGGATGGCCTGGATCAGGCATCGATACCAGTTGCTTGCCAAAAAGTCGGCAGAAACACTTCGGCCACCACCACCCCGAGGGCGCCGCGGCTAAAGCACGAGCGCCGTGCCCAGAGCTGTTCGCTGCGCACCGCGGCCGGTAGCCACGCGGCCGGGTAGCGGCAGGCCTGCAACTCGCCGCGGTCGAAGGCGCTGTCGCTGAACAGCAGCTCGCCGAGGGAGCGGCTGCCCAGTTCGCCTAGGTTCAGTCCAGCACCTTCCAGCGCGTTGCGCGTGGCCACGCTGCGGGCGAATACCCAAGGCTGGCCATGCCCACGTAAATACACCTCGCGTACCCAGCCCTCACTGCCATCGGCCGCGCCGAGCAGGGCACATTCGTCGTGGCGCAGCGGCTGCCAGCCTTCGTGCAGCGGGGTCACGCTAAAGCCGTTCTGGGACAAGGCGGTTAGGCGGCGTGTCAGGGAGTCCTGGTTAAACAGCCATGCCCGTATGGCCGCGGCGGGGAGCGGCTGCAGTTGGCTGGCGCTGAGCCAGTGGGGTGATGAGGTGAGAGCGCTATCGGACACGTTGAGCATTCAGGTCTGGATAAGCGGCGCAGTCTAATCGAAAGACAATGCTGCATGCAGTGCGCGGGGCCGCGTGACCGTAGGGTGCGCCGTGCGCACCAAGACTCTACGACCAGCCTTCCAGGCGCATGGTCGCGCGCACCAGGCGCAGCTCTTCCTGTTCGATGTCCTTGAGGTTGTCGCGGATGCTGTGGATATGTTCACGCGCGGCACGCTGGGCCTGCTCGGGCAAGCGCTCGATCACCGCGTGGTAGAGCCGCGCGTGCTGGCGGTCGATCTGGCGCTTCTGCAGCGGCCGGTGATAGAGGTTGTTCACCGAAGCGAACACCGAGTTGAGCATCAGATCGGTCAACGATTGCAAGGTGTGCAGCAGCACTGGGTTGTGCGACGCCTCGCAGATGGCCAGATGAAAGGCGTGGTCCAGGCGCGCGTGCTCACGCGGCTCGAAGCCTTGCGGCTGGGCATGAGCGGCGAGCATTTCTTCATAGCGCCGGGTTAGCAGCACGAAGTCTGCCTCGGTGCCGCGCAGGGCGGCCAGGCGGGCGGACTCGGCTTCGAGCAGGGCGCGGACTTCGAGCAGGTCGAAGAGCGTGCGCGGCTGCGAGCTGAACAGGTGCATCAGCGGGCTGGCATCGCGCGGGCCGGTGAGGTTGGCCACCCGTGAGTCACGGCCCTGGGCGGTTTCAATAATGCCGCGACCACGCAGCACCTTGAGCCCCTCGCGCAGCGCTGAGCGGGAAATCCCCAGTTTTTCGCACAGCCGGCGCTCCGAGGGCAGTGGCTGGCCGACCTTGAGCACGCCGTCGACGATCAAGCGTTCGATGCGTTCGGCGACCACATCGCTGACCTGGCGGCGGGGGACTGGTTGGGTTATCTCCATGCGCTTCTCCACTGGTAGTACCAGTTTAAGCTGGCGCCTCAGTATGCCAGCCTTATCGAGATTAATCCCAGTATCTGCGAAGGTTGTAGCCGTGATTATCTGAAAGGCTGACGAAAGAAACTGGTAGTACCAGTGCGATTTAAGCTAGACGCCAGGCGGGTGCAGGGCTACACCTTGGCCCCATAAGCAGGCTGGCGAGCGTTGCCGGCCTGCACAACAACAATAACGCTGCCTGAAAAAGAGCCTGCCATGAGCATTCTTTACGATGAGCGCGTCGACGGCGTACTGCCTACGGTCGATAAAGCTGCGCTGCTGGATGAGCTGCGCACGCGCCTGCCAGACCTGGATGTGTTGCACACCCAGGAAGACCTGACCCCCTACGAATGCGACGGCCTCTCGGCGTACCGCACCGCACCCATGCTGGTGGTGCTGCCCGAACGCATCGAGCAGGTCGAAACCCTGCTGAAAATCTGCCACCAGCGCGGTGTACCCGTGGTCGCCCGGGGTGCCGGTACCGGGTTGTCCGGCGGAGCGCTGCCGCTGGAAAAGGGCATCCTGCTGGTGATGGCGCGCTTCAACAAGATTCTTGAAATCGACCCCGCCGGGCGCTTTGCCCGGGTGCAGCCGGGCGTGCGCAACCTGGCGATTTCCCAGGCGGCGGCGCCTTTCGACCTGTATTACGCGCCGGACCCGTCCTCGCAAATCGCCTGCTCGATTGGCGGCAACGTCGCTGAAAACGCCGGTGGCGTGCACTGCCTGAAGTACGGCCTGACCGTACACAACCTGCTCAAGGTGGAGATTCTCACCGCCTGCGGCGAGCGTATGACCCTGGGCAGCGATTCCCTGGATTCGCCGGGCTTCGACCTGCTGGCGCTGTTCACCGGCTCCGAAGGCATGCTCGGCATCGTCACCGAAGTCACGGTCAAGCTGCTGCCCAAGCCCCAGGTGGCCAAGGTGCTGCTGGCCAGCTTCGACTCGGTGGAGAAGGCCGGGCGCGCTGTGGGTGACATCATCGCTGCCGGGATCATCCCCGGTGGCCTGGAGATGATGGACAACCTGGCGATTCGCGCCGCCGAGGACTTTATCCACGCCGGCTACCCGGTCGAGGCTGAAGCCATCCTGCTCTGTGAGCTGGACGGTGTGGAAGCTGACGTGGCCGATGATTGCGAGCGCGTGCGCGAAGTGCTGGCCAAGGCCGGCGCCACCGAGGTGCGCCTGGCGCGGGACGAAACCGAGCGGGTGAAATTCTGGGCCGGGCGCAAGAACGCCTTCCCGGCGGTCGGGCGGATCTCGCCGGACTACTACTGCATGGACGGCACCATTCCGCGGCGCGAGTTGCCGGGCGTGCTCAAGGGCATCGCCGCGTTGTCCGAAGAATATGGCCTGCGCGTGGCCAACGTGTTCCATGCCGGCGACGGCAATATGCACCCGCTGATCCTCTTCGATGCCAACCAGCCCGGCGAGCTGGAAAGGGCCGAGGCGGTGGGCGGCAAGATCCTCGAACTCTGCGTCAAGGTCGGTGGCAGCATCACCGGCGAGCACGGCGTGGGCCGCGAGAAGATCAACCAGATGTGCGCCCAGTTCAACAGCGACGAAATCACCCTGTTCCATGCGGTGAAGGCGGCGTTCGATCCCGCCGGCCTGCTCAATCCCGGCAAGAACATCCCGACCCTGCACCGCTGCGCCGAGTTCGGCGCCATGCACGTACACCACGGCCAGCTGCCGTTCCCTGATCTGGAGCGTTTCTGATGCTTTCGCGCCCCGACGTCGACGCCAGCGCCGCGCTGCTGGAACAGGTCAACCACGCCCTCAATAGCGCCACGCCGCTGCGTATTCAGGGTGGCAATAGCAAGGCGTTTCTCGGCCGCAAAGTGGCCGGTGAAGTGCTCGATACTCGCAGCCACCGTGGCATCGTCAGTTACGACCCGACCGAGCTGGTGATCACCGCCCGCGCCGGCACGCCGCTCAGTGAACTGCAGACGGCCCTAGCCGAGGCCGGGCAGATGCTCACCTGCGAACCGCCGCGGTTTGCCCGCGAGGGCAGCGAAGGCGCCACCGTCGGCGGCATGCTCGCGGCCGGCCTGGCCGGCCCGCGGCGGCCCTGGGCCGGTGGCGTGCGCGACCTGGTACTGGGTACGCGGCTGATCACCGGCACCGGCAAACACCTGCGTTTCGGTGGCGAGGTGATGAAGAACGTCGCCGGTTACGACCTGTCACGCTTGCTCGCCGGCAGCTTCGGTTGCCTGGGCGTGGTCACCGAGGTGTCGCTCAAGGTGCTGCCGGTGCCGCGCCAGCGCCTCAGCCTGCGCCTGGATATGGACCTTGCCACGGCGCTGCGCAAGCTCGCCGAGTGGGGCCAGCAGCCCGTGCCGTTGAGCGCCGCCTGCCACGATGGCCAGGCTTTGCACCTGCGCCTCGAAGGCGGCGAAGGCTCGGTGGCCGCCGCCCAGGCGCGCTTGGGCGGTGAACCGCTCGCGGAGGATTACTGGGACGCGCTCAACGAGCAGCAGCTTGCGTTCTTTGCTGACCCGCGCCCGCTGTGGCGCCTGTCGCTGCCCAACAACACCGGCGTGCTCGACCTGCCGGGCGAGCAACTGGTGGATTGGGGCGGCGCCCAGCGCTGGCTCAAAAGCGACGCCGACGCCGCAACTATTCGTCAGGCTGTCACGGCAGTTGGGGGCCATGCCAGCTGCTTTAGCGCCGGCGTCTGCGACAGCCCCTTCGCGCCCCTGGCCGAGCCGCTGTTGCGCTATCACCGCCAGCTCAAAGCCCAGCTCGATCCGCAAGGGATCTTTAACCCCGGCCGCCTGTACGCAGAGATCTGAACCATGCAAACCAACCTGAGCGAACAGGCCAAGCAGTTGCCACGCGGCGAAGAAGCCGAACGCATCCTGCGCTCGTGCGTGCACTGCGGCTTTTGCAACGCCACCTGCCCGACCTATCAACTGCTGGGCGATGAGCTCGATGGCCCGCGCGGGCGCATCTACCTGATCAAGCAGGTGCTGGAGGGCAACGAGGTCACCGCCAAGACCCAGCTGCACCTGGACCGCTGCCTGACCTGCCGCAACTGCGAGACCACCTGCCCATCGGGCGTGCAGTACCACAACCTGCTGGACATCGGCCGCGCCGTGGTCGATGCCGCCGTGCCACGGCCATTGGAGCAGCGCATGCTGCGTGAAGGCCTGCGTGCCGTGGTGCCGCGCCCGGCGCTGTTCAAGGGGCTGACCCAGCTCGGTCAGGTCTTCCGCCCGCTGCTGCCGGCGGCGCTCAAAGCCAAGTTGCCGCGCACCGCGCAGCCGGCCAAGGCGCGCCCCGCCGTGCAGCACGCCCGCCGCGTGCTGATGCTTGAAGGCTGCGTGCAGCCGGGGCTGTCGCCCAATACCAATGCCGCCACCGCGCGGGTGCTCGACCGCCTGGGGATCAGCGTGACGCCGATTCGCGAGGCCGGGTGCTGCGGCGCCGTGGACTATCACCTGAATGCTCAGGAGCAGGGCCTGGAACGCGCGCGGCGCAACATCGATGCCTGGTGGCCAGCGCTCGAAGCCGGTGCCGAGGCCATTGTGCAGACCGCCAGCGGCTGCGGTGCTTTCGTCAAGGAATACGGCCACCTGCTCAAGGATGATCCGGCCTATGCGGCCAAGGCCGCCCAGGTCAGCGCCCGCGCCAAGGACCTGGTCGAAGTGCTGCGCGGCGAACCCCTGGAAACCCTGGGCGTGGCCAGCGATCTGCGCCTGGCCTTCCATTGCCCCTGCACCCTGCAACACGCGCAGAAGCTCGGTGGTGCTGTCGAAGACGTGCTCACCCGCCTGGGCTTCAACCTCACCGCCGTGCCCGACAGCCACCTGTGCTGCGGTTCGGCCGGCACCTATTCGCTCACCCAGCCGGTGCTGTCGCAGCAGTTGCGCGACAACAAACTCACCGCGCTGGAGAGCGGCAAACCCCAGGTCATCGCCACCGCCAATATCGGCTGCCAGACCCACCTCGACGGCGCGGGGCGTACCCCGGTACGCCACTGGATCGAGCTGGTCGAAGACGCGATGGGTTGAACTTAGGAGCCTGTCGGACTTGACCGTTCGTAGCGAGGGAAAGATCGGTTTGCGGCAGTTTTGCTGCTTTACCGAGGCGAATAGCGAGCTATTTAACGAGGTAAAGCAGCAAAAATGGCCAGATCCGGCTTTTCCGCAGTAGAACAGTGTCAAGTCCGACAGGCTCCTTGACCCCCTATTTATCAGAGGACAGAACATGCTCAGCAAAGCCGTACTCAGCCAGACCGAAGTGGCCCGTATCCTTGCCGCCGCGCGCGCCGAGGCCCAGGCCAACAACTGGGCCGTGAGCATCGCCGTGGTCGATGACGGTGGCCACCCGCTGGCCCTGGAGCGTCTCGACGGTTGCGCGCCCATCGGCGCCTACATTGCCACTGAGAAGGCGCGCACCTCGGCCCTCGGCCGCCGTGATAGCAAAGGCTACGAAGACATGGTCAACGGCGGGCGCAATGCGTTTCTCTCCGCACCGCTGGTCACCTCGTTGGAAGGCGGTGTGCCGGTGCTGGTCGACGGCCAGGTAGTCGGTGCGGTGGGCGTGTCGGGCGTGAAGGCCGACCAGGACGCCCAGGTCGCCAAAGCCGGCGCTGCGGCGCTTTAACCCAAGCGATGTGTTAGGTGTGCGTTTTTGTAGGAGCGAATTTATTCGCGATGGTGTCGCGAATTTCGCGAATAAAGGCTAAGCGCCCCCTTCGCTCCTACTCACGAATTTAGCCCCAGCCTTCGCAGGACGGGCAGATAGACAGGAGAACCATGATGACCGACCGCGTAAACTGCCAGCGCCTGCAAGTGGCCGCCAACCTGCAACGTTTCGTCGACGAAGAAGTGCTGCCTGGCACCGGCCTGGACCGCGAGGCTTTCTGGGCCGGCTTCGACGCCCTGGTGCATGACCTGGCGCCCGAGAACCGCGCTTTGCTGGCCGAGCGCGATCGCCTGCAGGCCGAGCTGGATGGCTGGCACCGCGCCAACCCCGGCCCGGTACGCGACATGCTGGCTTACCGCAGCTTCCTCGAATCCATCGGCTATCTGCAGCCGCAGCCGGCGCAGGTGCGCGCCAGCACGGCGAATGTCGACAGTGAAATCACCAGCCAGGCCGGCCCGCAACTGGTGGTGCCGGTGATGAACGCGCGCTACGCGCTGAACGCCGCCAACGCCCGCTGGGGCTCGCTGTACGACGCGCTCTACGGCACCGATGCGATCAGCGAAGCCGATGGCGCCAGCAAAGGCCCCGGCTACAACCAGGTGCGCGGCGCCAAGGTCATCGCCTTCGCCCGTGCCTTCCTCGACCAGGCGGCGCCGCTGGCCAGCGGCAGCCACGCCGATGCGCGCAGTTATCAGGTTGTCGACGGTCAGTTGCAAGTGGTGTTGGCAGGCGGGGCGCACAGTGGCCTCAAGCAGCCGGAGAAATTCATCGGTTTTCAGGGCGAGACCGGCGAGCCGAGCGCGATTCTGCTGAAGAACAACGGCCTGCACGTCGAGATCCAGATCGACCCGAGCAGCCTGATCGGCCAGACCGATACGGCCGGGGTCAAGGACCTGCTGATCGAAGCGGCGCTGTCGACCATCCTCGACTGCGAAGACTCGGTGGCGGCGGTGGATGCCGACGACAAGGTGGTGATCTACCGCAACTGGCTGGGCCTGATGAAGGGCGACCTCACCGAAGAACTGGACAAGGGCGGCAAGCGCATCACCCGTCGCCTCAACCCGGACCGCCTGTACACCGCCGCCGACGGCTCCAGCCTGAGCCTGCACGGCCGCTCGCTGTTGTTCGTGCGCAACGTCGGCCACCTGATGAGCAACCCGGCGATCCTCGATGGCGAAGGCCGCGAGATCCCCGAGGGCATCCTCGATGGCGTGATGACCAGCCTGATCGCCCTGCACGACCTCAAGCGCCAGGGCAACTCGCGCACCGGCAGCGTCTACATCGTCAAACCGAAGATGCACGGCCCGGCCGAAGTGGCCTTCGCCGATCAACTGTTCAGCCGCGTCGAAGACCTGCTCAAGCTGCCGCGCCACACCCTGAAAATGGGCATCATGGACGAGGAGCGGCGCACCAGCGTCAACCTCAAGGCCTGCATCGGCGCGGCAGCCGCGCGGGTGGCCTTTATCAACACCGGTTTCCTCGACCGCACCGGCGACGAAATGCACACGGCCATGGAAGCTGGCCCGATGCTGCGCAAGGGCGACATGAAGACCACCCCGTGGATCCAGGCCTACGAGCGCAACAACGTACTGGTCGGCCTCAATTGCGGCCTGCGTGGCCGTGCGCAGATCGGCAAGGGCATGTGGGCCATGCCCGACCTGATGGCCGACATGCTGGTGCAGAAGATCGGCCATCCCAAGGCCGGTGCCAACACCGCCTGGGTGCCGTCGCCGACCGCCGCCGTGCTGCACGCGCTGCACTACCACCAGGTCGATGTGCAGGCCGTGCAGCAGGAGCTGGAACTGATCGACCTCGCTGCCCAGCGCGACAGTCTGCTCAATGACCTGCTCAGCGTGCCGGTCGCCGCCGAGCCGACCTGGGCCGCCGTGGACATCCAGCAGGAGCTGGACAACAACTGCCAGGGCATCCTCGGGTACGTGGTGCGCTGGGTGGAGCAGGGCGTCGGTTGCTCGAAGGTGCCGGATATCCACAACGTCGGCCTGATGGAAGACCGCGCGACCCTGCGTATCTCCAGTCAGCACATTGCCAACTGGCTGCACCACAGTGTGGTCAGCGAGGAGCAGGTGCGTGAAACCCTGGAGCGCATGGCCAAGGTGGTCGACCAGCAGAACGCTGGTGACCCGTTGTACCGCCCGATGGCTGCGAATTTTGCAGGCTCGGCCGCGTTCCAGGCCGCCAGCGACCTGGTGTTCAAGGGCCGCGAGCAACCGTCCGGCTACACCGAACCGCTGCTGCACGCCTGGCGTCTGCGCTTCAAGCAGGAGGGCTAAACACGCCGTACATAAATGTGCGTGGGTTGGGCTGGGCAAAAAGCTCGCCGCTGAAGCGGAGCGCCGCCCGGCCCCTCCCACGATCAATGACCAAATCGCGTGGGAGGGGCTTTAGCCGCGACAGCCTCCCGCCCGGTGGACGTACAGCAACACCAGCCCCGACGGCTTCTGGCCGTCGGGGCTTTCGAGCATGAGTGTGACGGTGAGTGACCCTCGCCGGTACGGCTCACGGGGCGCAGAGAACCTGCGTTCCAGATGCGTGGCGCCGGGATAACCCGGGAAACTGTGGTTCACAAAAAGAAAAAGGAACCAACCCATGAGTCAAACAATGCTGTCCATCCTGGCCTTTGTGCCACTGGTGCTGGCAGGCGTGCTACTGATCGGCTTCCGCTGGCCAGCCAAATACGCCATGCCGGTGGTCTTTCTGCTCACCGCCGTGATCGGCTTGACCGCCTGGGACATGTCCTTCAACCGGGTCATCGCATCCAGTTTGCAAGGTCTGATCCTCACCGCGGCAATCCTGTGGATCATCTTCGGGGCGATCCTGCTGCTCAACACCCTCAAGCACTCCGGTGGCATCAGCGCGATCCGTCGCGGCTTCGCCAATATCACTCCGGACCGCCGGGTGCAGGCGCTGATCGTGGCCTGGCTGTTCGGCTGCTTTATCGAGGGTGCATCGGGCTTCGGCACGCCTGCCGCTGTGGCCGCGCCGCTGCTGGTGGCGCTGGGGTTCCCCGCGCTGGCTGCGGTGGTACTGGGCATGATGGTGCAGTCCACACCGGTGTCGTTCGGTGCGGTGGGCACACCTATTCTGGTCGGCGTGGGGTCCGGCCTGGACAAGACCGGCATCAGTGAGCAACTGCTCGCCGTGGGCAGCAACTGGGAGGTGCTGTTCCACCTGATCTACTCGCGCGTGGCGATTACTCATGGCCTGATCGGCATCTTTATGCCGCTGATCATGGTGATGATCATGACCCGCTTCTTCGGCAAGAATCAGTCGTGGAAGGAAGGCCTGGCCGTTGCGCCGTTCGCCATCTTCACCGCCATCTGCTTCTCGGTGCCGTACATGGCCGCCGGCGTGTTCCTCGGTCCTGAGTTCCCGTCGATGATCGGCGCGCTGGTTGGCCTGGCCATTGTGGTACCGGCCGCCAAGGCAGGCTTCCTGCTGCCCAAGGACACCTGGGACTTCGCACCGGCCAAAGAGTGGCCGTCGGAGTGGATGGGCAAGATCGAGATGAAGATCGACGACATTGCCGGCAAGACGCCGATCTCCGTGCCGATGGCCTGGGCGCCGTACCTGCTGCTGGCGGTTTTCCTGGTGGCCTCGCGGGTATTCCCGCAGCTCAAGGCCGCGATGATGTCGCTGAGCTTCGGCTGGAAGGACATCCTCGGTGAAACCGGCGTATCGGGCACCATCGAGCCGCTGTACCTGCCAGGGGGCATTCTGTGCATGGTTGTGCTGGTGACCTTCTTCCTGCATCGCATGCGTATGCGTGAGTTGACCGCGGCGATCAGCGAGTCGAGCAAGACCCTGCTCGGTGCCGGTTTCGTGCTGATTTTCACCATCCCGATGGTGCGGATCCTGATCAACTCAGGGGTCAACGGTTCGGACCTGATGTCCATGCCGGTGGCCATGGCCCAGTTGGTGGCTGACACCGTAGGCGGTATCTACCCGTTCTTTGCGCCGGCTGTCGGGGCGCTGGGGGCCTTTATCGCCGGTTCCAACACCGTGTCCAACCTGATGCTCTCGCAGTTCCAGTTCAACGCAGCCGAGCTTCTCGGAGTTTCGGGCGCGATGATGGTGGCCGCGCAGTCGGTAGGTGCGGCAGCAGGCAACATGATCGCCATCCACAACGTGGTGGCGGCCTCGGCCACGGTTGGTCTGCTCGGTCGCGAAGGCATCACCCTGCGCAAAACCATGCTGCCGACGCTGTACTACCTCCTGGCGGCAGGCAGCCTGACCATGCTGGCGATGTATGGCATGGGCATCAGCGATCCGCTGGTGGGCGCGTCCTGACACCAGCGCCGCTCGCGGACGACGGGCGCGCTGCCCTGGCGACGTGTCTGCTTGGCGGGCACGCCCAATTGCGGTAGCGTGCCCGCGCAACATCCGTGAGAGATGCCTGAGGTGGTTATGAAAAAGTGGCAATGTGTGGTCTGTGGGCTGATCTACGACGAGCGTGACGGCTGGCCGGACGATGGCATCGCCCCCGGCACTCGCTGGGAAGATGTACCGGCCGACTGGCTGTGCCCCGACTGCGGCGTCGGCAAGATGGATTTCGAGATGATCGAAATCGTCTGACCCATGTCCCACTGCATCCGCCGGGTGCAGTGGGTTCCACGCGCGTCCCTGCGCGTGTCCCGTCTGCCCTGCGCGCAGCGGTTTGATCATTGCTTTATTATCAGCGCCTTTGTCGCGCGGCCTTCGCCGTGGCGGTCGTCTTGGCGTGGGTTAGGAGAACAGTCTGATGAGTGCACCGGTGGTGATCGTGGGAACGGGCCTGGCGGGCTATAACCTGGCGCGCGAGTTCCGCAAGCTCGACAGCGACACGCCGCTGCTGCTGATCAGTGCCGATGACGGGCGTTCCTATTCCAAACCGATGCTCTCCACCGGTTTCGCCAAGGGCAAGGATGCCGACAGCCTGAGCATGGCCGAGCCCGGCGCCATGGCCGAGCAACTGAATGCCGAAGTGCGCACCCACACGCGCATCACCGGCATCGACCCCGGCCACCGGCAGATCTGGATCGGCGAGGAGGCCCAGCCGTACCGCGATCTGGTGCTGGCCTGGGGCGCTGAGGTCATTCGTCCCCCTGTCGAGGGTGACGCCCAGGATGCGCTCTACCCGGTCAATGACCTGGAAGACTACGCACGCTTTCGCCAGGCCGCCGCGGGCAAGCAGCGCGTGCTGATCCTCGGCGTCGGCCTGATCGGCTGCGAGTACGCCAATGACTTGCTGCTGGGCGGTTATCAGGTCGAACTGGTCGCCCCGTGCGAGCAGGTGATGCCCGCGCTCTTGCCACCTGCCGCAGCCGCTGCGGTGCAAGCGGGCCTGGAAGGGCTCGGCGCACGCTTCCACCTCGGCCCGGTGCTGCTGCGCCTGGAGCGTGACGGTGACGGCCTGCAGGCGCACCTGTCCGATGGCCGGGTGATTGCCTGTGATCTGGTGCTCTCGGCCGTGGGCTTGCGTCCGCGTACCGACATGGCCGCAGCGGCAGGCCTGGCAGTGAACCGTGGCGTAGTGGTCGATCGCCTGCTGCGCACCAGCCACGCCAATATCCACGCCCTGGGTGACTGCGCCGAGGTCGATGGCCTTAACCTGCTCTACGTGATGCCGCTGATGGCCTGCGCGCGGGCCTTGGCGCAGACGTTGGCGGGCAAGCCGACGGCGGTCAGTTATGGCGCCATGCCGATCACCGTAAAGACCCCGGTCTGCCCGCTGGTGGTCTCGCCACCGCCCCAGGGCATGCAAGGCCAGTGGCATGTCGAAGGCGCTGGTGCGGACATCCGGGCCCGCTGTCTGGGCGCTGATGGCAGCCTGCTGGGCTATGCCCTGACCGGTGCCGCGGTGCAGGAGAAACTGGCCCTGAACAAGCTGCTGCCGGCGCTGCTGGCATAAACGTCAGGCGTTCTGTCGGATACGCCACAATCTTGCTGCGCTAAAGCGGGGGCACCTACTGGCGCCTCTCCCAATGGCGTGCCATTCTCCCTCAGTCTGCCGCAGCGCAGAGCTGTTGCGGCGCCTTGGGCGCTGTTCTGAGAGCAGCACGGACACAACAACAAAAAACCGTCTAAGAGGCATTTATGCGTAAACCGGAACTCGCCGCCGCTATCGCCGAAAAGGCTGATCTGACCAAGGATCAAGCCAACCGCGTACTCAACGCCGTGCTGGAAGAAATCACCAATGCACTGAACCGCAAGGACAGTGTCACGTTGGTCGGTTTCGGCACCTTCCTGCAACGTCACCGGGGTGCACGCACCGGCAAAAACCCGCAAACCGGGCAACCGGTGAAGATCAAGGCCAGCAATACCGTCGCCTTCAAACCGGGCAAGTCCCTGAAGGATGCCGTAAATTAAACAGGGAGTGTTTCATTTTCTGTGGATAAGTTCTGCAAAGCCCCGTAAATAGGGGCTTTGTGCTATCTGGGTCAAGTGAAAATATCGAAACGGTGTTTCATTTAATAATCATAAGAAAAAGTGATTGCATTGAAGCAGTGGCGTTTCATTATTGACGCCCATTTAGCCTACCTATAGGCTTCCGTGCTCGTGAAAAAAGCACGGTGTTTCATTTGAAGAATTCAATCTTTTCGCTCACTACCGTCGTCTTCGATAAGTTGGGCGGTATAAAACTAAAGTTAGTAACTGAAAGTAGCCAGGTTGATATATTTGCCGGCGCGTACGCTTTGCAAAGATTCGACAATGGCTCGAAGCCAAATACCATAAGAGTTGATCAGAGTTCAATTCTGATCCTGTATCGGTTCTGTGAGATTCAAAAAGTAGACTTGATTGAGCGCATCGCAAATCTTAATCCACTTACCATCGGTGAAATTGAATCTTTCTCATCATATTGCGGTTTTGCTCAACAGACCGGCGAACAAGTTAATCCTAATTGGTATGGCGCCCGCATGCGTGGCGCGAAAAAATTTATAGATTATCTATGGCTATTCTATGAGGGGCGGTGCGCTCGAAATTTAGAACAACTTAAAATTGCTAAACGTTCGTATGAGCGGATGACTGCCGGCTTTAAGTTGTATATGAAAGCTCCTTACAGGGGCGATAAAAAAGACAGGATTGGCCTTACTCCTGCACTTCAGGCTAAGTTCATTGCTATTATTGACCCTGGTGAGAGCAATAATCTAAATCCTTGGAAGATTTATAAGGTGCGATGGAGAAATTATATTCTCCTGCTTCTTTTGATGTTGGGCGGAAATCGTAAAGGTGAGACGTTGTTGTTGAAGCTGAATAATTTCCAGCTTACAGGAATGCGAAAGTATTACGACATCGTCAAGAACAAAGATGTGATTGATTATCCTCGCGCTGAGTCCCCCTCAGTTAAAACGCACGGCCGGCAGGTGGTGCTACATGATCAACTCGCCGCACTAGTTGAGCACTACATTGTGAATGTCAGAAAAGAATTTATCGGCTGGCAGTCAACAAGCTATGTATTCCTGTCTTACCGGGATGGGCGTCCTCTTTCAGTGCAGACTCCTAATTCAATTCTGAATGAACTTATAAAACAATATCCAGAGTTTGTGGGTCTTCTCAGCCCCCATCGCCTTCGCAATACGTTTCATGATCTTTTGAATCAGGCACTGGATAGAAAGTTTAAGGGTGA
>JAHJYA010000126.1 GCA_018826895.1 Gammaproteobacteria bacterium
GATCAGCGGCTCGCGACTCGGCGTGGTGGTGATGGCGATATCGGCGCCGTCCAGGGCGGCGTCGATGCTGTCCACCGCGCGGGCGTCCTCCAGTTCGGCGGCCATGGCCTGGGCCTTGGCCGGATCACGAGCCCAGATACGCACCTCGCGCACCTCACGCACCAGGCGCAGGGCCTGCAGCTGCAAGCGCGCCTGCTCGCCGGCACCGAGGATGGCGACCACCTTGGCGTCTTCGCGGGCCAGCCATTTGGCCGCGATGGCGCCAGCAGCGGCGGTGCGCACGGCGGTGAGGTAGCCGTTGTCCAGCAGCAGCGCATCGGCCAGGCCGGTCTGCGCCGAGAACAGCATCATCAGGCCGTTGAGGCTGGGCAGACCGAGCGTGGGGTTGTCGAAGAAACCGGGGCTGACCTTGATCGCGAAGTGCGCGACGCCGGGCAGGTAGGCGGTCTTCACGTCCACCTCGCCATTATGCTCGGGCACGTCCAGACGCAGGATCGGCGGCATGATCACAGCGGCCGTGGCGAGCAGGCGGAAGGAGTTCTCCACCACCGCCAGGCTTTCAGGGTCGAGGCCGACGCAATCGCGCAGGTCGGCCTGGTTGAGAATCAGGGTCTTGGCCATGGGGACTCCTCAGGCATCGGCGCCATTGAGCACGCGCAGGTGCTGGTCGATATCGATATTGCGGCCGCTGATCACCACCACCACCGGGCCACGCGGCTCGATCAGGCCGTCGAGCAGAGCGGCGATACCGACCGCCGCCGCGCCCTCGACCACCAGCCGCTCCTCGCGGTAGGCGTGGCGAATACCACGGGCGATAGAGGCTTCGTCGAGCAGATGGAGTTGGTCGCACAGCTCACGGGTGATGGCGTAGGTGTAACGGTTGTCCAGGCCAATGCCGCCGCCGAGCGAATCAGCCAGGGTTGGCAGTTCTTCCACCTCGACCGGCTCACCGGCCTCAAGGCTGGCGTGCATCGCCGCGCCTAGCTGCATGCTGATGCCGTGGGTGCGGATCGCCGGGCTGGCCGCCTTGATCGCCAGCGCCACACCGGCGAACAGGCCGCCGCCGGACAGCGGCAGCAGCACTTCGCAGACGTCCGGACACTGCTCAAGAATCTCCAGACCCAGGCTGCCCTGGCCGGCGATCACCTGCGGGTGATCGAAGGGCGGGATAAATGCCGCGCCCTGCTCGCGGGCGATGCGCAGGGCTTCGAGCTGGGCGTCGTCCTGGCTGCGGCCACTGATCACCACTTCGGCACCCAGTTCGCGAATCGCGCGCACCTTGTTCTGCGGTACCAATTCGGAGAGGCAGACGATGGCCTTCACGCCCTGCTGCGAGGCGGCGAAGGCCAGCGCACGACCATGGTTGCCGGTGGAGGCGGTGACCACGCCAAGACGCTGCTGCTCGGCATCGAGTTGCGCGATGGCATTGCTCGCCCCGCGCAACTTGAAGCTGCCGGTGGCCTGCTGCGACTCCAGCTTCAGCCATACCGGCACACCCACCAGTCGGCTCAGGCTAGGCGAGTGCTCCAGCGGCGTCTGGCGCACCAGACCGGCGATACGCTGGCGGGCCTGGAGCAGATCATCGAAGGCGATGGGGAGCATGGCGCACGTTCCGTGAAGGTGTGCGGCCGAGTGTATGAGCGGGAAATTGAGCGGCTGAATGTACTAGGACGATTTTCTTTTGTCGGTTTGCAGGGCGGAAGGCGGTGCGCACAGCGCACCCTACGCGAGGTCTGTGCGCGGCGCCTCTTCGTAGGGTGCGCCGTGCGCACCAAAGTTTTCGCGGTTAGAAATCATGCACCTTGGGGTATTGCTCAAAAACATCACGCACAATCTGCACACCCTGGCGCATCTTCGCTTCGCTGCATTCGGCACCGACGCACAGGCGCACCGCCCGAGGCCTGGGCATGCCCGGCGGGACGAAAGGGTCAGGCAGGGTCAGGGCCACGTTACGCCGGCGTAACTCGCGCAGCAGGCCGTCGATTTCCCAGCCGTCGGGTACGCGCAGCCAGGCATTGAGCGAGTAGGGGTGGCTGCCGATCAGGTGTTCGCCCAGCGCCTGCTCCACCAGCGCCTGGCGGTTGGCCAGAAGCTGGCGCTGCAACTGCACCAGGTCCTCGGCATCGCCGGAATCGATCCAGCGCGTCGCCACTTCACCGAGCAGCGAAGGCGCCATCCAGCTGTTGACTCGCAGGATGCTCTCGGTGCGCAGGGCCAGACGTTTGGGCATGACCAGATAGCCGATGCGCAGGCCGGTGAGCACCGACTTGGTCAGGCTGGTGCAGTAGAACGACAACTCCGGCGCATAGTGGCTGAGCGGACGGATCCCCTGCTGGCCGGCCAGCAGCGGGCCGTATACGTCGTCCTCGATGATGTACACGCCGTAGCGCCGGGCGATTTCGGCGATCTCACGGCGGCGCTCATTGGGCATCAGCGCGCTGGTCGGGTTGTTCAGGTTCGGTGTACAGACCAGCGCGGTGATGCGCTCGTTGCCGCACATATCCTCGAAGTGCTCGGGGTTGAGGCCGAAGCGATCCATCTCCAGGCCCTTGAGGGTGAAACCGAGGACCTGCGAGCTGCCGATGGCGCCGTGGTCGGTAAGCCCTTCACAGAGCACCACATCGTCCGGGCCAGCCAGGGTCGCCAGGGCGAGGAAGATGCCGTGGGCCGCACCGTTGGTCAGCAGCACATCTTCGATTCCGACGTTCATCCCCAAACGCGCCAGCCAGCGCACGGCCGAATCACGCTGGTGCTGCATACCCGCAATCGGGCGGAAGGCATGAATCCACGGCTGGTCCGGCTCCTGTGACAACTCCAGGCAAGTCTGCCGCCACAGGCGGTCGTGGGCATCGGTATGCAGGATGCGCGCGTTGGAGAAATCCATCAGCGTTTGTTCGCTGTGGTCGAGCATGCTGCTGGCCACCCGCTCGCTGGTGCGCCGGGAAACGAAGCTGCCGCGGCCCACCTCGCAGCGCACGCGGCCCTGGCGCTCCAGCTCCTTGTAGGCGTTGGTCACGGTCTGCACGCTGATGCCCAGGGCATCGGAGACCTGACGCTGCGGTGGCAAACGCTGGCCGTCGATCAGGCTACCCTGCTCGATGTCGGCGGTGACCGCCTGCACCAGGAGCTTATATTTCGACTCACCCGGACGCGCGCTGGTCAGGGCCTTCTTCCAGTTCTGCATTGGCAGCTCCAGGGGACGGTTGCGCACAGCATCCCGCGCAGGGTACTGCTATTCAATTGTCCTAGTGCAATGCACGCGCTAAAAAACCCTTTGTATGCTCGGGCCAAGGGTGGAAAACAGTGCGTGAAGCACCGCCAAAATAAATCACCCACCCGGCGCCGGCCCAGCCTGTCGCCAGACGCTCTTGATGCAACTGCCTCCTAACACAGCACGCCGCCGCTGGCGGATTACAAAAAACAGGAGAACACCAAGATGAGTAGCGTTATCCCCACCCGCATCAGCCGTCTCGCGCTGGCCTGTACCCTGCTCGCTGGCGTTGCCACCCTTGCCCAGGCCTCGACCCTGGACAAGGTCAAGGACAGCAGCAGCGTACGCATCGGCTACGCCAACGAAACCCCGTTCGCCTATACCGCGCTGGATGGCAGCGTTACCGGGGAGTCGCCGGAGATCGTCAAGAAGATCTTCGAGCAGATGGGCGTCAAGACCATCAACCCGGTGCTCACCGAATGGGGCTCGCTGATTCCCGGCCTGCGCGCCAGCCGCTTCGACCTGATCGCCGCCGGCATGTATATCACCCCCGACCGCTGCAAGCAGGTGCTGTTCACCGACCCGCACTACCAGCTACCCGACACCCTGCTGGTCAAGGCCGGCAACCCGAAAGCCCTGCACAGCTACGAAGACATCGCCAAAAGTGGCGCCAAGGTGGCGATCATGTCCGGCACGGTAAACCTCGGTTATGCCCGTGGCGCCGGTATCACTGACGAGCAGATCCTCCAGGTGCCGGACACCACCGCGCAATTACAGGCGGTGCGCGCTGGTCGCGCCGATGCCGCGGTCGGCACCCAGCTGACCATGAAGGGCCTGGCCGACAAGGGTGGTGACGGCGTCGAGGCCATCGCCGAGTTCAAGGACGATCCGTCCCACACCGGCTACGGCGCCCTGGCCTTCCGCCCGGAAGACAAGGACCTGCGTGACGCGGTGAATGCAGAACTGAAGAAGTGGCTGGGCAGTGAGGAGCACCTGGCCACGGTCAAGCCGTTCGGTTTCGACCAGTCCAATATCACCGACAAGACCGCCGCCGAACTCTGCGGCCAGTAACCTGCGGCCCACGCCGCGCATCCCGATGCGCGGCCGGTTTGCGTCCACAGAGCGGTAGCTACCCATGACCGATCTTTTCCCCCTGCTGCTGCAAGGCGCCTGGGTCACCCTGCAGGTGACCTTCTGGGGCTCGCTGCTGGCCATCGCCTCGGCAGTGATCGCCGCCCTCGGCCGGCTCTCGCCAATCGGCCCGCTGCGCTGGCTGGCCATCGTCTATATCGAAGTGTTCCGCGGCACCTCGCTGCTGGTGCAGCTGTTCTGGTTGTACTTCGTGCTGCCGATGCCGCCGTTCAACATCGAGATGAGCGCCTTCGCGGTGGCCGTGCTCGGTCTTGGCCTGCATATCGGCGCCTATGGCGCGGAGGTGATGCGCGGCGCCATTCGTTCGGTGGCCAAGGGCCAATACGAAGCCTGTATCGCGCTGAACATGACGCCTTTCAAACGCTTTGTCCGCATCATCCTGCCGCAGGCGCTGCTATCGGCGATTCCGCCGGGGACCAACCTGCTGATCGAGCTGCTGAAGAACACCTCGCTGGTGTCGCTGATCACCCTGTCTGACCTGGCCTTCCGCGCCCGCCAACTGGATCAGGCGACCTTTATGACCCTGGAAATCTTCGCCCTGGCGCTGCTGCTGTACTTCGTCATGGCCCAGGCCATCAACCTCGGCATGCGCCTGCTGGAAAAACGCCTGAGCCGGGGCCGGATGCGCGGAGGCCTGCAATGAATTTCTTCGACTGGGAATTCGCCCTGAGCATCCTCCCGCAGCTGCTCAAGGCTTCGCTGAACACCCTGCTGATCACCTTCGCCGGCTTCGCCATCGCCATCGTCCTTGGCCTGTTGCTGGCCATCGCCCGACGCAGCCGCCATATGTGGCTGTCCTGGCCGGTAGCCGGGCTGATCGAGTTCATCCGCAGCACGCCGCTGCTGATCCAGGTGTACTTCCTGTTCTACGTGTTCCCCAACTACGGACTCAATCTCACCGCGCTGCAGGCGGGCATTCTCGGTATTGCCCTGCACTATGCCTGCTACACCGCCGAGGTCTATCGTGCCGGCCTGGATGCAGTACCGCGCGGCCAGTGGGAGGCGGTGACGGCGCTGAATATGTCGCCACTGTCGGCCTACCGCCAGATCATCCTGCCGCAGGCGCTGCGGCCGATCCTGCCGGCGCTGGGCAACTACCTGGTGGCGATGCTCAAGGACACCCCGGTGCTCTCGGCCATCACCGTGGTGGAAATCATGCAGCAAGCCAAGAACATCGGCTCCGAAAGCTTCCGCTACCTTGAGCCCATCACCCTGGTTGGGCTGTTCTTCTTGCTCCTCAGCCTGGCCCTGGCCTGGGGCGTGCGCCGCCTCGAAGACCGCATGGAGTTGCAGCCACGATGACCGCACTCGACCTTAATTTGCCCGCTGCCGGGAGTACCTTCATGGCTCAGCCTCTCGTTCGCTTCACCGACGTAACCAAGCGCTACGGCAACCTGACCGTACTGAACAAACTCAACCTGGAAGTCGCCCCCGGCGAAAAGGTGGCCATCATCGGCCCCAGCGGCTCGGGCAAATCCACGCTGCTGCGCGCCCTGATGACCCTGGAAAGCATCGATGAAGGGCTGATCGCCGTCGATGACGAGCCGCTGACCCATATGAGCACCCGCGACGGCCGCTTGGTGCCGGCCAGCGCCAGCTACCAGCGCAAGGTGCGCGGCAAGATCGGCATGGTGTTCCAGAGCTTCAACCTGTTCCCACACATGAACGCGCTGCAGAACGTTATCGAGGCGCCTGTCCAGGTGCTCGGCATGAACCGCAAGGAGGCCACTGAGCGGGGCAAGGAGCTGCTGGCGATGGTCGGCCTGGGCGAGAAGCTCGAGCACTATCCTTCGCAACTCTCCGGTGGTCAGCAGCAGCGTGTGGCCATTGCCCGTGCGCTGGCGATGCGGCCCAAGGTGATGCTGTTCGACGAGGTGACCTCAGCGCTCGACCCCGAGCTGTGCGGTGAGGTGCTCAACGTGATCCGCCGCCTCGGCAGCGAGCACAACCTGACCATGCTCATGGTCACCCACCAGATGGGTTTCGCCCGCGAGTTCGCCGACCGCGTGTGCTTCTTCCACCAGGGCTGCATCCACGAGCAGGGCACCCCCGCTGAGCTTTTCGGCAACCCGCGCGAGGAGCGCACCCGCGCTTTTCTCAGCGCGGTGAACGAGGCACACTGAGCCTCAGTCCGCCTGCTCCTCGAGCACGAAGCGCAGGCCAACACCCTGGCTGTCGACGCGCATCACTTCCATCTGCAGGACCGGCGCCTCGATGGGCAGGTCCTGCACCTGGCCAGTGACGCGGTCACCCAGGCTGAGCGCCGCGAGGTCGGCATGCTTGACGTAGACACCGCCGTCAGAAAGGTCAATGGTCTGGGCGACCAGCTCACCGAAGCTGGGGTGGCTGATTCTGATCCGACATTTCATCGGAATGCGGGGGTGGCGGCGCTGATTGGACATGGACGGCGGCGATCCTTGAACGAAAAACGATCAGGGGCTAATAGCGCACTTTCTGCCGTGCGCCCAGCCCAGGGAAAAACTAATACCAGCGCGCCTCACCTTCGGGGCGCTTCTTGAAGCGCTTCATGCTCCACATGTACTGGCTCGGATAAGCCCGTACGTAGCGCTCGATCACCGCACTCATGGCGGCCACGCCTTCTTCCACATCGGTGCTGTACATCGCCTCGGGGGCAGCTTCCAGAATCACCTTGTAGCCGCTGCCATCAGGCAGGCGCAGTGCATGCAGGAACACGCCTTGGGCCTTGCCGCCGGCCAGCATGCCCGGGACGAACTTGCTGGTCAGCGCCTGGGTGCCGAGGAACGGCACGAAAACGCCGCTGGAACGGCTCGGTTCAGGATCGGCCGGGATACCCACGGCGCCGCCTTTGCGCACTTCCTTGATGACGCTGAGGATGCCTTCTTTGGTCGACGCGGCGACCCGGTTGCCCATCTGCACGCGTTGCTGACGCAACAGGTCATCGACCGCCTTGAGCTTTGGTGGCCGGTAGAAAATGATCGGCTTGCACTGGTTGCAGTAGAAGTGGTTGAGCACTTCCCAGTTACCCAGGTGGCTGGTGATGCCTACCACGCCCTTGCCGGACGCCAGGGCCTGCTGCAGCACCTCGAGGCCTTCGACCTCGCGGATCAGGCCGAGGGACTTCTGCGCCGGCCAGATCCAGGCGCAGGCGCTTTCGGTGAGGGTCTTACCGATACCCGACAGCGCCTCGCGCAGCAGTTGGTCGAGGGCGGCCTCGTCCAGCTCCGGAAAGCATTTGCTCAGGTTGATGCGGGTGACTTCACGCGAGCCATTGGGCAGCTTCCACATCAGCCAGCCAATCATCCCACCGAGGGCCTGGACCACGCGCCACGGCAACAGCGCAAACAGGCGCAGGAAACCGACCACCAGGGCGCCCTTGAATTTTTCCACGACAGACTCCAACCGCTCGAAAGGCGTCAAGTGTACCGGCCAAGCTCGGCACCGTCAGTAAAGGCTGGTTCGCTGCCTGTGCTGCATGTCGCGCTCGTAGGTCTCGACATCGAAGTTTTCGTCGATACAGCGGAAGATCTCGCCCGCGCTTGGCAGGCTGGCACGCTCGACCTGGCGGGCGGCATCCCACAGACCGGAACGCAGCACTGACTTGGCACACTGGAAATAGCAGCTGTGGATATGGATGCGCAGCACGCTGCGCGGCAACTTGCCCTGAGCCCGGCCCAACTCCAGCAACGCGGGGTCGAGAGAGATCTCGGCGCGGCCATTGACCCGCAAACTCTCGCCCACCCCAGGGATCAGGAACAGCAGGGCGACCTGCGGGTACTCGACGATATTGCGCAAGCTGTCGATGCGGTTGTTGCCGGGGCGGTCCGGCAGCAGCAGGGTCTGGTCGTCGAGAATCTGCACAAACCCCGGCGCATCGCCCCGCGGCGAGCAGTCCAAACCATCGCGGCCGACACTGGCCAGCACCGCGAAGGGCGAGGCCGCGATCAGCGCGCGATAGGGTTCGATCAGGCGGGGCAGCTCCTTGCGTCGCGAGCGCTCATGGCTTTCGCCGTACAGCGCCTGCAATTCATCCAACGTGGTGATGGTGGTCATAGCGTCCTCAGCTGCGCGTAGCGGTCACAGTCGGTGGTGTGGTCCATCACCATGCCCGTGGCCTGCATAAAGGCATAACAGATGGTCGGCCCGACAAAGGTGAAACCGGCCTTTTTCAGCGCCTTGCTCATGGCTTCGGCCTCGGCGGTGACCGCCGGCACCTGGCTGCGCTCGCTGAAGTGATTGATCTTCGGCTGCCCGCCGACGAACGACCAGAGCATCGCCACCGGGTCGTCCAGCCGCAACCAGGCCTGGGCATTCTGCCGCGCAGACTTGAGCTTGAGACGGTTGCGGATGATCCCGGCATCCTGCATCAGCACCTCGATCTCCTCGTCGCTTAAACGCGCCAGGCGTTCAGGATCGAAGCCATGCAGCACCTGACGATAGCGCTCGCGCTTCTTCAGCACGGTGATCCACGACAGCCCGGCCTGGGCGCCTTCAAGCAGCAGCATTTCGAACAGATGCCGCGAATCGCGCTGCGGCACGCCCCATTCCTCGTCGTGGTAGGCCTGGTACAGCGGGTCGTCGTTACACCAGAAACAGCGGCGCATGGCAGTGGGCCTCGGTCGGGAGAGAAGCCGACTATAGCGGTGCAGCGCCGCCGTGTGGGAGCGAAGGGGCGCTTAGCCTTTATTCGCCATAGCCGCCACCATGCCGCCCCAGGATCGCGAATAAATTCGCTCCTACGGGTTGTGCAGCCGTCCATCACACCCCGTACCCTGCGGGCTGGGCTGGTTTTCGATATACTCCCCGGCTTTCCGTCGCAGCCCAACAGGTGAATTTTTCGTGAGCCAGACCAAGCCTGCCGTGCGCACCTTCCAGGACCTGATCCTCGCCTTGCAACAATACTGGGCCGAGCAGGGCTGTGTGGTGTTGCAGCCTTACGACATGGAAGTGGGCGCCGGCACCTTCCACACCGCCACCTTCCTGCGCGCCATCGGTCCCGAGACCTGGAACGCTGCCTACGTGCAGCCTTCGCGCCGTCCCACCGACGGCCGCTATGGCGAGAACCCCAACCGCCTGCAGCACTACTACCAGTTCCAGGTGGTGCTCAAGCCGAACCCGGAAAACTTCCAGGAGCTGTACCTCGGCTCGCTGAAGGCCATCGGCGTTGATCCGCTGGTGCACGACATCCGCTTCGTCGAAGACAACTGGGAGTCGCCGACCCTCGGCGCCTGGGGTCTGGGCTGGGAAATCTGGCTGAACGGCATGGAAGTCACCCAGTTCACCTACTTCCAGCAGGTCGGTGGCCTGGAGTGCTACCCGGTGACCGGTGAGATCACCTAC
>JAHJYA010000127.1 GCA_018826895.1 Gammaproteobacteria bacterium
AGTCCGTGGCCACCGCTACCGAGGAGCAGACCTCGGTGATCGAGTCGCTGAACATGGACATCACCGAGATCAACACCCTCAACCAGGAAGGCGTGGAAAACCTCAACGCCACCCTGCGCGCCTGTGGCGACCTGGAGCAACAGGCCAGCCGCCTCAAGCACCTGGTCGACAGTTTCCGCATCTAACCCTGCCGTAAACAAAACGGGGCGCTCACTGAGCGCCCCGTTTTCGTTTCGACGAATCGCGGTACCGCACAACGATCAACTCGATCCACCGACGTAATCAAGCAAGCGAGCACACGTCTTTCGCTTTACTGCTGGCTCAAGATTTGCCGCACACATGCCGACACAGGAAATGTCACCGTATCGTGCGGCTATCAGCCGCACACCGGCATTAAACTGGTGCCAGATCTCATCGGAAGTAAGCCCCATGACCAACGCCCTCAAGTTCAGCCACAAGATCCTGCTCGCCGCCTCCCTGGTGGTCATCGCAGTGTTCTCGCTCTTCACGTTGTACAACGATTATCTGCAACGCAACGCGATCCGCGCCGACCTTGAGAGTTACCTGCATGAAATGGGCAGCGTGACTGCCAACAACATCCAGAACTGGCTATCTGGGCGCATCCTGCTTGTGGAGAGCGCCGCGCAGACAATCAAGAGCGATCCCTCGCCATCGCGCGTGATCAGCCTGATCGAGCAGAAGGCCCTGCTCTCGACATTCGCCTTCACTTACCTGGGCACTGCCGAAGGCGCTTTCACCATGCGCCCCGATGCAAAGATGCCGGACGGTTACGATCCACGCGCACGCCCCTGGTACAAGGATGCCCTGACAGCTGGCGGCACCACCCTCACCGAGCCCTATATCGATGCGGCGACCAACGTGCCGATCATGACCATCGCCACCCCAATTACACCGGTTGGCGTGGTGGGCGGCGACCTCAACCTGCAGGCACTGGTCAAGATTATCAATTCGCTGGACTTCGACGGCATCGGCTATGCCTTTCTGGTCAGCGCTGACGGCAAGATTCTCGTCCACCCCGACGAGGACCTGGTGATGAAGAACCTCAAGGACATCTACCCCGCAAACACGCCACGTATCAGCAGTGACTTCAGTGAAGCCGAGGTCGACGGGCAGACGCGCATTCTCACCTTCGCCCCGGTCGAAGGCCTGCCTTCGGTGAAGTGGTATGTCGGCCTGTCCATCGACAAAGCCAAGGCTTACAGCATGCTCAGCGAGTTTCGTGCTTCAGCCATTGTCGCGACCCTGGTTGCCGTGGTGCTGATCATCATCCTGCTGAGCATGTTGATCCGCGTGCTGATGCAGCCGCTGACCGTCATGGGCAAGGCCATGCAAGACATCGCCCAGGGCGAAGGCGACCTGACCAAGCGCCTGAGTATTCAGTCCAACGACGAGTTCGGCGCTTTGGCCAAGTCGTTCAACCAGTTCGTCGAACGCATCCATAACTCGATCCGTGAAGTCTCCTCGGCCACTCGCCAGGTCAACGACGTGGCCCAGTTGGTGGTCGGCGCCTCGAACGCCTCGATGATCAACTCCGACGAGCAGTCCAACCGCACCAACAGCGTGGCCGCGGCGATCAACCAGCTGGGCGCTGCCGCCCAGGAGATCGCACGCAACGCCGCCGACGCGTCCAGCCACGCCTCCGAAGCGCGTCAGCAGGCCGAAGATGGGCGTCAGGTGGTGGAAAAAACCATCAAGGCGATGAACGATCTGTCCGGCAAAATCCGCGCCTCCTGCAGCCATATCGAGACGCTCAACGGCAAGACGGTGAACATCGGCCAGATTCTCGAGGTGATCAAAAGCATTTCCCAGCAGACCAACCTGCTGGCGCTGAACGCCGCTATTGAGGCCGCCCGTGCCGGTGAAGCCGGTCGTGGCTTTGCCGTGGTTGCCGATGAGGTGCGCAGCCTGGCGCACCGCACCCAGGAGTCGGCGCAAGAGATCGAAACCATGATCGAAGAGCTGCAGGTCGGCTCACGCGAGTCGGTCAGCACCATGACCGAGAGCCAGCGTTACAGCGAGGAAAGCGTGATCATCGCCAACCAGGCCGGTGAGCGCCTGGGCAGCGTGACCCAGCGCATCGGCGAAATCGACGGCATGAACCAGTCCGTGGCCACCGCTACCGAGGAGCAGACCTCGGTGATCGAGTCGCTGAACATGGACATCACCGAGATCAACACCCTCAACCAGGAAGGCGTGGAAACCCTCAACGCCACCCTGCGCGCCTGTGGCGACCTGGAGCAACAGGCCAGCCGTCTCAAGCAGTTGGTCGACAGCTTCCGTATTTAAGATGTTTACCGCGATCAGCTGCGCGTCGGCCCTGCGGCGTTAAAAACAGGCTCGGAATGCTCATGTACAACAGTACACTCCGCTTCCTCGCCTGTTTTTGCCTTGCAGGACTCTAGCTCGCAAGATCGTAAGCTGGCTGTAGCGGCGATAAAACAAACGGGGCGCTCAATGAGCGCCCCGTTTTCGTTCAGGATCAAGCGAAGGCTTTACCAGCCTACGCCGAAGCCGAGGCTGTAACGGGTTTCATCCAGCTCACCTTCCGAACCGCTGACCAAGTCACGCTCGGCCTTGACGTTCAACGACGCCCAGTCGGTGACCTTGTAGCGCAGGCCGACTGCTGCATCGAGGGTGTAATCGGCGGCATTGGCCAGCGGCTTGCCGACTTCGCCATCGCTGAACAGCTCGACAGTCTTGCCCAGCAAGTAGCGGTTGTAGTCCCACTTCATGCTCAGCGAGTAGAAGTTGTCCTTCTCGCCGTTGGCGTACTCATAGTCCCCGCGGTTGACCAGGCCAGCCACCGAGAAGGCGCCCAGCTCGTTGTCCCAGAACTGATAACCAGGACCGGTACCCACGGTGCGCTGACGCGCCAGGTCTTCGATCTTGTCGCGCTTGTATTCCAGGCGACCTTGCCAGAACCAGTGCTCGTCGATAAACCGGTCCAGGGCGTACTCGGTGCTCCAGTTGTCGGTGGTCACCACATCGTCGCGCAGCTCGCGGTTGTAGCCGGCAGTGGCATTGTGGCGCCACAGGCCATGGCGCATCTGCGTCTTGAAGTCGATGTCGTAGTCATCGGTGTCGTTTTCCGCGCGTTTGTAATCCAGCGCGGCATCGATGTTGCCAGTGATCACCAAGTCTTCGACCAGTGGCTTGGGCTTCATGATCTGCTGGATGCTGGCCAACTCGATGGTCCGTGGCGCATCGCCGTTAGCCAGCGTCACCTTGCCCGACTCGGCCGCCAACAGGGACTTGGCGCGCTCACCGGAGATCTGCCCTTCCTTGATCAGCAACTCCTGATCGCTTTCCAGGGTCGCGATCTTTTTCCAGGACAGCGGAATCGAGCCACCGTAATCGGTTTCCAGCAGCAGCTTGCTGCCGTCGAAGAACTTGATGGTACCGGTCAAGCGGTCGCCATTCTTCAACCAGACGGTATCGGCCAGTACAGGGGTAACGGCCGCAGAAAGGGCCAGGCACAGCAGGGTTCTGGGAAACATGACGGGTGGTCACTGATCAGGTTGGCGGAGAAGCCGGGCATTATGCGCAAGCGCGGCGGCTGAGCAAGCAATGACCGACGGAATAACCCCAAGTTCAGGTCTATGGGCATTTTTCACGCCCGTTGGTCACCAACCCACGCCAACACCCAGTAGATAATGCTGCGTCGAAGCAACCTGCCCCAGACCGCGTAACTGGTCCAGTTCATAGAGCAGCGAGAGCCGCACCCAGTTGTTGAGCCGATAGCGCACACCGTATTCGCTGTCGAGGACATAGTCGATTTGCGGGATATGCGGCACCTGGATCTCCCCCAGGCTGTAGAGCTCCAAGCGCGTACCACTCAACAGACGCTTGTAATCCCATTGCAGCGACAGCGTATTGAACGCCAGATCACCCTGGTCGGAGGTGAAATATACGCGATTGAGCTGGCCGATCAGGTCGAAACGCCCCAGTTCGTCATCCCAAAATCGATAGCCGGGGCCTGTGCCCGCCAGGCGCTGCTGAGTAATCACCGCCAGGCGATCGTTATGCTGCTCGACCCCAGCACGCCAGAACCAGTGACGGGTGAAAAATCGATCCAGGTCGTACTCGAGCCGCCAGGTGTCTTCGGTCTGCTTGCCGTCCTTACTTTCACGCTCGCTCTCACCGGAAAGCAAGTGGCGCCAGCGGCCATGCTCCAGCCGGGTATCACCCTTGAGCTTCCACTCTTCGGTACTGTCCTGCTCGCGTTTGATATCCACCTTGGCATCCAGGTTGCCCTGCCAGACGCGATCCTTGAACAACGGCCGTGGTGGCACCAGACGAGTAATACTGGCCAGCGGCACAGTTTGCGTATCGTCTCCGACCACGCGCACCATGCCTGTGCCGGCAGCCGCCAGTTGCTGGCTGTATTCACTGTCCAGGCCGTCGCGGCGAATCAGCAGCGGGGCCTCTGAACTCAGCGTGTCGATATCTTTCCAATCGATCAGTACCTGGCCGGCATAACGCGTTTTCAGCGCCAACTTGCCGCCATCGAGTGCGATGATGTCGCCACTCAAGCGGTCACCATTGCTCAGCCAGACCGTCGCGGCCTGCGCTGACAGAGGCAGTATCAACAGAATTAACAGCAGGGTATGCAGGTGCATGATGGTAGGCCGATTCGACAAGACGCAATTCGTGGCTGAGCATGCCGCGCCGGGTTCGACCGAGGCAAGCGCCGACCACCGGCGCCAGGCGCTCTACCTGACCCTGGCGCAGGTGCCCAGCGGTTGCGTGGTCAGTTATGGTCAGCTCGCTGCACTGGCGGGCCTCGGTCGTGCCGCGCGCTGGGTGGGACGCACGCTGAGCCAGCTGCCGGAAGGTTCCAGCCTGCCCTGGCACCGCGTGATTGCCGCCAGCGGCCGGCTAAGTCTGGCCAGCGGTACGCCCTCCGGGGAGGAGCAGCGCGCCCGCCTGAGTGCCGAAGGCATCCTAGTCAACCAGGATCGGGTGGACATCCGTCGCCACGGCTGGCGTCCAATGGAGCACAGCGGTTAGAGTGCGCCCTTTATCAGGTCGGCCCAACTCCCTCTCAATGCCTAGAAAAAGCTGGCGCGAAGCCCTCGACGCCTACTCCAGTCCTTCCACCCTGGTGCTGTTGCTGCTCGGCTTCGCCGCCGGTTTGCCGTACATGCTGGTGTTCTCGACGCTGTCCGTCTGGTTGCGTGAGGCCGGTGTGGCCCGCGAAACCATCGGCTTCGCCAGCCTGATCGGCCTGGCCTATGCCTTCAAATGGGTCTGGTCGCCGCTGCTCGACCAATGGCGCCTGCCACTACTGGGACGCATGGGCCGGCGCCGCTCCTGGCTGGTGCTGTCACAATTGCTGATTGCCATTGGTCTGGCCGGTATGGCGCTGTGCGACCCGCAAACCCACCTCACCTGGCTGATCGCCCTGGCGGTGCTGGTAGCCTTCGCCTCGGCCACCCAGGACATCGCGGTGGACGCCTACCGCCTGGAAATCGTCGATGACACGCGCCAGGCCGCCCTCGCTGCCAGCTACATGGCCGGTTACCGGGTAGCCGCCCTGCTCGCCACTGCCGGTGCGCTGTATTTCGCCGAAGGCTTCGGCTCCACCGTACTGCTGTACCAGCACGCCGCCTGGGCCGGCACCTACCTGCTGTTCGCCCTGCTGATGCTGCCGGGCCTGCTGACCAGCCTGTGGATGCGCGAACCGGCTGTGCCGCTGCGTACCCAACTGGCCGCCGCGCGCTATGGCTTCAGCCACCAGATCGCCTCGGTGCTGGTGCTGATCGTGCTACTGGTGTCGGTTCCGGCGCTGTTCACCCAGCTCTACAACACCGACTTCGCCAGCGTGATCAATGGCCAGGCCAGCCTGCTCGACCTGCTGCTGGAAGACCGCGCCTTCCTGCGTGCTCTGCTCTACGCCATTCTCACCAGCCTGTGCCTGTCGACCATGGGCCGCCGGGGTCTGGCGCCGGTGCTGACACCGGTCAACGACTTCATCCTGCGCTACCGCTGGCAGGCTCTGCTGTTGCTCGGGCTAATCGCCACCTACCGCATGTCGGACACGGTCATGGGCGTAATGGCCAACGTGTTCTACATCGATCAGGGCTTCACCAAGGACCAGATCGCCAGCGTCAGCAAGCTGTTCGGCCTGGTCATGACCCTGCTCGGCGCCGGTATCGGCGGGTTGCTGATCGTGCGCTTCGGGATTCTGCCGATTCTGTTTATCGGCGGCGCCGCTTCGGCGGCGACCAACCTGCTGTTTCTCATGCTGGCCGACATGGGCCCGCACCTGCAGATGTTGATCGTCACCATCAGCGCCGACAACTTCAGCGCCGGTTTGGCTACGGCGGCGTTCGTCGCCTACCTGTCGAGCCTGACCAACCTCAAGTTCTCGGCCACCCAGTACGCGCTGCTCAGCTCGATCATGCTGTTGCTGCCGCGGCTGATCGGCGGCTATTCCGGGGTGATGGTCGAGAAACTCGGCTATGCCCAGTTCTTCCTGGTCACTGCCCTGCTGGGCGTGCCGACTCTGGTACTGATCGTCCTGCAGTGGCGCCGCGAGCGCCGTGATGGCGCCCTGGTGCCCATCGAGCCGGAAGCGGAGACCAGCACCACGCCACGGGCTTAAAAACCCGTAGGGTGCGCCGCGCGCACCAACGCCGCCCAGTGAGACGCCGACCAAACAAAAACGCAAGGCACCCTGAGCCTCAGGATGCCGTGCGTTAGCCAGCGCCGCCCATGGGGCGACGGCGTATTCAGGCCTGCGGGGCGATCATGTGCACCACGCGCTGCGGGAACGGAATACCGATACCGACGTCCTTCAGGCGATCACGGGCATGCTCATTGAGCATGAACATCACATCCCAGTAATCAGCGGTCTTCACCCAAACCCGCAGCGAGACCGTAATCGCGCTGTCACCCAGGGTCGTGACGACCGCCTGCGGCCCTGGCTCGGCCAGCACACGTGGGTCCTTGGCCAGCTCCAGCAGCACTTCACGCACCTTCTGCAGATCCGCTTCGTAATCGACACCCACGTCGAAAATCACCCGCCGCGTTGGCTGACGGTTGTAGTTGATGATGGTGTCGTTGGACAGGTTGCCGTTGGGCACGATCACCGTTTTGTTATCGCCGGTGCGCAACACGGTGTGGAAGATCTGAATGTTGTCGACAGTGCCCATCACGCCCTGGGCCTCGATCCAGTCACCAATGCGGAACGGGCGGAACAGCAGAATCAGTACGCCGCCAGCAAAGTTCGCCAGGCTGCCCTGCAACGCCAGGCCAATGGCCAGGCCAGCCGCACCAATGGCCGCGATAAACGAGGTGGTCTCGACACCGATCATCGAAGCCACACTGACCACCAGCATGATCTTCAGGGCGATCCCAGCCAGGCTGCTGATAAAACCGCGCAGGGCCATGTCGGTATTGCGCAGGGCCAGGAGCGCGCTGACCCGATCGGTCAGTTTGTTGATCAGCCACCAGCCGATCAGCAGGGTCACGATGGCCAACAGCACCTGGCTACCGTACTGCACCAGCATCGGTATCCAGGTTTGCGACGTGGCGATGAGCTGATCGAGCTCAGCGTTCAAATCCATGGGTATTTCTCCTGTGCGAATGACGCGCGGCAGCGCCACAGTGAATGCGGTAACGGGCACATTGCACCCGCTACCGGCGGACAAGGCCTGAACCTTGGTGTGCCCTCAAGGCACGCAGGTTCCGCTAGGAGCCTGTCGGACTTGACCGTTCGTAGCGAGGGGAAGACCGGGTTGTGACAGTTTTGCTGCTTTACCGAGGCGGATGGCCGCCCCGCAAATAGCGAGCTATTTAACGAGGGAAAGCAGCAAAAATGGCCCCCTCTACCAACAAAAGGGGCTTTTCCGCAGTAGAACAGTGTTAAGTCCGACAGGCTCCCAGGGATCAGTCGCGGAAATTGTTGAATTGCAGCGGCATGCCGAAGTCCTTGGCACGCAGGGCAGCAATGGCTTCCTGCAGGTCATCGCGCTTCTTGCCGGTGACCCGTACCTGCTCGCCCTGGATGGCGGCCTGGACCTTGAGCTTGATGTCCTTGATGTGTGCGACGATCTTCTTCGCCAGCTCCTTGTCGATACCTTCACGCAGGATCACTTCCTGCTTGACGCTCTTACCGGACGGATAGGCATCCTTGAACTCCAGGCACTGCACGTCGATCTTGCGCTTTACCAGGCTGAGCTTGAGAATCTCGACCATCTGTTCGAGCTGGAAATCGGCATCGGCGGTCAGGTTGACCGTGAGGTCCTTGAGTTCAAAGCTGCCTTTGCCACGCAAATCGTAGCGGCGCTCAAGTTCCTTCATGGCGTTGTCGATAGCATTAGTCACTTCGTGTTTGTCCAGTTCGGACACCACGTCGAATGAGGGCATGGGTTTCCTCCAGATAGACGGCACAACCCGACTCACGGGCGGGAAGCACCTGGCTTGACGATAAAAACACCCGGCCATTATATATCCGTAGTGACACACACTGCCCGGCGACGTTTCCGGGCTTCGCGATCCCCCTCACGAGCCTGCCTCCATGCCCAACCCCCATCTCAGCATCCTGGTGGTGGACGACGCCAAGTTCTCCAGCGCCATGATCGGCCGTGCCCTGAGCCAGGCGAGCTATCAGGACGTGCGCTTCGCCAGCAGCGCGGCCGAAGCCATCGCCCTGTTAGAGCAGCGCCCGGCCAGCGTGGTGCTGGCCGACTGGCTGATGCCGGAAATGGACGGCCTGGCACTGACCGGACACATTCGCCAACTGGATGAAATGACCGATCACTACACCTACGTCATCCTGCTGACCGGCAAGGAAGGCGAAAATGTGTTGGGCGAGGCGTTCGACCGCGGCGTCGACGACTTCATCAGCAAGGCGGCGATGAACGAGCAACTGGTGCCGCGCGTCTACGCCGCCGACCGCCTGTGCAACACCCTGCAGCGCCTGCTCCAGGAAAATCGCCTGCTCACCGGCAATATCGCCAGCCTGGAACAACGCAACCTGGTCGACTCGTTGACCGGCCTGGGCAATGGCCGTTATCTGCTGCAGAAACTGCACGACAGCCTGCGCCAAGTCGAATCGCGCGGTGGCGCGCTCTGCTATCTGCTGATCGGTCTGGCAGACGCCGACGCCCTGCGCCAGCAGTATGGCCAAGCGTTCTACAACGAGCTGCTGCACGGGGTCGCTCGGCGCCTGCAGCAACTGGTGCGCCCGCTCGATGTGCTGGTGCGTCTGGATGACGGCCACTTCGCCCTGATCACCTTAATCGAAGATCTGCAGGAGTGCTCGCCAAGCAGCTTCAAACGCCTGCACGAGGGCATCAACCTCAAGGCCTTCAAGACCAGCGAAGGCTTTATCAGCCTCAAGGCCGGCATCAGCCTGGTGGGCCTGGACAGTAAAGGGCTACCCGTTATCCCTGAGACCCTGATCAGCCACGCCCTGGCCTTACTGCCCGACTCCTACGCCAGTGGCCGCGTCGCCGCCATGCGCCTGCCGTTGAACTGATGGTCACCTGGCACATTCTCGGGGCTGGCAGCCTGGGCAGCCTCTGGGCCGCGCGGCTGGCCCGTGCCGGCGAAAGCGTGCAGTTGCTGCTGCGTAACGAGGCGCGCCTGGCCGATTACCAGCGCGCCGGCGGTTTGACCCTGATCGAACGCGACCAACCGCAGCGCTACCCCATTCCAGCAGCGACCCTTGAGCAGGCGCCGCCCATCCAACGCCTGTTACTGGCCTGCAAGGCCTATGATGCGCCGGCTGTGGCTGAACACCTGGCACCTCACCTGATACCAGGCGCCGAGGTGATCCTGCTGCAAAACGGCCTGGGCAGCCAGGCTGAGGTCGCCCAAGCGCTGCCCCAGGCGCGCTGCATTCTCGCGTCCAGCACCGAGGGCGCCTATCGCCCGGCGCCCTGGCAGGTGGTCTTCGCCGGCCAGGGGCACACCTGGCTCGGCACCCACCCGGACAGCACCGCGCCCGCCTGGCTGGCTGGCCTGGATAACGCCGCTATCGCGCACACCTGGACAGCCGATATCCTCAGCCGCCTGTGGCGCAAACTGGCGCTCAACTGCGCGATCAACCCCCTGAGCGTGCTGCAAGACTGCCGCAACGGTGGTCTGCTCGACTACCCCGAAACGCTGGCCACACTCTGCGCTGAGCTGGCGCAACTGCTACGCGCCAATGAGCAGGCTGCCGCAGCCGAAGGCCTGCTGGCGGAGGTACTGCGGGTAATCCAGGCAACCGCCGCCAACTACTCCTCGATGCACCAGGACGTCAGCCGCGGGCAGCGCACCGAAATCAGCTACCTGCTCGGCTATGCCTGCGCCCAGGCCCACGCACAGGCACTCGACCTGCCCCATCTGCAGGCACTGCAGCAGCGCCTGCTCGACCACCTGACAGCACGCGGATTGCCGCGCCACTGAGCCGCGCGTTACCCTGCCGTTCCCCTCTTGTCGAATCCGATTGCCATGCCGCTGCGCCAGCGCCTCGAAAACCTTCCTGTCGGCCGCAAGCTGCTCGCCGCCTTGCTGGTGCTGTTGACCGCCGTGCTGCTGGTGGCCAACCTGGCCTTTATCAGCGCTGCCTACTGGATCTCCCAGGAAAGCGTCGCGCCCCAGGCGCTGCACACCCTCGGCCGACTGATCGCCAGCCCACCATTGAGCCAGGAAGCCCTGAGTTCGGCCGATGCCGCCCAAGGCCTGCTGCAACGCCTGGACGACTATGCACCGCTGCGCGCCGCAGCGATCTACGACAACCAGGGCCTGCTGCTGGCCGAGCTGCAACGCGGCGGCATGCTTGAACTGCCGCAGCGCATAGCCGACCTGGAGCGCTGGCGCCTGAGCGAGTTCCGCGCCAACCAGGTGGTCGAGTTACCGCAACCAGGTCGCCAGTCCGGCTTTCTCCTGCTGGTCGCCTCCAGCGAGCTACCGGGCGCCTTCTACACCGGCACCCTGACGGCCAGCCTGGTGATACTCGCGCTCAGCGTGGTGCTGTGGCTGGTGGTCGCCCGGCAGATTCGTCGCCTGGTGACCAAGCCAATCCGCAAACTTGAAGAGCTGTCGCGCCAGGTCACCCGCGAGGAGAACTACGCGCTGCGCGCCAAGCGCGGTAACCGTGATGAACTCGGTAGCCTGGCCGAAGCCTTCAACACCATGCTCGAACGCATCGAAGCGCGCGAGCAGCAACTCAAGCGTGCCCGCGACGAGGCCCAGGGCGCCTATGACAAGGCGCAGAACCTGGCCGAAGAAACCCGCCACTCCAACCGCAAACTGGAGCTGGAAGTGCAGGTGCGCAGCAAGATCGAGAAGAAGCTCACCGGCTTTCAGAATTACCTCAACAGCATCATCGACTCCATGCCCTCGGCGCTGATCGCCTTGGACGAGGAGCTCTACGTGACCCAGTGGAACCAGGAGGCCAGCGCACTCTCCGGCAACGCCATCGACGAAGTGCTCAACCAGCCGATCTTCCTCGCCTTCCCGCACTTGAAGCCCTACCTGCCGCACCTCAAGCGCACCGCTGAAAAACACCAGGTCGAGAAGATCGAGCGCGTCACCTGGCCCGGCGATGACGGCCCGCACCATTACGCCTTGACCTTTTACCCGCTGATGGGTGGCACCGGTCGCGGTGTGGTCATCCGTATCGACGACATCACCCAGCGCCTGCGCCTGGAGGAAATGATGGTGCAGTCGGAGAAAATGCTCTCGGTCGGTGGACTGGCCGCCGGTATGGCCCATGAGATCAACAACCCGCTGGGCGCCATCCTGCACAACGTGCAGAACATTCGCAGGCGTCTGTCTCCTGGCCTGGAGAAGAACCGCGAACAGGCAGAGCAAGCGCAGGTCAGCCTGGATGCCATCGACCGTTATCTAGTCGCCCGCGAAGTCCCGCAACTGCTCGACGGCATCCAGCAGGCCGGCACCCGCGCCGCGAAAATAGTCAGCCACATGCTCAATTTCAGCCGCCGCAGCGACCGCCAACTGGCACCCTGCGAGCTGCCGGCGGTAATCGATCAGGCGGTGGAAATCGCCAGCAACGACTTCGATCTCACCGACAGTTTCGACTTCAAGAGCCTGGTCATCGAACGCGAGTTCGACCCCGCCTTACCCCCAGTCCCCGGCACCGCCAACGAACTGGAACAGGTGCTGCTCAACCTGCTGAAAAATGCCGCCCAGGCCATCCACCAACGCCCGGACAGCGACATTTCAGGGCGCATCGTGCTGCGTACGCGGCTGCTGCAGAACTGGGCTGAAGTGCAGGTCGAGGACAACGGCATGGGCATGCCGGAAGCCGTGCGCAAGCGCATCTTCGAGCCGTTCTTCACCACCAAGGAGGTGGGCGAAGGTACCGGGCTCGGCTTGTCGGTGTCCTACTTCATCATCACCAACAACCACAAAGGGCAGATGGAGGTGCAGTCGAAACTCGGCGAAGGCACCTGCTTCACCCTGCGCCTGCCGCTGGCGGCTGGCGCCCCCCAGAAGAGGTCATGACCATGGGCTATCGCCTGTCAAAAATCTATACCCGTACCGGTGACGGTGGCGAAACAGGTCTGGCCGATGGCCGTCGCGTAACCAAGGACCACCCGCGCGTGGATGCCATGGGCGAGGTCGACACGCTCAACAGCCACCTCGGCCTTCTGCTGGCCGAGCTACACGCTGCGCGTGCGGACTGCACCGGTCTGGATGAGCTGATAGAGGTGCTTGAACCCTGTCAGCACCGCCTGTTCGACCTCGGCGGCGAGCTGGCGATGCCGGAGTATCAAGCCCTGCAGCCCCAGGAGCTGGAGCGCCTGGAAGCGGCCATCGACCGCTGGAACGAGGAAGTCGGCCCGCTGGAGAACTTTATCCTGCCCGGCGGTTCCCGGCTGATCGCCCAGGCCCACGTCTGCCGTGCCCTGGCCCGCAGCGCCGAGCGCCGTTGCCAGCACCTAAACGCGGTGGAGCCGTTACGCGCCGTTGGCCTGGCCTACGTCAACCGCCTCTCGGACCTGCTGTTCGTCGTCGCCCGGCTGATCGCCCGGCGCCAGGGCATCGCCGAGATCCTCTGGCAGGCCGCGCCGAAGACTGACGCCTGACTGTAGGGTGTCAGATCAGGCTTAGGCGGCTCTCGAAGTGGCGAGCCTGGCCCGTTACCGGGTCGCTGAACGTCAGGCTGTGGGCCAACAACTTGAGCGGTTTGCTGTAGTCGTCGGCACTGTCCGGGGTGGCCGTCACCTGCGGGTAGAACGGGTCGTTGAGGATAGGCGCGCCCAGCGCCGCCAGGTGCACGCGCAACTGGTGCTTTTTTCCGGTCACCGGGTAAAGCGCGTAATGCCAGAGTTCCTCCAGCCGCCCAATCACCTCGATGCGCGTCTCGCTATTAGGAACGCCATCGACCTCCTGCATGCGAAAGAACGGCTCGCCCGGCCCCAGGCGGGTGTGGCGCAGCAGCGGGAAGCTCAGTTGCGGCAAAGGCAGCGCCAGGGCTTCATAGCGCTTGTCGATGCGCCGCTCGCGAAACAGCGCCTGGTACAGGCCACGGCTGGCCCGGTTGGTGGAGAACAGCACCAGTCCGGCGGTATGCCGGTCGATGCGGTGCAGCGGCACCAGGTCATCGTTGCCCAGCTCGCGGGTCAAGCGCGCCTGCAACGTCTGCTCGACATAGCTGCCAGATGGCATAACCGGGAGAAAATGCGGCTTGTCCACCACCAGCAGGTGGTCATCAACATGCAGCACGTTGGCCTCGAATGGAATCGGCGTTTCTGACGGCACTTCGCGAAAGTAATGCACCTTGAGCCCGGCCCGGTAGGGATGCTCGGCGGTCAGCGGGGGGCCATCGGCACTCAGTACACGACCACGGGCCATGCGCTCCAGCCACACAGCCCGCTCGATTGCCGGAAAATGCGCGCACAGGCAATCGAGCACCGTGGTCCAGTTACCTGGCGGCAGGTGCAGGGTGCTGGGGCGCATATTGGAAGGCGAACGGGCGGTGACGGTCATGGGCGGTCTCGCAGAGCAGGCGCGCATTAGGCCGCAGCCCAGGTGCCGGCGTCAAAGGGGCGCAAGCCCGCCCTGCCGCTCGATCAGGTACAGGCACAGCGACAGGGTCAGCAGCGCGCCCAGGGTCGAATGCAGAATCGTCCGTGACACCACAGAGGCATCCCTCCGATAGAACTCGGCCAGCATAAACGGCCCCGTTCCCGTTGGCAGCGCACTGAGCAACAGTGCGGAGTACGCCCACAGCGGCGGCAGCGGTAGCAGGTGAAACGCCAGCACCCAGGTAATCAGCGGATGAACGAGCAGCTTCAGCGCCACCAGCGCATGACTGTCCTGGGCCGACTGCGGCTGCTTCTGTGCCAGAAACAGGCCTAGCGCGATCAGCGCACAGGGCGCCGTGGCCGCAGCCAACAGTTCGAGAAACCGCTGCAGCGGGACCGGCAGCGGCACCCCGCCCATGGCCCACAGGCCACCGAGCAGCGGCGCCACCACCAGCGGATTGCGCGCCAGTGCCAGAGCGACCTTGAGCACAGCCCGGCCCAGGTGTTTCTCGCTCTGCAGGGCCACCTCGATGCACACCACGGCCAGGGCGAAGAGCACGCAGATCACCACCAAACTGCCCACCAATGCGGGCGGCAAGCCAGCATCGCCGAATACCATCAGGCACAGCGGGATGCCCATGTAGCCGGTATTCGCATAGGCGGCGCCCAGGCCCTGCACGCTGGCATCGGCCAGGCCAATGCGGCGCAGACGCCAGAGCAGCGTGACGACGAACACACTCAAGGTCGACAGGCTGTAGACCAGCACGAAACGCGGTTCCCACAACGTCGACCAGGCGGTGGTGGCCGTGGCCTGGAACAGCAGCGCCGGCAGGCACAGCCAAACCACCATGCGGTTGATCTCCGACGCTGCACCGGGGCCGAGCACGCCGAGGCGGCGGCAGGCGAAACCGACGAGGATCAGCGCGAAGACCGGCAGAATAACCGTGAAAACAGAGGTCATAAGGCCTCAGCGCGCCACGCTCGACCTACGCAGCCGCCTGCCAGGCAGACGCCCATCAACCGGCCTTATCCGCCGGCCAGAACGCGCGTATCCCAGCGACGCCCTGGGCACCCACCGACCAGGCCTGCTGCAGGTCGTCCGGCCCCACACCGCCGAGTACATAGGCGGGCATATTCACGCCTTGCAGCCAGTCCGCCACCTGCGTCCAGCCCAGGGGCACAGCGTCGGGATGGGTCTGGGTGGCCTGCACCGGCGACAGGGTGATGAAGTCCACCCCCATGCGCGTGGCCAACTGCAGCTCCTCAATACTGTGGCAGGACGCCGCCAGACGCCGCTCACGTGGGAACGGCCGGCCACGCTCGGCATATTTGCGCAACTGCTCGGCAGTCAGGTGCCAGCCGGCCGCGGGGAAATCCCCCAGCCATTCCAGGGGGCCCTTGAGCATCAGTTGCGCCTTGCCGGCACACAGGCCCTGAACATCCAGGGCCAAGTCACGGTACTGGGCATCGAACATACCCGGTGCACGCAGCTGAATCAGCTGGATACCCGCCGCCAACGCCGCTCGCACACCGCGAATCAATGCATCAGGCGACAGCTCCTGCGGAGTGATCAGGTACTGCGCCGGCAACCGCGCGGCCATGACGATGGGCGCATTGGCCGCCGGAAAGCTGTAGTCATCGAGCTGTCGCGGGCTGACCCAGGCCAGCGGTTGGCCTTCGGCACCGTGGGGCTCACCGTCGAACGCGGTAACGTCCCAGACATCCAGCAGCACCTGTTTGTCCGGGTAATCATGGCGCACCTGGATCAGCGGCCGCGCGGCAGTCGGGCGAATGCCCAGCTCCTCGTCCAGCTCACGGGCCAAAGCGGTGGGTACCGCTTCGCCCGCCTCGACCTTGCCCCCGGGAAACTCCCACTGACCACCCTGGTGCTGATCCTCGGCGCGCCGGGCAATCAGGATGCGCCCGTCGGCGCCGCGAATAACGGCTGCCGCTACATGTATACGCTTCACGCCAGTTGTTCCTCCTGGGCGGCTTGATACCAGCGCTGGAACGCCGGCCATTGATAGATCGTCTCGACATAGGCGGCCGCCGCTGCCGGCAGCGCCACCTGGTAACTGCGCAGGCGCGCCGCCACCGGGGCGAAGAAGGCATCGGCCAGGCTCGGCTGGCCGAACAGATAAGGGCCGTCCTGGCCAAAGCGCTGCCGGCACTCGGCCCAGAGGGCGCAGATACGTTGAATATCCGCCTCGGCATCGGCCGGTATGGCGGCGAGCCCTTGGTTGCGTTTGAGGTCCATCGGCAGGTGGCTGCGCAGGGCGACGAAGCCGCTGTGCATCTCGGCGCAGGCACTGCGCGCCAACGCCCGGGCAGCGCGGGCCTGGGGCCACAGCTGGGCAGCGGGGAAACACTCGGCCAGGTATTCGGCAATCGCCAGGGAATCCCAGATCGCACCGTCTTCGCTGAGTAGCAGTGGCACCTTGCCGGTCGGCGAGTGCTGCAGGATCCGCGTGCGGCTATCCGGGCGGTTCAAGGCGATCAGCTCCTCACGGTATTCAGCGCCCGCCAGCTCCATAGCCAACGCCGCCCGTAACGACCAGGACGAATAGGTTTTGTTGCCGATAACCAGAGTCAGAGACATGGGCATGCTCACTGCAGAAGGGTCTGCCCGACCTTAAAAGGCCATATCCCGAATAGCAAATTCCCGCTGCTTATGGGCCCATAAGCAACGGGAATGCAGATCGTCAGAGGGCTCGAATCAGGTGCGATACTCGGCGTTGATCTTCACGTACTCGTGGGACAGGTCGGTGGTCCAGATGGTTTCGCTGCAGGTGCCACGGCCCAGTTCGATGCGAATAGTGATTTCCTCGCGTGCCATCACCGCCGCACCCTGCTCCTCGGTGTAACTGGCGGCGCGACAGCCCTTGCTGGCGATGCACACCTCACCGAGGTAAACGTCGATCAGGCTGACATCCAGCTGCGCCACGCCAGCGCGCCCGACCGCGGCGAGGATGCGCCCCCAGTTCGGGTCGGAAGCGAACAACGCGGTCTTGATCAGCGGTGAATGGGCCACGGCATAACCGACATCCAGGCATTCCTGGTGAGTCGCACCACCGTTGACTTCGACAGTGACGAACTTGGTCGCGCCTTCGCCGTCGCGCACGATGGCCTGGGCCACCTCCATGCACACCTCGAACACCGCCGCCTTCAGTTGCGCGAACAGCTCGCCACTGGCCTGGGTAATTTCCGGCACAGCCGCCTGGCCGGTGGCGATCAGCATGCAGCAATCGTTGGTCGAGGTATCGCCGTCGATGGTGATGCGGTTGAACGACTTGTTCGCCGCATCGCGCAACAGGTCCTGCAACACGCCCTGGGCAACCTTGGCGTCGGTGGCGATGTAGCCGAGCATGGTGGCCATGTTCGGTTTGATCATGCCGGCGCCCTTGCTGATGCCGGTAACGGTAACGGTAACGCCCTCGTGGACAAACTGGCGGCTGGCGCCCTTGGGCAGGGTGTCGGTGGTCATGATGCCGATGGCTGCATCGGCCCAGTTGCTTTCGCCCAGGTTGTCCAACGCGGCCTGCAGCGCGCCCTCGATCTTCTCGACCGGCAACGGCTCGCCGATCACCCCGGTGGAGAACGGCAGCACCGCGCTTTCATCCACTCCGGCCAACTGGGCCAGGGCGGCGCAAGTGCGCGCCGCATTGTGCAGGCCCGGCTCGCCGGTGCCGGCGTTGGCATTGCCGGTGTTGGTCAGCAGGTAGCGCACTGCGCCGCCGAGCACCCGCTTGCGCGCCAGGATCACTGGCGCGGCGCAGAACGCATTGAGGGTGAAAACCCCAGCCACGCTGGAGCCTTCGGCACAGCGCATCACCACCACATCCTTGCGCCCAGGGCGCTTGATACCGGCGGAGGCAATGCCCAGCTCGAAACCTGGGACAGGGTGCAGGGTGGACAGCGGGCCAAGACCAACAGCCATAGAGTGCGCTCCTTGTGCAATGCAGCAATGAAAGTCGATGGTAAAACGCCGCGAACGGTCAGACCGTTCGCGGCGTTGTCGAGGCAATAGCTATCACAGCTAGCGCCCCTGCCACAGTCAGCTCAGGATCAGCCGATCTGACCGTGGCAATGCTTGTATTTTTTACCCGAACCGCAAGGGCAAGGCTCGTTACGGCCGACCTTCTGCTCGGCACGTACCGGCGCAGTGGCGACGGCCACATCACCCTCTTCAGCCATTGCCGCCGGCTCAGCCAGGGCCGAGGCCTCGGCGTGCTGGAACTGCATGCGCTGGGCCAGTGCTTCGGCGTCGCGGCGCAGACGCGCCTCTTCTTCGGCCGGATCTTCGCGGCGCACCTGTACATGCGACAGCACGCGGATGGTGTCGCGCTTGATCGAATCCAGCAGTTCCTGGAACAGGGTGAAGGACTCGCGCTTGTACTCCTGCTTCGGGTTCTTCTGCGCGTAACCGCGCAGGTGAATGCCGTGGCGCAGGTGGTCCATGGTCGACAGGTGGTCTTTCCACAGGTCGTCCAGTACGCGCAGCAGAATCTGCTTCTCGAAGGTGCGCAGGGCCTCGGCACTGGCCTCGATTTCTTTCTCGTTGTAGGCCGCGACCAGGGTCTCGAGAATCCGCTCGCGCAGGGTCTCTTCGTAGAGCTTGTCGTCTTCGTCGAGCCACTGCTGGATCGGCAAACGCAGACCGAAGCTGGTGTACAGCGCCTCTTCCAGCCCGGCGATATCCCACTGTTCGGGCAGCGACTGCGGCGCGATGTGTTCGTTGATGATGCCGGTGAGCACGTCACTGCGGAACTCGCTGATGGTCTCGCCGATGTTGTCGGCAGCCAGCAGCGTGTTGCGCATGTGGTAGATCACCTTGCGCTGCTCGTTGGCCACGTCATCGAATTCCAGCAACTGCTTACGCATGTCGAAGTTACGGCCTTCAACCTTGCGCTGAGCCTTCTCGATGGCGTTGGTGACCATGCGGTGCTCGATGGCTTCACCGGCCTGCATGCCCAGGGCCTTCATGAAGTTCTTCACCCGGTCAGAGGCGAAGATACGCATCAGGCTGTCTTCCAGCGACAGGTAGAAACGGCTCGAACCCGGGTCACCCTGGCGACCGGAACGACCGCGCAGCTGGTTGTCGATGCGGCGTGATTCGTGACGCTCGGAAGCGATCACATGCAGGCCACCGGACTCGATCACCTGCTGGTGACGCTTCTGCCAGTCGGCCTTGATCTGCGCGACCTGCTCGTCGGTGGGGTTTTCCAGGGCAGCCACTTCGACTTCCCAGTTACCGCCCAACAGGATGTCGGTACCGCGACCGGCCATGTTAGTGGCAATGGTCAGGGCGCCCGGACGACCGGCCTGGGCGATGATTTCGGCTTCCTTCTCGTGGAACTTGGCGTTGAGCACCTTATGCTCGATGCCTTCCTGGTCGAGCAGACGCGACACGTACTCGGAGCTTTCAATGGTCGCTGTACCGACCAGAATCGGCCGACCCTGGGCCTGGCATTCCTTGATGTCGGTAACGATGGCGGCGTACTTCTCTTCCTGGGTCAGGTAGACCAGGTCGTTGAAGTCCTTGCGCGCCAGCGGCCGGTTGGTCGGGATCACGATCACCGCCAGGCCGTAGATCTGATGGAACTCGAACGCTTCGGTATCGGCCGTACCGGTCATGCCGGACAGCTTGTTGTAGAGGCGGAAGTAGTTCTGGAAGGTGGTCGAGGCCAGGGTCTGGCTCTCGGCCTGGATCGGCAGGTTTTCCTTGGCTTCGATGGCCTGGTGCAAGCCCTCGGACAGGCGACGACCCGGCATGGTACGGCCGGTGTGCTCGTCGATCAGCAGCACCTGGTTGTTCTGCACGATGTATTCGACGTTGCGGTGGAACAGCTTGTGCGCGCGCAGACCGGCATACACATGGGTCAGCAGACCCAGGTTGTGAGCCGAGTACAGGCTCTCGCCTTCGGCCAGCAGGCCGACTTCGCTCAGTTGCTCCTCGATGTACTGGTGCCCGGCCTCGTTGAGCTCAACCTGACGGGTCTTCTCGTCGATCTTGTAGTGGCCTTCCTGGGTAACCACGCCCTCTTCTTCCTCGATGTGCTGCTTGAGGAGAGGGATCAGCTTGTTGATTTCGATGTACAGCTTGGAGCTGTCTTCGGCCTGACCGGAGATGATCAGCGGGGTCCGGGCTTCGTCGATGAGGATCGAGTCGACTTCGTCGATCACGGCGAAGTTCAGCTCACGCTGGAACTTGTCTTCCAGGCTGAACGCCATGTTGTCGCGCAGGTAATCGAAACCGAATTCGTTGTTGGTGCCGTAGGTGATATCGGCAGCATAGGCCGCGCGCTTCTCTTCCGGTGGCATGAACGGCGTGACGATACCCACCGACAGGCCGAGGAATTCGTACAGCGGGCGCATCCAGTTGGCGTCGCGACGGGCCAGGTAGTCGTTCACCGTGACCACATGCACGCCCTTGCCTTCCAGCGCATTGAGGTACACCGCCAGGGTGCCCACCAGGGTTTTACCCTCACCGGTGCGCATCTCGGCGATCTTGCCCTCGTGCAGGGTCATGCCGCCAATCAACTGAACGTCGAAGTGGCGCATACCCATGACGCGCTTGCCCGCTTCACGGGCCACGGCGAACGCCTCGGGCAGCAACTGGTCGAGGGTCTCACCCTTGGCCAGACGCGCTTTGAATTCTTCGGTCTTGGCACGCAGTTGCTCATCCGAGAGCGCAAGCATCTTCTCCTCGAAGGCATTGACGGCTGTGACCGTCTTGAGCATGCGCTTGACTTCACGCTCGTTCTTGCTTCCAAAGAGTTTTTTCAACAAAGGCGCAAACATATCGACAGGATCTTCCACGCGTATGGATGGAGGGCGGCCCCGTGAGTCGCCCATGCAGCCTTCATGGCTGCGTGCGAAGGGGGCATTCTACCCGGAAACGAACATGAGGAAAGCGGCGTTATTCGACGCCAGTGACGCGGGCAATGTAGGTAGCGGGATTGACCAGACGGCCATCCTTGCTGACCTCGAAATGCACATGGGAACCCGTGGAGCGCCCCGTGCTCCCCACCTTGGCGATGGCCTGACCACGGGTTACGAGGTCACCAACGGCAACCAGATTACGCTGGTTATGCGCATACAGGGTGACATAACCGTCACCATGGCTGATTTCCACCGTATTGCCATACCCTCTACGGCGATCCGATGCGGTGACGACACCGGCTGCCACGGCGACCACATCACTGCCCGCCTTGGCGGAGAAATCCACGCCTTTATGCATGCTCAGGCGCCCGGTCAGCGGATCGCTACGGCGGCCGAAGGGCGACGACATATAGCCCTGCAGCACCGGCAGGCCCGCCAGGTACTCGGCCTCACCCAGACGCCGATCAGCGAGCAGTTGCTCGAGTACTTCGAGCTGCTGCTCACGACTGTCCAGACGCAGACTCAACTCATCCAGAGTGGTCATAAACGACGGTGGCGCATAGGCTGAGGCGCCCAGCGCGTCATCCGGACCGCCCTGACCAACGTTCAGTGAGAAGTCGAACTCACTGGCATCCAGGTCGGCCAACTCAGTGAGGCGCTCCCCCAGAGCATCGAGCCGGGTCAGGCGCGCCTGCAGTTCGGCCACGTGGGCGGAGAAGGCATCGAGCTGGCGCTGAGCATCGAGGCGCACGGCCCCGACTTCGGCGCGCTGTTCATCGAGTGCCTGGGAAACCTCGGCGGTGTGCTGGATCGAAGCGTCCGACTGCGGCGCCCATAAGGCGCCGACCGCGACACCACCCGACAGGGTCGCAGCGATCAGCAACAGCGCACCGCCGATCAACCAGCGAACGTCGAGGCTGAGCGAGCGCGCCGCACCATGGCGGCGGCTGAGCAAAATGATGTGCATGAAATCCCCTATCAAGGTGAGCACGGCCGACGGCAGCGAGTCTGCTACCATGGCGCTCTCACAATTCCAGGCGTCCTGCCATGTCTTTTCGTCCGTTGCCGGCCAAGGCTCCCGCCGCGCTGCTGCGTGAAGCCAAGCCGCTGAAAGCGCTGTTTCATCAGGCACAACGCCTGGATCATCTACAGCGTCTAGTGGAAAGCCAGTTACAGCCGGCAGCCCGCGCTCATTGCCGGGTTGCCTCCTGGCGTGAGGGTTGCCTGTTGCTGATCGTCACCGATGGCCATTGGGCCACCCGCCTGCGTTATCAGCAGCGCCGACTGCTGCGTCAGCTGCAGACCCTCGAAGAATTCGCGACCTTAGCGAAAATACAGCTCAAGGTGCAACCGCCAACGGTCGAAAGAAGCGGAACCAGCCAACCCATGACATTGTCCGATAGCGCCGCAGAAAACATCCAGGCCACTGCTGAAGGGGTCCGCGACCCGCGCCTGCGCGAAGCCCTGGAACGTCTCGCGCGGCATACTCGCCCGCGCTAACGCCGCAAAAAAAGAGGCCACCCGAAGGTGGCCCCGAAAACATAAGAGAGTGTGTGCTGTACTACACCGCCGCAGCCGGGCGCATGTAGGAGATCGGCGCAGTCAGCGGATCATCGAAGGTCACGACTTCCCAGGCATCCGTCTGCTCAATCAGTGTGCGTAGCAGACGGTTGTTCAGGGCATGGCCGGACTTGAAGCCGCGGAACTCGCCAATCAGGCTGTTACCCAGCAGGTAAAGATCGCCGATCGCATCGAGAATCTTGTGTTTGACGAACTCGTCCTCATAACGCAGGCCGTCTTCGTTCAACACGCGGTTCTCGTCAACCACGATGGCGTTATCCACGCTGCCGCCGAGCGCAAGGTTCTGCGAGCGCAGAAACTCGATGTCACGCATGAAACCGAACGTGCGCGCACGGCTCACCTCTTTGACGAACGAGGTGCTGGAAAAATCGACGCTGGCCGACTGGGTGCGGTCGCGGAACACCGGGTGATCGAAGTCGATCTCGAAGCTAACCTTGAACCCTTCGAAAGGCACGAAGGTGGCGCGCTTGTCGCCCTCCTCCACCGTGACTTCACGCAGGATGCGGATGAACTTCTTGTGGGCGTCCTGCTCTTGCAGACCTGCCGACTGAATCAGAAATACGAAGGGACCGGCACTGCCGTCCATGATCGGGACTTCGGGTGCGGAGAGCTCGACGTAGGCGTTATCGATGCCCAGGCCAGCCATGGCCGAAAGCAGGTGCTCTACCGTGTCAACCTTGATGTCACCATTGACCAAGGTGGTCGACATGGTGGTTTCACCGACGTTGCCAGCACGCGCGGCAATTTCCACGACAGGGTCGAGGTCGGTACGACGGAACACGATCCCAGTGTCCACCGGGGCCGGCTTCAGGGTCAGGTATACCTTCTCCCCGGAATGCAGGCCGACGCCGGTGGCACGGATGATGTTCTTCAGGGTGCGTTGTCTGATCATGGGTCTGGCCGCTATTGCGCTAGTTGCGAATTGTTTTCAACAATGGCCGGCGATAATAGCAGAACCGACCTTTGCTGAACACCAATCACCCCAATACTCCTGATAGCTTTCATCAATCTGCCTGACGACGCAGGAAGGCCGGAATATCCAGGTAATCCAGATCGTCTTGCGGGTTCAGCTTGGCCGCAGTCGCGCCGCCAGCATGGCTTTGACGCTGCACGGTGGGGCGCTCGTAGTCCTTGTAGTTGACGCTCTGCTCGCCGCGAGCCGGAGCCTGCTGAGCGGAGGCAGCAGCCACCTGGACCGTGTTATCGATAACCTTGACCGGCTTCTCCATTTTCGCACCCAGACCGGTAGCGACCACGGTGACGTGCAGCTCATCGCGCATGTCGGGATCGATCACGGTGCCGACCTTGACGGTGGCGTGCTCGGAAGCGAATTGTTCGATGATGTTACCCACGTCGGAGTACTCACCCAGGGACAGGTCAGGACCGGCAGTGATGTTTACCAGGATGCCGCGAGCGCCCTGCAGGTTGACGTCTTCCAGCAGCGGGTTGCGGATAGCCGCCTCAGTCGCTTCGCGCGCACGGTTCGGACCGCTGGCGCAGCCGGTGCCCATCATGGCCATGCCCATTTCGCTCATCACGGTCTTCACGTCGGCAAAGTCGACGTTGATCATGCCGGGACGCTTGATGATGTCGGAGATACCGCGCACGGCACCGGCCAGCACATCGTCAGCCTTGGCGAAGGCGGACAGCAGGCTGGCGTCCTTGCCGAGGATGGTCAGCAATTTTTCGTTGGGGATGGTGATCAGCGAGTCGACGCTTTCAGCCAGGGCACGGATGCCTTCTTCGGCGATCTGCATGCGCTTGCGCCCCTCGAACGGGAACGGACGCGTCACCACGGCAACGGTGAGGATGCCCATTTCCTTGGCCACTTCGGCGATAACAGGGGCTGCACCGGTACCGGTACCGCCACCCATGCCGGTGGTGATGAAGACCATGTCGCAGCCTTGCAGCACTTCAGCGATGCGCTCGCGGTCTTCCAGCGCGGCCTGACGACCGACTTCCGGATTGGCGCCGGCGCCCAGGCCTTTGGTCACGCCGGGGCCGAGTTGCAGCACGGTGCGCGCACCGATGTTCTTCAGGGCCTGGGCATCGGTGTTGGCGCAGATGAACTCAACGCCTTCGATGTTGTTCTTGGCCATGTGATTAACCGCGTTGCCGCCGCCACCACCGACACCGATAACTTTGATAACCGCGCTTTGCGGGATGTTGTCTACGAGTTCAAACATGATTTCTCTCCTTATGCTTTCTAGTTGTAACGCCTACTGCACACACTTTTTGAAACGTTAGAAGTTGCCTTGCACCCAGCGCTTGATGCGCTCGATGACCGGTAATTTGGGTTCGTCGCTGTAACCGCTGCCGGCCGACAGGGAAAACCCATCGGTCTGCTTCTGCAGGCCATACATCAGCAGGCCTACACCGGTGGAATAGATCGGGTTGCGCACCACGTCGGCGAGGCCCTTGACGCTGTGCGGCACGCCCAGGCGCACCGGCATGTGGAAGATTTCCTCGGCCAGTTCGACCGCACCTTCCATCTTCGCCGTACCGCCGGTCATGACGATGCCGGCCGGGATCAGGTCCTCGTAGCCGCTACGGCGCAGCTCAGCCTGGATCAGGGTGAACAGCTCGTCGTAGCGTGGCTCAACCACTTCGGCCAGGGACTGGCGCGAAAGGTCGCGCGGCGGACGGTCGCCGACGCTCGGTACCTTGATGGTTTCCCCTGCACCGGCCAGTTTGGCCAGGGCGCAGGCGTAGCGAATCTTGATTTCTTCGGCGTACTGGGTCGGTGTACGCAGGGCCATGGCGATGTCGTTGGTGACCTGGTCACCGGCAATCGGGATCACTGCCGTGTGGCGGATCGCACCTTCGGTGAAGATGCAGATATCGGTAGTGCCGCCGCCGATATCCACCAGGCACACGCCCAGCTCTTTCTCGTCATCGGTGAGCACGGCATAGGCCGAGGCCAACTGCTCGAGGATGATGTCGTCGACCTCCAGACCGCAGCGGCGCACGCACTTTTCGATGTTTTGCGCGGCATTTACAGCGCAAGTAACCACGTGCACCTTGGCTTCCAGGCGCACGCCGGACATGCCCAAGGGCTCGCGTACGCCTTCCTGGTTGTCGATCACGTAATCCTGCGGCAGCGTGTGCAGGACGCGCTGATCGGCCGGAATGGCCACGGCCTGGGCAGCGTCGAGCACGCGCTCCAAATCGGCCGGGCTGACTTCACGGTCGCGGATGGCGACGATGCCGTGGCTGTTGAGGCTGCGAATGTGGTTACCGGCCACACCGACGAAAGCCGAGTGAATACGGCAACCGGCCATCAGCTGGGCTTCTTCCACCGCACGCTGGATCGAGGCCACCGTGGACTCGATATTGACCACCACGCCCTTCTTCAGGCCACGGGATGGATGGGTGCCGATGCCGACGATTTCCAGCTGACCATCAGCCGTCACCTCGCCCACCAGCGCCACCACTTTGGAGGTACCGATATCGAGGCCGACGATCATCTTGCCGCTCTGCACATTTGCCATGGTTGCTGCCTTCTCCTGATTCACTGCACGACAGCGGTGTCTGCCGCCGTGGGCGCGACCGGTTCACGCCATGCCACGGCAAGGCCGTTGGCATAACGTAGATCGATACGCGCGATATTCGTTTGCTGCTCTTTCAACGCTTTGTCGTAAATCGCGTCGAAACGGCGAATTTTTTCCACCAGATGGTCGCGCCCCAACAGCAGTTCGATGCCCTGATTGGTGGTCAGGAACCAGCTGCCGCGCTCGCGCAGCTCCAGACGGGCAATGGAAAACCCCATCGGCCGGAGCATCTGGCTGAACACCTGGTACTGCTGCATTACCTGCTGCTGCGCACGCTTGGGGCCATACAGCTGCGGCAGGTTCTCGTAATGGTTAAGTTCCTTGGGCGCGAAGGCATCACCTTGGTTGTTGAGCAGTGCTTCATCGCCCCAGCGGGCAATCGGCAGTTGCTCTTCCAGGCGTACCAGCACCTGATCGGGCCATACGCGACGCACTTCGGCGTTGGCGATCCAGGGCATCTGCTCCAGCTCCTTGCGCATGCCCAACAGGTCGACGCTGAAGAAGCTGGCGCTGACAAATGGCGCGATTCGCTGCTGTACCGCCTGCTGGCTGATGTAGCTCAGGTCACCCTCGACGCTGATCCGCGCAATCGGCCGGTCGGCGTAGGGCAGCAGACGCTGGCCCAGCTCATAACCGCCAAACCCCAACACCAGCAGCAACAGCGGCCAGGTCAGGCGTTTGAACACGCTGAAATTCGGCTTGGGCAAGCGCAGGCTGATCGGCTCCTTGGCCACCATACGGCTCGCACCGCGCGGCACGGGCTTGCCGCCGCGCAGCGGTGCGCGGGTCGAGCCTGGCTGATGGCGAAGGACGGCGCTCATGCTTAACCCCGTGCCTCAAGGCTGTCGGCGAGAATCGCCAACACCAGTTGCTGGAAATCCAGGCCGGCGGCGTTCGCCGCCATCGGCACCAGGCTGTGATCGGTCATGCCAGGGACAGTATTGACCTCCAGCAGCCAGAACTTGCCGTCGGCGTCCTGCATCACATCGGCCCGCGCCCAGCCCTGGGTGCCCACGGCCTCACAGGCGCGTGCGGTGAGGTCCTTCAACTCGGCTTCCTTGGCGGCGTCCAGGCCGCAGGGAATGCGGTACTGGGTGTCATTGGCCAGGTACTTGGCGTCGTAGTCGTAGAAGCTGTGCGGGGTGCCGAGCGCGATCGGGGGCAGCACTTCGCCGCGCAGCATGGCGATGGTGAATTCCGGACCGGCGATCATCTGTTCGACCAGCACCTGCGAGTCGTAACGGCTGGCGTCCTTCCAGGCAGCAATCAGCGCCTCGACATCAGCAACCTTGGCCATGCCGATGCTCGACCCTTCATGGGCCGGCTTGACGAACAGCGGGAAACCCAGCTCGGCTGCCGCCACATGGCAGTCAGCTTCAGACGCCAGCGCCGCGTGTTTGGGCGTCGGCAGGCCCAGGCTCAGCCAGACCTGCTTGGTGCGCAGCTTGTCCATGGCCAGGGCCGAAGCCAGAATGCCGCTGCCGGTGTAGGGAATCCCGGCGCATTCGAGCAGGCCCTGCATGCTGCCGTCTTCACCGCCACGACCGTGCAGCACGATAAAGGCCCGGTCGATTTTCTCGGCCAGCAAACGCTGCAGGAAGTCATCACCGACATCGATGCCGAACGCATCCACACCAGCACCCTGCAAAGCAGAGAGCACTGCATTGCCGGATTTCAGCGATACCTCGCGCTCGGCACTCTTGCCGCCAAACAGCACGGCGACACGACCGAAGGCGCTGACGGGCAGTTGGGATTTCAGGGTTTCGGCGCTCATTGGGCAGTACCTTTAGCCACGGCGAACAGCGGGCTTTGCAACAGTTGGGGAGCCAAGCCACCAATGTCACCGGCACCCTGGCACAGCAGGATGTCGCCGGCGCGCAACAGCGGCTTGATCAGGGGTGCGAGGTCGACCCCACGCTCGATATAGATCGGGTCCAGCTGGCCACGCTGACGAATGCTGTGGCACAGCTGACGGCTGTCGGCACCCGGAATCGGCTCTTCGCCGGCCGGGTAAACCTCCATCAACAGCAGCACGTTGGCGTCGGCCAGGACCTGGACGAAGTCGTCGTACAGATCACGGGTGCGGCTGAAACGGTGCGGCTGGTAGACCATCACCAGACGGCGCTCCGGCCAACCGCCGCGCACGGCCTTGATCACTGCGGCGACTTCACGCGGGTGATGGCCGTAATCGTCGACCAGCATCACCGCACCGCCGTCCACCGGCAGCTCGCCATAGACCTGGAAGCGCCGACCAACACCCTGGAACTGCGACAGGCCCTGGACGATGGCGGCATCGCTGATGCCCTCATCGGTGGCAATGGCGATAGTCGCCAGAGCATTGAGCACGTTGTGGTTACCCGGCATGTTGACAGAGACGTCGAGCGGCTCGCAGTCCGGGCGCAGCACGGTGAAATAGGTTTGCATACCCTGCTGGCGCACATTGATCGCGCGCACGTCAGCATCTTCGGCAAAGCCGTAAGTCAGGGTCGGGCGGGCGATCTGGGCGAGGATCTCGCGCACATAGGGATCGTCCACGCAGACCACCGCCAGACCATAGAACGGCAGGTTGTGCAGGAACTCGACGAAGGTTTTCTTCAGTTTGTTGAAGTCGCCTTCGTAGGTGCTCATGTGGTCCATGTCGATGTTGGTGACGACCGAGACCATGGGCTGCAGGTGCAGGAAGCTGGCATCGCTCTCATCGGCTTCGGCGATCAGGTAGCGGCTGCTGCCGAGCTGGGCATTGGTGCCCGCGGCATTCAGGCGCCCACCAATCACGAAGGTCGGATCCAGACCACCGGCGGCAAACACCGAGGCCAGCAAGCTGGTGGTGGTGGTCTTGCCATGGGTGCCGGCTACCGCGATGCCGTGGCGATAGCGCATCAACTCGGCGAGCATTTCTGCGCGAGGTACCACCGGAATACGCCGCTCCAGCGCAGTTGCGACTTCCGGGTTGGCGGTGTTGATGGCGCTGGACACCACCAGCACGTCGGCCTGCTCGGCGTTCTCGGCACGGTGGCCGATAAAAATCTGCGCGCCGAAGTTTTCCAGGCGCTCGGTCACGGCCGAAGCCTTGAGATCGGAACCGGATACTTCATAACCGAGGTTGAGCAGCACCTCGGCGATACCGCACATACCAGCACCGCCGATACCGACGAAATGGATGCGGCGGATACGGCGCATGCGCCGTACTTCAGCCTTTACCGCTGCGGGCGATTTAGCCACGGGCCACCTCCAGGCAGATGTCGACAACACTACGGGTGGCATCGGGTTTGGCCAGACGGCGCGCGGTGCGGGCCATCTCGGTGAGACGTTCGGGGTGCATCAAAACCTCGTTGAGCTGCGCCGCAAGCGTGGCGGCGTCAGTGGAGCGTTGTGCCAGCAGGACGGCTGCGCCCTCGCTGGCCAGGTAATCGGCGTTACGCGTCTGGTGATCGTCGATGGCATGCGGCAAGGGCACCAGGAACGCTGGCAGGCCTGCGGCGGCCAGCTCACTGATGGTCAAGGCGCCGGCGCGGCAAACCACCAGATCGGCCCAGGCGTAGGCACGCGCCATGTCCTGGATAAAAGGTGCGACCTGCGCTTCGACGCCAGCGTCGCGGTAACGTTCGCCAGTAATCTGGTCGTGCTGCTTGCCCGCCTGGTGGAACACCTCGGGGCGCAGCTCGGCAGCGACCTGGGCCAGCGCCTCGGGCAGCAGTTTGTTCAGCGGCTCGGCGCCCAGGCTGCCGCCCAGCACCAGCAGGCGTACACGGCGACCGTTCAGGCTGTCGCGCGGGGTTTCCAGGAACAGCTCCTCGCGCACCGGGTTGCCGGTGGTGCGACGCTTGTCGCTGCGCGCGAAGGTATCCGGGAAGGCCTCGCAGACACGGCTGGCGAACGGCACCAGGCTGCGGTTGGCGGTACCGGCCACGGCATTCTGTTCGTGAATGATCAGCGGCACACCTGCCAGACGTGCGGCCAGGCCACCGGGGCCGGTCACATAGCCGCCCATGCCCAGCACGCAGACCGGCTGCAGTTCACGTACCACGCGGCGCGCCTGGAACAGCGCCTTGAGCAGTTGCAGCGGTGCCTTGAGCAGCGACAGCTTGCCCTTGCCGCGCAGCCCGCTGACATCGATCAGGTGCAGCGGCAAACCGGCCGCTGGGACCAGTTCATTTTCAATCCCGCGTGGCGTACCCAGCCAATGCACGACATAGCCACGAGCCTTGAACTCGCGCGCACAGGCCAGTGCGGGGAACACGTGCCCGCCAGTGCCGCCGGCCATGATCAGAACGTTACCGCGCATGGCGCACCTCCTGTTGAGCGGCTGCGCGCACGCCTGGTTCGGTTTCAGCGAAGTCGGATTCCTCGAACTCCACATCCTCGTTGCCCAGCAGCATGCGACGCTCCCATTCGATACGCAGTAGCAATGCCAGGCTCACGCAGCAGATCACCAGGGAACTGCCGCCGTAGCTGAGGAACGGCAAGGTCAGCCCCTTGGTCGGCAGCAGGCCGATGTTCACGCCGATATTGATCAGCACCTGGCCGATCCACTGCACCGCGATGCCGTAGGCCACATAGGCCGAGAAGAACTGCCGGGCTTTTTCCGCCCACAGGCCGATATACAGCGCCCGTACGGCGACAAAGACGAACAGCCCGACGGTCAGCAGCGCGCCAACCATGCCCAGCTCTTCGGCGAGCACGGCAAAGATGAAGTCGGTGTGCGCTTCGGGTAGGTAGAACTGCTTTTGAATGCTGTTGCCCAGGCCCACGCCCAACCACTCGCCACGGCCAAAGGCAATCAACGCCTGGGACAGCTGGTAGCCGGCGCCGTATTGATCGGCCCAGGGGTCGACGAAGTTGGTCAGCCGCTCGAGGCGGTAGGACTGGCTGACCATCACCAAGCCACCCGCAGCCAGGACCACACCAGCCAGGGGGATAAACCGCAGCAGGTTGACCCCGCCGAGAAACAGCATGGTGATGCACGAACCGACCAGTACCACGGTCGCCCCGAAGTCTGGCTCGGCCAGCAGCAGCGCGGCCATCGGCCCCAGCACCAGCATCGGCTTAAGGAAACCGGAGAGGCGCTCGCGCACTTCTTCCTGACGACGTACCAGGTAGCCGGCGATAAAGACCACGGTAAACAGCTTGGCCAGCTCGGATGGCTGCAGGTTGAACAGGCCAAAACCGATCCAGCGCTTGGCACCGTTGACCTCACGGCCGATACCGGGGATCAGCACCAGCACCAGCAGAATGAAACCAATCAGCAGCAGCGTGCCGCTGAAACGCTGCCACATGGACATCGGCACCAGCAGCGTGACCAACGCAGCGCTCAGGCCAATGGTCAGGTAAATCAGGTGGCGGATCATGTGGTACAGCGGGTTGCCGGACAGCGCCGCCGCCACCTCGGTACTGGCCGAGGCGATCATCACCAGCCCCAGCCCGAGCAACGCCAGGCAACCGGCCAGCAAAGGGAAGTCCAGGTCCATGCCGCGACGGCTACGCAGCGGCGAGGAAACCGAGAACAGCGGCGTCAGGAGGTTCATTGCAAACCCTCCACAGCCTGAGCGAACAGGCGACCGCGCTCTTCAAAGTTCTTGAACATGTCGAGGCTGGCGCAGGCCGGCGACAGCAGCACGGCATCGCCCGCCTCGGCCTGCTCGGCGGCACGCTGCACAGCTTCATCGAGGCTGGTGACGCGGATCAGCGGCGCAGCATCGCCCAGGGCAGCGGCCAGACGTTCGGCATCACGCCCGAGCAGCACCACAGCGCGGCAGAATTTGCCAACAGACAGCTTGAGCGGGGAGAAATCCGCGCCCTTGCCATCACCACCGGCAATCAGCACCAACTTACCGGTGATATCCGCACCCAGGCCTTCGATGGCCGCCAATGCGGCACCCACGTTGGTGGCTTTGGAATCGTCGTAGTAGCTCACGCCAGCGTGCTCGCCCACCCACTGACAGCGGTGCGCCAGGCCGGCGAACTGGCGCAGCGTGGCCAGCATGACGTCCATCGGCAGCCCTACGGCATGCCCCAGGGCCAGAGCGGCCATGGCGTTAGCCTGATTGTGGGCGCCGCGAATCTTCAGCTCGCGTACTGGCAGCAGCGTGTCGAAACGCAGCGCCAGGTATTTCTCGCCCTGCTCGTCGAGCAGGCCGAAGCGTTTGAAGTCCGGCTTGCCCAGACCAAACTCCCAGCACACCACCTGATCGGCAATCAGTGGCCGCGACAGCGCGTCATCGCGGTTCACCACCACCTGCCGCGCACCCCGGAAGATGCGGTGCTTGGCCAGGTGGTACTGCTGCAGATCGGCGTAGCGATCCATGTGGTCTTCGCTGATATTCAGGCAGGTCGCCACTTCAGCATTGAGCTGATCGGTGGTTTCCAGCTGGAAGCTCGACAGCTCCATGACATACAGCTCGACTGCATCATCAAGCAGATCCAGCGCTGGCGCACCCAGGTTGCCACCAACGGCGACCTTCTTGCCGGCCGCTGCAGCCATCTCACCGACCAGGGTGGTGACGGTGCTTTTGGCGTTGGAGCCGGTGATGGCGACGATCGGCGCCTTGGCGTAACGGGCGAACAGATCGATATCACCCGACAGCTTCACGCCACGCACTGCAGCGGCCTGCAGCGCCGGCGTGGCGATTGCCAGGCCTGGGCTGACCAGCAGCTCGCTGGCGCGGCAGAGGAATTCCACATCCAGTTCGCCACAACGCACTTCCACCTGCGGGAACTGCTCACGCAAGGTGGCGAGCTCCGGCGGGTTGGCACGGGTGTCGACCACGGCGAACGGCAGGCCCTGGCGCGCGAGGAAGCGCACCAGGGACATGCCGCTCTTGCCGAGGCCGACAACGATGCGGAAGTGGTCAGACGCGATCAGGCTCATGGGTTCCTCAACGCAGTTTCAGGGTGGCAAGGCCGATCAGCACCAGAATCACGGTGATGATCCAGAAGCGCACGATCACGCGCGGCTCGGGCCAGCCTTTGAGTTCAAAGTGGTGATGGATCGGCGCCATACGGAACACGCGCTTGCCGGTCAGCTTGAAGCTGGCGACCTGAATGATCACCGACAGGGTTTCCACCACGAAGATGCCGCCCATGATGAACAGCACGATTTCCTGCCGCACGATCACCGCGATGGTGCCCAGCGCGGCGCCCAGCGCCAGCGCGCCGACGTCACCCATGAACACCTGCGCGGGGTAGGTGTTGAACCACAGAAAGCCCAGGCCGGCACCGATCAGCGCGCCACAGAACACGATCAGTTCACCGGCGCCTGGCACATAAGGGATCAGCAGGTACTGGGAGAAATTCACGTTGCCCGACAGGTAGCAGAAAATCCCCAGGGCGCCACCGACCATCACGGTAGGCAGAATCGCCAGGCCGTCGAGGCCGTCGGTCAGGTTGACCGCGTTGCTCGAGCCGACGATGACGAAATAGGTCAGCACCACGAAACCGATGCCCAGCGGAATGCTGACATCCTTGAGCAGCGGCACGATCAGGGTGGTTTCCACCGGGCTCTGCGCAGTCATATAAAGGAAGATCGCCGCGCCCAGGCCGAATACCGACTGCCAGAAATACTTCCAGCGGCTGGGCAGGCCCTTGGAGTTCTTCTCGATCACCTTGCGGTAGTCATCGACCCAGCCAATGGCACCGAACAGCAGGGTCACGCCCAGCACCACCCAGACATAACGATTGGACAGGTCGGCCCAGAGCAGCGTGCTGACCGCGATGGCCGAGAGAATCAGTGCGCCACCCATGGTCGGCGTGCCTTTCTTCGACAGGTGCGACTGCGGGCCGTCGTTGCGCACCGACTGGCCGATCTGGCGAATCTGCAGGGTGCGGATCATCCAGGGGCCCAGGCAAAGGGACAGGGCCAGTGCGGTGAGCACACCAAAGATCCCGCGCAGGGTCAGGTACTGAAAGACCGCGAAGCCCTTGTGGAACTGTTGCAGGTACTCCGCCAGCAGCAGCAGCATTTAGTGAATCTCCCCGGATACGCCACACAAAGCCGCCACGATGTTTTCCATCGCGGCGCTGCGTGAGCCTTTAATTAGAATGGTGGTATCGCCCTGCTCGGCGCCAAGCGCGGCGATCAGGCTGGCTTGATCGGCGAAATGCCGGCCATTTTCTCCGAACGCAGCCACGGCATGGGCCATCAGCGGGCCAACGGCATACAGCGCCGAAACCTTGCCTGCAGCGTAAGCACCCACCTCGCGATGGCTCGCCTCGGCCCAGCGGCCCAGCTCACCCATATCGCCCAGCACCAGAACGGTGCGCTCGGAAAAGCCGGCGAGTATATCAATGGCGGCACAAATAGACGCGGGGTTAGCGTTGTAACTGTCGTCTATGACGCGTAATCCGCTGCTAGTGAGCTGCGCAACTGCGCGCCCCTTGACCGGCTGCAGGCGCTCCAGGCCAGCCTTGATGTCGACCAGCGGCACGCAGAGCACATGGGCCGCGGCGGCAGCGGCCAGGGCATTGCTCACATTGTGTTCGCCCAGCAGGTTCAGCTGGATGCGTGCCTGGCCATCGGCGCAGTGCAGGGTAAAGCTCTGGCAACCACGGGCATCTCGGTCCAGGTCACTGGCATGGAAGTCGGCGCTCTGGTCATGCCGAGCGAAGGACAAAACACTGCGCTCACCCGCCCGCGTACGCCAGATGGCAAACGCCGGGTCATCCAGATTGAGTACGGCGACACCGCTTTCACCCAGCCCCTCGATAATCTCGCCTTTGGCCTCGACGATTTTCTCCGGGCCGCCAAACTCGCCAACATGGGCGGTGCCGGCATTGGTGATGATCGCCACCTGAGGGCGGGTCAGGCCGACGGTATAGGCGATTTCGCCGACGCGCGAGGCACCCAGCTCAATGACCGCCCCTTTATGCTCAGGCCCCAGTTCCAGCAGGGTCAGCGGCGCGCCGAGGTCGTTATTCAGATTACCGCGGGTGGCGAGCACGGCATCATCCTGCCCGGAGAACGCCGTGCGCAGGATACTGGCGAGCATCTCTTTGACCGTAGTCTTGCCGCTGGAGCCGGTAACCGCCGCCAGCGAGCCGCCATAGCACTGACGGTTGAGCGCACCCAGTTGGCCCAGAGCGACACGCGTATCAGCCACCACCAGCTGCGGCAGGCTCACACCGGCCACCTCACGTTCAACCAACGCGGCGACAGCGCCCTTGGCGGCCACCTCGGCCAGATAATCATGACCGTCAAAGCGCGGACCGCTGAGGGCGATAAACAACTGCCCAGGCGCGATGGCGCGGCTATCGCTGCTCACGGCGGCAAAGCTGACATCGGACCCGGCCACACGGCCATTCAGTGGACCTGCTACCTCGCTCAGACGCATGGCTTTAAGCATGGGCGGCCTCCCAGGCGACCAGCGCTTTAGCGGCTTCATCCAGGTCAGAGAACGGCAGGCGCTCGCCCTGGATTTCCTGGTAATCCTCATGGCCTTTACCGGCCAGCAACACCACGTCGTCGACATCGGCCGCAGCAACGAGCTGGGCAATCGCCTGACCGCGACCGGCGACAAACTGCACGGCTTCGGGGTGAACGAAACCGCCACGAATATCGTTGAAAATCTGCTCGGAAGTTTCACTGCGCGGGTTGTCATCGGTGACCACGACAGCGTCGGCATGCTGCTCGACCACGGCAGCCATCAACGCACGCTTGCCACGGTCGCGATCACCACCACAGCCAAACAGGCACAGCAAGCGGCCTTTAACGTGCGGACGCAGGGCTTCGAGAACTTTTTCCAGAGCATCCGGGGTATGGGCGTAATCGACCACCACCAGCGGCTGTTGCACGCCACCCAGGCGCTGCATGCGCCCGACCGGGCCCTGTAGCTTGGGCAGCACCTTGAGTATTTCGTCCAGTGGATAGTCCATGGCCAGCAAGGCGCCGACCACGGCCAGCAGGTTGCTCAGGTTGAAACGCCCAAGCAGCACGCTGCGCAGACTGCCTTCGCCACGCGGCGTCACCAGGGTGGCGCGTACGCCATGCTCGTCGAACTGCGCATCGCGGCAATACAGGTAGGCATTCGGGTCGATCAGGCTGTAGCTGATCAGGCGCGAGTCATGCACCTTCGCGACCAGATCACGCCCCGTCTCGTCATCCAGGTTGATCACCCGGCAGCGCAACCCACTCCAGGCGAACAGCTCGGCCTTGGCCGCGCGGTAGGCGTCCATGCTGCCGTGGTAATCGAGGTGGTCGCGTGACAGGTTGGTGAATACCGCCACGTCAAAGGCCAGCGCAGCCACGCGGCGCTGATGCAAGCCATGGGAGGAAACTTCCATGGCCACCGCACGGGCACCGGCATTTTTCAGCTCGGCCAGGGTCGCCTGCACACCGATCGGGTCAGGTGTGGTGTGACGCCCCGCAGCCAGCGCGTTGTAGAAGCCGTTACCCAGAGTGCCGACGATCCCGCAGGGCTCACCGAGCATGTCCAGGGCCTGGGCCAGTAACTGGCTGACGCTGGTCTTGCCGTTGGTTCCGGTGATACCGACCAGGTGCAAACCACGGCTCGGTTCGCCATAGAAGCGCCCAGCAATGGCCGACAGACGCGCGCCCAGGCCCTTGACCGGCACCAGCTCGGCGCTGTCGATGCTCATGTCGAAGGCACCTTCGGCCTCATAGGCCACGGCGGCTGCACCGCGGGCCAGGGCATCGGCGATGTGCAGACGACCGTCCTGCTGAGTGCCAGGTACGGCCAGAAACAGATCGCCCGGACGCACCTTGCGGCTGTCCAGGGTCAGTTCGCGAATCAGCACGCTACTGGCGGCTTCAGGCAGCAATTGATTGAGTGGCATGGGCATCAGCTACGCCCTCCTTTACCAGGGGCAGCCGATGCGGTCTGCGGTTCCTCGGGCGGCGGCAGGTTGTCCGGCGCGATATTCATCAGGCGCAGGGCACCGGCCATCACCTTGCCGAACACCGGTGCGGAAATCAGGCCACCGTAATAACCACCCTTGCTTGGCTCGTCGATGACGATGGCCACTGCAATGCGCGGGTCAGCCACCGGGCCGAAACCGGCGAACAAGGCGCGGTAAGCATTTTCGGTGTAGCCCTTGGCGCCGACCGTGGCCTTGCGCGCCGTACCGCTCTTGCCAGCGACGTGATAGCCCGGAACCTTGGCGCGATAAGCGCCGCCTGGCGCCTCGACAACTTGCTGCAACATGCCCTGAATGGTCTGCGCGACCGATTCGGGAATCACCTGCACGCCTTCAGGCTTGCGGTCCATGCGGGTCATCGACAGCGGTACGCTGCGGCCATTGTTGGCCAGCACCGAATAGGCATGCACCAGCTGTACTGCAGTCACCGACAGGCCGTAGCCATAGGACAGGGTGGCGGTTTCTGCCTGGCGCCATTCGCGATGGTTCGGCAAGTTACCTACGCGCTCACCCGGGAAGCCCAGGCCTGTGTCCTGGCCCAAGCCGACCTGCTGCATCAGGGTGTAGATCGATTGACCGCCGATATCGAAGGCAATCTTGCTCATGCCGACGTTGCTGGACTTGATCAGAATGCCCGTGAGGTCGAGCTTGCCGCCTTCGGCACGCGATACATCGCGGATGGTATAGCGGCCGATACGCAAAGTGCCCGGATACACATCGACGATGTCCGTCGGTTTCCAACGTCCGCTTTCCAGGGCCGCGGCCATAGAGAATGGCTTCATGGTCGAGCCGGGCTCGAACACATCGATCATCGCCCGGTTGCGCATGGCCGCCGGCTGCAGGTTACGGCGGTTATTCGGGTTATAGGTGGGCTGGTTGACCATGGCCAGGACTTCGCCGGTCTTCACGTCGATCATCACCAGGCTGCCGGCCTTGGCGCCGAACTCGACCAGCGCGTTGCGCAGCTCGCGGTGCGCCAGGTACTGCAGGCGCAGGTCGATGGACAATGCCAGCGCTTTACCGGCCTTGGCATTCTGCGAGACCTGAACATCCTTGATCAGACGGCCGCGACGGTCCTTGAGCACCTGGCGCTTGCCCGGCACCCCGGCCAGCCAATCGTCGAAGGCCAGCTCCATACCCTCGCGGCCACGGTCATCGATATCGGTAAAGCCGACCACATGGGCAGTGACTTCGCCGCCCGGGTAGAAGCGCCGGAACTCTTCTATGGCGTAAACACCCGGCACTTTGAGGTCGAGCACCTGCTGCCCCTGCTCAGGGGTCAACCCACGAACCAAATAGAGAAACTCGCGCTCGGAGCTGGCCTGCAGGCGCTCGGCAAAAGCTTTCGGCTCCTGCCCCAGGGCCGCCGCGAGGGTTGGCCATTGTTCCTTGCCAGCCTGCAGCTCCTTACCGTTGGCCCACAGCGTGGTCACCGGGGTGCTGACGGCCAGCGGCTCGCCATTGCGATCGGTCATCAGCCCGCGATGGGCCGGAATCGGGATGTGTCGCACGCTGCGCGCGTCGCCATGGGCCTTGAGGAAGTCGTGGTCGAACACGTGCAGGTCAACGATGCGCCAGACGATAGCGCCAACCATCAGCGCCAACAGCAGCAGCACCAGGCGAAAACGCCAAGGGTAGAGCGCACCCTCAAGACGGATCATGGCGCCACCATACGGACTTCAGCCGCTTCGGGAATACGCATCTTCAGCTGTTCGCTGGCGATGGTTTCGATCCGGCTATGGGCAGTCCAGGTGCTTTGTTCGAGAATCAGCCGACCCCACTCGGCCTGCGCCTTGTCGCGCACACTCAGCTCGGCATACAGGCTGTTCAGCAACTGCCGGTTCCAGTGCGCGCTGTACGACACGGCCAGGGCCGATGCGAGCACACAGAGAAACAGCACCAGCATCAGAAAGCTGCCGCGCGGCAGCCCGCGACGCGGGCTGAGGTTGCCGAACAGCGCGCTCATCGCAACTTCTCCGCGACACGCATGACGGCGCTGCGCGAGCGCGGGTTGGCCTTGAGCTCGACCTCGGAGGCAAACTGCGGCTTACCAATGAGCTTCAGACGAGGCTGGAAGGCTTCGGGAATGATCGGCAGGTCACGCGGCAGGGTATCGGCCTCACCCTTGGCATGCCGACGCATAAACTGTTTGACGATGCGGTCTTCCAGCGAGTGGAAGCTGATCACCACCAACCGGCCACCAACGGCCAAGGTTTCCAGGGCAGCATCCAGGCCACGCTGCAGGTCACCCAACTCGTTGTTAACGTGAATGCGCAGGCCTTGAAAAGCGCGAGTCGCCGGATTCTTGCCCTTCTCCCAGGCGGGATTGGCTACGGTGAGCACCTGAGCCAGGTCAGCAGTACGCTCGAACGGCTGCTCTGCGCGGCGCTGCACCACGGCGCGCGCCATGCGCTTGGCGAAACGCTCCTCACCGTATTCCTTGAATACTCGAGCAATCTCCTCCTCGCTCGCCGTGGCGATAAAGGTCGCCGCACTGACCCCGGCGTCCGGATTCATGCGCATGTCCAGCGGCCCGTCATGCAGGAAGCTGAAGCCGCGCGCAGCATCATCGAGCTGCGGCGAAGACACGCCCAGATCCAGCAAAATACCGCTGACAGCACCGGCCAGGCCGCGGACCGCAACCTCATCGGAAAGTTCCGCAAAACTGCGCTGTACAACGACAAAGCGGCCGTCTTCGGCCGCCAGCGTAGTCCCTGTCGCGATTGCCAGGGGGTCCTTGTCGAACCCCAGTAGACGCCCATCGGGCCCGAGCCGCTCTAGAATGAGGCGGCTGTGCCCACCACGGCCAAAGGTACCGTCCAGGTAGCAGCCATCGGGGCGCACGGCGAGTCCGTCGACAGCTTCGTCGAGGAGCACGGTGATATGGCGCAAGCTGCTGGTCATGGTCACAGGATCAAGTCACGTAGATCGTCGGACAAAGCACCCGGTTGCTTGATGGCGGCCAGATCGGCATCTGCCACAGCATTCCAAGCGTCCTCATCCCACAGTTGAAATTTATTGAGCTGACCGACCAGCATCGCCCGCTTGTCCAGCTTGGCGTATTCACGCAGACGCGGCGGCACCAGGAAACGACCACTGGCATCCAGCTCCAGGTCCACGGCATTACCGATCAGCAGACGTTGCAGGCGGCGGTTCTCTTCACGGAAGGAAGCCAGCTCTCGCAGCTTGGCTTCGATCAGCTCCCACTCGGCAAGGGGATAGACACACAAACAAGGGTCGATCGCATCAATGGTCACTATGAGCTGGCCGGCACAACGCGAAACGAGCTCGTCACGATACCGACTCGGCATCGCGAGGCGCCCTTTGGCGTCGAGACTGATGGCGTTAGCTCCGCGAAACACGTCTGCGCTTCCCCTTAAATTAGCTATCCATGCCCAAAAAAACCCACTTCATGCCACTTCTTACCACCCGCGCACACTATAGGAACGCGCAGGCCCCACCGTCAAGGCGCGTCAGAAGGGAAAAACCCTTATAGATCGGCGATTTAGCGCATCAAACCGCAAGTTGAAGCACAACTTACGCAAGAGGGAAAAGACAAAGCTGAGCACAAGCAAAAGCCTGAGCTTCGAACTTAAAGTGATTTATGAAGAGTGGAGTTTTTTGTCTTACAGCAAAGCGGGGGATAAACGGTCGCGCGAGGCGGAAGAAAGGTGGAGAGTCGATCTGTAAGCCGGGTTCTGTCGAGGACAGTCATTCCTCTACGACGTACATCACTGCACGCCTTTAGCAACCTACCCGGTTCCAGCGCGGGCCACGCCAATGGAACC
>JAHJYA010000128.1 GCA_018826895.1 Gammaproteobacteria bacterium
ATGGATGGCCCTTCGTGGCGGACCCCTGGAGTGGTGATGGAAGGAGGGAACCCCGGCGCAGCCGGGGCCGGATGGTGGGGTGCCCTTCTCTTTGGTTACTTTCTCTTGGGCAAACAAGAGAAAGTGACTCGCCCGTAAGGGGCGAAACCCGCCAGGCCAGACAGTGCGGTAATAGATAGAGCCACGTCATCAGTCACGCACACTTATTTGTCAGTCCGGTGTCAATCGGCACTTTCCCCAAGTTACGCGAAGTTCCAAAAAAAATGGCCTGCCCGTAAGGGAGGCCTTTTTTGCTGTGGCGCACTCAGCCGAAGGTGACCGGCTGCGGCCGCAGGATCAACGCGCCTAACGGCGGCAGATCGAGCACCAGCGAATAGGCTTGGCCATGGCTGCCAACCCCTTCGCTGGCGATGCCCTCACGGCTGCCCGCCGCGCTGCCGGCGTAGTGCTCGGCGTCGCTGTTGAGCGCGACGTGCCAGGTGCCATCCTGGGGCACACCGATGCGATAGCCTTCGCGCGGCACCGGGGTGAAGTTATGCACCACCAGCAGTGGTTGGCCCTCACGGTCCAAGCGTAGCCAGGCGTACACGCTGTTTTGCGCATCATCACCAATCAACCACTGGAAGCCCTGGGCCTGACCGTCGAGCTGATGCAGCGCCGGCTCCTGCTGGTACAGGCCGTTGAGGTCGCGCACCAGGTTCTGCAAGCCCTGGTGCTCGGCGTAGCGCAGCAGGTACCAGTCAAGCCCCTGGTCGTGGTTCCACTCGCGCCATTGGCCGAACTCGCAGCCCATAAACAGCAGCTTCTTGCCCGGATGGCTCCACATAAAGCTCAGGTACAGACGCAGGTTGGCGAACTTCTGCCAGCGGTCACCGGGCATCTTGTCGAGCAGCGAGCGCTTGCCGTGCACCACCTCGTCGTGGGAGATCGGCAGGATAAAGTGCTCGGAAAACCCGTAAAGCAGGCCGAAAGTCATCTGATGGTGGTGATGACCACGGTTGACCGGGTCTTCGGCCATGTAGTTGAGGCTGTCGTGCATCCAGCCCATGTTCCACTTGTAGGCGAACCCCAGGCCGCCCTCGGCGGTCGGTCGGCTGACACCCGGCCAGGCGGTCGACTCCTCGGCGATCACCAGCGCGCCGGGCACTTCATGGATGACCACATCGTTGAGGTGACGCAGAAAGTCGATGGCTTCGAGGTTTTCCCGGCCGCCGTGGCGGTTGGGGATCCATTCATCGTGCTTGCGCGAGTAGTCGCGGTAGAGCATCGAGGCCACGGCATCGACGCGCAAGGCGTCGATATGAAAGCTGCGCAACCAGTACAGCGCCGAGGCCAGCATAAAGCCGTGCACCTCGTTGCGTCCCAGGTTGTAGATGTTGGTTTCCCAGTCCTGGTGGAAGCCTTCGAAGGGGTGCGCATACTCATACAGTGCGGTGCCATCGAACAGGCCGAGGCCGTGGGCATCGGTGGGGAAATGCGCCGGCACCCAATCAAGGATCACGCCGATGCCGGCCTGGTGGCAGCGGTCGACGAACACGGCAAAGTCTTCCGGGCTGCCGAAACGCGCACTGGGGGCGAACTGCGAGAGCGGCTGGTAACCCCAGGAGCCGCCGAATGGGTGCTCCATGATCGGTAGCAGTTCGATATGGCTGAAGCCCAGATCCTGCACGTAGGGGATCAACTGATCGCCGAGTTCGTGCCAACTCAGGGGCCTGCTCTCCTCGCCGTCACCTTCGCGGCGCCAGGAGCCGACATGCACTTCGTAGATCGACAACGCCCGGTCGTGGCTCTGGTGCGCTGCCCGCTGGGCCATCCAGGCCTGGTCGTGCCAGGTGATCTGCATGCTTTCAGCCACCACCGAGCCGGTGGCCGGCGGCAGCTCGGTGGCGCGGGCCAATGGATCGGCCTTGAGCGGCAGCACCCCTTCGGCACCGAGAATCTCGTATTTGTACACCTCGCCCGGGGTCAGGCGTGGGATAAACAGCTCCCAGACGCCGCTGGGCATGCGCAAGCGCATGGGGTGGCGGCGGCCATCCCAGCCATTGAACCCGCCGACCACCGAGACGCGCCGGGCATTCGGTGCCCAGACAGAAAAACGCACCCCGGCGACGCCCTCATGCAGCACCGGCTGGGCACCGAAGACCTGGCCCAGTTCACGGTGATTACCCTCGGCGAACAGGTACAGGTCCATGTCACCCAGTAGCGGGCCGAAGGCATAGGGGTCTTCGGTTTCCTGCACGGCGTCAGCCCAGTGGATGCGGTAACGGTACGCCGGGCGCTGATCGAGCTGCAGGGTGAACAAACCAGGAATCGCGCCAGGCTGCATCTCGCCGAGCAGCGCGGCGCTTTCGGCGTCGATCACCTCGACTTTCAATGCCGCCGGCAGGTAGGCGCGAATCAGCGTGCCCTCGCCCTCCGGGTGCGGCCCGAGCACGGCGAACGGGTCGCCATGCTCGGCGCGCACCAGCGCCTCCAATGTGTCGCGGTCGAGACGGCCGTCAGTCATTGCGTTTACTCCCCATAAGGTGGTCGGTCAGCTCGCTCAGGCCCTTGACGGGCACACCCAGCCAATCGGGCCGGTAGCGCGCTTCGTATTGCACTTCGTAGGCGGCCTTTTCCAGGCTGAACAGCGCCAGCGCGGCGGATTCGCCGTCGCGTTGCTGCCAGGCATGGGGCAGGTCCGCTGCCGCCAGGCGATAGGCTTGCACGAAGGCTTCGCGGGCCTGCAGGCGGTAGCGCCCGGCAATCTCCTGGCGTGCTGCTTCGGCCTCGCCAGAGAGGTCATTGCCCTGGGCGTTGCGCAGCGCCATGGCGGCGGCATAGTCGAAGGAGCGCAGCACCCCGGCCACATCCTTCAGTGGGCTGTGCTTGGCGCGACGTTCGGCCAGGCTGCGCGACGGCTCACCCTCGAAGTCGATCAGGTAGGCATCGCCCTGGGCCACCAGTACCTGGCCCAGGTGCAGATCACCGTGTACGCGCATCAAGATGCCGCCGGTAGCGCGCTTGGCCAGTTGCGCGACCCGCTTAAGCAGCTCCGCCCGTTGGCCCAGCAGACGTGTGGCCAGGGCGCGGTCGGTCGCATTCAGGCGAGCCTGGCTGCCTTCCAGCGCGTGCAAGGCCTGTTCGACCTCACGGCCGATGCTCTGAGCCCAGTGCTCGGCCTGTTCAGCGGCGCTTTCTACATAGCCGAAATCACCATCGTTGCTGGCCTGACCCAAGGCCAGGTGCAGCTCACCGACCCGTTGCCCCAACACGCGAGCAAAGGTTTCCAGGTCGGCCAGGGCGTCGTAGGGCATTTCCAGCGCCGTCTGACCAGCGGCCAGGCGGTCACGCACGGCGCGCTCCAGGGTGTCCTGGGTCCACTGCCAGGCATCGCCCTGGTTACTGACGTAGCCCTGCAGAATCATCAGGGTGTGCGACTGACCCGCACTGTCCACGCGGCGCACCTCGCCCAGCATGGGCGCGATATTGGCAAAGCCCTGACGGGTCAGGTAACCACCAATCTCGGCTTCCGGGTGGATACCGGGCATGACCCTGCGGATCAGTTTGAGCACCATGCGCTCGCCAATCACCGCCGAGCTGTTCGACTGCTCGGCAGACAGCAGGCGCACCTCATCATCACTGTGCGGCTCCAGGCTCAGCAGTTGCTCGCTGCCGAGGAACTGCACCTCATGGCCTTGCCCCTGCAGCACAGTCTGGCCGCGCAAGTGCGTGAGCACCGCCTGGCTGAAGGGCGGCAGGCTGAAGGCATCGGTCATCAGTCCCACCTGGCGGCCACGGCGCAGCCGGCTCAGGGCCAGTTGCTGCGGCGTGTGGCTACCCGTGCCGCGCTCGTCGACATAGCCCAGCGGTAATTGATAGCTGTCGAGACCATCAGCGCCCTGTACTTGCATCTCACAAAGCACCTGCTGCGCGTCGGCCTCGCCAAACGGCAGGCAGTACAGCAGACTCGGCTCGCTGGCCTGCGTGCTGTCCTGGCTGAACCAGCGACGGTTGGCCAGGTAGGCCGGCAACACGTCACGTTCGACGACCTTGCGCAGCGCGGGCTGCAACAGCTCCTGCAGGTCGCGCTTGATCACCAGGGTGGTCAGCTCCGGCATTTGCGCCACCGGCTCCACGTGCCAATGCGGCATCTGCGCCTTGTCAGCCAGGAGGAACCAGTAAAAACCGTAGGGCGGCAAGGTCAGCAGGTAGTTCAGCTCGCCAATCGGCGGGAAGGAACTGCCGCCGACCATTTCCACCGGCACCCGGCCGGCGTGAGCTGACAGCTCCAGCTCCACGGCCTGGGCCGCGCGCGACATATTGGCGACGCAAAGGATCAGCTCGTGCTTGCCGTCAACGCCGGTGAACTCACGCAAATAGGCGAGGATGCGCCGGTTGCTCGGCGCGAGCATTTTCAGGGTGCCGCGGCCGAAGGCCTTCTGCTGCTTGCGCACGGTGAGCATGCGCCGCGTCCAGTTGAGCAGCGAGTGCGGGTCGCGCGACTGGGTTTCCACGTTGATGCTCGCATAGCCGTAGAGCGGGTCCATGATCGGCGGCAGCACCAGGCTCGCGGGGTCGGCGCGGGAGAAACCGCCGTTGCGGTCGACCGACCACTGCATGGGCGTGCGCACACCGTCGCGGTCGCCCAGGTAGATGTTGTCGCCCATGCCGATTTCGTCGCCGTAATACAGGGTCGGCGTGCCGGGCATCGACAGCAGCAGGCTGTTGAGCAGCTCGATACGCCGCCGGTCACGCTCTACCAACGGCGCCAGGCGCCGGCGAATGCCGAGGTTGATGCGTGCGCGGCGGTCGGCGGCGTAGTAGTCCCAGAGGTAGTCGCGCTCATCATCGGTGACCATTTCCAGGGTCAGCTCATCGTGGTTGCGCAGGAAGATCGCCCATTGGCAGTTTTCCGGGATATCCGGGGTCTGGCGCAGGATGTCGGTGATCGGGAAGCGGTCTTCCTGGGCGATGGCCATGTACATGCGCGGCATCAGCGGGAAGTGAAAGGCCATGTGGCATTCGTCGCCCAGGCCGCCGTTTTCCCCGCCGAAATACAGCTGGGTGTCCTCCGGCCACTGATTGGCCTCGGCCAGCAGCATGCGGTCCGGGTAGGTGGCATCCAGCTCGGCGCGGATCTTTTTCAGGACGACATGGGTTTCCGGCAGGTTCTCGTTGTTGGTGCCGTCGCGCTCGATCAGGTACGGAATGGCGTCCAGGCGCAGGCCATCGACGCCCATGTCGAGCCAGAAACGCATCACCGAGAGCACTTCCTTGAGCACCTGCGGGTTGTCGAAATTGAGGTCCGGCTGGTGCGAGTAGAAGCGGTGCCAGAAGTACTGGCCGGCCACCGGGTCCCAGGTCCAGTTGGATTTTTCCGTGTCGAGGAAGATGATCCGGGTGCCCTGGTAGGTCTGGTCGGTATCCGACCAGACGTAGTAATCCCGGGCCTTGGAGCCCTTTTTCGCGGTGCGCGCACGCTGGAACCAGGGGTGCTGGTCAGAGGTGTGGTTGATCACCAGCTCGGTGATGATGCGCAGGCCGCGCTTGTGCGCCTCGGCGATAAAGCGCCGAGCGTCGTTCATGTCGCCGTAGTCGGGGTGGATGCCACGGTACTCAGCGATGTCGTAACCATCGTCGCGCCTCGGCGACGGGTAGAACGGCAGCAGCCAGATGGTGTTCACGCCCAGATCGGCGATGTAGTCGAGTTTGTCGATCAGCCCAGCGAAATCACCGATACCGTCGTTGTTGGCATCGTAGTAGGACTTCACGTGGACCTGGTAGATCACCGCGTCCTTGTACCAGAGCGGGTCTTTGATAAATGCGGCAGGCCGGGGTTTCTTCGCCATGGAGGAGTCTCTCAAACGGTGCGAACGGGGCGGATGCGCCAGATGCCGAATGGCTGGTGCCACGGCTCGATGCGCATCCATTGGGTTTTGCCATGCCAAGTCCAGGTATGGCCGTTCATCAGGTCTTCGCCGTGCATCGCGGCGTCATCGTCCAGGCCGAACTCCCACAGGGGCAGCTCGAAATGCGCTTCCTGGGCGTTGTGCGGGTCGAGGCAGACCGCCACCAGGATGAAGTTCTCCAGGTCTGCGCTGCGTTTGCCGAAATACAGGATGTTGTCGTTATGCGCCGTGTAGACCTGCAGCCCCAGGTGCGTCTGCAAGGCCGGGTTCTGCCGGCGGATGCGGTTGAGCTGGGTGATCTCGCTGACGATATTGCCGGGGGCGTAATAGTCCCGCGGGCGCAACTGGTACTTCTCCGAGTCCAGGTATTCTTCCTTGCCCGGCACCGCGGCCGCTTCGCACAGTTCGAAGCCCGAGTACATGCCCCACAGGCCCGAGCCCATAGTCGCCAGCGCCGCGCGGATAAGAAAACCCGGCCGGCCGTTGTGGTGCAGGAAGGCCGGGTTGATGTCCGGCGTGTTGACGAAGAAGTTCGGCCGGTAGCAGTCGCGCCACGGCGCTTCGTTCAGCTCGGTGAAATAGGCGGCCAGTTCGGCCTTGGTGTTGCGCCAGGTGAAATAGGTGTAGCTCTGGCTGTAACCGACCTTGCCCAGGCGCGCCATCATCGCCGGCCGGGTGAAGGCCTCGGCAAGAAAAGCCACCTGGGGATGATCGGTACGGATATCGGCGATCAGCCATTCCCAGAACGGCAACGGTTTGGTGTGCGGGTTGTCCACGCGAAACTGGGTCACGCCCAGCTCGACCCAGCCGCGCACCACATCGCGCAACGCCAGCCACAGGCTGGGGATCGCCTCAGCGTTGTAGAAGTCGACGTTGACGATGTCTTCGTATTTTTTCGGCGGATTTTCCGCATGGCGGATGCTGCCGTCCGGCCGCCAGCTAAACCAGCCTGGATGCTCACTGAGCCAGGGATGATCGGGGGAACACTGGATGGCGAAGTCCAGGGCAATTTCCAGGTCATGCTCGCGCGCCGCACTGACCAGCGCACGGAAGTCGTCGACGCTGCCCAACTGCGGGTGAATAGCCTCGTGACCACCCTCCTCGCTGCCTATCGCATAGGGGCTGCCTGGGTCGTTCTCGCCCGCCACCAGGGAGTTATTGCGACCCTTACGGTGAGTCGTGCCGATGGGATGAATCGGCGGGAAATACAGCACGTCGAAGCCCATCGCCTGGATATCCGGCAGGCGCGTGATGACATCGCGAAAGGTGCCGTGGCGCTGTTCGGAGTCAGTTTGCGAGCGCGGGAACAGCTCGTACCAGCTGGCGAACTGCGCGCGCAGGCGCTCCACATCCACCGGGTAACGCTGGCTGCGCACGACATGCGGGTGGCGACTGGCCTCGGCCAGCAGCGCCACACTGTCCGGGGCGAGCAGCAGCGCTACGCGCTCCTCCAGCGCCTGCGCCTGCTGCAGCTCGGCGATCAGGCGTAACACGCGCTCGGCCTGGGCCGCACTGGCTTGCTCGGCAATCTGCTTCAGGAGCAACTCGCCTTCCTGCAGCTCCAGGGTCACCGGGACGCCGGCCGCGTACTTTTTCTGCAGCTCATAGGTGTAACTGCCATAGCGGTCCCACCAGGCCTCGATGACAAACTCGGCGCGGCCCATGTGGGTGGGTGTGAACTGCGCCTGCCAGCGGTCGTTGCCCAACTCCTGCAAGGGCACGCGGCGCCAGCTCGGGTCCTGCTCATCACGCCAGAGCACGGCGGCGCCCAGTTGGTCGTGACCATCGGCGAACACCACGGCCGTGACCGTGACCGCCTGGCCTACCACCGCCTTAACGGCAAAACGGCCGTCATCGAGCATCGGCGCCACCTGCTCGATGGCGATGCGTGGCAGGTCGATGGCCGTTTCGAGGTCCAGAGGGCGGTAAAGAGGCTCCACAGGTGGCATGGGATCGGTCATGGCTGGGCTCCTTGGGGCTCCACCGCAGCGTGCGATGGACCGGGTATTGAATGACGAGGCAGAAGCAAAGCCAGCAGGCGGCGGCGTGGTGCCGCCACGAGCTGGCGAGCGTGCCTCCTGCTAGTTCCGAGGGGGATGCAGCGGCAAAAGTTCAGGCTGTTTAGGCGTGTCAGGGCTGCTGCGTCCGCCCGTGGGCAGTTCAGCCGTTGACCACACTGCCGCCGTTGATGTGCAACACCTGGCCGCTGACGTAGCTGGAGTCCTGGCAAGCCAGGTAGACATAGGCCGGCGCCACTTCAGCAGGTTGCCCCGGCCGCCCCATGGGCGTATTGGCGCCAAATTCGGCAACCTCCTCGGCGGTGAAGGTCGAGGGAATCAGCGGTGTCCAGATCGGCCCAGGCGCTACGCCATTGACGCGAATACCGCGCTCGGCCAGGTTCATCGCCAGCGAGCGGGTGTAGCTAGTGATCGCGCCCTTGGTCGAGGAATAGTCGAGCAGGCCGGGGCTGCCCTTGTAAGCGGTGATCGAGGTGGTATTGATGATGCTTGCACCGCGGCGCAAGTGCGGCAGCACCGCCTTGGTCAGCTGGAACATGGCAAAGATGTTGGTGCGGAAGGTTTTCTCCCACTGCGCTTCGCTGATGTCCTCCAGGTTCGCTTGCGGGTGCTGCTCGCCGGCGTTGTTGACCAGGATGTCGATGCGTCCCCATTTGCTCAGCGTCTGCTCGACCACCTTGCGGCAATAGCCCTCATCGGCGGCATCGCCAGCCAGGACCAGGCACTGCACACCACGGTCTTCGACCTCGCGACGGGTCAGGGCCATATCGTCGTGTTCGTCCAGGTAGAGCAACACCAGGTTGGCGCCCTCGCTCGCATAGTGAACCGCTACGGCGCGGCCGATGCCGCTGTCGGCGCCGGTGATGATGGCGACCTTGCCGGTCAGCTTGCCGGCGCTGCGGTAGTCAGCGGTGATGTACACCGGCTGCGGGTCCATCGCCTGCTCCAAACCGGGCTGACGCTGTTGATGCTGTGGTGGAAGGGTCTGTTGTACGCTCATGACGGGCTCCATCAGGGTGAATGACAGAGGCGCGGACCGCGCCCCCGTAGTTCAGGACTGACCGGTCACGGTCGAGGTTCAGGGCAATTGCCTACCCTGCCCGATAAGCGGTTGTGCTAGCCGCTCACTTAGGAACGCGGTTTTCCAGTCGCTTTATCAGGTCTGGCAGCACATTGAGAATCAGCAGGGCCAGCAAGGTAGCCAGCAGCGCCGTGGCCTCGCGGCCCAGGCCGACGGTCATGCCGATGGCCGCCGTCAGCCAGATCCCGGCCGCAGTGGTCAGCCCTTTGACCTGAGCCGCGCCGCTCTCCTTGAGAATGGTCCCGGCACAGAGAAAGCCGACCCCGGCCACCACGCCCTGAATCACTCGGCTCATGGCATCGGGTTCACCACTGGCAAACCCCGGAACCAGCACGAACAACGCCGAGCCTAACGCCACTAGCATATGCGTGCGCACCCCGGCAGCCTGGCCATGGACTTCCCGCTCAAGGCCGAGCAGCCCACCAAGCACGGCAGCCAGCACGATGCGCAAGGTCACGCGGGTCGCCTGCTCGACATCGTTCAGGTCGGAAAACTCCGATGCCAGGGTGCTGGCGATCACCTGCCAGGTACTCATACGCGCAGCGCCCTAGGGTCATACAACGGATAACTCATCGACACGCCCACCTCCGGAGTCTTATTCAAACGAATGCACTTCAGCTGTTCGACCGAGCGCCGCGACCAGTGTTTAGAGGATTTTTCCCGCGTTGCTGCCGTTACAGCCTGCAGTCCGGACCCGGGGTGCCGTTGATCGTCAAACCTGAACCGATGGCACAACGACAGGTTCGAACGTCATGAAACCCATGCAGTGTTGCCACAAGCGCCTTTAGCGCTTCGTCAGGCACGGTGGCGGTTGCCGGTCCACCGAACAGGAGGTTGAACCATGAGCCCGGAAATGTTCTTGCTGTTGGTCGTCGTAGGCTGGTTGCTGATGACGCTGGCCTTTTTGCGCGGCATCCTGCGCCTTATGCGCCCGCACCGCCCTATCGAACTCGACATCCCCGCCGATCAAGGCGCCGAATTGCTGCGCGCCACGCGCTGATTACCTCTTAGTCGCAGCGGCTTACTGCTGCCCACACAATCGGGCGTGTAGGAGCGAATTTATTCGCGAAATTCGCGATAGCATCGCGAATAAAAGCTGGGCGCCCCCTTCGCTCCTACAACTAAACGAACAACCAAAAAAAAGCGGACCTGAGGCATGCCCCAGGTCCGCTCTTTAGCGTGCGCTATCAGGCCGGAATAGCTGCCGTCTTCGGCTCGCGCGCCCAGACCCGGTGCTGGGCCATGGCCGTGACGAACGCATCCAGCACGCCGCCTGCATCTGCAGCGCTGAGCAGCCCGGCATCCATCTCCAAGCGCAGGTGGCTGGCGAGGTCGCCAGCGTCGCCGCACAGAGCGATGGCCTTGAGGTGTTTGTACGCTTCGAGCAGGTAATGCAGCGCCGTGCCATTGGCCAGCAAAGCATCCACGGCCGCCTTTCCACCGGGCACGAATAGCGCATCGAAGGCGATGGATGGCATGCCCTCCATGGAAGCATCCGGCACCAGCGATTTGCCGCCGGCACTGGTCACCGGTGCAACCGAGGGCGCGATCAGCTTATGGCTGGCGCCTTCGGCCTGCAGGCGGCTGACCAGGCTGTCGATGTCGGCGTCATTCACGCCGTTGGCGATCAACACCGCGACCTTGCGCGATTTGATATTGCCGGACAGCAAGTTCATCTGGCTCAGCGCAGGCGATGGCTTCACGGTCTTGGCTGCGGCGCCTTTCTTGGCTTGCTCGGCCGGTGGCTTGACGCCGATATTCAGCGCCACCTGACGCGCCAGGTCTGCGTCGATATTGGCCAGAATCTCATTCACCTGACGCTCGCGAATGTGCATGCGCTCGACCTTGCTCAGTTCAAAGCTGTAGGCATTGATGATATGCGCCTGTTCGTGCGCACTCATGCTGGCCCAGAACAGCTGCGCCTGGGAGAAGTGGTCGCCGAACGACGCGCTACGCTGACGAATCTTCTGCGCGCTGACAGTTTCCGGGTACGAGGTGAAGCCGCCTTTGCTCGGCGCCTCGGGGGCTTCCTTGGGCCAGCCGCCGTCAATGGAGTTGGGCTCGTAGGAAGCTCGACCGCGGTTGATGGTCTGCCGGTGCGGCGCATCACGCTGATTGTTGTGGAACGGGCAGACCGGACGGTTGATCGGCAGTTCGTTGAAGTTCGGCCCGCCTAAACGCAGCAACTGGGTGTCGGTGTAGGAAAACAGGCGGCCCTGCAGCAGCGGGTCGTTGCTGAAATCGATGCCCGGCACGATATGCCCGAGGTGAAAGGCCACCTGCTCGGTTTCGGCGAAGAAGTTGTCCGGATTGCGGTTGAGCATCAGTTTGCCGTTCGGTCGCACCGGCACCAGTTCTTCGGGAATCAGTTTGGTCGGGTCGAGCAGGTCGAAGTCAAACGCGTGCTCATCCTCCTCGGCCACCACCTGAACACCCAGCTCCCATTCTGGGTAGTCGCCCTTCTCGATGTCTTCCCAAAGCTGACGGCGGTGGAAATCCGGGTCCTTGCCGGCCAGCTTCTGCGCCTCGTCCCAGACCAGGGAAAATACGCCCGAGACCGGCTTCCAGTGGAACTTGACGAAGACGCTCTTGCCCTCGGCGTTGACCATGCGGAAGGTGTGTACGCCAAAACCTTCCATGGCCCGGTAGGTCACGGGGATAGCCCGGTCGGACATGGTCCAGAGCACCATGTGAGCCGACTCTGGCACCAGCGACACGAAATCCCAGAAGGTGTCATGGGCCGACTGGCCGGTGGGAATCTCGTTATGCGGCTCCGGTTTGACCGCATGGACGAAGTCGGGAAACTTGATCGCATCCTGGATGAAGAACACCGGCATGTTGTTGCCGACCAGGTCGAAGTTGCCTTCGTCGGTGTAGAACTTCACGGCAAAGCCGCGCACATCACGCACGGTATCGGCCGAGCCGCGCGGGCCTTGCACGGTGGAAAAGCGCACGAAGACCGGGGTCTTTTTGCTCGGATCATTGAGAAAGTCGGCTTTGGTCAACTCGCTCAACGGCGCATAGGCCTGGAAGAAACCATGGGCACCAGCACCGCGTGCATGCACCACACGCTCGGGAATACGCTCATGGTCGAAGTGGGTAATCTTCTCACGCAGGATGAAATCTTCCAGCAGCGTGGGCCCGCGGTCACCGACTTTGAGCGAGTTCTGGTTATCCGCGATACGCGTGCCGGTGTTGGTGGTCAGGTCGTGGCCGGTGGCGTCTTCGCGGTAGCCATCGAGCTGCTTCAGTTTGGCGTTCTGGTTGTCGCGATCTGCTGTATCGGTACCTGCCAGTTCGCTGGGGCGGGCCTGTTTCGGTTGCTTCTCCATCGGGCTTTCCTCGATCAGTGGCGCGCCTGCCGCAAGAGCGGGACGCTTGGCTACGGTCATGGCTTGGAGAACCCGACTTCACCGGAGGTTCGGCTCTTTTTGGCCACCGTCCGTCTGTCTTGCCCTCCCATGACCGGTCATCGCCAACTGCTGTATATGCAGGCGAACGAATGGAGCGCGGGCGTACTCCACTGCACACACACGTCCGCTCGCAGCACGTGGCTGCGCAGGGAAAGTTCGGGATTTTTATGGGAGAAAGTAGATGAGTAATAGCGAGCAAGCTATTGAAAATAAACACTACAGCGATCTTGCTCGGCGCTTGGAGCAATGCATTGCTCCGGTCTTCCAACAAGCGGCGGAGCAGGCTTCACGCCAGGGCGTCGCCAGCCAGGTGCAGCAGGACACCACGGGGCTGCCTTATCACCTGGCGGTTCATGCCATCCATCCCGACAGCGGCAAGGTGAACCACTATCGCCTCAGTGCTCACCCGCTGGAGGACCGCGTCACCTACGAAACCCATGACGCCCGCAGCGGTGAGACCTGGCAAGAAGTGGCGCCTCTCGCCGCTCTCAATGAGAAAGTCGTGGACACCGGCCTGGAAGCGTTCTACCGCGAGCTGTTTGGTCTGCGCCTGGAGTTGTTCAGCCGGCGCCATCCGATCGGCTTTTAGCTGCAAGGAGCACAGACACCATTCGTCCGGCTGCCTGAACTCCCCAGGCGAGCAACGCCTCAAGACCTTTAAGCAGCGAACAAAAAACCGCTCAACCCGCTTGATATGCGCTGCACCTTGCACAAAAACGGCAAAGCCCCGACGCCTGCCAACAGGCCAGGAGGACCACCATGCATGCCTCATATTATTCATTTGCATTGCTCATGCTGGCTGGCGAGGCCCTCGCCGAAGCCTGTCAGGTCACGACCCGGCCACTCAGCGAGCAAATTCCCAACGTCGAACGCCAGAGTTGCTATGAACACCAGGGCATGCCCGCAGACTCCATTGCCTGGTCGTGCAGCAACGAGCAAGAGCAGATGCACGACGTCAAGAAAACCCGTGTACCGGCTTGCCCCCAGGGCCATGTAGCGCGCTGTAGTGCCGCCCTCACCCAGGCCTCCCTGGCCAACCACAATGCCGCCGGCGAAGGGGATGAACAGACCCTGCGCATTCCCGATGATGCCCGCCTGGTCACTTACTACTACGCCCTCGATGAGGTCGAGCAGGTCCGCAAGGAATGCGAAACCTCGGGCGGTACCTGGACCCCCTAGGCCGGTGAGCCTGAGCGCATCCAGTCATCATGAGATCAGGCGCTGTCGGATTTCTCTCAACGTCGCACCCTTCAAGGAGCTCCAGCCATGAAGACCCTACGTAGCCTCATCACCGGTACCGCCTGCGCCGCGCTCTGCGCGCTCACGTTCACCGCCTGGGCAGCTGACAGCATTACCCCGCGCAACTTTATCGACGATGCATCGGCCAAGGGTATCGCGGAGATTGAGACCGCCAAACTGGCCCTGGACAAGGCCACCTCGGCAGATATCAAAAGCTTCGCCCAGCAAATGATCGACGACCACACCGCTGCCAATAAGGCCCTGGCTAAACTGGCAGCCGATGAGGCGTTGGAGGTAGCCGATGACGCCGAACTGGTGAGCAAGGCCAAAGCCATGATTCTGCAACTGCGCGATGGCGAATCCTTCGACCGCGCCTACGCCAATAACCAGGTCGTGGCCCACGAGCAAACCATCGAGCTATTTCGCAAGGCTGTGAATTCCGAAGATGCCCAGGTCAGCGCTTTTGCCAAGGAGACGTTGCCCAAGCTGGAGCATCACCTGCAGATGGCCAAAGACCTGGTCGCCATTACCCACGCCAATTAAACCGCACTCGCGAGCGGCACTGCCGCTGGCATCAGGAGGTTCGCATGTCCGTTGCAATCGATCTGGAAAAAGGCACCTGCACCATCGCCGCCAATGGCACGCTCAATGAGGTACCGATCCATCGCCTGAGCATTACCACCGATGAAAACCTGCGCGCCTCGGTGATCCGCTTCGACGCCTGGAACGCCATGCTCACCGAGGAGGAAGTCGAAACCCTGCTGGTCGCCGGGGCGAAAGACAATCGCGTCAACCTGGCCCATGACGAATGAGCGAAGCCTCTGGCTACCTGCTTATTGTCCTCGCCATCGGCGTGACGGCGCTCAACCTCTGGGCCATCTATCAAGTCTGGTGCAGTGCAGTGGACGTTAACCGCAAGTTCGCCTGGTGGTTCGCCCTTGCGCTTTTGCCCGTTGTGGGGCTTATCGCCTGGCTGCTGGCCGGCCCACGCGCTGATCACAGCAGACCGGTTCATCAGAGGTAGCGACTGACCTCAATCAGGTTGCCATCCGGGTCGCGGAAATACACCGACTCGATAGGCCCAGTCGCGCCAGTACGCTGAATGGGCCCGTCCTCAATTGTCACGCCCTGGGCCTGCAAATGGGTCAGTACATCCACCAGCGGCCATTCGGTAATCAGGCACAGGTCGATGGCGCCGGGCGTCGGCCATTTGGCCTTGGGCTCGAACTCGTTGCCATGCTGGTGCAGGTTGAGTTTCTGCTGGCCAAAAGCCAGAGCGCTACGGCCATGGCCAAAGGTTTCATGGCGCATGCCCAGCACACGGCTGTAGAAGGCAACCGTGGTCGAGATGTCGGCGACGGTCAGTACCAGATGGTCCAGGCGTTCAATCACAGCAGTTCTCCCTCAATCACGATCAAGCAGATGAAAGCGCGGCAACGATACATGCCAGCGAATCGCCGCCAGACGGATCAACAGCACGACCAGCATCGCCAAGCCAGTGTCCAGCCAATGCGGCGTGTCCAGTGCTCGCAACACAATAAACACCAGGGCGCCGGCAATGCAGGCGGTGGCATAGATTTCCTTCTGGAAGATCAGCGGAATCTCGTTACAGATCACATCCCGCATGACTCCGCCCGCGACACCGGTCATCACCCCCATAATCACCGCCGTACTCAGCGGCACGGCGTGCTGCAGGGCCACTTCAGTGCCAATCACGGTGAACACCGCCAGGCCGAAGGCGTCGGCGATCAGCAGACCCTTCTCGTGAATTGGCTGGGTCAGACGCACCCAGACCACCGTGCCGATGGCCGCCAGCGAGGCCACGACGATATAAACATCGTTGCGGATCCAGCTGACCGGGTGGTTGTCGAGAATCAAGTCACGCAGCGTACCGCCGCCCAGGGCAGTGACGATGGCGATTACCAGCACGCCGAACAGGTCCATCGACTTGCGCCCGGCCATCAGGGCGCCGGTGATGGCGAAGACCGCAACGCCGAACAGGTCGGCCAAATAAAACAGGTTCGCCATGTTCATGAGTCAACAGACACCGGCGTGCGCAGGGTGACGAATTCTTCGGCGGCCGTTGGGTGTACGCCCATGGTTTCATCGAAGATGCGTTTGGTTGCGCCAGCCTTCAGCGCCACGGCCAGGCCCTGGATGATCTCACCGGCATCGGGGCCGACCATATGGCAACCCAATACGCGGTCGGTGTCGGCATCAACCACCAACTTCATCAGAGTGCGCTCGTCCGAGTCAGTCATCGTCAGTTTCATCGGCCGGAAGCGGCTCTCGAAGATACTCAGCCGATGCCCGGCTTCGCGCGCCTGCTCTTCACTGAGGCCGACGGTGCCGATGTTCGGCAGACTGAATACCGCAGTCGGGATCAAGTGGTAATCGACCGGACGGTATTCCTCCGGCTTGAACAGCCGGCGCGCCACGGCCATACCTTCGGCCAAGGCCACCGGCGTGAGCTGCACCCGGCCGATCACGTCACCAATGGCCAACACCGAAGCGGTGCTGGTCTGGTACTGCTCGTCGACCTCGATATAACCGCGCTCATCCAGCGCGACCCCGGCGTTTTCCAGGCCCAGGTTGTCGAGCATCGGCTTACGCCCGGTGGCGTAGAAAATGCAATCAGCCGTCAGCGTGCGACCGTCTTCGAGGGTCGCCTGCAAGCTGCCGTCGGGCTGCTTGTCGATGCGCTGGATGTCGGCATTGAACAGCAGGTCCATGCCGCGCTTGCTCAGCTCGGCCTGCAGGTGCTTGCGCACCGCGCCATCGAAGCCGCGCAGGAACAGATCACCGCGGTACAACAGCGAGGTCTCGGCGCCCAGGCCGTGGAAGATCGAGGCAAACTCGACGGCAATGTAACCGCCGCCGACCACCAGAACGCGCTTGGGCAACTGCTTGAGGTAAAACGCCTCATTGGAGCTGATCGCGTGCTCCTTGCCGGGCAGGTCGGGGATATGCGGCCAGCCACCGGTGGCGAGCAAGATGTGCTTCGCGCTGTAAACCTTGCCGTCGACCTCGACACGGTGGCCGTCGAGCATTCGCGCATGGCCTTCGAGCAGGGTCACGCCGCTGCCCACCAGCAGGTTGCGGTAGATACCATTGAGGCGATTGATTTCCCGGTCCTTGTTGGCGATCAGGGTCGTCCAATCGAACTGCGGCGCCTCGGCGCTCCAGCCAAAACCACGGGCCTGCTCGAAGTCTTCGGCATAGTGGGCGCCATACACCAGCAGCTTCTTCGGCACGCAGCCGACGTTGACGCAGGTGCCGCCCAGGTAACGGCTTTCCGCCACGGCCACGCGCGCACCATAGCCGGCGGCAAAGCGCGCCGCACGTACGCCACCGGAGCCGGCGCCGATCACAAACAGGTCAAAATCGTAGCTCATCGTTCACCTCCAAAGCAGGCGGCAAGCATACCCGAATCGCCGCGCCAGCTCTGCACCGGGGCGTGCCTGGTCCTACACTGAACCCTGATGATTAAAGGAGAACAGCCATGCACCCGACCCTCACCCATCTGGCGATGCACGTGCCGGATCTGCCGGCCAGCATTGCCTTCTATCAAACATTCTGCGGCATGCAGGTAGTCCACGAGCGCGCCGGCAAAGGGTCGCGCATCGTCTGGATGGCCGAACCGGGCCAGGCCCAGCGCTTTATCTTTGTACTGATGCCCGGCGGCCAGCGTCACGAACGCGCCGACGATGACTACAGTCACCTCGGCTTCGCCCTGGACAGCCGCGAACAGGTCGACGCCATTGCCGCCCGAGCTGCAGCTGCTGGTTGTCTGCTCTGGGCACCGCGCGAGGAGCCCTTCCCCGTAGGCTATTACTGCGGCGTGCGTGATCCGTCAGGGCGCGCCGTAGAATTCAGCTATGGCCAACCATTAGGCCCAGGGGCCGAGGTCTTACCTCAGGCCTGATACGCAAAAGGCCACCCGCAGGTGGCCTCTCGTTCAGCGCATCAACCGCTCTCAGTAAGCGCGGCCGACCTTGTACAGGTTCTCGAAGCAGAAGTTGGTTGCCTCGATATAGCCTTCGGCGCCACCGCAGTCAAAGCGCTGCCCTTTGAACTTGTAGGCCATCACGCAACCGTCCTGAGCCTGTTTCATCAGGGCGTCGGTGATCTGAATTTCCCCGCCCTTGCCCGGCTCGGTCTGCTCGATCAGGTTAAAAATATCTGGCGTCAGGATGTAGCGACCGATAATCGCCAGGTTGGACGGTGCATCTTCGGGCTTGGGCTTCTCGACCATGCTGTTCACCCGGTAGATGTCGTCGCGGATCATCTCGCCGGCGATCACACCGTACTTGTGAATTTCGTCCATGGGCACTTCCTGAACCGCGACGATCGAGCAGCGGAACTGGTTGTACAGCTTGACCATCTGGGTCAGCACGCCGTCACCTTCCAGGTTCAGGCACAGGTCATCGGCCAGCACCACGGCGAACGGCTCGTCGCCGATCAGCGGACGACCGCAGAGAATGGCGTGGCCCAGGCCCTTCATCTCCACCTGACGGGTGTAGGAGAAGCTGCACTCGTCGATCAGGCGGCGGATACCGACCAGGTATTTTTCCTTGTCGGTGTCGCGGATCTGGTGCTCGAGCTCATAGCTGATGTCGAAGTGGTCTTCCAACGAGCGTTTGCCGCGCCCAGTCACCATGGCGATCTGCGTCAGACCGGCCTCGAGCGCCTCCTCGACCCCATACTGGATAAGCGGCTTGTTCACGATCGGCAGCATTTCCTTGGGCATCGCCTTGGTGGCGGGCAGAAAGCGCGTACCGTAACCGGCGGCGGGGAACAGGCATTTCTTGATCATGGGACTCCTAGCGAGGCGGGTGGTAAAGACCCGCACAGTCTATCAGGCTGCACTTTGCTTACAATCGCCTGCTGCAGGCCGGCCAATGCCGCGATAGAGAAACCCGGCTTCGCTCAGTTGTTGGCTGTCATAGATATTGCGCCCATCGAACAGCACCGGCATGCGCATCAGACCGCGTACGCGCAGGAAGTCCGGCTGGCGAAACTGCTTCCACTCCGTCACCAGCACCAAGGCATCGGCGCCCTCCACCGCCTGATAAGGCGACTCGCCCAGGCGTAATTGCCCAGCAGCCAACGCTGTGGCGTAGCGCGCGGCTACTGCGGACGTGGCGACCGGGTCGCACGCCTGCACCCTTACGCCGGCTGCCAAGAGTGCATCAATCAGCACCAGGCTCGGCGCCTCGCGTATATCGTCCGTACCGGGTTTGAACGCCAGCCCCCAGATCGCCACGACCCGCCCCTGCATATAGCCCGAAAAATGTTCACGCACGGCCTGAAACAGCAGGGTCTTCTGCAGCGCATTGCGCGCCTCGACCGCGCGTAGGATGCTCGGCTCGACGCCCTCCTGCTCCGCCGTGCGAATCAACGCACGTACATCCTTGGGGAAGCACGAGCCGCCATAACCGCAGCCGGCATAGATGAAATGCGTGCCAATGCGCGTATCGCTGCCGATGCCGCGACGCACTTCCTCGATGTCGACATCCAGGCGCGCACACAGGCTGGCCATTTCATTGATAAAGGAAATTTTGGTGGCAAGAAACGCATTGGCCGCGTACTTGCTGAACTCCGCCGCACGCACGCCCATGCACAGCAAGCGTTCGTGGTTGCGCAAGAACGGCGCGTACAGACGGCGCAGACATTCCTGAGCGTCCTCGTCCTCACAGCCGATGATCACCCGATCAGGGCGCATAAAATCGGCAATCGCCACACCCTCCTTGAGAAACTCCGGGTTGCTGGCCACCGATACGCTGAACGTCTTGCCGCGCTGGCGCAGCCCGGCATCGATGCAACGCGACACCCGCTCCGCCGTGCCCACCGGCACCGTGGACTTATCGACCACCACGCAGTGCTGTTGCAGCTGCTGACCCAGCGCCTCAGCCACCGCCAGTACATGGCAAAGATCCGCCGAACCGTCTTCACCGCTGGGTGTACCCACGGCGATAAACACCACCTCAACACCACGTAGCGCTTCATTCCAACCACTGGTGAACTGCAAGTCGCCGCTGGCCAGGTGCGCCCGCACCATCGGCTCCAGCCCCGGCTCATGAATCGGCACATCGCCACGGCGCAACCGTGCAACACGCTGGGTATCGCGTTCCAGGCAAATCACCTGGTTGCCCATCTCAGCAAAACAGGCCGCCGTCACCAGCCCCACATACCCTGCCCCGATTACACAGATGCGCATGGCCGTCCTCCCTTATCGTCAGGACGATTGCACCTTGGGGCGATGGCAGGGAGATGACAGCTAAGCGACAGTCTCATGGCAGGCGCAGCACTTAACACGCGTCGTCGGCTTGTCGGCAAAAATGGCAGGCACAAAAAAACCGGCTGAGAGTGCCGGTTTTATTGGATTTCAGGTTCACTGAGGAACATCTGAAATCATCGTAATGGTGCCCGAGCCGGAATCGAACCGGCAAGACCTCGCGGTCGGCAGATTTTAAGTCTGCCGCAGTTTCCTTTCATGACATGGCCTTACGTCATAAATCGTTCCGCAAAACCGGCTAAACCAATGCCATTCAGCCCAATAGATTCAAGGGGGTGCAAAAAATTGCGGAACACTTTCTAGCCCGTCCTGGGCAAGCCCATTCTTACTTATTCAACTGTTTCTCAGGCCGGCTGGCACCACATGCCTCGATAAGTACGGAGGTAACCAGCACTGAAATGCATCGCCGCCGGGGCCTTTCAGGCAGCGAAAGTGGGAGACCGATTTTGGCCTCTCGCCAACATTGTGACGTCAGCCTGACGGAGAACCCAGTACTACTGGAACGTTTACATAGCCGCCTTTACGCCACACCTTTAGTAACGCAGTGGACCCAGCCGGTATCTTACTAAGAGCAACCATTAACTCTATGTGATCAGTGATCAGGGTACTCCCGATAGCAACAACTACGTCAGTACGCTGTATTCCAGCATGCTCCGCGGCCCCCCCGGATACAACTTGTTCAATAGAGCAACCTGTTAATGGCATGCCCAGTCGCTCAGCTTTTATAGGGTCCATAGGCCCGATGACTGCACCTAACATTCCCCCGGTGCGAGGGCCCGATGGAGGGCACTCTTTGAATGCAGGCACTGCGCTAATGGCTTTTCTCTTGCTCGCCCCCCAGGTGCGGGCGTCCATATTTGCAGATGATTCCATACCTTCGGCCGCAGTAAACGCGCTCCGCAAATACTCGCAGGATCGCCCTTCATAGCTTTCCGGCACCTCTTTCGCTATCCATTGCGCGAGTGAGGTCTGAGGCAAGCCTTCCGGAGTCGTTGCCCCGAAACTGGATCCGGCAGGCTGGGGTACGGCGACAGGTGAAGAAACAGGAGTCGCTGATATCACCGAGGAAGCGCTTGCGGGAAGCTTACCTCCGGCCTTGATGTACTCCACACCACCTGGAGGGAGATCTGCCTCGAGCTCTTTTAATGACTCGGGGTGCTTCAATACATAATCAATCGTACCGGCTTGTTTCGTGGTGGTGCCTGGTAGGCAACCTGTTTCTCTTTCCACCTGCTCGATTGATGTCTTAGCCCACTGTCCATGTTTACGAACATAGTCTTGATGCTCGCCAGTGTACGTAACGTTGTTATCTGCACTCATCCGGTCTATGGAAAGCTCGAGGCAGCTTTTTCCTCGATAATTGGCCGGCGCAAGTCCAACGCTTTCAGGTGTTTCTGAATTGAATTGGGCTTCTGCCGCCATCATTAGCGCAGTGTCTACCACACAGCCGGTCAGTGATGACGCTGCCAGCACCAGCAATAGCATTTGATTCATTCTCATGAGTCCACCCTCCCCGGCGGTCTCCAATCATCAACCAGGAAGGGAGGCTTGCGATAGGGCTGAAAACAAAATATTGACCGCCCGATGACATAAGAACGCTGCGCTATATATCCAAAAGCAAAATATCAATTCGGGCTTTTGAAATCACAACTAAGCAAATCTCATGAGTAATATTTAGACCGAGCAATCGTAAATGCCCATCTCGGCAAAACAGGCCGTCGTCACCAGCCCTACATACCCTGCCCCGATTACATAGATGCGCATGGCTGTCCTCACTAATCGTCAGAACGATTGCACCTTGGGGCGATGGAAGGCAGATGACAGCTACGCGACAGTCTTATGGCAGGCGCAGCACTTAACACGCGTCGTCGGCTTGTCGGCAGAAATGGCAGGCACAAAAAAACCGGCTGAGAGTGCCGGTTTTATTGGATTTCAGGTTCACTGAGGAACATCTGAAATCATCGTAATGGTGCCCCGAGCCGGAATCGAACCGGCAAGACCTTGCGGTCGGCAGATTTTAAGTCTGCTGTGTTTACCAATTTCACCATCGGGGCGGATGATGGGTGCCTGCGGCAGGGGTTGGACTATATACAGCCCAGGTGCTGCTCGCAAGGCGTCTAGCCTGTTAACAAAAAGCCCCGTAAATCATCGATTTACGGGGCTTTTCTAATTGGAGGCTGAGGTCGGAATCGAACCGGCGTTCACGGATTTGCAATCCGGTGCATAACCACTCTGCTACTCAGCCTTGAAACTAAAC
>JAHJYA010000129.1 GCA_018826895.1 Gammaproteobacteria bacterium
GCGCTTCGGTCAGCCAGCTCTTGGCGGTCAGCGTGGTGCCACGGGCGGCGCGGATTTCGGTGTCACGGAAAAGGCTCATAGCAGGCTCCTTATCAACAGATCGTTAGGTGCGGGCGGCTTATAGCCAGCCCATGTAGAGCGCCAGATAGCCCAGCGGAATGCTGAACAACAGGCTTAAGAACGTGCGCTGCAGCCAGACCAGCAACAGGTCGCGCAAACGCAGGGGAATTCGCGTGGCCAACACGCAGGGAATCGAGGCGGAGAGAAACAGCACGCTGCTCACCGAGACGATGGCGGTGACGAACTTGACCAGCACGTCGGCGTCTTTCAGCAACATGGCCGGCAGGAACATCTCCGCCAGGCCGGAAGAAATGGCGCGGGCCACCTGCATCGGCTCATTCAGGCCAAACAGCCAGGTCAGCGGGTATAACAGCATGCCGAGGGCATCGAACAGCGGGGTGTATTTGGCGGCGAGCAAGCCGAGCAGGCCGACAGCAAGAATGCTCGGCAGGATGGCTGCAGTCATGCGCAGGCCATCGACAAAGGTTTCGCGCAACGCGCTAAGCAGCGAGGGCGCACTGGCAGCCTGGCTCAGGCCGGCACGCCAGGCGCTGCCGATACGGCTTTCGCCAGCTTGCAGCTGCGGCTCGGGACGGCTTTCAGTAGGCAGACGCGACAGCGGGTAGATGCGCGCGCTGACGGCGGTAACGGCAAAGGTCACCAGCATCGCGCTCCAGAAATACAGGTTCCAGATTTCCATCAGGCCAAGGGTCTTGGCGATGATCACCATAAAGGGCGCCGACACCGTGGAGAAGCCAGTGGCGATAATCGCCGCCTCCCGCACGCTGTAGTGGCCCTGCTGGTACATGCGGTCAGTGATCAGCAGGCCCACCGAGTAGCTGCCCACGAACGAGGCCACCGCATCGATGGCCGACTTGCCCGGCGTACGCCAGATCGGCCGCATCACCGGCTGCATCAGCACGCCGACCAGTTCCAGCAGGCCGAAGCCGATAAGAAACACCAGGGCCAGCGCACCCAGCGGCACGATCAGCGCCAGGCTGAGCACCAGCTTGTCGAACAGGAACGGCAGCATGCCCGGCTGATACAAAGCCTCAGGCCCGACACGGAACAGATAGGCCACGCCGATCAGCAGACCGAACACCTTGAGCACGCTAAACACGGTACGCGTGAGGTCGCCGCGCCAGCTGCCGCTAAGCCAGGGCTGCAGCGCGCCGTAGAGCATAAACAGCATGGCAATGCTGATCACCAGCGGCCGCGCATGGGTTTGCAGGGCGCTGGCGGCATGGTCGAGGAGGATGGTCGAGCGCCCGCCGATTTCGAACGGCACAAAGAAGATCAGCAGACCGATCAGGCTGTAGCCGAGCAACCGGGCCAGGGCACGGCCCTTGGACACGCCGGTAAGTGTCGAGATCTGTTCAGACATAACCGCTCTCCACACGCAATGAACAGGGTGCCGGGTTGCCGCCTTGGCAATGCTGGGTGAAGGCTGTCATCTGCGTATTCCTCTGGATTTATTGTTGTCAGGGAAGTGGCCAACGATCACTTATCTGGAGTTGCTCTCCAGAGCAGTCACGCCCTTGTGCAGCAACGTGTCCCGGTCAGCGTCGCCCCGAAGATGCACGGCTCGCGCCAAAGCAGGCGCGGGACAGGCGACGACATAAAGGCTCTTCGAACCAAATTGTATATACAATAAAATTCGACCCACCCGCCGTCAACCCCATTCGTCAGCAAAGAATGACCGCCACGCAACAACCGTCATATCGCAGCGCTAAGGCATAGCCACTGAACTCACCGAGATAGCTGCTCAGCAGCAAGCTTCAGCGGCAAACCAACGGCAGCGTCCAGTTCGCACAGGCCCATGCGAGTGCACGGCGCTAATGTATATACATAAATTCGCCTGCATCAGCGCTGGCAAGTGAAGCCATGGCTTTGTAGGGTGCGCGATGCGCGCAGCGCCCAACAGCAGGCTTGCGTGCCTTCAGCAGCGCAGCGGCACAAAAAAGCCCCGGCTGTTTAGGCCGGGGCTTGGGTTTACTGCAGCGCGGTTAGAACTGCGCGGCGTCCAACAGATACAGACTTTCACTACCGGCTTTAACCGAGGCGGTCAGGGAGTGGATGCGGGGCAGCAGGCGCGCAAAGAAGAAGCGCGCGGTGCCCAGCTTGCTGACGTAGAAGTCGTCCTGATCCTGCTTGGCCAGGGCGGTGCGGGCCATAAGTGCCCACATGTAGGCGTAGGCGGTGTAGCCGAACACCTGCAGGTACTCGACCGAAGCGGCGCCGACTTCATTCGGGTTGGCCTTGGCGCGCTCCAGCAGGTCGGCGGTCATCTGCTCCAGGTTGGTGATAGCGTCTTTCAGCGGATTGACGAACTCGGCCAGCGAGGCGTCGGCGCTGTCGGTGAAGGCTTTGATCTCGTCAGCGAAGTGTTTGTAGAACGCCCCGCCGCTGCCGACCACTTTGCGCCCGACCAGATCGAGGGCCTGGATGCCGTTGGTGCCTTCGTAGATCTGGGTAATACGGCAGTCGCGCACCAGCTGTTCCTGGCCCCACTCGCGGATAAAGCCATGGCCGCCGAAAATCTGCTGGCCGTGCACAGTGGTTTCCAGCGCCATGTCGGTGAGGAAGGCCTTGGCCACCGGCGTCAGCAGCGCAACCAGCTCTTCGGCGCGCTTGCGGGTGGCGGCATCTTCACTGTACTTGGCGGTGTCCAGTTGCATCGCCACGTAGCTGGAGAAGGCACGGCCACCCTCGTTCAGCGCTTTCATGGTCAGCAGCATGCGCCGTACGTCGGGGTGCACGATGATCGGGTCGGCGACTTTGTCCTTAGCCTGCGGGCCGGTTGGCGCACGGCTCTGGATGCGCTCACGGGCGTAATCGACCGCGCTCTGGTAGCTGCGCTCACCCAGGGACAGGCCCTGGATGCCGACGCCCAGGCGCTCGTAGTTCATCATGGTGAACATGGCGGCCAGGCCCTTGTTCGGCGCATCGACGATCCAGCCGGTGGCGCCGTCGAAGTTCATCACGCAGGTAGCCGAGGCCTTGATGCCCATCTTGTGTTCGATGGAGCCGCAGCTCAGGGCATTGCGCTCACCCAGGGAGCCGTCGGCATTGACCATGACCTTGGGCACCAGGAACAGCGAAATGCCTTTCGGGCCAGCCGGCGCGTCGGGCAGCTTGGCCAGGACCAGGTGGATAATGTTCTCGGTCAGGTCGTGCTCACCACCGGTGATAAAGATCTTGGTGCCGGAAATCTTATAGCTTCCGTCGGCCTGGGGTTCGGCCTTGGTGCGGATAATCCCCAGGTCGGTGCCGGCGTGGGGCTCGGTCAGGCACATGGAGCCTGCCCAGACGCCAGCGTACATGTTCGGCAGGTACTGCGCCTTCAGCTCTTCGCTGGCGTGGTTAAGGATCGACAGACAGGCGCCGGCGGTGAGCATCGGGTACAGACCGAAAGAGAGGTTGGCCGAGTTGACCATTTCTTCGACCTGGGCGCCGATCACCTTAGGCATGCCCATGCCGCCAAACTCCGGGTCGCCGCCCACGCCCACCCAGCCGCCTTCGGCATAGGTGCGGTAGGCCTCGACAAAGCCGGCCGGGGTACGTACGGCCCCCTCGTGCCAGCTGCAGCCTTCTTCGTCGCCACTGCGGTTGAGCGGCGCGATACTGCCAGCGGTGACCTTGCCGGCCTCTTCGAGAATAGCGCTGGCGGTGTCTTCATCCACCACCTCGGCCAGGGCCGGTAACTGGGCCCACAGCTTAGAAACTTCGAATACTTCATTGAGCACGAAGCGCATGTCGCGCAGCGGAGCCTTGTAGTCAGCCATGAACCTATCCTCGAACGAACCAGCGGGTTTGCTGCAGTGCTTAGAGTCTACCCGAACAACTTTTAAGACACATAGGGTCGCGTTGTGACCATTAATCCACAAAATGTTCCAGCGCATTGAACGCAAAAGGCCCGCCGAAGCGGGCCTATACAAGCCGACGAACGGTCACGCGCCGAAGTGCGCTGCCGGCAGTTCCATCATGCAGTCACTGCCTGCATCGGCTGCCGCCAGGTGAGCCGCGGTGCGCGGCAGTACGCGCTTGAAGTAAAACGCGCAGGTCGCGAGTTTGGCCTGGTAAAACGCCGCGTCGCCGCTGCCAGCGTGCAATTGCGCCTGCGCCACCACCGCCATGCGCAGCCAGAAATACGCCAGGATCACATAGCCGGAGAACATCAGGTAGTCGACCGACGCAGCACCAACTTCATCGGGATTGTTCATCGCCGCCATGCCGATGCGCTGAGTCAGCTCGCCCCACTGACGGTTGAGCGTCGCCAGCTCGGCCACCTGCGCAGCCAATTGCGGATGTGCGCCCTGGGCTTCGCAGAATTTATGGACGATTTTGGTGAAACCGCGCAGCAGCTTGCCCTGGCTACCCAACACCTTGCGCCCGAGCAGGTCGAGGGCCTGAATGCCGTTGGTACCTTCGTAAATCAGGGCGATGCGGCAGTCGCGCACCAACTGCTCCATGCCCCACTCGCGGATATAGCCGTGGCCGCCATATACCTGCATGCCTAGGTTGGTCACCTCCAGCCCGCTCTCGGTCATAAAGGCTTTGCAGATGGGCGTCAGCAGCGCCAGCAGGCCTTCCGCCTCGGCGCGCTGTTCGGCCTCAGCGGCGCCGTGGGCCTGGTCGATCAATTGCGCAGTGAAATAGGCCAGGGCGCGATTGCCCTCGTTGAGCGCTTTCATGGTCAGCAGCATACGGCGCACGTCGGGGTGCACGATGATCGGGTCGGCTACCTTGCCCGGCGCCTTGGCGCCGGTCAGGGCGCGCATCTGCAGGCGGTCGTTGGCGTAGCGCAGGGCACCCTGGTAACTCACCTCACCCAGGCACAGGCCCTGCATCCCGGTGCCGAGGCGTGCATGGTTCATCATGGTGAACATGCAATTGAGGCCCTTGTTCGGCTCACCGATAAGAAAGCCGGTGGCCGTATCGAAGTTCATCACGCAGGTGGCCGAAGCCTTGATGCCCATTTTGTGTTCGATGGAGCCGCAGCTCAGGCTGTTGCGCGCGCCCGCATTGCCTTGGTCGTCCGGAAGGAACTTGGGCACGATAAACAGCGAAATGCCTTTGGTGCCCGCCGGCGCATCCGGCAGCTTGGCCAGCACCAGGTGCACGATGTTCTCGCTCAGGTCGTGTTCGCCAGCAGAGATAAAGATCTTCGTGCCGCTGATCGCGTAGCTGCCGTCGGCCTGGGGCACGGCGCGGGTCTTGATGATGCCCAGGTCGGTGCCGCACTGCGGCTCGGTCAGGCACATGGTGCCGGTCCAGCGGCCTTCGGTGAGCGCGGTCAGGTACGTCTGTTTCTGCGCCTCGCTGCCGTGGGCGTGGATCGCCGACATGGCTCCGTGGGTCAGCCCGGGGTACATGCCCCAGGAGGTGTTGCTGGCACCAACCATTTCGCTGATCAGCAGGCCCAGCGAATGCGGCAGGCCCTGGCCGCCGTAGGTCGGGTCGGCGGCGAGGCCGTTCCAGCCGCCTTCGACGTATTGGGCAAAGGCTTCCTTGAAACCCTTGGGCGTGGTCACCACGCCGTTGTCGAACTGGCAGCCCTCTTCATCACCGCTGCGGTTGAGCGGTGCCAGCACCTGCTCGCAGAACTTGGCGCCCTCCTCGAGAATCGCCTCCACCATGTCCGGCGTCGCATCATGGGCGCCGATGGCGGCATAGCTGCCGGGAAAGTCGAATACTTCGTTGATCAAAAAGCGCGTGTCACGCAGCGGGGCCTTGTAGTCAGCCATGATCGTTCTCCGTCAGCAGGCGCGCGAGGCGCGAAGGTAGACCCCGAGCCTGTACTTCTACGCCTGGCAGAACAACGATTGTGCATGCGCTGAATGCGCTGCCATAAACCAGCTGGGTCAGTGCCGTATGCGCACGGCCCCGCGGCCCTGGCCCTGGCTGCGCACGCAATTGCGCCCGGCACTCTTGGCGCTGTAGAGGGCCTTGTCGGCGGCCTTGATCACCGCCTCGGGCTGGCGCGCATCACCGCGCTCGGCGACGCCGATGCTGATGGTCACCGACACCTGGCTGGCGCCACTGCCGGCGCGCTTCTGCCGGCCCTGCAGGTCGTCCTGAGGGCGGCTTTGCTTGTCGCGCAGTTGCAGCGGATAGTCCTGAATTGCCTGGCGCACCTGCTCCAGATAGGGCAGACACTGCTCCAGGGTGCGGCCGGGGAACACCAGGGTGAACTCCTCCCCGCCGTAGCGGTAGGCGCGCCCGCCGCCGCCGACCTTGCGCAGTTGCGCGGCCACCACACGCAGCACCTGGTCGCCGACATCGTGGCCATGGGTGTCGTTGAATTTCTTGAAGTGGTCCACGTCGGCCATGGCGATCACGTAGCTGCGCCCCAGGCGTTGCAGCCGCTCGTTGAGCGCGCGGCGCCCCGGCAGCCCGGTGAGCTCGTCGCGAAAAGCCATCTGATAGGCCTCATGGGCAACGGCAGCCACCAGCATCAGCATCACCAGGCTGCTGACCACATGCAGGGCGAAGGGCAGCAGAAAGATTTTCGGCAGCATCCACAGCACGCCACACAACCCGAGAATCTGCGCCGCATGCAGCGGCCGTGGCGTGCGCAGGTACTGCACCAGCATGCCTAGCAGCGCAATGGCGAACAGCGGATAGGCCAGTTGCACCAGGCTCATCCACTGGCCATGCAGGCTGGGCCAGCGAATCGTGATCAGCCACTGGGTCAGCGCTTCCGGGTAGCGCTCGGCCAGCGCCACACTGAGGGCCGCCACTGCCAGCAGTACGGCGGCGCGAGCGACCAGGTCCTGAACCAGATGGGTGCGCTCCTGCCACAGCGCATACAACCCATACAGCAGCGGCAGCAGCAGGCTACTGAGGTGGAACACCAACGCCGCATCCGCGCGAACCTGGCCCTGCGCCCGGTAGTGGTCGAGCTGGGTGTCGAGCACGTAGTAAGCGCCGTAGAGCACCAGCAACAGGAACAGCTCGCGCTGACGGCCATAGACCAGGCAGAAGGTGCCGCCGAGCAACAGCAATAGCGTGGGCAGAACATTGAACAGTGCCGTGAAGAAGTCGTTGAGCTGCACCAGGCTGCCAGCCAGCAGCGCACCACCGAGCAGCAACGCGGACGGCAGGAAGTGGCTCAGGCGCACAGCGGCAAGGCGCGACATAGGGCTCCGAATAGGGCACGGCATTCAGGCTGGCATTCTGCCTGCTTCGCAGCGCCTTGGCACCGACCAAGCGCGCACTTTCAGCGACCGTTCGCCGGCATATAGGTAAAGGAGCTTCGCTTAATCTGGGGAAAGTGCTGGTTGACGCCGGACTGACAAACAAGTGTGCGTTGCCGATGACGTGGCTCTATCCATTACCGTGCTGTCTGGTCTGACGGTTTTCGCCCCTTACGGGCGAGTCACTTTCTCTTGCTTGCCCAAGAGAAAGTAACCAAAGAGAAGGGCACCCCACCATACGGCCCCGGCTGCGCCGCGGTTCCCTCCTTCCATCCCCGCTTCAGGGGCCCGCCGCCAAGGGCCATCCATGGCCCATGGCGGCTCTCGCGACATCCATGTCGCTCAAC
>JAHJYA010000130.1 GCA_018826895.1 Gammaproteobacteria bacterium
GATGTCGGGGTGCCCTTCTTTGGCACACCTTTCTTGGGCAAGCAAGAAAGGTGTGGCGCCCGTGAGGGGCGCAACCCAAGCGTTCAGTACACGCGAGAATGGGCCATGCCACATCATTTGCCGAACTGCACACAAATTTGCCAGTCAGGTGCCAGCCAGCACGCTCCCAACACTATGCGGAGAACCTATAAACAGCCCATCAGGCAGCGCGCCAACCCTTGGGCGCGCGGGTCCATTAGCACGTAGGGCCCGAGATTGTTGGTGACGAAACCAAACGCCACATCGCGCTCCGGATCGGCAAAGCCGATCGAACCGCCAGCCCCTGGATGGCCGAACGCACGCGGACCCATGCCATAGGTGGCATTGGCCACCTGCGGCTGGTCGAGCATGCAACCCAGGCCAAAACGCGTGGCCGTCAGCAGGGTCTTGTCATCGCCCACGGCGTGCTCACGGGTCAGCTCGCTGAGCAGCTCACTTTCCAGCAACTGGCCATCGAGCAAGCCGGCATAGAAGCCCGCCAGGCTGCGCGCATTGCCATGACCATTCGCCGCAGGCTGCTGCATGCGTCGCCACTCGGGCTTGTTGGTGCTGGTCATGATCGACGGCGGGTTGGTGAACGCCCGCGTGCTCATGGCACCGGCATCGTTCATCATGGTTTTCAGCAGGCGCTGGGCCGCGGCGTCGCCCAGGTTGCCCTTACCCCGGCTGATAAATGCGACACGATCGAACTCGCTGTCCGCCAAGCCGACATGAAAATCCAGCCCCAGCGGTGTGGCGGTGCGCGCCACGATGGACTCACCCGGCCCACGTCCCTCAACCCGTCGTAGCACCTCACCCACCAGCCAGCCGTAGGTAATGGGCGCGTAACCGTGTCCCTCACCCAGGGCCCACCAGGGCTGCTCGGCAGCCAACGCAGTAGTCATGGTCGACCAGTCGTAAAGCGCTTCGGCCGGCAGGCTCTGACGGATCGCCGGCAGCCCAGCCTGGTGGCTGAGCAGGTGCCGCAGGGTGATGCGCTCTTTGCCTGCCGCGGCGAACTCAGGCCAGTAACGCGCCACAGGGGCATCCAGGTCCAGCTTGCCTTCTCCCACCAGTTGCAAGGCGGTGACCGCAGTAAAGGTCTTGGTGCAGGAGAACAGGTTGAGCAGGGTGTCGCTATGCCAGGCTTGCTGGCCGTCCTTGTCGGCTACACCGGCCCAGAGGTCGACGACTGTTTCGCCGCCCACCTGAATGCACAAGGCCATACCACGCGCCTGCGGATCGTCGAACAGGGCCGCAAAAGCATCCCTGACAGCCTCGAACTGAAGATCGAAATAACCCTGGATCTGCACGCGTTACTCCTTCGGTTTAGCGGGTGCCAACAGCGTCTTGGGTACCGCCAGGTTAGCGTCACGTACCGCCTTGACGAAGCCGTCCCAAGGGCGATCAGTGATGCCTACCAGGCCGAAGTGACCGTTCTCGCCGTCGAGCAGACGCCCGGTCACTGGCTGGTCGAGATACTGGAACCAGTGCAACCCGACGATCTGCGGTTCTTCCAGAGCACGCTGCAGGAAGTGCGCATAGGCCGGGCCGCGCTCCTCCTCCTTGTACACCTCGGCCACGCCACCCCAGAACGGCCCACGGTCACGGGAACCGAAATGGAACTCGGTGACCATCAGCGGTTTGTCCAGCGCACGCAATACCGCGAAGTCATAGCCGTGCTGCGGCTCGCGGGTATAGAAGTTGAAGCTCAGCACATCGCAGTAGGTGGCGCAGGCGCTGACCGCCTCGGGAATACTGCTGGCGAAACGTCCGCCCAGCAGCATGTGGTTGGGCGCATGCCAGGCCAGCGAGTCGGCGATGGTCTTGAAGTAGGTGTCGGCGAACAGCCGCAGGAAGGCCTGCATGTCACGCTCGATCGCCGGGAACTCCGGGTTCGGCAGCGGCGCCTGAAAGCCCGGGTCTTCCATCAGCTCCCAGGCATCAAGCTGGATACCCCAGGCACGCGACAGACCCGCCTGGTTGCGGTACTGGTCACGCAGCATCTTCAGGAACGCGCGCTTGGCCGGCACGTCGGTGGTCAGGCGCAGGGTCGCGTAGGCCAGGGCATAACGCGCCTGCGGGTCCTCGGCGCGACCGGCCCAGGCCAGTTCGTTGTCGGCGAAGTAGCCCATCAGCCAGGGGTCCTCGCGGTGATCGCGCGAAGCGATGGCGATGGCGCGCTCGGCCGCCATGGCAAAGCGTGGGTCAAACGGATCGGGCATGCCGCCCCACCAGTCGACACCGGTGCTGATGGTCGCGTAGTCGCCATGAATCGACAGCGGGATGCTGTAAGGCATGCGCGCATCATCGGCAAAGCCGGGCTCACTCCAGTTGCCCAGGGTGTTGAAACCCCAAGCCTGCAGACGGTCCTGGCTGCGGCCGCGCCATTGTTCGAGGGTCTGGCCGTCGTAGGTGCGCATCAGGTTGGCGCCGTAAAAATCGAACCAGCGACCACTGGCAAAGGCCCGACCGCGGTTGGCGCCGGTGTCACTCTGGTTATTGCTACTGCCGTAGTTGACGGCCAGGGGATCGCCGTCAGCCGGCAGCGCGGTGAACATCGACTCGCGACCTTCGACATAGGTACGGCTGTTGTCGCGGGCGACAGTATTGACCCCCAGGGAATAGAACGGATTGCCTTCCGGGGTCACCAGGTACCAGCGGCCCTCATGCTTCTCGGTGCGGAAGAAACCGGTTGCCTCGAACTGCTGGGCACCGGTCCAGCCGCCAAAACGATCCTGGGCTGGCCGCTCGGCCAGCCAGGTCTGCAACTGCTTGTCTTCCTGACGAGCCCCCTGCTTGAGCTGCTCATCCTGTTTGATCTTCTGTGGCCAATCAGCGCGTACATACTGGCCGTAGGTGTCGATGATGCCGGCGTAAACCTCGCTGAGCTCATCGTCACTGCGCACGCCGAAACGCCCCAACAGCAAATGTTGAACGGCCTGAGGCGCGGGCATCGATAGGGTCACGGAACGCACCTGGGTTGCATCCAGCTCACCCAGCACGGTTTCGGCCAGCAACAGGCGGCGGCCGTTCTGGTTCCACGGCATGGGCGCACCCGCGCGCATGCCGTGCTCCCGCGGCGAAGTGGCCCGCAGCGGGATCAGCAGGGTCTGCGCAGGCCCCGCCGGAATGGCGACGCGGGTAGTCAGGCGCTTGCCGTCCAGGCTCTCGATCTGTACATCAAGAGTCAGCGCCCAATCCATCGCGCTCTGCACGCGCAGGCTCATCAGGCCTTGTTGCGACCAGTCCCAACTGCCGCTCTGTGGCAAAAGGCTCAGGCTGGGCTGCTCACCCGGATTGAAGGTGACACGCCGCAGGACTTCGCCCTCCGGCGTGGCTTCGGCCGTGGTGCTTGGCAAAAAGGCACCCTCGGTCTGCACCTGAACCGCATCCAGCGGACGAACGAAATTGAACAGCACCTCTTTGTCATCCGCCTGCGCGCCGGCCGACAAGCCCAGCGCGATCAGCAACAAGAAACGACGCAGACGAAGCAGTTGCAACCTGGCGTTGAGCATTACGACCCGCACTCCTGAAAAATAGTTGTTTGTCTGACGCAGGCGGTCGCCCGAGCGCGCTTCTCGGCTGGTCTACCGCCATTTAAGGGCGCCATAGTGCACCGGTTCAATGCAGCGGAACAGCCCCGCACGCAGGCTGTTGTTAGATGCAGGTTAAGGCGCCGGGGTTCAGTACAACTCAGCTGATTTCCCGGCGAAACGGCGGCAGGGCATTGAGGATCGCCTTGCCGTAACGCTGGGTCACCACCCGCCGGTCGAGCAGCGTGATGATGCCGCGATCCGCCTCGGTGCGCAGCAGCCGGCCGCAGGCCTGGACCAGGCGCAGCGAAGCGTCTGGCACGGCGATTTCCATAAAGGGATTGCCACCGCGTGCCTCGATCCATTCGGCCAACGCGGCTTCGACCGGATCATCCGGCACGGCGAAAGGAATCTTCGCGATCACCACATGCTCGCAGTAGGCGCCTGGCAGGTCGACCCCTTCAGCGAAACTGGCCAGGCCGAACAGCACGCTTTCCTCACCGCTGTCGACCCGCGCCTTGTGCTTGTTCAGGGTTTCCTGCTTGGACAGGTTGCCCTGAATAAACACGCGCTTGCGCCAGTCGCGCTCCAGGCCGTCAAAGACTTCCTGCATCTGCTTGCGCGAAGAGAACAGCACCAGGGTGCCGCGACTGCCGGCCACCAGGCCGGGCAACTCGCGGATAATCGCTGCGGTGTGCACCGCTGCCTCGCGCGGGTCGGCCTTGAGGTCGGGGACCCGCAGCACCCCAGCATCGGCATGGTGAAACGGGCTCGGCACCACGGCGCTGACCGCCACCTTGGGCAGGCCGGCACGCATGCGGTAACGGTCGAAGGTACCCAGCGCGGTGAGTGTGGCCGAGGTCACCAGGGCGCCATAGGCAACGTTCCATAGATTGCGCCGCAGGGTCTCGGCCGCCAGGATCGGGCTGGCATTGACCTCGATATCGAACAACGCGCCGCTGTCGGCCAGGGTCAGCCAACGCGCCATCGGCGGGCTGTCCTCCGGGTCATCCGCGGTGAACGCCAGCCACAGTTCCCAGGTGCCCTGGGCGCGGGCCAGCAGGCTGCCGAACAGCGGGTACCATTCCTCGGCCTGGTGGCTGGCGATGCCCACGGTGGCCTCACCGTCCATGGCCTCTTTGAGCTGTTCGGTGACACCGGTGAACAGCTCAGTCAGCTTGGAAAAACCTTTCTTCAACTCCAGGCCCAGCTCCACCATGTGCTCGGGCACCACGCCACCGACAAAACGATGGCGCGGGCGTTCGCGGCCCTCCATGTCCTCGCCCGGTCTGAAGTCGGCGACCTGCTCGCAGGCAGTGAACATAAATTGCTGATGGGTCTTGAGCTCACGGGCCAGCTCCGGCACCTGCTCGATCAGCCGCCCCAGGTCACCCGGCAACGGATGTTGAGCCAGCAGTTTGGTGAGGTTCTTGGCCGTCTGCTCAAGCCAGTCGGCAGTCGAGCGCAAGCGGGTGAAGTGCGCGAAGTGGCCGATGGCCTTATCCGGCAGGTGGTGGCCTTCGTCGAACACATAGAGCGTCTCACGCGGGTCCGGCAGCACCGCACCGCCACCCAGGGCCAGGTCAGCCAGGACCATGTCATGGTTGGTGACGATCACATCGACCTTGCCCATGCCTTCGCGCGCCTTGTAGAAGGTGCACTGCTGGAAGTTCGGGCAATGCCGTCCGGTGCACTGACTGTGATCGGTTGTCAGGCGCGACCAGGTGCTGTCCTCCAGCTCATTGGGCCAGCTATCACGGTCACCGTCCCATTTGCCGCCGGCGAGCTTTTCGATCATTCCGGTAAAGAGTTTCTGGCTCTGCTCATCGACATCGATGCGAAAGCCTTCTTCCTCGAACAGTTGCGCCGTAGCGCTTTGCGCGTGGCCCTCCTGCAGCAGCAGGTCGAGTTTGGACAGGCACAGGTAACGCCCGCGGCCTTTGGCCAGGGCGAAGCTGAAGCTCAAGCCGCTGTTACGCATCAGATCCGGCAGGTCCTTGTGCACGATCTGCTCTTGCAGCGCCACGGTCGCCGTGGCGATCACCAGGCGTTTGCCTGCTGCCTTAGCGATGGGAATGGTCGCCAGACTATAGGCGACCGTCTTCCCCGTACCGGTGCCCGCCTCCACTGCGACCACGGCAGGCTCGCCGACCCGCTTGCCTTCATCGTCAGTGGCGATGGTGCCCAGCACCTTGGCGATTTCCGCGATCATCAGGCGCTGGCCATAGCGCGGCTTGAGCTGCTTGGCCTCGAGAAAGCGGGAATAGGCGCCCTGGATCTGGGACTTGAGTTCGGTGCTGAGCATGGAAATCTGCGCGAAGACTGGATAAATTTTCAGTGGTTACAAGCGGCGGCTATCATAACGCGCTAATCACCCCCGCGCCGAACCCCATCGTCGCCCCTTCACACTGAATCCTTCTGAGAACGCCTTTATGCCCCTCTACACCCCGCTCTATACCCTGCATCTTCTGGCAGCGCTGATCTGGGTTGGCGGCATGTTCTTCGCGTGGATGGTCTTGCGGCCGGCCGCAGCGGCCTTGCCAGCAGCGGAGCGCCTAAGACTCTGGCTCGGCGTCTTCGAACGGTTCTTTCGCTGGGTCTGGGCGGCAGTGCTGATCCTGCCGATCAGCGGTGTAGGCCTGATGCACCTGCGCTTTAACGGCTTTGAAAGCGCACCGCGCTACGTGCAGATCATGATTGGCCTGTATCTGGTCATGCTCGCGCTGTTCCTGCGCATTCAGATACTGCAACTACCCGAGCTACGCCGCGCCGTACTAATCGAAAACTGGCCGGCAGGCGCGGCGACGCTAGGAAGCATTCGCCGGCTGGTGGCGATCAACCTGCTGATCGGGCTGTTACTGATCAGCGTGGCTGGCAGCAGACTCTCTCTAGGTTAAAAGCGAATCACATCCACCGCGCCCGGCACACCCGCACGACCAGGCTGGCCCACCGTGCCGGCACGACCATCGCGGCCGCCTTCGGTGCTGTACAACCAGCAGCCTCTGGCAGCACCGCCCTCACCTGCGTCTCCCGCCTGGCCCGGCGCACCACCTTCGCCACCCTCAACCCGTACGTCGATGCGTTCGATCGGGAAGGCATGGGGTACTTCCAGACGCACCTGACCGCCCGGCGCACCATAAAGACCATCAGTGCCATCACGGCCATCAAAACCATGGCTGGCCTGCCCCAAAACGCAGCCACCGGGCTTGCCATCGGCGCCCGCCAGGCCATCGTAGCCAGGCGCGCCACGGCCGCCGCGCACATCCACAACCAGTGTCTCGGTCACTACCTCTTCCAGCCGCAGGTGCAGGGTTCGACCGGCGCTGGCAGCTCGCTGAGCCGTACCCGGCGCACCGCGAGCAACCAGCCTGGCGCCCTCGGCGATCTCACCCTGACGCACATGCAGACGCAACGCCTGCTCACCGGGCGCCACGCTGATGCGGGCCTCACGGCCCAGGCGCAGCTCACCGATCTGCAACTCGGTCACCCCCGCGGGGATCAACAAGGTGCCGTGATCAGCCACCACCAGGCGCTCGAGCACCAGCGTCTGGCTGCTCACCGGGAGGCGCAGCATGCTGTGCTCATCGACATGCAAGTCGTTCTGCGCCAGCGCAGCGGCACTGGTAAACCAGGCCAGAAGTAGAAACTTACGCATGCTGCACCTCCGCAACCTTTACCTCAGCAACGGCCTTGGCAGGCAGCGTCAGCAGGTGAAAAACGCCGAATATCAGCACTTGCAGGCGCGCCATGCGCGGACGTGGCAATGCGCTCAAACGCCCTCGAAACAGCAACAACTCCAGACTGTGCAGTACCAGCACCAGAACAGCGGCCAGACCGATCAGGCTGGCAAATGGATGGGCGAACGGCGTCGTAAGGTTAAGCCCCACTATTGCCCAGAACACCATCATCAGCGCCTTGCCTGCCCCCGAAACTACCCTCATGCCCATGCTCCCCTTCTCATTATTGTGCAGTGCAGCACCATACTGCCAAGGCGCGGCAGGCACCAGTAGCGTGCCTAACGCGTGCAGATACACAACGCGATATGCCAGGCATGCACGAAGAACTAAGGAAGGAGGGATTAACGGAGAAAACAGGCGGGGATAAACCACGCAACAGCCGGAAGATTCCGGCTGTTGCGCTCACACACGTCAGCGCTTACGGACGGGCTTCGACCTCGGCCTCTACGCGACGGTTGATGGCACGACCAGCTTCGGTCGCGTTGTCGGCAACCGGACGGGACTCGCCATAGCCAACGGCATTGACGCGATCACCGGCAACACCATACTGATCGACCAGTACGGAACGTACGGCGGCAGCACGACGCTCGGACAGACGCTGGTTATACGCGTCGGTACCCACGGAGTCGGTATGGCCTTCCACTACGGTGGAGGTTTGCGGATACTGGCTCATGAAATCAGCCAGGTTCTTGATGTCGCCGTAGCTGGCTTCCTTGACCTGTGCTTTGTCGAAGTCGAACTTGACGTCCAGCTCAACACGCACGGCTTCGGCAACGGGCTCGGCCATTACCGGCTCCTCGACCACAACCACTTCTTCAACTTCGACCAACTGCTCGCCACCGGCGCCATGCACCCAGCAGTAAGCTGCAGCCATACCTGCACCGACAACGGCGCCACCACCGGCCCAGGTCGAACTTTCGATCGCCCCCAGTGCCGCACCACCTACGCCACCCACTGCCGCACAGGTAGGCCAATCAGTTTTTTGTACACCCGCACAACCGGACAACACACCGGCTGCGAGGATCAGAGGTACCGCTTTCCTTGTGATGCTCATAGACAAGTCTCCTAATGGGATCGGTGCAAATCCGACACCTATGAATTAAAGACGGCTGTTTTAGAATCCGCCACATAGGATTTACACAGGTTTACAGGCCACATGTCTAGGCTATATGGCCTCGCCACGCTAGTTTTTTCCGCCTTTTTCAAGGATTTTCCATGAGCCTAACGCTGTCTTCACGCACCCCTCAACAGGCCTTGGCGGCCCTGCTGGAGCTTTATGCCCCGCAGCGACTGCTGCTGATCGGTGCCCAGCAACTGCCTGCCGTCGATGCCTTTGCCGCTGCGCACCCGGCTTGCGAGATCGAATTCAGCCCGGCCGGGGCGCTCAGCGCTGATCTGGCAGCGCAGCGTTTCGACCTGGCGCTGGCGGTCGATTGCCTTGAGCACCTGCCGAAACGGGTGGGGCTGGAACTGCTGGGAGGCATTCGCAACCTCAATGCCAGCCGTATCGCCGTCCTGGTCGATCTCAAGGCCAGCCAGTGGCAGGAAACCGACTTCTTCTCTCTGGCACTGCAAGCCAGCGAATGCTTCGGCCGTGACGAGCAGGTCCTACACCTGTTCACCTACGACCTGCTCGACTACAAGCAAGTACCGGACTGGCTCAACGCCAAGTTCTGGGCCAACCCGGAAAACTACGGCAAGTACTGGTGGTAAACATGCTGACGCCACACCCGTCACCCTGCCCCTGCGGCAGCGGCGACTCACTCGAAACCTGCTGCGGTCGCTGCCATAGCGGCCAAGCTGCCGCCGACGCCACACAGCTGATGCGTTCGCGCTACAGCGCCTATGCACTCGGTCATATTGATTACCTGATCGACACCACCCTGCCTGCCCAGCAGAGCGACCTGGATCGCGCCGCCATCAGCGCCTGGAGCCTGCACAGCACCTGGCTGGGGCTGGAGGTACAGGCCAGCGAGCTGATCGGCGGCCAACCCGAGCACGCCTGGGTCAGCTTCACTGCACGCTGGCATGATGCCCAGGGCGAACATACCCATAGCGAGCGCTCGGCATTTGTTCAGTGCAAGGGTCGCTGGTACTTCCTCGACCCCACGGTGAAGCTGCGCGCTACCCGCAACGACCCCTGCCCTTGCGGCAGCGGTCAGAAATTCAAGAAGTGCTGCTCGGGTTACCTGTAAGCGGCAGCAGATTTACTCGGCCAGGCGCAGATGGGATATGTCAGGGGCAGGGCCAGCCGGCTCAGGCTTGCGCTCGCCCATGTCACTGCCCACAGGCGCCAGGCTGAACTGGCTCAGATCAAGGGCAGGTGTGGCCATCTTGGGCGGCGCATCTTGCAGATCGTCGCCAAGCGGGGCAATGCCAAAATCAGGCGCCTGCACATCGACGAACGCAGCCATGTACTCATCACGCGGCGCCACCTGCAGACGCCCCGGGCTCGCAGCTTGAGCGACAGCAACAGGCGGTGGCGGTGCGAGTTCGATTTCTTCGACCTCGGTCTCCATCGCGGTGACTTCGACCAGCGCGCCAGCACGCGCCAGAGTAGCGCGGTACTTCTCCGCGCTGGCTTCGTCCAGGTTCTGCTTGATCACAATACGCCGACCGGAAAACAGCGCCTCGATGCGTGGCGCATCGGCCTGGAACAGCTTCGCCAGATTGGCCTTCACTGTCTCGATCTGCGCCCCATCCACCAGCTTGGCGGCAAAGGCTATCTCGTAACGCAGCATGGTCATATTCCTGTCCTCAAAGTCCGTTAGGCTCTGCTGCCGCTCGCGGCACGCCGCGCTCTTGGCTATTTCGCCGGTCGCCTGAAACTCACATCATCTGCGCGGTTCGCACCGTGCAAGTACAACCAGACAATTTCTATGACTGCAGTATGGCGCAGGTTTTTTTCCGCTCACAACAGTGGCAGCCAAGCACTTGCTTGTTACACTGGCTCGGTCCGACGGAGTATGAAATGTTTTCTCAGGCGCTAACGATAAGAATTCTCAGCCTACTGTTATGTGTTGGCCTCATTACCAGTATGAGCGGCTGTTCCACCTGGATGAGCGGAGGGTTCAAGGACCCTGACGTACGTCTGATCAAGGTAGATGTCATCCGCGCCAAACTGCTTGAACAGCAATTCACGCTGCGCTTTCGCATCGACAATCCCAACGCCATGAGCCTGCCCATCCGCGGCCTTGACTACAGCGTGCACCTCAACGAAATGAAGCTGGCCGAAGGCTCATCCGACGTATGGTTCACGGTGCCCGCCAACGGTCACTATGTCTTCGACGTTCCGGTGCGTACCAACCTCTGGCGGCATGTTCGACAGATCGTAAAAATGCTCGAAGAGCCGGATGAGCCGATCAGCTACCGCCTCGAGGGCGCCGTAAAGACCGGGTTGATGTTCGGCCGCAGCGTGCACATGGCGCGCAATGGCGAGATAATCCCCGGCGAATTTCTTCCGGAGTAGCTGTACATGACCCAACAACCCCACGTCCACGGCCCAGACTGCAACCATGATCATGACCACGCTCATGACGATCATGGCCACGTGCACGGTCCGCACTGTAACCACGGTCATCAGGAGCCCGTGCGCAACGCTCTGAAAGACGTTGGCCGCAACGACCCGTGCCCATGCGGTAGCGATAAGAAGTTCAAGAAGTGTCACGGCGCCTGACGTGCAAATGAGCGCCTGGGGCTGGTCCCTGATCGTCATTGGCGGCGCCCTGCTGCTGGCCCTCTCCGGTTATGCGCTGATGCTCTGGCGTCGGGTTTGGCGCCTGCAGCGCGAACAGGCGGCGGCGCTTGCTGAACGCCGGGAACGCCTGGGCAGCGACCTGCAGATTCTCGCGGGCAGCCTGCTCGACGGGCAGTTGCCGCTGATCGAAGGCGCCATCCGCATCAAAGTGCTGCTCGACAACTACGACACAGCCCTTAGCCTGAACCCCAACTGCACGGTGTTCCACCTGCTGTATGAGGCCACTGCTCACGTGCCCACCCATACGGACTGGAAAGCACTGGAGAAGACCGAGCGGCGCCGCCACGAAAAGCACTTCAACGAGTTGGAGCTGCAGCACAAGGCCTCTGCTCGCACGGCAGCGCGCTGGCTGCTCGACGAAGGTCTGCGCCACTGACGGCCGCCCCTTGCCAGGGGCGGTTGCGCTCTCTACCTTTAGCAGGCTGTTGAAAAACTACCTGCGTTGCCGATACGGCGTTTAAAACAGGCTCGGACTGCTCATATTCAACTCGTAACCCCCGCGTCCTTATCTGTTTTTGCCTTGTCTCGGCGGCCTCGCCTATGTTTTTCAACAGTCTGATCAGCCCTTGCGCATCGCCGCCTGCTGGCCGCCCTACCCTGTTCGCCTTACCCTGCGCATCTCAAGGAGTTCGCTGCATGTCATCGCCTGCCTTCCGCCCCCTGGCCAAAGTGGGCCTGCTCGCCGCCTTGAGTACCTGCCTGTTTATCAGTGGCTGCCAATCGTTTCTCAACAGCCGCTACAGCGACAGCCTGCCGCCTGAGCAAGGCATCGTGGCGATCAAGGGGCTGGCCAGCAGCGTCTCGGTCAGGCGTAACAGCCTCGGCATGCCACTGATCGAAACCAACAGTTTCCACGATGCGCTGTTTACCCTGGGCTATGTACACGCGGGCGACCGCCTCAGCCAGATGGTCAGCCTGCGCCTGATGGCCGAAGGACGCCTGGCCGAAATGGCCGGCCCTGGTGTGCTGGAAATGGACCGGTTCATGCGCGCAGTGAACCTGCGGCAGAGCGCCGAGGTGCTGTACAAAGCCGCCTCGCCACGCATGAAGACCTTCTTCGAAGTCTATGCCCGCGGCGTCAACGCCTACCTATTCCGCTATCGCGACAAACTGCCGATGGACCTCGCCCAAGCGGGCTATCGTCCGGCCTACTGGAAGCCGGAAGATTCGGTGCTGGTGTTCTGCCTGCTCAACTTCGGCCTGTCGGTCAACCTGCAGGAAGAGATCGCCGCACTGGTCATGGCCCAGAAAGCCGGCAGCGACAACCTCGCCTGGCTGCTGCCGACCTACCCGGACGAGCCACTGCCGTTCGAGGAAAGCGACAAGCTCAGGGGCCTCAAGCTCGACGGACAGATTGCCGGGCTGCAGGCCGTGGCCGGTGCCAGCGCCCAATTTGCCGAGGCACACATGCTCGGCGTAGCCGCCTCGAACAACTGGGCCATCGCGCCGCAGAACAGCCGCAGTGGCAAGAGCCTGCTGGCCAACGACACGCACCTGCCACTGTCCATGCCATCGGCGTGGAACTTCGTGCAGATCCGCGCGCCGAAATTCCAGGCGGCTGGCGTCTCCATCGCCGGCGTCCCGGCCATTGTCGCCGGCTTCAACGGCAAACTCGGTTGGGGCATGACCATGGTCATGGGCGACAACCAGGATCTGTTCCTGGAACGGGTCAAGCGTGAAGGCAATCGCCTGCTGTATCAGGCCGATGGCAAGTGGGTCGCTGCCCGCGAACGGCAGGAAACCTTCTTTATCAAAGGTGAGCGGCCAATCCGCGAAACCCTTTACGAAACCCGAAATGGCCCTTTGCTCAACTCGGTACTCGGCGCGCGCAAGCACCCGCTACAACCCTTGCAGATGCAAAGCGGCTATGGCCTGGCGCTGAAAACCACACAATTCGAGGCCGACAGCAGCCTCGATGCGTTTTTCGACCTGTCCCGCGCGCAATCGGTGGACGAAGCCTTCGAGGCCACCCGCGAAGTGCGTGCCATGCCACTGAACATTGTGTTCGCCGACGCCCAGCACATCGGCTGGCAAGTCACCGGACGCTTCCCCAACCGCAAGGCTGGCTTGGGCCTGGTACCGTCGCCAGGCTGGGATGGCCAATACGGCTGGGACGGTTTTGCCGACCCGATGCTGCACCCTTACGACCAGGACCCCCAGCAAGGCTGGCTGGGCACCGCCAACCACCGCACAGCGCCGCGCGGCTACGGCATGCAGCTGTCCAACTCCTGGTTCTACCCTGATCGTTACGAGCGCCTGGCGGAGCTGGCCGGCAGCGGCAAACACGACACCCGCAGCATGATTGCCATGCAGTACGACCAGAACTCGCCGTTTGTGGCCAAACTGCAGGCCATGCTCAACGCCCCCGGCATGGCCGAGCCGCTGCGCGCGGCCATTGATGCCCTGCCTGCCGCAGAGCGCAGCAAGGCGCGTGAAGCCCTAGACCGCCTGCTGGCATTCGATGGCAAGTTAGCCGCAACCTCCGCAGACGCTGCGCTCTATGGCGCCTTCCTGCATGAAAGTGCGCGGCAGATCTTCCTCGATGAGCTCGGTCCCGATAGCAGCCCCGCCTGGCAGGCTCTGGTCGCCACGGCAAACAGCTCCTACTCGGCCCAGGCCGACCACCTGCTCGGCCGCGAAGACAGCCCGTTCTGGAACGACACCCGCACTGCGGTTAAGGAAGACAAGCCGACCATCCTCGCTCGCAGCCTGGCAGGAGCTGTGACTTATGCCGAGCAACGCCTGGGCAGCGAGCGCAGCGCCTGGCAATGGGGCAAGCTGCACACCTACAGCTGGACCACCGAAGCCAGCAAACTGGCGCCTTACCTGAGCAGCAGCCAGCGCGCCGGTATCCAGTCGCTCAAGGGCTACCTGGACCGTGGCCCCTACCCGGCGGGCGGCGACCACAGCACGCTCAACGTCTCGGCCTACAACTGGGGCCAGGACTTCGACACCTGGCTGATTCCGGCCATGCGCCTGGTCATCGACTTTGGCCGCGAGGAGCCAATGATCGGCCTGAACAGCTCAGGGCAATCGGGGAACCCAGCCAGCCGCCACTATGCCGATGGCATCGAGGCCTGGCGCCAGGGTCACTACATGAGTTTCCCGTTCCAAAGCCAGAACCTGGACAAGGTCTACGGCACCCGCCGGTTGCTGCTGACACCGACGAAATAGCACCAGCAGGGAACTTCACCAAAGCTTTGCAATCAGAGCAAATGGACTTACTCCATCGATCATTTTCAGGGCACCTACGGGTGCCCTTTCTTTTGCCCGGCAGTCGACGAGCATCAGGGCTGGGCGAACTTTATCGGCTCAGCAAACTCACACCCTATGCATCGATTGATTCTCCGGGCGCCCACGAGGCGCCTATTTTTTGTCCGTCATACCCTAGGGTCTGTTGACGTTTCGTTCGCGGCCGCGCCGGAGCCAGTTTTAGCGCGATGCAAGGCACGAGATGCGAAGTTTAGCCGGCTAAATGAGCCATCGAGAAACGCAGCATCGCGCTAAAACGGGCCCAGCCCTGCGGGTTGCGCGCAAAATCTCTCCATGCGCTGTTGGAGGACTTGGCAAGGGAACGACGTGGACGGCGAGTCCATTCCCTGCGTCCTCCGCAATCCCCATGGATGGGGTGAATGCCGCAAGCCCGCCGGGAGCGGGAGCGGCCTAGCCTGGCGAGATTTTTCGCAGCAACGCGGCTCGCGACGAAACGTCAACAGACCCTCAAACACCAGGCGAAAAAAAAGCCGGGCAGCAAACCCGGCTTTTCCATGCATCGCTGTCAGGCCCTGGGCAGGGTTACCCCAAGTTGCCCCTGGTACTTGCCGCCACGGTCCTTGTACGACACCTCACAGGCTTCGTCGGACTGCAGGAACAGCATCTGCGCTACACCCTCGTTGGCGTAGATCTTCGCCGGTAGCGTGGTGGTATTGGAGAACTCAAGGGTCACATGGCCTTCCCACTCCGGTTCCAGCGGCGTGACGTTGACGATGATGCCGCAGCGCGCATAAGTGCTCTTGCCCAGGCAAATGGTCAGCACGTCACGGGGGATGCGAAAGAACTCCACGGTACGCGCCAGGGCGAAGGAGTTTGGCGGGATGATACAGACATCGCTTTTCACGTCGACGAAGCTCTTCTCGTCGAAGTTCTTCGGGTCCACGGTCGCCGAGTTGATGTTGGTGAACACCTTGAATTCGTCAGCGCAGCGCACGTCGTACCCGTAGCTGGAGACCCCGTAGGAAATCAGCCGCTCGGCCCCGTCATTGCGCACCTGGCGCTCGACGAACGGCTCGATCATGCCGTGCTCCTGGGCCATGCGGCGAATCCATTTATCCGATTTGATGCTCATGGCGGGTTCCTGATCTGCGGGTGGTGAAAATGTGAGCGCATCTTACCGGTCCACGCGGGTCCGTTCAAAGGCTCTCGCACCCGGTGTGGTGATCGCGACAGTGAACCAACACGCGATAATTTTGCAGAAAGCTGCACGCAGGCATCGCACTACGCGATAAAAACGAGTATGGTGATTCCACTGTGCTGCATGTGTCACCGCGAATCGCTACTTGATGCCTAGATTTCGATCCAAACATCGTCCGACTCCTAGTACTCGTTGCACTCAGTCCCGGCCTGGGCTTTTCCAGGGCTGTTAATAAAATTGTTAGGAGACATAACATGTCGAATCGTCAAACTGGCACCGTCAAGTGGTTCAACGATGAAAAAGGCTACGGCTTCATCACTCCGCAATCCGGTGACGATCTGTTCGTACACTTCAAAGCTATCCAGAGCGATGGCTTCAAGAGCCTGAAAGAAGGCCAGCAAGTGACTTTCGTGGCCACCCGTGGTCAGAAAGGCATGCAAGCAGAAGAAGTTCAGGTTGTATAACCTGCTTTAACTGCTAGAAAGAGCCCCGCCTAGTGCGGGGCTTTTTTATGCCTGCGATTTGTCCAGCACGTTATCCAGCGTCTGCAAAAACAGCTGCGCCTGAGTCACGTCGAAACACAGCGGCGGACGGATTTTCAAGGTATTCGAGTGAATACCGGCCGCACCGATCAGCACCCCCTGCTCACGTAAGCGATTGATGATGCGCCGCGCCGCGGGCCCATCGGCAGCACCCTCGGCGTCGATGATATCCACGCCGATAAACAGCCCCGCACCGCGCACCTCCCCTAACTGGCTGTAACGCCCGGCCAGCGCCATAAGCCCGTCCTGCAGTAGCCGCCCGACATGCAAGGCATTGGCTTGCAGAGACTCCCCCTCGATCACCTCCAGCACTGCCATGCCGACCGCCGCCGATACCGGGTTGCCGCCAAAGGTATTGAAGTAACTGGCATTACGGCCAAAGCGTTGAAGAATCTGTGGTTGCGCCGCAAGCCCGGCCAGTGGATGGCCATTACCCATCGGCTTGCCCATGCTGACCAGGTCCGGCACCAGGTCATGACGCTGAAATCCCCACATATGACTGCCACTACGGGCAAAGCCAGCCTGTACCTCATCAGCGATAAACAGTCCTCCCGCCTCGCGTACCAGAGCCACCGCCTCGGCGAGAAAACCCGGGGGATCGGCAAACACCCCGTCACTGGTAAACAGCGTATCGACCAGCAACGCAGCCGGGCGAATGCCATGCCGCTGCATATCTGCCAGGGCCAGACGGACCTGTTCGGCAAACTGCCTGCCGACCTGCTCCGAGGCTCCCGGATAACTGCGCGGCGGCTCGACTAGCCGCGCCGCTGCCGATACGGCGACATGCTCACCCATCGACGGGGACAGCTCGGCAATCGCCGCGGTTATGCCGTGGTAGGCATAGCGGGTGACGATGACCCCACTGCCGCCAGTGAACTCCCGGGCGATACGCAGCGCCAGATCGTTCGCCTCACTACCAGTGCAGGTAAACATCAGGTTGCCCAGTGCCGCGGGCATGCTCGCCAGCAACCGCTCGGCGTAATCGAGCACCTGCTCATGCAGGTAGCGGGTGTGGGTATTGAGCTGCCCGGCCTGACGCGTCAGCGCGGCCACCACATGGGGGTGACAGTGCCCCACCGAGGCCACGTTGTTGTACATGTCCAGGTAACGCCGCCCGGCACTGTCATAGAGCCACGCGCCCTCCCCCCGCAGCAGGTGCAGGGGCTGGTCGTAAAACAACTGATAGGCCGGGCCGAGCAGGCGCTGCCGACGGGCAATCAGCGCCTGCTGCTCGGCGGGCAGCGCGGCCGCCTGGCTGGCCTCGAAGGCATTGACCTTGAGCATCAGGCCAGCGCCGCCAGAGACTCGGGGAGAATCTGCCCACCATCAATAACCAGGCTTTGCCCGGTCAGGTAACCCGCTTCCTGGGAGGCAAAGAACAGCGCGGCATAGGCAATATCCTCGACACTGCCCAGGCGCTTCAAAGGCACCGATGCCGCCATGCTGTCGACATAGGCCTGGCCCATGTCGAGCAGGCCTTCGGTGAGAATATTGCCCGGCAATACGGCATTGATGGTGATGTTGTCGCGAGCCAGCTCAATCGCTGCAGTGCGCATAAAGCCAAGCTGGGCCGCCTTGCTCGCACCGTAATGCGCCCAACCGGGAAACCCGGTAACCGGCCCGGTGATGGATGAGGTCAGAATCACCCGCCCGTATTCGGCCTTGCGCAAATAGGGCAAGCAGGCCTGCACACAGAGAAAGCTGCCCTTGGCGTTGATGCCGAGAACCTGATCCCAGTCCTCGGCCGTCAATTCGTCCAGGGTGCCCGAAGGAAAGATTCCAGCATTGCTGCACAGCACATCAATACCGCCTTGCGCCTCGGCAACCGCGGCGACCAGCGCTCTGACCGACGCCGTATCTGCCACATCACCCGCATAGGCCTGCACCTGCAGCCCTTCGCCGCGCAAACCGGCAGCCACCGCCTCCAGCTTGTCGGCGTGTCGGGCGCTGATGGCGACCCGAGCACCCTGGCGGGCAAACACCCCGGCGATCCCCAGACCAATACCGCTGCTGGCCCCGGTGACCAGCACACTTTTGCCGCTAAGCGAGCTAAGCATCACGTCATCTCCGCTAAATGGATGCACCGATGATGCTGCCGCCAGCGACCCAGGCAGTTGACCGCAGACCACAACTTCTCTGCCGGAAAATCAAATCAGCCAGCCGCCACACAAGCACTGTAGTGCGCCGTCAAATCATCGCGGCCTGCGGTCAAGCCGGGTGTACCCGCCAAGCGCATGATCGATGCATGTCTTGTTAGCTCGGAGTCGCCATGCCCAGCGGAAACACGCTTGAGCGCCTGCACATTCTTGCCAGCGCTGCCATGACCCAATACCCCAGTTGCTACCAAGGGCAGTTGCAGCTGCTGTGCCTGTCGGAAAACGCCACCTACGCCATCACCTGCGCAAACGGGCGACGCTATGTGTTGCGCGTACACCGCGCGCACTATCACGCGCGTTGCGCGATCGCCAGCGAGCTGGCCTGGCTGGACGCCTTACGGGCCGAAGGCTTGCACGTACCGCAGGCGATTAGCGGCCTGGATGGGCATTGCATCCAGCAAGCTGGCGATAAGCAGACAGAGCAGCGTTGGGTGGTGCTGTTCGAGTGGATCGCAGGCACCGAGCCCGATCCGCAGCAGGCACTCGATGGCGCTTTCCGCCGGCTCGGCGCGATCACCGCGCAGTTGCATCAACATGCGCGAAACTGGCAGCGTCCTGCCGACTTCCAGCGCCTGAGCTGGGATCACCAGAGCATGCTCGGCCCTCAGGGACACTGGGGGCCTTGGCAGGACGCGCCCTACCTGGACGAACCCGGCTGCCAGCTGATCACGGCGACCCTAAAGCAGGTGCAGCACGGCATACAAAGCTATGGCCAGGACGCGCAGCGCTTTGGCCTGATCCACGCCGACTTGCGCCTGGCCAACCTGCTGGTAGACGGCGACCAGACCCGAGTCATCGACTTCGATGATTGCGGCTTCGGCTGGTACATGCATGACCTGGCAGCGGCCCTGAGCTTTCATGAACACCACCGCGATGCCGCGCACTGGATAGACAACTGGCTGCACGGCTATGCCAGCATCGCCCAGCCCGACGCGCTTGACCTGCAGATGTTACCGACCCTGATTATCCAGCGCCGCCTGCAATTGCTGGCCTGGACCGGCAGCCATCGTGGTACGCCGACCGTGGAAGGGCTGGGCAGTGCTTGGGTCGACTGGACCCTGAAGCTGTGTCGCGACTACCTGCAGGGCCGAGGCGTCGGCAGCCACCTGCACACCGGAAGCTGACGCGCCGCTTCAGTGCACAGACCGGGTTTCCAGCCCATAGCCGAGCAAGCGCTCACCTTGCTGCGCAGGCACAGCCCCAGCGCAGCCGCGCTGGGCGCTTGGTACGAGAGTTGCTGTCGTACCTGAACCCACTGCTCAGGAGCGCCGCGTGAATAATTCATCACCCAGCACTGCGGGCGTACTGGCCAGCGCCGCCAGTGGCCTGGTCGAGTTCATTGCCCTGCAAGGCGGGGACGCCGAACGCATCCTTGGCCATAGCGGCATCGACCCCGAGCAGTTGCGCACGCCGACGCTCCAGCTCGATCTCGGCCAGTACTGCACGGTGTTCGAGGTGGCGGCGCGACAAACCGGCAATGACAACTTCGGCCTGCGCTTTGGCCAACAATTCAAACCGGATTCCCTCGGCCTGCTCGGCTATGTTGGCCTCTGCTCGGCCAACCTGGGCCAGGCGCTGCACAACGTCGTGCGCATGTTTCCCTACCATCAGCAGGGCAGCATCCTGCAACTGATCGAGCGGGACGACTATTGCCGACTGGACTACCAGGTCCAGCATGGCGCCATCGCCCACAAACGCCAAGATGCCGAGCTGTCCCTGGGCATGTTCAACAATCTGATGCGCCAGGCCCTGGGCCCGAGCTGGGCACCGGAACAGGTGCTGTTCGAGCATGCGCCACCGCAGGCCTGGCATGAGCACTGCAAAAGTTTCGATGCCCCGGTGTTGTTCAACCAGTCCCGCAACGCGCTGGTTTTCCCGCGGCGCCTGCTGGATACGCCCATGCCTGGCCGCGACCCGAAACTTCTGGCGCTAATGCTCGAGGCCATGCCCCAACTGAGCCACCCGCACGACGCCCGCCGCAACCTCACGGATGAGGTACAACGCCTGCTGCGTGAGCACCTGGGGAACGGGCTTGTCAGCCTTGAGGGTATCGCCGAATACTTGAGACTACCGGCCTGGACCCTGCAACGGCGCCTGGCGGACCAAGGCACCAGCTTCAGCGAGCTGCTCGACCAGGTTCGTCAGCAATTGGCCACCTACTACCTGCAGCAGAGTGACCTGGCCATTTCCGAACTGGCCCTGCAGCTCGGCTACTCGGAAATCAGCGCCTTCTCCCGGGCCTTCCGCCGCTGGTTTTCCATCAGCCCCCAACAGTGGCGCCAGCATCAGGGCCTCAGTCGTCAGTGATCTCGATGCTCGGCATGCCAGCGGCCAACTGCGCACCCTGGGCAATCCGCGCGCCCACGCAGCGGGCGGTTTCCTGATAGAGCATGGCGATCTGGCTTTCTGGATCAGCGATGGTGGTGGGCTTGCCGCCATCGGACTGCATGCGAATGGCCATCGACAAGGGCAGTGACGCCAGCAGATCAACGCCGAACTGCGCCGCCAGCTTCTCGCCACCGCCTTCGCCGAACAGGTGCTCGGCGTGGCCGCAGTTCGAGCAGATATGTACGGCCATGTTCTCCACGACGCCCAGCACCGGGATATGAACCTTGCGGAACATCTCCACGCCTTTCTTCGCATCCAGCAGCGCCAGGTCCTGCGGCGTGGTGACGATCACCGCGCCGGCCACTGGTACTTTCTGCGCCAAGGTCAGCTGGATGTCGCCCGTGCCTGGCGGCATATCAACCACCAGATAATCCAGATCATCCCAGGCGGTCTGGGTTATGAGCTGCAGCAACGCACCGGAGACCATCGGCCCGCGCCACACCACCGGGGTGTTTTCGTCGGTGAGAAAGGCCATGGACATCACCTGTACGTCATGGGCCTCCAGCGGCACAAACCACTTCTGATCGCGCACCTCGGGCCGCGTACCTTCAGGGATACCAAACATGATGCCCTGGCTCGGCCCATAGATATCCGCATCGAGAATACCAACCTTGGCGCCTTCACGAGCCAACGCCAGGGCCAGGTTGGCCGCGGTGGTCGACTTGCCCACGCCGCCCTTGCCCGAGGCCACGGCAATCACGTTTTTCACATTGGCCAACGCCGGCACCTGGGCCTGAGCCTTGTGCGCCTCGATCACGCAATCGACCTGCACCTGCGCGCGGTCCACGCCATCGAGGTTTTCCAGGGCCATCTGCAGCATCTGCGCCCAGCCACTCTTGAACAGACCCGCGGCATAGCCTAGCTCCAAGCGCACCTTGACCTGGCCACCCTGGATATCCACCTCACGCAGGCAACCGGCGCTGACCGGGTCCTGATTCAGATGTGGGTCGGTATATTGCGACAGGGCAGCTTCGACTGCGGCGCGGGTAACGGCACTCATGGTGGGCTCCGAAAGGCTGATTCAAGCAGGCCGGCATCATAGCAGCAGCGGCAAGCCACAGGCTGCAAGTGAGGACACCCGGCAATGGCTCGTGCTTGCCGCTGGTGGCTTGCCGCTTGCCGCTGCTTTATAGTTACCGGCTTCCCTGAGTTACCAGTGCAGCCGATTCCCATGAGCGAAGCCCGCAAGATTCTCGTCACCAGTGCCCTGCCCTACGCCAACGGTTCAATCCACCTTGGCCACATGCTCGAGTACATCCAGACTGACATGTGGGTGCGCTTCCAGAAGCTGCGCGGCAACCAGGCGATCTACGTCTGCGCCGACGACGCCCATGGCTCGGCGATCATGTTGCGCGCCGAGAAGGAAGGCATCACCCCGGAACAGCTGATCGCCAATGTGCAGGCCGAACACACCGCCGACTTTGCCGATTTCGGGGTCAACTTCGACAACTACCATTCCACCCACTCGGATGAGAACCGCGAGCTGTCGGCGGCCATCTACCTGAAGCTGCGTGACGCCGGGCATATCGCCACCCGCTCGGTGACCCAGTACTTCGACCCCGAGAAGGGCATGTTCCTCGCCGACCGCTTTATCAAGGGCACCTGCCCGAAATGCGCGGCAGAGGACCAGTACGGCGACAACTGCGAGAAATGCGGTGCCACCTACGAGCCGACCGAGCTGAAAAACCCGCGTTCGGCGATTTCCGGCGCGGTGCCGGAGCTGCGCGACTCCAAGCACTTCTTCTTCAAGCTGCCGGACTTCGAGGCCATGCTGAAAAGCTGGACCCGCGGCGGCGCACTGCAAGACGCGGTGGCCAACAAGATTGCCGAATGGCTGGATGCCGGCCTGCAGGAATGGGATATCAGCCGCGATGCACCCTACTTCGGCTTCGAGATCCCCGACGAGCCGGGCAAGTACTTCTACGTCTGGCTGGACGCCCCCATCGGCTATATGGCCAGCTTCAAGAACCTCTGTTCCAAGCGCCCGGAGCTGGACTTCGACGCGTTCTGGAATAAGGATTCGACCGCCGAGCTGTACCACTTTATCGGCAAGGACATCGTCAACTTCCACGCCCTGTTCTGGCCGGCGATGCTTGAAGGCGCAGGCCTGCGCAAGCCGACCGCAGTGGCCGTACACGGCTACCTGACGGTCAACGGGCAGAAGATGTCCAAGTCACGCGGCACCTTTATCAAGGCGCGCACCTACCTGGATCACCTGAATCCCGAGTACCTGCGCTACTACTACGCGGCCAAGCTCGGCCGTGGCGTGGATGACCTGGACCTGAACCTCGAAGACTTCGTGCAGAAGGTCAACTCGGACCTGGTCGGCAAAGTGGTGAATATCGCCAGCCGTTGCGCCGGTTTTATCCACAAAGGCAACAACGGCCTGCTGGTGGCCGGTAATGCCGCGCCCGAGCTGACCGATGCGTTCACCGCCGCCGCGCCAAGCATCGCCGAAGCCTACGAGGCTCGCGACTTTGCCCGCGCCATGCGCGAGATCATGGCCCTGGCCGACCGCGCCAACGCCTGGATCGCCGACAAAGCGCCCTGGTCGCTGAACAAGGTCGAAGGCAAGCAGGACGAAGTGCAGGCCATCTGCGCCCTGGGCGTGAACCTGTTCCGCCAGCTGGTGATCTTCCTCAAGCCCGTGCTGCCCAAACTGGCCAGCGATGCCGAGGCGTTCCTCAATGTCGCGCCGCTGACCTGGGACGACCATAAAACGCTGCTGGCAGACCACCCGCTAAACCCGTTCAGCGCCCTGCTGACCCGTATCGAGCCTGCGAAGATCGACGCCATGATCGAAGCCTCCAAAGAAGACCTGGCCGCCAGCGAAGCCGCCCCAGCAGCAACCGGCAACGGCGAGCTGACGAAAGACCCATTGGCCACCGAGATCGCCTTCGACGCCTTTGCTGCGGTCGACCTGCGCATCGCCCTGATCGAGAAGTGCGAGTTCGTTGAAGGCGCCGACAAGCTGCTGCGCCTGACCCTGGATATCGGCGATGCCAAACGCAACGTGTTCAGCGGCATCAAGAGCGCCTACCCAGACCCAAGCAAGCTGGAAGGCCGCCTGACCCTGTACGTGGCCAATCTGGCCGCGCGCAAGATGAAGTTCGGCATCAGCGAAGGTATGGTCCTGGCGGCCGGCCCTGGCGGTGAAGAAATCTACCTGCTCAGCCCCGATAGCGGCGCCAAGCCGGGTCAGCGGGTCAAGTAAAGCTGCGACCCAATAGCGCAGCCTCTCTGATCAGGCTGCGCTAGCCTTATGGCAGTAACTCAGGAAGGCTGATCCAGCTTGTATGGCTGGATCGGCTTACCGATAATAGCCACCCTTTTCCTGCGGCCTTTGCCCGTCCATCCATGGAACCCGCAATGACCGAACTCGCCCTGATCATGGTAAGCGCCATCCTGGTCAACAACTTCGTGTTGGTGCAGTTCCTTGGCCTGTGCCCGTTCATGGGCGTCTCGAAGAAGATCGAGACAGCCATCGGCCTGTCCCTGGCCACGACCTTCGTCCTGACCCTGGCGGCAATGTGCAGTTACCTGGTGCAGCAGTACATTCTGCGCCCGCTGGATATCGAGTTCCTGCGCACCATCAGCTTTATCCTGGTGATCGCCGTGGTGGTGCAGTTCACCGAAATGATAGTCAACAAGACCAGCCCGCTACTGTACCGCGTACTGGGCATCTTCCTGCCGCTGATCACCACCAACTGCATCGTCCTCGGCGTGGCCCTGCTCAACGCCAACAAGGCCGAGTTCACCTTTATCACCGCCACGGCCAACGGCTTTGCCGCCGGCCTGGGGTTTTCCCTGGTGCTGGTGCTGTTCGCCGCCATGCGTGAGCGTATCGCTATCGCCGACGTGCCCAAGTCCTTCCAGGGCGCCGCCATCGGCATGATCACCGCTGGCCTGATGTCCCTGGCGTTTATGGGCTTTACCGGGCTGATCAAGCTATGAGCCTGGTGTTGATTGCCGTACTCGCCCTGCTCGGCCTGTGCCTGGTGTGCGGCGCCATTCTCGGGTTTGCTGCGGTGCGCTTCAAAGTCGAAGGCGACCCCATAGCCGAGCAGATCAACGCCCTGCTGCCACAGACCCAGTGCGGCCAATGCGGTTACCCGGGCTGCAAGCCCTACGCCGAGGCGATCGCCGGCGGCGACAAGATCAACAAGTGCCCACCCGGCGGCGAAGCCACCATCCAGGCCCTGGCCGATCTGCTCGATGTCGAAGCCGAGCCCCTGGACGCCGTCGAAGGCGAAAAGCCGCAGATGGTCGCCTATATCCGTGAAGCCGAGTGCATCGGCTGCACCAAGTGCATTCAGGCCTGCCCGGTGGACGCCATCCTCGGTGCGGCCAAGCAGATGCACACGGTGATCGTCTCCGAATGCACCGGCTGCGACCTGTGCGTCGAGCCCTGCCCGGTGGACTGCATCGACATGATCGAAGTAGGCAGCAACGTGCAAAGCTGGAAGTGGGAAAAGCCCCTGGCACCCGGCCAGTTGATCGCCAGCGACCGGGAGCAGGCCGCATGAATGCACCGGTCACCATCTGGGATATCCCCGGCGGCATTCATCCGGCCGAACGAAAAGAACTCTCTAACCATGCGCCGATTGAGCCCGCGCCCGTGCCTAAGCGCCTGGTGCTGCCGCTCAATCAGCATATTGGCGCGCCGGCCGAGCCGGTGGTCAGCGTGGGCGAGTATGTGCTCAAGGGCCAACTGATCGCCGCCGCCACCGGCGTGGTCAGCGCCCCCGTGCATGCACCGACCTCCGGCACGGTCAGCTTTATCGGCGCCCAGCCCTACCCGCATGTCTCGGGCATGCTGATGCCGGCCATCGTCATCGACAGCGACGGCTTGGACCAATGGTGCCCGCTGACGCCCTGCCCCGATTACCGCGCGCTGGAAGGCAGCGTCCTGGTCGAGCGTATTCGCCAGGCCGGCATCAGTGGCCTGGGCGGCGCGGGCTTTCCGACCGCGGTCAAGCTCAACGCCCGGCCGACGCAGAAGATCCACACGCTGATCATCAACGGCACCGAGTGCGAGCCCTATATCACCGCTGATGACCTGCTGATGCGCGAGCGCGCCGACGCGCTGGTCTCAGGCATCGACGTGCTCGCCCACCTGATACAGCCCGAACAGGTGCTGATCGGTATCGAGGACAACAAACCCGAGGCCATTGCCGCCGTGCAGGCCGCCGTGGGCGAGCGCCCCTTTGCCGTGCGCGTGTTCCCCACCAAATACCCGTCGGGGGGGGAAAAGCAGCTGATCCAGATTCTCACCGGCGTCGAAGTGCCCAGCGGTGGGCTGCCCGCCGACATTGGCATGCTCTGCCAGAACGTCGGCACCTGCGTGGCCATCCATGACGCCGTACTGCTCGGCAAGCCGCTGATTTCGCGCGTCACCACCCTGACCGGCGAAGCACTGGCACGCCCCGGCAACGTCGAAGCGCTGATCGGCACACCGGTGGGCGAGCTGCTGGCCTTCGCCGGGCTGGACCAGGCCAAGCTGAATCGCCTGATCATGGGCGGGCCGATGATGGGCTTTACCCTGCCGTCGCTCGATGTGCCGCTGATCAAGACCAGCAACTGCCTGCTGGCCTCGACCAGCGCCGAACTACCGCCACCGCCGGCGGCGATGCCGTGTATCCGCTGCGGCGAGTGCGCCGAAGCCTGCCCGGCCAGCCTGTTGCCGCAGCAGCTGCATTTTTTCGCCCTCGGCCAGGAGCACGAACAGCTCAAGGCGCACAACCTGTTCGACTGCATCGAGTGCGGCGCCTGCGCCTATGTCTGCCCGTCGAGCATCCCGCTGGTGCAGTACTACCGCGCGGCCAAGGCAGAGATCCGCGACCTGGAGCACAAGCAACTTAAGGCCGAGCACTCCAAGCAACGCTTCGAGCAGCGTCAGGAGCGCCTGCGCCGCGCTGAAGAGCAGAAAGAAGCAGAACGCCTGGCCCGCGCCGAGCGCGCCGCCCAGGCCAAGGCCGCGCAAGCCGAGGCAGCACCAGCCGCCGTTACAGCGCCTGCCGACGAGGCGCTGAAAAAGCTCAAGATCGCCGCCAGCATGGCCCAGGTCGCCCTGAAAAAGGCCGAGAAACAACTGGCCACCCACGACACCGCCGAGCTGCAGGCCCAGGTCGCCGAGCTGCGCAGCGCCGCCGAGGCCGCGCAACAGGCCTTGGAGGCCGCACAGGCCACAGCACCTGCACCCGCCGCCAAACCCGCCGGCGACGACGCGCTGAAAAAGGCCAAGATCGACGCCGCCATGCTTAAGGCCCAGCTGCGTAAGCTGGAAAAACTCGAAGCCCCTGACGCCGACCAGCAGGCCGAGTTGGCCCGCCTGCGCCAGCAGCTGGAAGACGCTGAGAAAGTCCTCGCCAGCCTGCAAGAGCAGGCCCCAGCACCCGCCGCCAAACCTGCCGGCGACGACGCACTGAAAAAGGCCAAGATCGACGCTGCCATGCTCAAGGCCCAACTGCGCAAACTGGAAAAGCTCGAAGCCCCTGACGCCGACCAGCAGGCCGAGCTGACAAGCCTGCGCCAGCAACTCGAAGACGCCGAGAAAGTCCTCACCAACTTGCAAGACCAAGCCCCCGCAGCCACGGCCAAGCCCGCCGGCGACGAGGCGCTGAAAAAAGCCAAGATCGAGCTGGCGCTAAAACGTGCCGAGTTGAAGAAAGCCGAAAAGGCCGCTGCCGACGAGGCCAGTCTGCAGCCGCTGCGCGATGCCCTGGCAAGCGCCGAGCAGGCGCTGCATTCCGCCGAAGCGGCCTCGGACAAACCGGCACCGGAGCTGGTACGCCGCGAACGGCCAGGCGTGGACGACGACCTGAAAGCCCTGAAGACCGAAGTCGCCTTCGCCCGCGCCGACCTGCGCAAGCTGGAGCGTGATGAGCAGGCAGCGCCCGACGCGCTAGAGCAGGCCCGTCAGCGCCTGGCCAACGCCGAAGCGCAATTGGCCGAGCACAGCAACACCCAGGCCCCCATCAGCTAATGCAGCCCGTGCCGCGCGAACGCGGCGCGGACGATACCCACAACCGGAGCGTCAATGGCCCTGCCCCGCATCACATCGCCCCATGCCACGGGCCACAACCGTACCCAGCGGGTCATGCTACAGGTGCTGTTGGCCACGCTGCCGGGCATCTTCGCCCTGACCTGGCTGTTCGGCGCCGGCACCCTGTTCAACCTGCTATGGGCCAGCGTCTGCGCCCTGGGCTTCGAGGCAGCCATGCTGGCGGCGCGCAAGCGACCCGTACTGTTCTTTCTCAAGGACTGCAGCGCCCTGCTCACCGCCGTGCTCCTGGCCCTGGCCCTGCCGCCCTACTCGCCCTGGTGGCTGACCCTGGTAGCCTGCGGCTTTGCCATCGGCTTCGGCAAGCAGCTCTATGGCGGCCTGGGGCAGAACCCGTTCAACCCGGCCATGCTCGGCTATGTGGTGGCGCTGATCTCCTTCCCGCTGGAAATGACCAGCTGGCCGGCGCCGCATAGCATCGGCCTGGGCGAAGGGCTGGGGCACATCCTGGGCATTGCCAGCCTGCCCGATGGCTGGGCGCAAGCCACGGCGCTGGATGCCCTGAAAATCAATAAGAGCCTGACCATTGATGAGCTGCACGCCGCCAGCCCAGCCTTTGGCTACCTCGGCGGCGCTGGCAGCGAGGCGGTCAACCTGGCGTTTCTCGCCGGTGGCCTGTATCTGCTGCACAAGCGCCTGTTCACCTGGCACGCGCCAGTCGGCATGCTCGCTGCGCTGTTCATCATGAGTCTGCTGTTCTGGAACGGCAGCGGCTCGGACTCCAACGGCTCGCCGCTGTTTCACCTGCTGACCGGCGCGACCATGCTCGGCGCATTCTTTATCGTCACCGACCCGGTCAGCGGCGCCACCAGCAACCGCGGCCGGCTGATTTTCGGTGCTGGCGTGGGCATCCTGGCCTATGTGATCCGCGCCTGGGGCGGCTACCCCGATGGTGTGGCCTTCGCCGTACTGCTGATGAACCTGGCCGCGCCGACTATCGATTACTACACGCGCCCGCGCACCTACGGGCATCGCAAGCCCACGAATGGCTTCAAGGTGGGGGACTGAACATGCTGCCGGAAATCAGCCACTCAATGCTGAAGAACGCCCTGGTCCTCGGCCTGTTTGCCATGGTCACGGTCGGCGGGGTCACCCTGATCCAGCAAGCCACTGCAGGGCGCATCGAGGCCGCCGCCCGCGCCGCCCAGGTGCGCGCCCTGGGCGAGATCCTGCCACCGGGCAGTTATGACAACGACCTGCTCGACGCCAGCATGAGCTTGCAGGACCCACTGCTTGGCGGGCGCGGCGCGCAACCGGCGTACCGGGCGTACAAAGACGGCCAACCCAGCGCGGTGATCCTGCAGATCACCGCACCGGATGGCTACAGCGGCGCCATCGAGCTGCTGGTGGGCATCCGCGCCGACGGCCAGGTCGCCGGCGTACGCGTGCTCAAGCACCGCGAAACTCCCGGCCTGGGCGACAAGATAGAGCTGGCCAAGAGTGCCTGGATCCACAGTTTCGCGGGCAAGTCGCTGAACAACCCCGATGAATCGGGCTGGGCGGTGAAAAAGGACCGCGGCGACTTCGATCAGTTTGCCGGCGCCACTATCACCCCACGGGCAGTGGTCAAGGCGGTGCACAATGCCCTGCTGTACTTCCAGGCCCATCGTGCCAGCCTGCTCGGCTTGCCGGAGACACAGCCATGACCCGTTACCGCGACATCACCGTAAATGGCCTGTGGAAGAACAACCCGGCCCTGGTGCAACTGCTCGGTCTCTGCCCGCTGCTGGGCGTGAGCAACTCCACGGTCAACGCCCTCGGCCTGGCGCTGGCCAGCGCGCTGGTGCTGATCTGCTCCAACACCGCAGTCTCGCTGGTGCGCGGGGTGGTCAATACGGCGGTGCGCCTGCCGGCCTTCGTGATGATCATCGCCGCCCTGACCACCTGCATCGAGTTACTGATGCAGGCCTTTACCTACGAGCTGTACCAGATCCTCGGTATCTTTATTCCGCTGATCACCACCAACTGCGTGATCCTCGGCCGCGCCGACGGCTTTGCCGCCAAGCACGACCCGGCACGCGCCGCCTACGACGGTTTGATGATGGGCATTGGCTTCGGCCTGGTGCTGGTGCTGATCGGTGCCGCGCGCGAATTGCTCGGCACCGGTGCGCTACTGGCCAATATGCACCTGCTGTTCGGCCCCATCGCCAATGACTGGCAACTGACTCTGGTCGCGGACTACAAGGGCTTTCTGCTGGCGATCCTGCCGCCCGGTGCCTTTATCGTGCTGGGCCTGCTGATCGCCGGCAAGAACCGCATCGACCAGGCCCTGGCCGAGCGCGCCAAGGCCGCCGCCCCCGAAGCCCCCGTACAAAGTCGCCGGGTACGGGTGACCGGGGTGATCGAATGAACGCTGCCAAACGCCTGGAAATCTTCCGCCGTCTGCACGAAGACAACCCTGAGCCCAAGACCGAGCTGGCCTACAGTACGCCGTTCGAACTGCTGGTGGCGGTGACCCTGTCGGCCCAGGCCACCGATGTCAGCGTCAACAAGGCCACGGCCAAACTGTTCCCCGTGGCCAACACCCCGGAGGCCATCTACGCCCTCGGCGTCGACGGCCTGTCGGCGTACATCAAGACCATCGGCCTGTACAACAGCAAGGCAAAGAACGTCATCGAAGCCTGCCGCATCCTTATCGAGAAGCACGGCAGCCAGGTGCCGGACAACCGCGAAGACCTCGAAGCCCTGCCCGGCGTCGGCCGCAAGACCGCCAACGTGGTACTCAACACCGCCTTTCGCCAGTTGGCCATGGCCGTGGACACGCATATCTTCCGCGTCAGCAACCGCACCGGCATCGCACCGGGCAAGAACGTGGTGGAAGTGGAAAAGAAGCTGCTCAAGTTCGTGCCCAAGGACTATCTGCTCGATGCGCACCACTGGCTGATCCTGCACGGGCGCTACGTCTGTGTGGCACGCAAGCCGCGCTGTGGCAGTTGCCGTATCGAAGATTTGTGCGAATACCGCGAGAAAACCTCGAACGATTGAGCATCAGAGGTTTTCTCATGGGTATCGATTGAAAAAATCTTTTTTACCCGCCCGGTATTTGTCTATATAAGGTGCGCAATCGCCCCCGTAGCCTGGAGTGAATGCAATGAGCACCGGCAAAGAGAACCTTGAACTCGAAGACGACTTCGTCGCGGAAGACGCGGATGATGCCGAAGCACCGGTCGAAGTGGCGAAAACCAACCTGACCAAGCGCCGCATCATCGACAACTTCCTCGAAGAACGTCGTTTGCACAAACAGCTGGCCGAGTACGACTTCGATATCTGAAGCCGCTCACCAACAAAAAGCCCCGTCCAGGTAGCCTGGCCGGGGCTTTTTTGTTGGCTGTGTTGCACGGCGTCAATGCTTTTCGTGGGAGCCGCGCCCCGCGGCGAATGCCATGGACAACGCCGAAATAACTGAATGGCTGCAATCGATTCGCCCCGTGGCGGGGCTCCTACGCGCGTTCGCTGGTTCACACAGGTGCTGCGTTATGACCTGCATAGCCTTAAACAGGAGCTGACTGACTCGGCTAAATGCTGGCCGCACTCAACAACGCCAACTCTTCTGCGCTCAGCACAAGATCAGCCGCTTCTACCAACATGGGCAATTGCGCAGGGCTGGTAATGCTTGCGATAGGCGCACTGATGCCGGGTTGCTGTCTCAGCCAGGCCAGGGCAACACTGGCCTGGCTGACTACACGCTGCTGAGCAACGCTCAGCAGGGCTGCCAGGATCCGCTGCCCACAGGGAGTGAAGTAACGCTGCAGATCTTCAGCACGCGGGTGCCCCTGAATATCTGCGACATCTCGGTACTTACCTGTGAGAAAACCGGATGCCAAGCTGAAGTAGCTGACCACTGCAATATGGTTATCCAAGGCAAAGCCCTGGATGCTCTGCTCAAAATCGGCACGATCATGCAGGTTGTACTTGAATCGCCCCGGATTCCCTAGACACTTTCCAGGCTCTGAAAATAGCGCTTTTCAAACTCTATCGGCGACAGCTGGTTGTTGAAACCGTGCCCGCAGAGGGCATGCCAGAAGATTAAAAGTCCTTCTAACGCTCTGTTTTCAATAGAAATCGTTCTGCGAGGTAGCGCGGGGAGTGCAAGAGTAGAGAGGTCTTAATGTCATAAAACGGGGCGCAACACCCCAAAATGAAGCGCGGGGTTACGGCAGGTAACGCGCCAACATCCGCTCAATCAGCGAGGGCGCGACGGTGCCGGTCGACAACTACGCGGCCTGGGGCCAAAGAGGTGTCATCAAGACGCGTGATAAGGCGGGAGATACAGGCTGCTGCGGGATAACCGCGGCGCAGAAGAAAGGTCCAGCACGGCGCTGGACCTTGAAGGATTTTACTTACCGGTACGTATCGCGTTCCACGTGCGCATGCGAATGCGCTCAACGTTCTGCGGCAATGCTTTGAGCACAAAAAGCGAAGGCAGTCTGTCCGCCGGTATATACATGTTCGGGTTATCGCGGACACTGGGATCAATCAGAGCGGTGGCATCCTTGTTGGCGTTGGGGTAGCCAATGGCGTTGGTGGCCTTGGCAATGACGTCGGGGCGCATCATGTAGTCGAGAAACGCATGCGCTTCGTCGCGATTCACTGCGCCCTTAGGAATAGCCATCACATCCGACCAAAGCGGAGCGCCTTCTTTGGGCAGAATCATGTCAATTTTGACGCCCTTACCGGCAGCGTCAGCCAGACGCGTTGCCAGCGCAACACCACCGGACCAACCTATACCGACGCAGATATCGCCGTTCGCCAGGTCCATGCCATAACGCGACGAGCTGAAGTAGTTGATATAGGGCCGAATCGAGATCATCAGCTCTTGGGCTTTGCGGTAGTCCTCTGCACTGGTGGAGTGTGAAGGCAAACCTAGGTACTGCAGCGTAATGGGTAAAATCTCATTGGCCGCATCGATAAAGCCGACGCCACACTTGGCCAGTTTGGCGATATTTTCTTCCTTGAAGATCAGGTCCCAACTGTCCAACTTCGCATCCGGCCCAAGCGCCTTGCGGACCATATCGACGTTGTAACCAATCAATGTCGTGCCCCACATATAAGGGATCGCATATTGGTTACCCTCGTCGCCGGTGGCCGCTAAGTTGACCATGAAGGACTCGTCCAGGTGCGACCAGTTGTTTAACTTGCTGCGATCCAAAGGCTCGAAGGCGCCAGCCTGAATGAACTTGGCCAGGTTGGCTGCACTGGGGAACACCACGTCATACCCGGAGTTACCCGTGAGTAGCTTGGATTCGAGCATTTCAATGCTATCGAATACGTCGTAGACCGGACGAATACCGGTCTCGGCTTCAAAGTCCTTGAGAATCTCACCCGGCAAGTATTCAAGCCAGTTGTAAATTCGCACCGTGCGTTGTTCTGCAACTACCGAACTGCTGACGACAATAAGGGCTATTGCTGCCGTGATAAAACGTACCAAAGAATTCATGTGACTCTCCTGTGCACCAGCCAGGCTGGTGCAGCATCATCAATAACGATAAGTGAAATACATTTCGACAGCGGAGAAATCTTTGTCCGCCAGCAGTTGTTTGGCGGCTGCCTTGGGCTGTACCCAGTTATACGAGAACGAGGTGTACAAGCGCGGAGTGGGCGTCCAGTCGAGGTAGATCACGCTCTCGTCAGCAAAGCGCCGGTCGCTGACCGGTGCGCCGAACAGATTCTTTTCATCGAGAGAGAACTGATAATGCATGGCACCCACAGTAACCGTTGGGTGTACATGGGTTTTAAGGGACCAGGTGTGAACAGTCTGGTTGCTGTTGTTGAGCAGGTAGTTACCCACCACATCGCCAATCAGCCAGGTGCCCCAGTCGATAAAGCCCTTACTCAGCGAGTCCCAAGCTTCGCGCTTGTTATCGCCCAGGTTTTCATCGCCAGAGAAGTAGGCATAGCGGTAGCCAAGCACCGGCTGCAGGGGTAAATCGCTGAACGCGTACTCGGCCTTGGCGTACCAGGCTTTGGCGTCATACTCGACCCCACTGCCCTCGCCGCCCTGGATCGCGTATTCGGCGTTCAGGGTCAGGTCATCAATGCCAGGCAACTTGGCGTTCAAAGCACGCAGGTTGTAGACCTCCATGCCCTCACGCGGGGTCGCCAGGTTGGATGAGCGCTCTTCTGAGTCGAGTTTCATCGCCATTGCGCCAAAGGTTGCTACCTCGGGCACTGTGTAATCGACGTTTACCCCGTTCATGCGGTAGTCACCGAGGTGGTCATCGGTGCGCAGGCTGAATGCCTGTACAGCAAGCGCGTCGCGCGACCAGGCGAGTACCGCTGAGTCACGAAAGGCCGTGCGCGGCCCTAACCAAAAAGCGCCATCGTTGTGAAAATCGAGGTTGCCATCCATGACGATAAAGCCAGTACCAATCATGTAATCCTGGCGCCCGGCAGTGAAGCGCCAGTTACCGGCGCGAAAGCCCGCATACGCCTCCTCTACCGAGACACGCCCATCAGAGCTGCGAGTGAAACCGCCCGCATCACCGTCGCCAAAGGTCGAAGCCGCGACGACCGAGCCCTTGGCCAGCCAATCGAAATCCGGGTTCAGCGCGTAGTTGAAGCTGACCGCTGGCTTGACATACACCTCCTGCCAGTCGGCCCGTTTACCGGTGTTTTGACCGCTGCGCGTGTCAACCCGGCCTGCGCCGAAGTTGACGTTGCGCGTGCTGATGGACGCACCACCGGCAGTGAGGCTGACCTCGCCAGAGAGGTCGCCCTCCTCGAAGGTGTAGCCGGCCATGGCGGCGGGGCTGGCCAATACCGCAACGGTCAGCAATGAGGGGACACGTGGGACTCGCATCATGGGTTGCTCCTGGTTGATTGTTTTTGTGTCACAGGGCAGTTTTCAGGCGACAACCGTCGCCATCGCGCTTACAGCAGCGCGGAGCCGACAGGCATGTGCCTGTCGGTGGATCTTTTTGTAATGGGGGATCAGTTCGCGTAATGGCGGGCCAGTGCGCGGAGTGCACGAACGTTGTCTGGGTCGAAAATGCTGATTGCCTCAGGTAGCGACGACTGCTTGACGATCACCACATCGGTGTCACGATCGACAAACAGGTATTGCCCACTGATGCCGCAGGCCATCAACGCCTGGCTGTGGTCGTTGAACACGTACCACTGGCTGCGGTATGAGGCGCCAGGCGTCCAGCTACTGAACTCTTCATTGGCGGCGTAAATCGCCGGATCGCTGCCCTGCGCAATGGCATCGACGACACGCGAATCAAGCACTCGACGCCCTTCACACAGGCCGTCATTGGCCAGCATCAGGCCAAACCGGGCGATGTCTCGTGCGGTGGCGCTGTAGCCTGCGCCGGCCACACCACGGCCCCAGGGATCGGCCATGAAATAACCGTCACGCTGACAGCCAAGTTGCTGCCAAACGTCGGCCAGCATATGCGCGCACGCCTTGCCGCTCGCACGCTCCATCACCCAGGCCAAGGCTTCTGTGGTGGCTGTGACGTAATGGAAGAAGCCACCGTGCTCGCCCTTTTTACGCAGCGAAGGCAGGTACTGATAAAGCGAGGCGTGCTTAGCGTATGCCGCCGGGGCGGGTTGGAAGCCGCAGGCGTAGCCGAACTGGGAGCTTTCCGAGGTGGGGTCGTCGTAACGCTCGGTGTAGGCGATGCCCACGGCCATATCCAGAAGCTGGCGGACCGTTGCATCGGCAAAAGCGCTGCCGGCGAATTCAGGCACATAGTGGTCAGCCCGCAGTTGCGGGTTCATCACCCCCTCGCAAATGAGCTGCTCTGCCAGCACACCGATCAGCGACTTGGTCACCGAAAACATGATGTGGCGGTCGCTGGGCATCTGGCCATTGAAGTAACGCTCGTACTTGACCTGCCCACGGTGCAGCACGATGAACGCATCGCAGTGGCTGGCCAGCAGGTGCTCATCCAGGCGGATAGTCAGCCCGCAGATGCTTTCAAAACTGAACCCATCCAGGTCCTCTGCTACCACCGGCAGTGGGTTTGGTGCGCCCTCGCCAGCCGCAACAGAGATGCTGGGGCGCAGCCTGGCGAGGTGGCGGAAGCCCCATTTGTTGAACGGCGGGCTCATCCAGTTGGCCCAGGTCACGCGTTGCGCCTCAGCGGGCGGGAAGCCCGTCATGAAGGTGTCTGGGCGAACGTCACTCAGCAGTGCCTCGTGAGCATCGGCGTAGTGCCGGGCGAGTTTTTGAGCGGTAGGCGAATCCGTGTGAAGCGACATAGAACAGGTTCCTGTCTGGAGCTCTGCGCGCGGCAGATGTGACAGAATAATTAATCGGATAAATTACTTTAGTCAATAAAATATTTTTGCAAGAAAGCATTAGCCGTTATGCTGGCCGTCACGGACCTATGAGTTTCAGGAGCACGCCTTGACCGGACTGCGAGAACGACAGAAAAAAATGCGCCGCCAGGCCATCAGCCGGGCTGGGGTCAAGCTGTTCGAGCGCAAGGGGTTTCAGAGCACGACGATTGAGCAGATTGCTCAGGAAGCTGGAGTCTCAGCGCCAACAGTCTTCAAATACTTTGGCTCGAAACATGAAATTCTGGTGGAGATGTTGCAAGAAGGTGATCAGCGCGCCATCAGTGAGGCCCGCGCACATATTGCCGAGATGGATGACCCGCTCGACGCCCTTTGCTACCTTGAAAAAGTTCTGGTTGATCAAGCACTTGCAATGCTTCCAGCGCCTATCTGGCGTGAACTGTTGCTGCACGTACTCAGTGGCGGCCTCAACGGTTTGCCAGGCAGTTACAAGCGCATGAATGACGTCTTGCGCGGAGAGATCGCCGGGCTTTTACGCGAGTTACAAAAGGCTGGAAAACTGCGCGCTGACCTGGATGTTGACCTGGCCGCCTTTCTGCTCAATGACTACTCGCACCTGCAGCTGCTGCGGCTGACAAGTAGCGAACCCCTCGACCTGGAAACCCATCGCCAACAGGTTCGTCAGACCTCTGGCTTGATTCTCTATGGGATGGCGGCTGCCAAGCCCGATAACGGGTAATCGGTACTAACGCGTCATATTGGACGCCAGCCTGTAACAATGAATCAGCACTTCGCGCTCGCTGGGGTACTCCACCCTGCCAATGAAGGCTTGCTGGGTCAGCCAGCTAAGCGGCCCCTGCGCTACGTGGAAGCGTGGTGTACAGGTGCAGTCATATTCGCAACTGGGAACAGGCCAGAGCCCTTGGCTCTCCAGCTCGCGCCCCCGCTCGGTCAGCGTCAGTTGCCCAATATTGTGAATATTGATCAGCACCCCATCGTGGGTGCGCAGGTGATAGCGCGCATCCAGGTCACCGACACCGTCTTGGCGCAGTAAAAAGCAGTCAGCGCCGCCAGACAGCACCTCTCCAGAGAGCAGAGGGCCGCAGAAGTGACCACCGATGATGGGGTAGTTGATGCGGTATCCATCCACGCAACGGCCGAGAATTTCACCTTCAGAGATCAGCGCAGTAATGCTCATCACCAGCTGCAAGGGGGGGATTGAGATATCGTTCACCGCACGGGCTCCAGCAGCTTATTGTTGTGTGTTTGTCTGCGAGCACAGCCACGGATCGGCGCCATCAGGTGCTCGCCTGTGCAGGCATCACGCCTCGATTAATCATTTAATTCACAAAAAATATTTAGTCAATAAATAATAAAGCGTTGTATGCCGAAGTCATGCAATTGCTTGAGCAACGTTGGGCGCGAGAAGAGCTGCAGGTTCAAGCAAGAGCGCAGTGGTCCCGGGGGCAGCCCTGGCCAACCCGGGTGATGAACGCGGCGCTGCGGAAAATCAGAGCGCGCGTGCGAGGTATTCGTCGGTTGAAAGGACTTCTGCGTAAGCAAAGGCAAGAGCCGCCATAAACGCAGCCTGCACATGCGCCGCCGGTACCGTGACGTCGCCAAACGTCTGCTCATGGGTCGCGCAAGCATCGGCAATGACGGTATTGGCATAACCATAGTCCGCAGCCGCCCGCGTGAGCGCGTCCACACACATATGGCTCATGCTGCCGACGATGGTGAGTTGCTCGATGCCCTGCTCGTCAAGGATCGACTTGAGCGGGGTATCCAGAAACCCATTGATCTGGTGCTTCACCACCACAGGTTCGCCGGCAAGGCTGGCAACTTTGCTGTGGGTCTGTGCGCCCTCACTTCCAGGCTGGAAAAACGGCGCATCCTCTTCAGTGGATTCATGCCGAATATGCACCACAAACTGACCACTGGCGCGTGCGTGCGCCAGGATACGCGCGGCGTTGTCAGCGGCAGCATCGACACCATCAAGAGGCCATTTACCGGTTGCAAAGTAGTCGTTCTGAATATCCACCAACACAAGGGCTCGCTTACTCATGACACACTCCATCAGTTGATTGCAGCTAAGAATAAGTAGATAGCCTATGGGCGGAGCAGGTGGTTCGTGGATTGGCAAAACCGACATTCTTGGTGGAAGAACTGACAATGAGTGACACAGAGTCCGCGGCGCAGGTTGGCATCCTGCTTTACCCGGGCGTTCAGCGCGCAGCCGTTTACGGCCTCAGCGACATTTTCACGGTCGCTAACCAACTGCGGCGTGAGCACGCGGCTACACACCTGCCCGAAATTCAGGTTAACCATTGGCAACTCGACGCCCAGGGGCTTGTGACCTGTGCCGATGCCCCCACTGGAACACATTGCCCTGCCATCGTGATCGTGCCGCCGTGCCTGGGCGATCATCTCGACGCACTGACAGCACGCCCATTTATTCCGGCGATAACGTCCTGGCACAGCAGCGGGACCCTCATTTCCTCGGTATGCGCTGGCGTCTACCTGCTGGCGGAGGCCGGCCTGCTCAATGGCCGCTCGGCGACGACGCACTGGAGCCTGACAAGCGATCTGGCAAACCACTATCCAGCTATAGCGGTCGACGCCGACAAGATGATCATCGACCACGGCGATGTCATTACCGCCGGAGGCCTCATGGCCTGGACTGACTTGGGCCTGACTCTGGTCGAGCGCCTGCTCGGCCCCAGCCTCGCAGCCGAAACAGCGCGGTTTCTGGTGTTGGACCAGCCCCGTCACTCGCAACAATGCTTCAAGCGTTTCGTGCCCAACCTAGCCCATGGCGATGAGGTAATTGTTAAGGCCCAGCACTGGCTGCACGCCCATGATGGGCAAATTGGCGGTATCAATCAGTTGGCGGCATACACCAATCTGGGCGAACGCACCTTGCTGCGGCGCTTTCGCCACGCAACCGGGCTGACACCAACCGAGTACTGCCAGGCGCTGCGCATCGGCAAAGCCTGTGAACTTCTGGAGTTGACCAACCGTTCCATTGAACACGTTGCCTGGACGGTTGGTTACCGTGATACAGGCGCGTTTCGCAGGCTATTCAACAAAGCCACCGGATTAGCGCCTGCCCACTATCGCAGGCGCTTTGGCGTGGGGCACAAAACCTGATAGTGGATAAACACAAACCCCGGCGCAGGGCCGGGGTTTGTGGGTCTTACCGGAGCGCTGTGGTGCTTTACAGCATCTTGCGGCCTTTGCCAGCGGCGATGCGCATGCGCAGGGCATTGAGCTTGATAAAGCCCGCTGCGTCCTGCTGGTTGTAGGCGCCGCCGTCTTCTTCGAAGGTCGCGATGTTGGCGTCGAACAGCGAATCGTCGGACTTGCGGCCGGTGACGATGACGTTGCCCTTGTACAGTTTCAGGCGTACCACGCCGTTCACGTTGGCCTGGGAGGCGTCGATCATCTGTTGCAGCATCAGACGCTCCGGGCTCCACCAGAAACCGTTGTAGATCAGGCTGGCGTACTTGGGCATCA
>JAHJYA010000131.1 GCA_018826895.1 Gammaproteobacteria bacterium
AAGTTTCGCGCAGCGAAACCCGGATGTCGGGGTGCCCTTCTTTGGCACACCTTTCTTGGGCAAGCAAAGAAACGGAGCGTAGCGGAGTAACAGCCGCAGGCTGGCCCGCAGGGTGAGCTCAGCGAATCAAGATGTGGCGCCCGTGAGGGGCGCAACCCAAACGTTCAGTACACGCGGGAATGGTCCATGCCACGCCATTTGCCGGGCCACACACAAATTTGCCAGTCCGGTGTCAGCGACGGGCATCCAGCACCACGCGATAGCGCGCCTTGCCATCACGCAGGTGCTGGATCGCCGCGTTGACCTGGCTCATCGGGAAGTGCTCGACCTGCGGCAGGATCTGATGGCGCGCGCAGAACGCCAGCATCTTCGCCATGCTCGCCGGCGAGCCCACCGGGGAGCCGGACAGGCTGCGCTGACGCGGGATCAGGTTGAACACATGCACCGGGATCGCGCTCGGTACGATGCCGACAAAGTGCAGCCGACCCTTGCCGCCCAGGGTGCCGATCAGGGCATTCCAGTCCAGGTCGGCGCTGGCGGTGATCAGCAGAAAATCCAGGCTGCCGGCGATGGCCTTGAGCGCCGCGCTGTCGGTGGAGGCAACCACCTTGTGTGCGCCCAGGCGCTTGGCTTCCTCCTGCTTGTTCAGCGATGAGGTAAAAGCGGTGACCTCACAGCCCCAGGCATTGAGAAAGCCCAGGGCCAGGTGACCGAGCCCGCCAATACCGACCACGCCAACTTTGTCGGTGGGTTTTACATCGAACTCCAGCAGCGGGCTGAACACCGTCGAACCGGCGCAGAACAGCGGCCCGACCAACGCCGGGTCGAGCTCCTCGGGTAGCGGCACGGCCCAGGCCCAGTGGCTGCGCAGGCGATCGGCGAAGCCGCCGTGGCTACCGACAATGGTCGGTTTGACCGTGCCGCAGAGCTGGTGCGAGCCGCCCATGCAGGCGCTGCAGTGCATGCAGCTGCCCTTGTACCAGCCGATGCCCACGCGCTGGCCGAGCTTCAGCCCGCGTGCTTGCTCGCCCAGGCGCACCACGGTGCCGACCACTTCGTGACCGGGGATAAACGGGTAGCGCGCATTGCCCCACTCGTTGTCGATCATCGACTGATCGGAGTGGCAGATGCCGCAGTATTCCACCGCCACTTCGACGTCTTCAGCGCCCAGCGGACCCGGGTCGTAGCTGTGTTGCTCAAGGGGCGCACCTGGTGCTGTAGCAGCCCAGCCGGTAAAGGTATCGACGTGTGCAGGCGAACTCATGAGCATGACCTCGAAGACGGAAACAGTGGCCTAAAAGCATAGCTGGCTGGTCGTGGGAGCTGGACCTGCATTCGCCAGAGTGATAACGCCAGCATGGCCTCGGTTACACTGTCGGGCCACGCGTCTTCACCCGGATTTGCCATGCCCCGTCCTCCTCGTCCCGCTGCGCCGCGTCGAGCGTCTGCCAAACCTGTCGTGCGCCGAGTGGCTAAAGCGCCGCCGGCCGAGCCGCGCCTGTTGCTGCTGAACAAACCCTTCGATGTGCTGACCCAGTTCAACGATGATCAGGGCCGTGCCACGCTCAGGGATTTCGTCACGGTACCGGGCGTCTACCCGGCCGGGCGTCTGGACCGTGACAGCGAGGGTTTGCTGCTGCTGACCAACGATGGCGGTTTGCAGGCGCGCATTGCCGACCCTAAACACAAGCTGGCGAAAACCTATTGGGTGCAGGTGGAAGGCGAACCGAGCGAGGCGCAGCTGCAGCAGTTGCGCGACGGCGTGCAGCTCAACGACGGCCCGACGCTACCGGCCGAGGCGCGGTTGCTGGAGGCGCCGCAGCTGTGGGAACGTAACCCGCCGGTGCGCTTTCGCAAGAGCATCCCCACGGCCTGGCTGGAGTTGGTGATTCGCGAAGGGCGTAACCGCCAGGTACGGCGCATGACCGCGGCGGTGGGGTTGCCGACGTTGCGCTTGGTGCGGGTGGCTATCGGCCCCTGGTGCCTGGATGGACTGGCGCCGGGGGCATGGCGCGAGGTAGAGGCGCGGCTGTAAGCCGACGGGCGTCAGACGCCTTCGAGGCCGGCGATAACGAAGGTCTTGATGACGAAACCGAGCACGCCCAGGCCCAGGGCGAGAAACAGGATCATGGTGCCAAAGCGTCCGGCTTTGGACTTCTTCGCCAGGTCCCAGACGATAAATGCCATAAACAGAATCAGACCGCCGACCAGGGCAGTCATCATCAGCTCTTCAAATACTTCCGGTTCCATCATCACCTCGGTGGTTGGCTGTACGCGGGCGCGTCAGCGCTGGGCGGACGCGGCATTATACGCGGCCTCGGCGTTCGCGACGCCTGCGGCGCTATGGCGCACCCTGGCGTTGGATGCGCCCTCGCCGGCGGGGTTCAACTGCGTAGGTGCTGCAGCGGCAGTTGGGTGCTGGAGAGAATCTGCTGCAGGACGAAGCTCGAGCGCACGCTCGACACGCCTTCAATGCGGGTCAGGGTGCCGAGCAGCAGCTTCTGGTAGTGGTCCATGTCCGGCACCACGACCTTGAGCTGGTAGTCGGCGTCCATCCCCGTGACCAGGCAGCACTCCAGCACCTCGGGGCATTTGCGAATCTCCTCCTGAAAGTGCTCGAAACGCTCGGGCGTGTGGCGGTCCATGCCGATCAGTACATAGGCGGTCAGGCTCAGGCCGAGTTTCTTGCGGTCCAGCAGGGCTACCTGGTGGGTGATATAGCCATCGTCCTGAAGTTGCTTGACCCGCCGGGAGCAGGGTGAGGGCGACAGGCCGATGCGCTCGGCCAGATCCTGGTTGGACAGGGTCGCATCGCGCTGCAGCTCAGCGAGAATATTCAGGTCGTAGCGGTCGAGTTTGTTCATTTCTATGCGCTTTTATATTTAGATTGCGTGTTATGTGGATTTATAAGCTATGAATTGCTCAATGGCTATCTAATTAAGCAATCTTTGCAATCTTCTGCTGCAGCCTGAGGCGTAAGCTTTACCTCAGTTTCAAGACCCGGACACAGTGTCCAGGCGCGACGCCCAACCAGGTGACGCGCTGCCGCCGACCCCACCGGGTCGTAGCGGCCCCCGGGTCCGCACTGCCCAACCAGGCGGGCGACGAAAGCGGCGACAGAATTGCCAGCACAGGACAACATTCCCCAGGGGAGGCCGCGAGGCCTCCCTTTTTTCTTGTCTCCCGCTCGCGGCTCTTTACCTTTGACTTACATCTGCCTGACCGCGGTTGACGCGGTAGGCGGCATGCTTCGCGCTCAATGATTGTTTGCCAACGCTGGGAGAGCGGGTAATGAAAAAGCGCTTTATCTGGGCCGAAGTCGGCGTGTTGATGTTGCTGGGGTTGTCACCTCTGCTCAGCGCCATGCCGCCGCTGGCCAGTCCTGAATCAGCCCTGTACACCCCCGTGGATGCTGCCGCGCCACCGCTGCCGGCAGCGCCTCCGGTAGACCCCAGAGGGTGACGCGTAGGAGCGAATTTATTCGCGATGGTGTTGCGAATTCCGCGAATGAAAGCTGGGCGCCCCCTTCGCTCCTACTCAAAGATAGGCAAAGCAAAAAGCCAGACGCCGCCGCGCTTGATTCCGTCAGAAGGCAGAAAGTAGGTGGGGCGTGGGGAAGAGCGAGTGATCTGGGCGGATGCACGGGGTTTCAGCGGGGCGTTATTCCCGGGTGTCGCTGCGCTCGACCCAGGCTACTTTTTGGTAGGCGCCGAAACGTCAACAAGCCTTAGTGTGGGTCGGCGTGTACCAGTACTTCGGCGCGCGGGTAGGCCTGACGGATGCTTGCCTCAACCTGATCGCACAGGCTGTGGGCCTGGGCCAGGCTCAGGTCGCCGGGCAGGTCCAGGTGGATCTGCACGAACCAGCGGGTGCCGGATTTGCGTGTGCGCAAATCGTGGGCGTCGATCACCCCCGGCACGGCCCGTGCGCGGGCGTACATATCCTCGCTGATCGACACCGACAACTCCTCATCCATCAGTACCGCCAGCGCCTCACGCAGGATGCTCAGGGCGCTGTAGAGGATGTAGAAGGCGATCCCCAGGGCAAACAGCGGGTCGACCAGTTGCCAGCCGAAACCTGCTAGCAGCAAGGCGAGCAAAATGCTGCCGTTGAGCAGCAGGTCGGAGCGGTAGTGCAGGGAGTCGGCCTGGATCGCCGTGGAGCCGGTGGTGCGCACCACATGGCGCTGAAACAGCAGCAGGGCGACGGTGAGCAGCAGTGACAGGATGATCACCGCAATGCCCAGGGCGCCACTTTGCAGCGGTTCGGGTTCAAGCAGACGTTGTGCGCCCTGAATGCCCACCAGTACCGCACTGGCGCCGATAAATAGCGCCTGGCCAAGGCCCGCGAGGGCTTCGGCCTTGCCATGACCGTAGCGGTGGTCATCGTCGGCCGGGCGCAGCGCAACGTGCACGGCGATCAGGTTGAGCAAGGAGGCGGCGCTGTCGAGCAGCGAGTCGGTCAGACCGGCCAGCAGGCTGACCGAACCGCTCAGCCACCAGGCCACGGCCTTGCCAACCACCAATGTCAGGGCCACCGTCAGTGCCGCGACGGTGGCCAGACGCATCAGGCGCGCGTGTTGCTGGTCTACATTCATGCCGCGCCCGCCTGTGCGCCCTTCATCAGGCTGCGGGGCGCAGGCCGTAGGCGGCCATTTGCTCGACGCTGCCGCTGTGCTGAATCAGGCGCGGGTCGTCGATCGGCAAGCTGTGGCCAGTCTGGTTGTCGATCAATGCCTTGAGCTTGGCCTGGTCGATTCGGCCGTTGGCATCCACGACATCCTTGAGCAGCTGTGGGTCGACCTGAGCGGTCTGGCCGCCTGGCAGGTAGATAGCGCCGGTGGCGAAGTCGACGGCGAAGGCGATCAGGCCGGGGATCACAAAGAACAGAATGCCAACGGCATTCAGGCCGGCGATCAATGGGTCGATCTTGCCTTCGATCTGTCCGCGGCGATCCGGGTAGAAAATCGTGCCGCAGGCGGCCAGTTGGGTGAACAGGGCGACGGCGACAACACCGCCAATAACACGGGATTTCGTGCGCATGGGCACCTCCAGGGGAAAAGTGGCGCAACTATAGCAAGCCGATGATGGCAATACTGCAGCACTGCCAGCGTATGTCAGACCGCTGAAGGGGCGGGGCAGTTCGCCGTTATAATCGCCGCCTTTGCCATTGCTGGAACACCCCATGAGTTCGTTGCCCATCGATGCCCTGCTGCCGGCCCTGCGCGAGGCCCTCGGCCTTCGCCATGAAGCGGTGCTGGAGGCGCCGCCGGGTGCCGGCAAGACCACTCGGGTGCCCCTGGCACTGCTCAACGAGCCCTGGCTGGCCGGGCAGCGCATCATCATGCTCGAGCCTCGACGCCTGGCCGCCCGCGCCGCCGCAGAGCGCCTGGCCAGTGAGCTGGGCGAGGCGGTAGGTGAGACGGTGGGCTATCGCATTCGCCTGGAGAGCAAGGTCGGCCCGCGCACCCGCATCGAGGTGGTCACCGAGGGCATTCTTGCCCGCCGGCTGCAGGATGACCCGGCGCTGGAGGGTGTCGGCCTGGTAATTTTCGACGAATACCACGAACGCAGCCTGGATGCCGATCTGGCCCTGGCCCTGACGCTTAACGGTCGCGCCATGTTTCGCGGGGCCGACAGCGGTGAGCCGGCGCTCAAGGTGCTGCTGATGTCGGCGACCCTTGAGGGCGAACGCCTGGCCGGCTTGCTCGAGCAGGCGCCGGTGCTGCGCAGCGAGGGGCGCATGTTCCCGGTGGAGGTGCGCTGGGGCGCGCCTTACCAGGTGGGTGAATGGCTGGAGCCGCGGGTGCTGCAGACGGTGTTGCAGGCGCTGGATGAGGAGCTGGGCAGCGTTCTGGTGTTCCTGCCGGGTCAGGCAGAGATTCGCCGGGTGAACGAGCAACTGGCCGAAGCCCTGGGCGCGCGCGCCGACATTCTGCTGTGCCCGCTGCATGGCGAGCTGGACCTCAGTGCCCAGCGCGCTGCCATCGAACCGGCCCCGGCCGGCATACGCAAGGTGGTGCTGGCGACCAATATCGCCGAGACCAGCCTGACCATCGACGGCGTGCGCGTGGTGGTCGACGCTGGTCTGGCGCGGGTGCCGCGCTTCGACCCCGGCAGTGGTATGACCCGCCTCGACACCCAACGCATTTCGCGTGCTTCGGCAACCCAGCGCGCCGGCCGCGCCGGGCGCTTGCAACCCGGCGCCTGTTACCGGCTGTGGTCCCAGGCGCAGCATGAGCAACTGGCGGCCTATGGTGCGGCAGAAATGCTCCAGTCCGATCTCGCTGGTCTGGCCCTGCAACTGGCGCGCTGGGGTGTCGCGCCGGATGAGCTGGTCTGGCTCGACCCGCCCCCCGCCGCACCCTACGCCCAGGCCCGCGACCTGCTGATGCGCCTCGGTGCCCTGGATGCACGCGGCCAGCTCAGCGAGCATGGCCGGGCGATGGCCGAGCTGCCTACACACCCGCGCATCGCCCACCTGCTGCTGCGTGGCCAGGCCCTCGGGCTTGGCGCGCTGGCCTGCGACCTGGCGGCACTGCTCGGTGAGCGAGACATTCTGCGCGGCGGCCAGGGCGGTGCCGGCGCCGACCTGCATAGTCGTCTCGACCTGCTTAGCGGTGAGCGCCAGGCCGCCCGCGGCGCCGCCCGGGGTGGCGTGCAGCGCGCGCGGCAACTGGCGCGGCAGTTTCAGGGCTACCTGCGCCGCGCGGCCGTCAGCGACGCCGTGGCTGATCCCTCCCATCCACGCTGGCAGGGCGCGCTACTGGCGTTCGCCTACCCTGATCGCATCGCCCAGCAACGCCGCGCGGGTGGTGCCGACTACCGCCTGGCCAACGGCCGCGCCGCGCAGTTCGCTGAAGCCGATGGGCTGATGAAGCACAGCTGGCTGGTGGTCGCCGACCTGGGCAGTCGCCAGGGCCAGCGCGAGGAGCGCATCTACCTGGCCGCCGAGCTGGACGCCGCGCTGTTCGACGACGTGCTGGCCGAGCTGGTCAGCGAGCAAGCGGTGATCGACTGGGATGAGCGCGAGGGCGTACTGCGTGCCGAGCGTCAGCGTAAGGTCGGTGAGCTGGTGCTGGCCCGCGAGGCGCTGCCCAGCCTGGACGAGCACAGCCGTGGCCGCGCCCTGGTTGGCCTGGTGCGGCGCAAGGGCCTGGAGCTGCTGCCCTGGACGCCCGAGCTGCGCCAGTGGCAGGCGCGCATTGCGCTGCTGCGAGGGCTGGACCTGAGTACTACGGGCAACAGCGAATGGCCGGATGTCAGCGATGCGGCCTTGCTCGCCACCCTGGAGGACTGGCTGGCGCCCTACCTGGGCAAGGTCAACCGCCTGAGCCATTTCGCCAACCTGGACCTGTCCAGCATCCTCCACAACCTGCTGCCCTGGCCGCTGCCGCAGCGCCTCGACGAGCTGGCGCCGCGCAGCATTGCCGTGCCCTCTGGCTCGCGCATCGGCCTGGACTACAGCGAACAGCCGCCGGTGCTCGCCGTGCGCCTGCAAGAGCTGTTCGGCCTTGCCGCAACGCCGCGCATCGCCGGCGGACGCATCGGGCTCAAGCTGCACCTGCTGTCGCCGGCGCGTCGGCCGGTGCAGGTGACCCAGGACCTGGCCAACTTCTGGGCCAGCACCTACGCCGAGGTGAAGAAGGACTTGAAGGGCCGCTACCCCAAACACTACTGGCCCGACGATCCGCTGATAGCCGAGCCCACGGCGCGGGCCAAACCGCGCAAGTAACACCTTGCAAATAAAACCGGTGGGCGGCTGTTCGTACCTGACAGAGTTGTCAGGGAGCGGTCAGCCTTGGGACACCTGGCCTCCGTAGACTGAAACCTTCGACCTGACAGGGGTGGCTGAAATGCTAGCCCCTAGTTGCGGGGCTTTGTTGAAGGAGGCTGCGGTGAGCCAATCCCGTTATGACTTGTCTGCTGTGACCGATGAACAGTCCGATTCGCTGTTGGAGATGACAGATATCTTGTCGCGGTTTGCGCCAAGCGATGGTGCGCACCAGACGGCCATTGCACCGTTGCAACTGATCAGAAGTGGTGCGCTCGTCGAGACCTTTCAGGCCGACCAGAAGCCGGCTCTGTATGTTGTGGTTCAGGGGCGCCAGGAGGTTCGTGTGCGTGAGGAACGCCACCGTTTCGGCTCCATGGAGTGCCTGCTCGTGACACTGACGCTGCCGCTGATCTTCCGTGCCGAGGGCGTATCCCAGAGTCGACCGCTTCTGCTCATTCGGCTCGATATCGAGCCGAGGACCATTAGCCAGTTAATCTTCGATGCCGATCTCAAGCACTTGCTGAAGAAGAAATCCTCTTCCGGGCTGCATGTCGATTCGCTTGAGCTGCCGTTGCTGGAGGCCATGCTGCGTCTGTTGCGCTTGCTGGATACGCCGCAGGACATCGCCATGCTGGCGCCTTTGGCCTACAAGGAAATTCTCTATCGGTTGCTGCGTGGCCGGCTGGGGCATCAGTTGCGCGATGTGGTCATGGTCAACTCCCAGACTCATCGGGTGGGGCAGGCTGTGGATTGGCTGGACGTGAACTTTCGGCAGCCCTTGCGCATCGAGGAGTTGGCTCAGCGGATCAACCTCTGCACGTCCAGTCTGCACCATCGGTTCAAGGACATGACGGGCATGAGTCCGTTGCAGTACCAGAAAAAACTCCGTCTTGAGGAAGCACATCGGCTGATGCTGCAAGAGGGGGTTGAGGCCTCGGTTGCTTGTTACCAAGTCGGGTACGAAAGTCCTTCGCAGTTCAGTCGTGAATACAGCCGTTTCTTCGGTGCGTCACCGCGTAGCAATATTGCAATGTTGCGCCGCGAACAGTTTTGATTGAAGTTTGCGCTATTGCTTGTCAGCTCGTCCTGCTCGGCCTATTTATAATTTGGGCAATATAAACCGTCGTGAATAAAAAAGGCCGCTTAAACTAAAGCGGCCGGAATATGGCACCGATTTCAGGAGCAATCAGGTCTCGGGCCATGTAAAGAAAACTATCTTCAGCACTCTTTATCTTTGCGTGACTTGCCTGCCGAGCTGCTGTCCGCGATGGTCTGCGTCTGCGTGCTGGAAAGGGATTTTTGTTGCAGCGCTTCTGTGCGGGCCACGAAGGCCGCAGACTCTTCGGCAATACTGGTCTGGGCGATGGATCGCTAGGGTCTGTTCCCGTTTCGTCGCAAGCCGCGTTGCCGCGAAAAATCTCGCCAGGCTAGGCGGAGGACGCAGGTAATGGTTGT